>DATNPV010000010.1:0-28526 GCA_036703055.1 Waterburya sp.
TCTCAGGGCGAAGGGTTATCGGCTCAAGAGGCACGCAAGCTGAAGAGTCAACCGAGTCAGCCATCTGCTCAACCGGAATCTACACCATCGAATTCCCAGAGCCAATAAACTAAGCTTGTCCACATTTAATTGGCCTAGAGAACAGTACTTCATGCCCTATGCGCAATTTCAATAGACCTGTCTTGAAAATCCATTTTCATCGCAAGGTTCGTGAACGCCAGTTCATGGGCGTCTCTTGCATAAATCCTAGAATGCCCCCTAACTCCCCAAATTTTTGGGGACTTTGAACTCATGTTCCCCCCAGAATTGGGGGGTTGGGGGGCGAAAATTTACTTTTGCAAGAGACGGCTATAAGCATACTGCTCACGCTCCAGAATGAAAGGAGACTTTCAAAACAGGTCTAATGGGCAAATCAAAGGTGGGATCGCTCAATAAGCTACCACTCCAGTCCGTTACTGAGGACATGTAAGCGATTTTTGGTTTCTTAGGGTTACCAGCGTCGGTTCAACGCTACCCGTTTTGCAATAGACAAAGACGATATCTGTCTTATCCATTTGCAGCTTATAGGAAGTGGTTTTATCGGCTCTCCCAATCCGAGTAAGGTTGGCGACAGCTCCTACTGGAGACTGTATGAGCAACAACCACACGATTACTAACACTAAAGTATTGACCAGAAGAGAAAGTTGGAAGGCTTTTTTGTAATTAAATTTGAACTTTTGCTGAAATTTCATAAGTTTTTTCCCAAAAATGCCATTTTAAGATTTTCTCTTTTAAATCTAGATGCGGTAAAAATTTCTCCTTAATTTAATCATTTTCTCCCCTAGAAGTTTTATACTGTCCCCAAATCTAGGCAGGGGAAACTACTATGAGAAAGCCAATTGCACTAATAGGGCTGCTTCTCTTATCTACACTGCTTCCACTTAAGGCTTTGGCTGTGACGTTTAGTCGGATGTATGTCTTTGGTGACAGCCTTTCTGATCCGGGCAATCTGTTCAATCTTACAGGAGGACAAATTCCACCATCTCCCTACTTCAATGGACGTTTTTCCAATGGCCCGACTTGGGTGGAGTATCTCGCTCAAGACCTCAACTTAAACCCAACTCCTTACACAGCGCTTACTCCCGCAAGTAGTCCAACTCAAGGGATAAATTTTGCGATCGCCGGAGCAACCACAGGAACGGACAACACTATCGCTCCAGTTTTACCAGGATTACGACAGCAGATTGGGTCGTTTGCGAACCTCCTCTCAGCTAATCAGCCAGCTGACCCAAATGCGCTTTATGTCTTGTGGGGGGGGGCGAATGATTATCTGCCTACCCAGAGTACTACTTTTACACCCTTTACCACACCAAACACTAGTATCAGCAATTTATCGTTCGCTTTGAATTCACTGGTCACTCTCGGTGCGAGAAATTTCTTGATAGCTAACCTACCCAACCTAGGAAGCCTACCGCTGACGCGCACTACTCAAGATTCTGGTAGGCTCAATACACTAACTAGCCAGCATAATACAAGTCTGGCTACAACCCTTAACACCTTAGACAACACTACAGCTTCTAACCTGAACATCAGATTGGTGGATGTGAATTCCCTTTTCAATAATGCTATTTCCAACCCAAGTCAATACGGCTTCACAAATATTACAGATGCTTGTATCAACAATTTGAACTGTGTTGCTGGTGGTCGAAGTGTGCAAGACCAGTATTTGTTTTGGGATGATAAACACCCATCAACTGCTACTCATAAGCACATTGAAGAATTAGCCTATAGACAACTGCAATCCGAACCCGAACCCGTACCTGAACCAGCTTCCGTCATGGGGACAATCGTCTTTGGTGCTTTGGCTACACGTTGGAAGCTGAAGCACAAATCTAAAAAAGTCAGCTTAGTCAAGGGGAGTAAAACTGTAGACTAACTTACAGAAGTTAGCTTGCAGGGGTCAATATGCCTTCGTTTGATTACGACCAACTCTTCAAAACGATTGAAGAGCTAGTGTTGCATCATTCTCCCAGTGGTGTGGAGGGGGAAATTGACCAGCTGTTGATGCGTCGATTTCAAGCGTTGAGCGTTGAGGCGTGGCAAGATCGAGCTGGAAATGCGATCGCCAAAATCCCTGGACGAAATCCTAATCGTGTGATCGCGATTACAGCGCACAAAGATGAAATTGGCGCAATTGTCAAGTGTGTAAATGAGGATGGATGCGTTGAAGTCCGCAAACTCGGCGGCGCGTTCCCTTGGGTATATGGAGAGGGAGTTGTCGATTTGTTGGGCGACAAACAAACGATTAGTGGCATTCTCTCCTTTGGTTCGCGCCATGTTTCCCATGAATCCCCTCAACAAGTCCAGCAGGAAGATACTCCAGTGCGTTGGGAAGATGCGTGGATTGAAACGAAATGTACCTTAGAAGAACTCGAAGCCGCTGGCATACGTCCGGGAACCCGCATGGTGGTAGGGAAGCATCGCAAGCGACCGATACGGCTGAAGGATTATATTGCTAGTTACACACTTGATAATAAGGCGTCTGTAGCTATTCTTTTGGCGTTAGCCGAACAGTTAAAGACTCCTGCTGTGGATACTTATTTAGTCGCGTCGGCGAAGGAAGAGGTAGGAGCAATTGGGGCACTTTATTTCACCCAAAATCAACCGTTGGATGCCTTAATTGCTCTAGAAATTTGCCCCTTATCGTCAGAGTACCCGATCGCAGATGGGGAAGCGCCCGTGTTACTGTCTCAAGATAGTTATGGGATGTACGATGAAGGGTTAAATTGGGAGTTGCGGCAGGCAGCAAAAGCTTCTGGTGTTCCCTTACAGCTAGCAATCCTGAGTAAATTTGGTAGCGATGCTTCCATTGCCATGAAGTTTGGTCATGTTGCTCGTGCAGCTTGTTTGAGCTTCCCAACGCAAAATACTCATGGTTATGAAATTGCGCATCTGGGTGCGATCGCAAATTGCATCCATCTTCTCAACACTTACTGCCAAACTGAGTTTGACTAAGTTCGTCAGACGCTCGTTCCTACGCTCTTGGGCTTCGCCCCGCTTCGCCCCGCTTCGCTAACGTCGAAGAGAGCTTCGCTATCACCCTCTAGCAAATTGCCAAACACCTAAAAATCAGCCAAGCGCGCATCCCCAACTGGGAAAAATCGTGAACCGCTGCTCTAGTCAACCAAGAGTCTATCGTTGTAGGTAGAGCGGTCGGGTAAGGCACTGCCAAAATGAAAGAACAGCTCCCTCATAAAGTAAAGTTTTGAGGAAAAGTCTTATGACCGCTACATTATCTGCACCTCAATCAATTGCATCCTCGCTGGGTGACGAAGCTGAAAACTTACTGACTTACAAAGCCAAAGTTTCCCAAGAGCTACTACATCTACCTGGCCCGGATTCGGTTGATCGCATTTTTGCACAAAGCGATCGCAATCCCCAAGTTCTCCGTTCGCTTCAGCAACTCTACTCACACGGACGCCTCGCTAACACTGGATATCTCTCCATCCTGCCCGTAGACCAAGGGATTGAACACTCCGCCGGTGCCTCCTTCGCCCCCAACCCGATGTACTTCGACCCGGAAAACATCGTTAAACTTGCGATCGAAGGCGGTTGCAATGCCGTTGCCACCACACTGGGCGTCTTGGGTATGGTGTCTCGCAAGTATGCCCACCGCATCCCGTTCATTATGAAAATCAACCATAACGAACTGCTCACCTACCCCAACGCCTTTGACCAAGTGATGTTTGGCAGTGTCGAGCAAGCCTGGAATTTAGGGGCAGTTGCTGTGGGTGCCACAATTTATTTTGGTTCCGAACAGTCCACCCGCCAAATTCAGGAAGTCAGCCGCGCCTTTGCCCGTGCCCACGAACTGGGTATGGCAACTATCCTCTGGTGCTATCTGCGTAACAGTGCGTTCAAGCAAGATAAAGACTATCACGTTGCCGCTGACCTCACCGGGCAGGCGAACCACTTGGGCGTTACCATCGAAGCCGACATCATCAAGCAAAAGCTGCCTGAAAATAACAACGGCTACGGTGCGATTGCTAAAGCCACTGGTAAGTCATACGGTAAAACCAATGAGCGAGTGTACACCGACCTCACAACCGACCACCCGATTGACTTGACTCGCTATCAAGTCCTCAACTGCTACTGTGGTCGTGCGGGTTTAATTAACTCCGGTGGGGCATCGGGTAAAAGTGACTTTGCCGAAGCTGTCCGCACGGCTGTGATTAATAAACGTGCTGGGGGTTGTGGCTTAATTTCCGGTCGCAAGACATTCCAGCGCCCGTTTGAGGAAGGTGTCAAGCTGTTTCACGCGATTCAGGATGTCTACTTGTCCAGCGAAGTGACAATCGCCTAAATTCAGTTTCCAATTTTCCTGCAACGCATCAGACTCTTGTCGGGGCGCACGGCTGTGTGCCCTGATGCAGCGTTGCGTTCATCATGACAGAGAATGAGTATGAACTCAGTTGCAGTCTAGCGTTTGTTTAATGAACCACTCCAGGCGCAGAGGACGCTGAGGCAAGAGAAAGAGTGAGTTATACGTTTGAATGCAACTTGGTGTGAGTAAGTGCCTGCCTACCTATGCCAATTCAGGAACGTTTGTGAATATCAGAGCAATTGTTCTCAGTGGACTGTTACTTCTTGGCAGTCCATCTGTCCAGTCTGTAGCCACCCCCAATAACCCAAACTCTGCCATCCCGCCTCCGCCAAAACGAGAATTTCGTGGAGTCTGGATTGCTACTGTAGGAAATATCGATTGGCCGTCCAAACCGGGACTGACAACCGAGCAGCAAAAGGCGGAACTGATTGCTATGCTCGATCGCGCGGCGCAGTTGAAGTTAAACGCGGTCATTTTGCAAGTACGCCCCGCCTGTGATGCCTTGTACGCCTCTCCCTATGAACCCTGGTCAGAGTACTTAACTGGGCAGATGGGCAAAGCACCAAACCCGTACTATGACCCTTTAGCATTTGCCGTGGAAGAGGCGCACAAGCGAGGGCTGGAGTTGCACGCCTGGTTCAATCCTTACCGTGCACGTCCTGCCAATGTCACAACTGAAGTTTCAGCCAACCACATCAGTAAAACTCATCCAGACTGGGTGAAACAGTATGGGAAGTATCTTTGGCTAGACCCTGGCGAAAAGGCCGTTCAGGATTACACTCGAAACGTCATTCTGGATGTCGTGCGCCGCTACGACATTGATGGAGTTCACCTTGATGACTACTACTATCCTTACCCGGTGCGAGATGAGAATAAAAAGGTGATCGACTTCCCGGATGAGGGGAGTTGGCAGAAATACGTGCGATTGGGAGGTCTACTGAGTCGTGATGACTGGCGGCGAGACAATATCAATACGTTTATTAAGCGACTCTACCAGGCGATTAAAAAGGAAAAGCCTTGGGTGAAGTTTGGGATTAGTCCGTTTGGGATTTGGAAACCCGGTTATCCCGCACAGACAAAAACTTTTGACGGATTTGATACCTTTGACGCCTATAAGCAGATCTACGCCGATTCCCGAAAATGGCTAGAGAAGGGTTGGTTAGACTACTTTTCCCCACAGCTTTACTGGAAGATAGAACAGACCGCTCAAAGTTATCCCGTGTTACTAAACTGGTGGATTGAGCAGAACACCAAAGGAAGGCACATTTGGCCTGGAAATTTCACGAGTCGGGTAGCTAACAACAGCCCTAACGCTTGGCCGGCTGATGAGATTCTCTATCAAATCCGAATCACACGAGGTTATTTAGGAGCAACAGGCAACATCCATTTCAGTATGAACACCTTGATGCAGAATCGTGCTGGAATTTCGGACTTGTTGGCAAAAGAACTTTACACCCGTCCAGCTTTGGTTCCGGCATCGCCTTGGCTGTCCAACACACCACCGAGTCCACCAATTCTCACAGTTCGTAAAGAGGAAACTTCAGGTGAAATTCAACTAAGCTGGCAAGCTACGGATACGCAACAGGTCGGGTTGTGGGTTCTTCAGACACGGATTGGACGTGAGTGGACTACTCAAGTGCTACCCGGACGGCAAACCTCATACCGACTCAACAGCAACAATTCGGATAATCAGGTTGAACGTGTAGCTGTCTTTGCTGTAAATCGCTACGAAACCTCCGGAGTGCCTGTTGTTGTGGAATTGGGTAGTAATTGAGCAATCTATGTAGCGATTCATCGAAACTCATACGGTTTGGAGCGCAAGAGGGCACAGGCATTTTAGACTATTACATGGCAGAAGAAAATTTTGTCAGTGGAACGGTTGGAGTATTACTACCCCTAAGTGTTCCTTAACCCTAGTTGAATTTTTCGCGAGCTTGAATAACTTGCTCGCCAACGTGCAGCTAGATCTGTTTCCTCGCTGCGGAGTTATGGAGTTATAGCGATTTGCATTTGGATGAGGTACAGGGCTGATGGTTTTAAGGCAGAGGGCTCCAGGGCTCCAGGGCAGAAGTTAGCTGTACTCCACTCCATCGAGAATCGCTATATCTGTTTTGAAAATAGTATTTGAGGAGTTTAAGTTATGTCTACTGAAGATACACCCATCAAATCCGCTGTCTTGATCACGATTATTGGTGAAGCGGTGCTGAGAGACCGAATTGTGAAACTGCTCAAAAATCAGGGAGTCACTGGCTACACCCTCAACCAAGTCCAGGGTGAAGGAGGTCATGGCAGACGGATGGGAGATATGAGTGATATTATTGGCTACAACACCAACGTTGAGATTCGGACAATTGTACCGCTAGAAGCTTCCGACGGCATTCTGCGCGCCTTAGCGGAAATGCGGGACGGTTATGCTTTAATTGCTTTCCGGCAAAATGTAGAAGCCTTGAGTGATTAGTTCGATTGGCGCTAATCCCGTATCCAACTCCGCCTCCTGCGATCAATTATCTAATCTAACCATTCATCAATTTGGCGGCTATTGGGCTTGAAGTGCGGCCTACAGTCTGTTACGGTCTTTCTGGTGTCTCCTCGTTTGGTCTGATTCGCTGGCGGCTGCTCCAAGTTCTCTGAGGACGCTTGAGCTTGTGGAGGTGAAGAGACCCTGGATTGGGACTTGGTACAACAATCTTTGCGTCGAGTAGCTGTTTGTAAAAAGCGTAACTGAGCATGAGCTTCATTAATTTCTTGAAGCTTGTGGTGGGCTTTTTGTTGTAAGCGCGGATGACCGACAAAACGATCAGGGTGCCATACCCAGGTCAAATCAATGTAACCCTGATGAACGTCCTCCGGCGAGGCTCCCGGCTCTAGGTCGAGAATTTTGTAGTATCGCTGGGTGTCTAACATTTACAACACCTTTTAAGTAACAGAACTTCGGTCGAAAATAGTATTTCCAGTTTGAAAGGTCTCAAGCAGAGTGAGTATTCAAAAACACATCAGTTTAGGAAAGATATATTTTGTAGTCTTTCTTTAACTAAAGTTAATGCTTTCACAGTTTAGGATTAGCAACATTGTGTAGACTTCTTGCATAAGGGGTCAGACTTCAGAGATATATCGAAAAACCACTGCACTGAGTAAAAATTCACGTTTGTAGGAGCTTGATTTTATGAGCGCTCCACCCAACTCGCCTTATGAATATGTAGATGAAATTGACAGTATTTTTAGATTGAATTTTAATAGTGATGATTTTTTCCCATCATCCGCTATTGTTATAACAAGCGAGCTGATCGCGCCGATTACCGACGACTAACTTTTGCCCTGATTGGGGTAGCGACGCCCTCAGTTTTAATGGCTGATAAGCGGCGTACACCGTGTATTTTGAGGAGGGAACAGCGTGCGGGTCGGTTGTTGGGATTGTATCAGCAAGTTTTGACCTCTGCTGAGCAATCCAGTGAGATTTCCCCCCAGCCCCCCTTGAAAAAGGAGGGAAAATTCAGTCAAACCTACCCATGAAGCCGTTCACATACGAGTACAGTACCCCGCTCTCCTCGTGTGATACGCAGTTCTTCATCAAGATACAGCAGTTGAAGCTTCCCTTTGGGAGACTTCCGCATTTTGAAGGAAATTTGTCCCGTTTGACGATCCATTCCTTGAGGCGGAACAATCCCAAACATGATCCTCAAAATGCTGCTCATCAGCCTTTCCTTGAGACTTCTTTTAGAAGGTTTGGATTGATCGCCGAATATCGCTGTCCACGCTGCCATCTCTTGTTGTTCCTTCGGTGCCAGCGTTCCCCCTGTGAACTGCACTTGCAAGGTGTTATCACTAATCGGTTCACAAACCCCCAAGTTGTGAGTAATGCCTTGTAGCGTAGGAGTGTTCTCGTCTACCGTAGTGAATTCAACAATAATATCGTGAGTCCGTTGTTGACCATTCCCTATCGGGATGACAGGTTGCAGCACCCGATCAATCACAAGCTTCAAGCTCGTCGGTTGAAACATGTTAAAAGCAAGCCGACCAAGACTATAAACATATTTTCCGTCAGCTCGCCGTTCTCCGTTGGGAAAGTTGGGGGCATTGATCAACAGCCATTGCCCATCCATTAGCTCTTCGCTGTGAGCAGGTGCTGCGGTTGGATTAAGGCTCACAAGTTTCTCAATTGCTGCGGCTACAACCTCATGCTTGGTATTACCCTCGTAGGTAGCGAGTGCCTCTCTCAGCATTGTTTTCGCCACTTTCCGATCTTGAATTTCAATATTCATCATGGCGATTATCGGTGTTTCTTAAATAGTCAGGCTATATAAATTGAATATAGCGTGACAGAATCCTAGCAGATGATTACTAGGTGAAAACGTTTTGACGGGGAGTTTAGTCGTTTGTCGCCGCATTAACTAATCTTTCCAGTTCACTGACTACGCGATCCAATTCATCAATTAGAGGATTGGACTCAACCGTGCGTAAGGCTTCTACAACTGCTCGGTAGTACCATAGAGAACCGTCTTTGCCCCCCTGAAAGCGCTCCCACACCGCCTCTCCAATCAAACGATAATCATTTAGAACGGAGCGGGCATTGTAAAGTTTATCGGCAGCCGCGACTAAACGCACGGAGGGTGAGGCTTTGGGGATATGAGCAATATAAGCTTCTTTGCGATCGCGCCAAGGAGGCTTGGGTGTTGTGTCAGCATCGGTACAACCATTAACAATGTCAGTTACGGTATCCCCGAAGCGGCGACGGATTTCTTGGCGAGTGGCGTCCCCACCTTGGTCTTCGATCGCATCATGGAGTAGGGCTGCGATCGCTTCATCTTCATTCGCCCCATGTTCTAGGGCAATACTGGCAACACCTAACAGGTGAGCAATGTAGGGAATCCCACCCCCTTTGCGGGTTTGGTTGGCGTGCAAGTGGGACGCAAAGATTAAGGCATCGGTAAAGCGTTCTGAGAGTTTCATATACAGTTCCAAGAAGTTAAAAAAGGCTGAGGTTCTGCCAGTACTGAGCAGAGACATTCGATAAGCTAGTGGGGTCACCGTCTGTTGGGTGTGTGTCACTGTAAAAAAAAGAATTGTTTTTTGCAACAGACTGACAGCAGATATCTAGAACGTGCGTCTCTTCCGTTATACCCATCAGTTGCCATGACCAACCGCCTTGCTCAGTCTAAAAGCTTATACCTCCGGAAACACGCTGAAAATCCTATCGATTGGTGGCCTTGGTGTGATGAAGCCCTGGAAACAGCAAGGGCAACCAATAAGCCAATTTTCCTGTCCATCGGTTACTCTAGCTGCCATTGGTGCACAGTGATGGAAGGCGAGGCGTTTTCCGATGTTGCGATCGCCGAGTTTATGAATGCCAATTTCTTGCCGATCAAGGTAGATCGGGAAGAACGCCCCGATGTTGACAGTATTTACATGCAGGCATTGCAGATGATGACCGGTCAAGGGGGTTGGCCTCTCAATGTCTTCCTGACGCCGGATGATCGGGTACCGTTTTATGGGGGCACCTACTTCCCCCTAGAACCCCGCTATGGACGCCCCGGATTTTTACAAGTCTTGCAAGCCGTTCGCCGCTTCTACGATATCGAAAAAACCAAGCTGCAAACCTTCAAAGAAGAGATTTTGGCACACCTCCAGCAGGCTGTTGCTCCTTCAAATACAGAGGAACTGAGCCATGATTTGCTAGAGCGTGGCATCGAGACAAATACAAGGGTGGTGAGTGCTGGGAATTATGGCCCCAGCTTCCCGATGATGCCCTATGCTGAACTTGTCCTACGAGGCACTCGCTTTGAGTTTGACTCGAAAAACGATGCCTATCAAGCGGTGCGATCGCGAGGATTAGACTTGGCTAAGGGGGGTATTTACGACCATGTGGCGGGTGGGTTTCATCGCTACACGGTTGACGCCACTTGGACGGTACCGCATTTTGAAAAAATGCTTTATGACAACGGGCAAATTGTCGAGTTTTTGGCAAATTTGTGGAGTGCGGGTATTCAGGAAGCGGCCTTGAAACGAGCGATCGCAGGGACAGTTCAATGGCTCCAGCGGGAAATGACTTCTCCTCAAGGCTTTTTTTATGCCGCTCAGGATGCTGATAATTTTACTGACCCAAATGCCGTTGAACCCGAAGAAGGGGATTTTTATGTGTGGAGTTACCCCGAATTAGAACAAGTCCTAACTCCCTCAGAATTAGCGGAACTCAAAGAGCAATTTACGATTACTGCTCAAGGCAATTTTGAAGGGAAAAATGTCTTACAGCGCCATCACTCTGAGGAGTTAACTGAGACAGTTGAAGCCGCTTTAGCCAAACTGTTTGAGGTGCGTTATGGCTCAAAACCTGATGCCTTAGAAACCTTCCCACCAGCCCGAAATAATCAGGAAGCTAAACGAGGGAATTGGGCTGGTCGAATTCCGCCAGTAACCGATACAAAAATGATTGTCGCCTGGAATAGCTTGATGATTTCCGGATTGGCACGGGCTTACAGTGTATTTCATCAGCCGGAATACTTGAAGCTGGCAACAGATGCAGCGAACTTTATTCTGAACCATCAATGGGTGGAAGGGCGCTTTCACCGACTCAACTATGAAGGACAACCATCGGTGTTGGCACAGTCGGAAGATTATGCCCTGTTTATCAAAGCCTTACTAGATTTGCACCAAGCGAATTGGCGAGTGAGTCAGTCATCGGTTGAGCCTTTAAACCAATCTTCCAACTTTCAACCTTCCTACTGGTTAGAGAAAGCCGATAAAGTTCAAGAGGAGTTTGACGAATTCCTC
This sequence comes from Waterburya sp., assembly GCA_036703055.1. Lineage (GTDB taxonomy): Bacteria > Cyanobacteriota > Cyanobacteriia > Cyanobacteriales > Coleofasciculaceae > DATNPV01. The sequence continues at coordinate 11,129 of DATNPV010000010.1, forward strand.
TGGAGTGTGGAACTAGGGGGTTACTATAACGCTCCGAGTGATGCCAGTGCTGAATTGTTGGTGCGGGAGCGCAGCTATGCTGATAATGCCACACCCTCTGCCAATGGGATAGCGATCGCGAATCTGGTTCGTCTTGCCTTACTCACAGAAGACCTCCAGTATCTCGATCAGGCAGAGCAATCGTTACAAGCGTTTAGCAGTGTTATGAACCAATCTCCCCAAGTCTGTCCCAGCTTATTTACGGCTTTAGATTGGTATGCTCACTGTACTTTAATTCGCTCTGATGCTGAACAGCTAGCTGCTTTCAGTACTCAATACTGGCCTGCTAGTGTCTATCAGCAAGAGTCTAATTTACCAAAAGACGTAATCGGTTTAGTCTGTCAAGCGCTGACTTGCAAAGAACCTGCCTACACGATTGAGCAGTTGTTGAAGCAAGTTGAGCAATGCCAAACGAGAGCCTCGCAGATGGCCTAACAAATCAGCGAAAGGTAAAAGGTAGAAGTGAAGAATTTTTTCCTTTTCCCTTTTACCCTCCCGAAAGGTTTCCTTCTTCCTTCTACAGTTCAATCTCAGCCCCCGGTAAGCACAGCAAATCCGTTACCCCAACGTCATAACCGCCCTGATTCAACAAGGTTGTCACTTGTCCTCGATGGTGGGTTTGATGGTTAAAAAAATGTGTGGCGGCGTGCCACAAGGGAAATATACACTCTCGGCGTTGAACTGCACTGGTAAACTTCAAGGGTGCAGCCAACTGCTCTTCATTGAGAGAAGCGACCCATGCCATAATTTCTTGGTCAATTTTTTGACGTTCTTGGCGCAAAGCGGCAAATTCAGCAAAAAGTTCCTGATCGAGGGAGTTAATCTCAAAAGGCTGATGCTTGAATCGTCCTAACCAGAGTTTATCCGCTAGTAAAATGTGGTTGAGAGTGCCGTGAATCGAACGAAAAAAAGCTCCTCGATCTTGTTTACGAACGGCATCGGGAATAGAGTTACATACATCAAAAAGCCGCTCATTCATCCAACCGTTGTACTGGGACAACTTTTGAAAGTAGTCAATTGTTTTCATGACAATATCTCCATCTATGTTGCTTTTATCTAAAGTCCCAGTCCCGACACAGCTCCTCAAGGCGTCCGCCTGGATGTACCGCACAGTTTAAGCCTTCTTTGCCATAGTAATAACGGCATACATGGCAGGGCTTGGTTTGTTCTAACTTTTCCAATAAAATATCCCAATTTTTCTGAAGCTGAGCTTGGTATTGATGGGCTAAAGGGTGACTAAAGTCAATATCTAAGGCGTGTTTAAAAGCGGTAAGGGCATAGTCATATAAGCGAATAATTTGCACCGTATATTTTGTCCAAGCATCAGCACGGCATTCGTATAATTCAATCATCTTGAGGATAGAAATTCCGTACTCTGTCCAAGCCTCTGCGGAGGCAGATTCCCGTAAATTTCTAGAATTCAGTAACACTCGTTTTATCGTGTCCAGTAGTTCTCGGGGCTGCCAAGGTTTGGTAATATAAGCTTCTGCCTGTTTTATACACCAGTAAATATCTAACTGTTGTACTTTTCCTGTTAGAAAGACAACCGGTACATTCTGGGTTTCAGGGTTAGCTTTAAGCAGACGACAAACACCGTAGCCATCCATCCGGGGCATGATAATATCGAGTAGCACTAAATCAGGGCAGTTGGCCTGAATTTGGTCTAGAGCTTCGACCCCATCACAGGCTTGGATTACCTGCAATCCGCTCCAGCTTAGTTGGTTTGAAATGCACTCCCGTTGGCTGCGAGAGTCTTCAACAACCAGAACTGTACTCATAACTACCTTACCTTCTTTGCTTGGGAGAACTTTAACCGTCAAGGCTACTGTCTACGGATAGGACGGATGCTTGTCAAATTAAATTTACCCATTTCGGCTGATTTTTAAATCACCTACTTGCAAAATGTTGCCAAGATTCCTGGCTCAATCAACGATGACTCGCCTATTGGCTGTATGTCTGCAAATGCTTTTATAGATAGGGATTGAGCGATGGCAGGAGAATATCTTCCGGTAGCTGATATGCAGTCACCAAGTTAATTTTGTACTTGTGTATCTCAAGTTAGAAATAATTTTTATTAAATTTGTTTAACTTAGTGGAAATTTCCTACAAAACTGAACGGCTCAGGTAATGAAAAAGGAACAATTGAACGCCTTACAACTGTGCAATATGAGCGTTGGATTTCTCGGCATTCAGTTTGGCTGGGGTCTCCAAATGGCCAACATCAGTGCGATTTTCGAGCGTTTGGGGGCTCATGCCCACGAACTTCCTATGCTTTGGTTCGCGGCTCCTTTTACAGGCTTAGTAATTCAGCCGATTATCGGTAATATGAGCGATCGCACCTGGGGATTCTTAGGCAGGCGGCGGCCTTACTTCTTAATGGGTGCCATTTTAGCCGCCATTGCCCTAGTACTGATGCCTCATTCTTCAACATTGTGGATGGCGGCAGGATTGCTTTGGCTTTTGGATACATCCGCTAATATTACAATGGTGCCATTTCGAGCATTTGTGGGCGACTTGCTCCCCAAAGAACAGCGAACTCAAGGATTTGCTGTACAAGGTCTTTTCATTGGACTCGGTTCGGTGTTGGCGTCCCTATTTCCTTGGGTTTTGCATCACGTCTTTGGCGTCTCCAATCTTAACAGCAACGAACAGAAGATTCCTCTAACCGTAGAACTCTCTTTTTATGTTGGGGCAGCACTTTTTTTAGGGACAATTCTATGGACTGTGGTGACGACGAAGGAATATCCTCCACCCGATTTGGCAGAGTTTAAGCAGAAACAAATGCAGCGAAGTGGTCTTCTGGGCAGCTTCCGAGAAATTTGGGGAGCATTGCAAGAAATGCCATTAATGATGAAACAGCTTGCCTGGGTTCAATGGTTTACTTGGCTCGGTTTAGACTGCTTCTTTCTATATTTTCCGCCTGCGATCGCTCACAACATTTTCGGTGCTACTGACCAGGATTCATCGGCTTATACCATTGGTATTGAATGGGCAGGAATTTGTATCGCTACTTACAATGCAGTCGGTATAATCATTTCATTTATGTTGCCTCGTTTGGCGCAGGTAATTAGTATCAAGTTAACTCATAGCATTTGCTTGCTCTGTGGTGCTGCGGGTTTGCTATCGTTAGCTAAGATTACCAACCAATATCTCTTACTCGTGCCAATGGTTGGTATTGGTCTTGTCTGGGCGAGTGTTTTGGCAATGCCTTATGCCCTCTTGATGAGTTCTTTACCGTTGGAACAGAGTGGGATTTATATGGGAATTTTTAACTTCTTCGTTGTATTGCCACAGATTTGTGTCTCTGTTGGTTTTGGCTGGGTAATGGAAAATATTCTCCATAATAATCGCCTGCTAGCGATCGTCGTCGGCGGTGGTTTTCTGATGGTTGCTGCTCTCTTGATGCCACGAGTACAAGAAGTAGGAAGTGATGAAGAAACCTCTAATGTTGAGCTTTCCGCAGAAACGGCGGTCAAATGAAGTGTGAAGTACGGCAAAAGGCAGTTAGCGTTTGCGTAGCATGGTGCGTTAGCAGCATAGCGGACGCAGCGCAGCGAGTAAGGCAGAGGGCTTGTATGTTTATTACTACTACAGCGATCGCGTTCAGTCACGTCAAAATTGCGCCACCCATTAACTTAGAGTAGCGATACTCCAACTCAGCTTTCATTAAAGGCCAACTTTCCAGTGTTTCATCTTGCATAATCACCTTCTCCGCCGCATCTCGTGCCAAATTCAACACTTCTTGGTCTTCCACCAAACTCGCTAAGGCAAAATCCGCTAACCCTGACTGGCGCTTACCCAAAACTTCACCCGGCCCCCGAAAGCGCATATCCATCTCTGAAATGAAAAAGCCATCCTGCGACTGTTCCAACACACCCAAACGCTGACGTGCCGTATCAGTTTTAGAACCACTCATTAACAGGCAGTAAGATTGGTGAGAACCCCGACCAACTCGACCTCGTAATTGATGCAATTGAGATAACCCAAACCGTTCAGCATTTTCAATCATCATCACGGTAGCGTTGGGGACATCGACGCCCACCTCAATCACTGTTGTGGAAACGATGATTTGAGTTTGGTTGTCCCGGAACGCATTCAGCGCCTCATCTTTTTCCGCTGAACTCATGCGACCGTGCAATAGCCCAACTTGAAATTCTGAGAAAATACTTTCAGATAATCGTTGATGCTCTTCAACCGCCGATCGCACATCCAATTTTTCGGATTCTTCAATCAAGGGTAGTACGATATAAGCTTGACGCCCCTGCACGATTTCCCGACGCATCAAGTCATAGGCGTTGTTGCGTTCCTTCCCTGAAAGAACTGTAGTGTGAATCTTCTGACGACCGGGTGGCAATTCATCGATCTGACTGACATCCAAATCTCCGTGCAACGTCAGCGCTAGTGTCCTGGGAATGGGTGTTGCAGTCATGGTTAGGACATGAGGGGACTGCCCTTTTTGTTGCAAACGTGCTCGTTGCTGTACACCAAACCGATGCTGCTCATCAATAACGACTAAACCCAGTTGTTGGAAGTTCACTGGATCTTGAATCAGAGCATGAGTTCCTACCAAAAGCGGCAATTCGCCCGTTTCTAGCTGAGCATGAATTTGACGACGCTTTTTGGCCGTCGTGGAACCGGTCAGCAGTTCTACGGGCAGATGTAGCAGGTTGAACCAGCTCACAAGTTTGCGGTAATGTTGTTCTGCTAACACTTCTGTCGGCGCCATCAATGCGGCTTGGTAACCCGATTGGATGGCGGCGAGGATGGCAACGACGGCGACGACGGTTTTCCCAGAACCAACATCCCCCTGCACTAAACGATTCATCGGGGTGGAGGACTGTAAGTCATTGAGAATATCGTTGATGACTCGCTTCTGAGCATTCGTAAGTTCAAACGGGAGTAACTGATTAAATCGATCAATCAGTTGACCTGTAGGAGCGAGTACAGCACTATTTTGCGATCGCTTTAAAGCCTGACGACGCTGGAGAAACCCTAACTGCAAGTAGAAAAACTCATCAAACACCAATCGGCGTCGCGCAAGCGCTAAGACATCGCTATCGGGGGGAAAATGGATATTGGCGATCGCATCCTTCACACCGATCAACCCGTACTGCTGCCGCAAGACGACAGGAAGGGGTTCTTTGAGTTGAGACGCATAAGGTAGTAGTGCAATCACCGCCTGTCTCACGATATCTGCCGGTACCCCATCCGTCAGCGGATACACGGGTACAACTCGACCGATTGTCAGCGATTCAATACTACCGTCGTGGCTGTCTAAAACTTCCAGTTCTGGTTCTTCTAAAGTCACACCATACTTATTCTTCTTTACCAAACCCGACGCCGCCACTACGGTTCCAGGTGGATAGCGATACTTTTGGGCTTCCTGCCAACCCCGATGGCTATAACGAACCCCCGCAAAAAAGCGATTGAGCTTGATTTGACCGGTCGCATCTTGTAGCTGTAACTCGAAAATGCTTAATTTGCTGTTCTTCGGGCTAGTAAAGCAGTTGCAACGCTTTACTGTTCCTACAATCGTCACCGTTTCACCAGGTTCCAGGTTACGGATATTAACCTGGCGAGCATAATCAATGTGGTCACGAGGGTAGTAGTAAAGGAGGTCACGAAGGGTAAGCAGCCCCAAGCGGGCTAAATATCCGCTCTTTCGGATACCGATTTCCTCTACTTTAGACAGGGGGTGGTCTAGAGCGAGGCTACGAGTTTCCTGAGCCTGATTTTGCGTCTGAATTAAGGGAGCAGTTCGAGGCGATTTGAATTTAGACGGTTCTGGAGTTACAGGTTTAGCGCTGCGGCGTTCAATGTCTTGCTGAAGCTGATACAAAAATCGGCGGGTGTCTGCCACTAAATGTTGCCGTTCAGCGAGCGTCATGAGCCGATAATAGGCAAACTTGGCAGCCATTGCCTGCCACTGCCGTCGCTCTTGGGGTATCAAGATATTCGGGGTTTGACCGAAACTGAGGCAAAGAAATTCACTAAAGCGGTACTGGTTGCCCACCAAGTCAGTAAACCCTTTCTCCGCTTCCACTGACAAAGCTTTTTGCAATCGTTGCCAATCTGGTAATTCTGTTACCACAACTTCCCTCTCTCTCATGTCAAAAGCTAGCCGCTCGGTAGATTAGCCGGTTGGAAGTTAGCAAGTTGCAGGTTAAAGATAACTGTCTAACCAATGCTGCTACTCGAAATCTAAGCCCTTCAACCTTCAACTTTCCAACCTTCAACCCTTAATCCTCGTACCAACTTGCTCGCCAAGCCGCTTCAGCTTGAGCAACAGACCGTTCTCGCTGTTTTTTTTGATACTGTCGATACAACGTGTTGCCCTTGGCGGAAAGGTGGCGAATTTGATGGCGACTAGCACTTAAGGCTGGGTCAGCAAATTCGATTTCTGACAACCGCAAATTGATGGCAATGATACGAGTGAGCGTTGAATCTTCTGCATTATCCTCACTTTCGGTTTCCATCAACAAGTTTAAAAGATTAGGTGAGCCCGTTGTTACCTCACCGGATGCATCAGCCTTAGCAGCCGCTTCTAAGACGACTGCGGGTAATTTGCCAGGCAGGATGCCGTTTTCTTGTAACAGACGATTCGTTTTCAAAGAAAGCTTTTGCAAGGTTCGTGCGATCGCTTTCTCCACTTTTTCCTGCCACTTCGCGAGTTGTTCTGCTTTTGTCGGCAGGGTATTGGTCGTTTCTGTGATGGCGGAGGCATCTGAGGATTCTGATGACTCAACCGATTCGGATGAGGGTTCGGGAGTCATATCCTGTAATGGCTCTGGCTGTTCTGGCAATGGCTCAGCAGTTGGCTCAGTGCTATCACTCTCGTCTGTATCCATTGAATCGTTTGACGGTTCGAGGGAGGAGAGCAACTGCTCTTGAATCTGCTTCCCTAGCTGTTGTATGGATTGCTGCAACGTTTGCCGTTGGCTGAACGGCAAACTCAGAAACGCTTCAGGATACCCATGAGTACAAACTTGATAGCTGGCTAGAATCAACTGTCGCCGCACAGCTTGTCCAAGTAAATGTAGATATTTGGAATAAGTACTGTGAAATTCTGCCCTCAAAAGTGCGATCGCTTCCTCTATCGCGGCTAACTCCTGTTCGATTCTCTCAATTGCTCTAGCCATTGCTTCTATATGTGTAGCCCTGCTGGACGCTAAGGGCATCTAGCTATACTCTCATCCTTCAGGATAGCGTCTCAAAAGTGTGGACAGGTCAGCCTTTTATGGGTTGACCTGTCCGGAATTTAACGGCGCGATCGAGGGTTACCTGAGTTAGTTTCCGCCCATCTGCGCGGCTACTTCCTCAGCGAAGTTGCTCTCTTCCTTCTCAATGCCTTCGCCTAGGACATAGCGAGTAAAGCGGCGCACTTGGATGTTTTCACCCAACAGAGCAATGGTTTGTTTCACCAACTCTTCTACACTGATGCTTTGGTCGCGGATGTAAGGCTGATCCATCAACGTCAGTTCTTTGAGACGTTTTTCAATTCGTCCTTGAACAATCTTTTCTTTGATGTTGTCGGGTTTGCCAGCTAAGTCATCCCTACCCATCTCAATTTCTTTTTCTTTTTGGGCAATACTTTGAGGGATGTCATCGAGTTTCACGTACTCGACGTTAGGGCAAGCCGCAACTTGCATCGCGATGTTGCGCACCAAGTCTTGGAACTCTTCGCGGCGGGCGACGAAATCTGTTTCGCAGTTCACTTCCACTAGGACGCCGACTCGACCCCCCGTGTGGATATAGCTTCCTACCAGTCCTTCAGCTGCCACGCGACCTGATTTTTTCTCAGCAGAAGTAATACCTTTTTGCCGCAGCCATTCAGTTGCTTTGGTAATATCTCCGCCATTCTCTGCGAGAGCTTTTTTGCAATCCATCATGCCAGCGCCGGTTTTGTCGCGCAGCTCTTTGACGAGTTTTGCTGATATTTCCGCCATCTTGCTTTTGTTCCTACTCCTATGAACTTAGATTACACATAAATTACTCTTCGCTGCCCTCGTCATCCTCTGCGCCATACTCAACATCGTCGATTTCCTCTTCGTCCTCTTCAATATCGTCCATTGCGCCTTCATAGTCTTCGTAGTCTTCTTCAACTTCGAGCTGACCATGACGCCCTTCGTAGATGGCATCAGCTAACTTACTTACTATTAGCTTAATCGACCGGATCGCATCATCATTAGCTGGAATCGGAATATCAACCTGATCTGGGTCACAGTTAGTATCCAGCATGGACACGAGAGTCAGTCCTAGTTTTTCGCACTCCAAAATGGCGTTGTACTCGCGCCGTTGGTCTACGATGACGACAACATCGGGAACTTTGCGCATCAGTTTAATGCCGCCTAAGTACTTCTGGAGCTTACCCAGCTCACGACGCAGCACTGACGCTTCTTTTTTCGGCAGTAAATCGAGTGCGCCACTTTCGTCCCGGCGCTCTAATTCCTTTAAGCGCTCCACTCGTGTCTTAATGGTTTCCCAGTTGGTGAGCATTCCACCCAACCACCGTTGGTTGACGTAGTAAGCGCCACAACGGCTTGCTTCTTGAGCAATAATTCCTGCCGCTTGCCGCTTTGTACCGACGAAGAGAAACTTCTTGCCTTGTTCTGAGGCGGTACGCATGAACTGATAGGCTTCTTCCATCAACTGGGCAGTTTGCACCAAGTCAATGATGTGGACGCCATTGCGCGAGGTGTAGATATACGGTTCCATTTTCGGGTTCCACCGCCGGGTCTGATGCCCAAAGTGAACCCCTGACTCTAGCATTTCCGCTAAAGATATGACTGGCATTTATTTAAACTCCTGATTCGGGTTTACCTTCCATCCAGGCGGATTTCCTTGGTAAAAAAACCGGAAACACCCGAAACCCTGGATGTGCAGAATTTAGACAACTTTATTAAGGTAACATATTTGGGTGGGTTTGAGTTTAGTGGGATGCCTTGTTGATTGGGCTAATTTCACTATTCGGTTGTTTCGGTATCCAGCCCAGCTCAGTGAATTTTAGTACCGCTGCGTGGAGTTCATATCATATGCGTTAGCATCCCAGGAGTTAAGTTTTTAACGCAAAGGTACGCAGAGGAGAACGCAAAGAGTGCAGAGGTTTTTGGGAGGATTTTTAGGCTTTTTGCTGCATTTGTGCGTAAGCTTCATAAACGCCTTGAACGTTGTACCAATTGAGGAAAATTCGGGCGATTTCTAGGGCTAATTGGGGCTTACCTTGATTGATTAACCATTGCAATAAAGGTGCCATTGTCCGTTCATTCAGCCGTCCGCCAAAGGAAAGGATACCCCAAAGTAGGCGATGTAATAAGGTCATTTGAATCATCATCCGCACATCCCAAGTCGGGTGTTTTTGGTAAAACAAAACTCCCATGCGACCCCGTTGAATTTCTTTTTCAATTAATTTAGGAATTTGCTCTAGAGCAAAGGGGGGATGCCAGTGATATCCTACAGCCGCAGGGCATTTAATCAGTTTTAAACCAAGGTGTTTGAGGCGAACACCGAGTTCTAAGTCTTCCCAACCGTAGAGTTGAAAGCGAGTATCGAAGAGTCCTGCTTTTTCTAGCCACTGGCGTGCGATCGCAACATTTCCCGTGGCAAAGTAAGCGGCTGAAAAGTCCGTTATTTTGTAAGGTTCGGATGTAGGATTATCAAAGTCGCAGGTGTTGATGACCGAGCCATAGGTAAAGAGGCAATTATTCCCCAGTTGCTGCTGTCCCTGCACTAAGGCGTCGGCATGGGCTTGAAGGAAATGCTCGGTGACGACTAAATCGCTATCGATGAAGATAATGGTGTCACCCTTAGCTTGTTCTACACCCAAATTTCTAGCGGCGGCTGGCCCTTTATGGTTTTGAGCGAGCGATCGCACATGGGGCAACTCACTGGCGTGGTACTCTAGCCACTGTAATGTACCATCCGTTGAGCCATCATCCACCACAACAACTTCGTAGCCGTCAACAAGGCTATTACTCCTAAGTTGCTGGTGTTCTAACGCTCTCAGGCATTTTTCGAGGATGGGTTTGCGATTATAAGTGGGAATGACAACGCTAAAAAACAAGGGAGCCTCTTACCGCAGAATCTGAATCAATTCCTTCAGCCTATCAGGTGTCTGGGTAAGAAAGGTGGTGAGGGTGGACTGAGGGAAGGGTGTCACATTGCTTAGGGCATGGGGCATGGAGGGTTGATACCAAATCCGATTCTATAGCCCCTCTTTGGGTTCTAGTCGTAGAGACGTTCCGCCGGAACGTCTCTACAAAGTTTTATGGGTTGCCGAAAAAGGGGATAGCTGACCCGGAATTGGTATGAGTCGGTTGAGAGTTTTTGCGTGACGTACTCACCCGCCAAGGGTTCAAACCCCTGGCTAATAGCGAAAGTCGTCTCAAGACGACTGGAAAAGGATTTCACAGGGGGCATCCCAGGATTTATGTAAGAGGTCTATTGGTTTCTTTTTACTAATAACGTAAGGGCACGACATGTCGTGCCCCTACCCGTTAACTTTCTACGTCGATTAACTGCCAGAACCGATCATTCTCAACCAGTCCATCGAAATCGGGATTACTTCTCGCTTCTGCCCGATAACTAGGATCGAGTGCGATCGCTTTTTCCAAATGATCGATCGCAAAGTCCGTCTCACCCTGGCGTGCATAACAGACACCCTTGTTGTACAACGCCTTGGCAAAGTTCGGTTGAATGGCTAACGCGCGATTGAAACTCTCCATCGCCTCCTCATCGCGCTTGAGTTTGAGGAGCATTTCACCCCTGTTATTCCACCCTTTATACGCCTCTGGATTGCACTCTATCACTTTGTCAAAGGATGCCGCCGCCTCTTCATACCGTTCTAACGTCCCTAACGCTAAACCCCGATTTGACCAGGCTACCGCATCATCGGGCTCTACTTGAACGGCTTGGTCAAACGACTGGAACGCCTCTTCGTGTCGTTGCAACATACCCAGCGCCACTCCACGATTCACCCAAGCCTCATGATAATCCGGCTTAATCTCAAGCGCTTTGTCAAACGAAGCGATCGCATCCTCATTCCGTTTTAACCGCCTTAGCGTCATGCCTCGGTGCAGCCAAGCTTTGTAGTCATTGGGTTGGGTTTGCACAACCTTATTAAACGCTGCGATCGCACCTTCATATCGTCGCATTTCCTTGAGGGCAAGACCTCGATAATACCAGCTACCAGAGTCATCCGGCTTGAGTTCGAGTACTTTATCCAAGGAGGCGATCGCCTCTTCATACCGTTGTAATTCCCACAACGCCACGCCTCGCTGATACCAAAGATTCGCTTTATTCGGCTGAAGCTCAAGGGCTTTATCATAGTTGGCGATCGCCTCTTCATAGCGCCCTTGGGTGAATGAAGCATTACCCTGATGCACATAATCATCCGGGTTCAAGAATAATTCCGGATGATTTGATTTGAGACGTTCCAATTGTTCCGTCAGCGCGTGGATTTTATCTTGCACTTCCGGGACAACTGCCTCTGCAATAGATGCTGATGAAAGTTCAGCCAATTGCTGCAAAATTTGCTGTTTCTGGGTTTGAGCATCGGACTGAACTTGAGAAAGTTTATGGGTAAGGTTGCTTTCCAATTGCTCCAGATGTTGAAAGGTTTGCTCTTTTCGCGCCTGAAGCTGGGATTGTAATTCCGATAATTGGGCTGTAACCTGAGTTTCTAATTGTTCTAAACTCTGTAAAGTTTGCTCGCGCTTCGTTTGAATCCCGGATTGGGAGTGAGAAAGTTGTGTCGCAAATTCATGCTCCCGACTTTTCATGTCTTGGAGTGTCTGAATAATTTGCTCTTGAAGTTGGGAATGTAATTTTGAAACTTGGGCAGTGACTTCAGTCTTTAATTGTTCTATTCCTTGTACCGTTTGCTCTTTTTTGTGTTGAATCCCCGACTGAGAATCGGAAACCTGACTCGCTAACTTAGTTTCCTGATTTTTTACGCTTTGCAGCAGTTGAGTCATTCGTCCTTGAATTTGCGACTGAAATTCAGAAAACTTGGTTGTAATTTCAGCTTCTAATTTTTCTAAGTTACTAAGGGTTCGCTCCCTCCTTTCTTGAATTCCAGCTTCCGAATCGGCAAGCTGAGATGTAACTTCAGTTTCTCGATTTTTCAAATTTTGCAGAATTTGAGCTATTTCGCCTTGAATCTGCGATTGAGATGCGGAGAGTTGAGCGGTTATCTCGCTGCTTAATTTCTCCAGATTTTCCAGCGTAATATCCTTTTGCTGCTGCGCCTTTTGTTCGGCAGCGGCCTGAATTTCTGCTAGTTGGGGGGAGAACTCTGATTCTAGTTTTCTCAGATTTTGCAAAATTAAATCTCGTTGCTGTTGAGCCTCTTGCTGGAGTTGAGATAATTGAGTCGCAAACTCGGTTTCTGATTGTTTTAAGGTTTGTAGGACAACCTCTTTCTGCTCTTGAACATCCGATTGGAGTTCACCTAGTTGAGGGGCAAACTCCGAACTTAATTGCTCTAAGTTTTGCAGGATTAAGTCTCGTTGCTGTTGTACATTAACTTGGAGTTCAGCAAGAGCCGCAACAAACTCGGTTTCTGATTTTTCCAAATTCTTGAGGACGGTATCTTTCTGCGCTTGGACATCTGCTTGCAGGGTAGAAAGTTCCGGAGCAAACGAAGAACTTAATTCTTCTAGCTGTCGCACAAGTACGTCTTTTTGTTTTTCGGCTTCTGCGTGGAGTTCAAACAGTCCAGCCGCAAACAATCGTTCTGATTTCTCTAAATTTTGTAGAATAGCCTCTTTCTGCCCTTGAACATCTGCTTGGATGACAGAAAGTTCCGGAGCAAATGACGAGCTTAATTCTTCTAGCCGTTGCAAAATTAAGTCCCTTTGCTGCTGCACATTAATATGCAGTTGCGATAGGGAAGCGGCAAATTCAGTCTCTGAATGTTTAAGATTTTCCAATACAGAATTCTTGTGCCCTTGCACATCTGCCTCAATCGCCGAAAGTCCCGGAGCAAAATCAGCACTTAATTGCTCTAAGTTATGGAGAATTACGTCTCGTTGCTGCTGCACAGTAGCCTGGAGTTGAGACAATTGAGTCGCAAACTCGGTTTCTGATTTTTCTAAATACTGTAATACGCTATCTTTTTGCGATTGGACATCGGCTTGAAGTGCAGAAAGTTCAGGAACAAAAGCCGAGCTTAAATTCTCTAGGTTTTGAAGAATTAATCCTTTCTGATGTTGAGCATCCGCTTGTAGGTTAGAAAGCGCTGTTGTAAAGTCTGTCTCTAATTTTCCTAACGTTTGCTTAGCCTCTTGGATTTGCGTATCTAATTCCCCCAAGGCATTTTGCTTAGATTGAGACAATTCAGAGAGCAAGTGGGATAAATTGTCTCGTTTGAGGTGGATATCCTGTTGAAAATTATCCGCCTCCTGATGCAGGTCAGCCGCAAGATTTTCCGCTTCTCGGAGAATCTTGACGACATCTTTATCCGCACGCGCCAGCTTTCCTTCTAACTCTCCCAATTCCTTGAGATGTTCTCTTACCAGCTCTGCCACCTCGCGAACCACAGCTCGCCGTAAGATGAACAAGGCTGCGATCGCAGCGCCCAATAGTAGCGCCAAGGTCACTAGCATCACATTGAACAGCGTGGTTGTCCGGTTAACCTCATCCTGAACCTGCTGTCGAATTTGCCGTTCCCCTCGCAACTGCTCCAACTCTTGCCGTTCTCGACTGGAAATGGCTTCAGCAGAAGTCGGTCTAGGTTGAGCACTAACCAGACCAACAGACAATAGGAACGTGGAAAGGATAACACTAATTCGCGTTAACCATGCGAAGATATATCGATTCTTGTACTTCATGAGAACTCCCTTTGCCTGTTAGTCAGGTTTAGCGATCGCTTAGCAACATCACTGTGAAACTCAGTGACCTTAGTACTAGGATATAAGGTGCGTCTGACAAGTGGACGGATCGACACGCTCTACTCCCAGCTTCAAGGGATACGGAATAGTGATACCCCTGATTGTTGTCAATAGTATTTTCTTAAAGATTCCGCTCAACTCAAATAACACTTGGGTTCTATTGCTGACGCTATTTGTCCTGATCGTGTTGAGCGAAGCCGTCGTGATGAACGCCATGGATTGGGGAGGGCCTGGGCGATCGCTACTGGATTCCCTCTTGATAAACAGCGCCTCTGTCGCCGTAGGATACATGTTATTGACGTTTTGGCCTAGTGTTTTCTCCCCGCTCCAGAACGTCATGCTTGTACCTAGTCGGCTAGAGCCAAGGTCGTTGCTGTTTTTCTCCACAACCTCAGTTTTGGTAGAATGCAGTGTGCTGTTGCTGCTCAGACGGCATTCAGCCCCCCATGCAGCGTTAGTGTCTGTTGTCGCGAATCTAGTTAGCTCCATTCTCCTCGCTTTCGGTGTTCCGTTGCTAATCAGCAGGTAAGCTCCACATTAACGACGGTGTGGGGCATAGGGCATGGGGCATGGCGTATTGCTCTCTATACAGAATTAGACGCAGAAATTTCTCTCCCTTGTCCCCCGTGTCCCCCCCTCCCCCCATCCCTCCCTCTCCCCCTCGTGAGTGCTAACGTGCTTTATGTAGGGAGTTGTGCCGCTAGCTGTCGCCATAAAGGTTAGGACTTTCTTTAACGGCTCAAACGACCGCATAGTAGTAAGCATAAAAGCCCTCTGCCCTCTGCCTTCTGCCTTTTGCTATATAAACTCGATGAGTATCTTCACGCTGCAATCTGTTAAAAAAGACTTTGGCATTAAAGAAATCCTCAAAGATGCCAATTTTAGTCTCGATGCTACCGATAAAGTCGGCTTAATCGGCACCAATGGCTCTGGCAAATCCACGCTGTTAAAGATGATTGCTGGATTAGAGCCAATTGATAGTGGTCAAATCCTCGTCAATCCTGGAGTCAGGATTGTCTACTTGCCCCAGCAGCCGGACTTGGATGAAAATCATACGGTCTTAGAACAGGTATTTGCGGATAGTGGAGAACAAATGACTCTAATCCGCGAGTACGAGGAACTCTCGCACAAACTCGCTCACCAGCCAGAAAATAGCCAACTCCTCACTCGTCTCTCTGCGGTGACACAGCGCATGGAAACGACAAATGCATGGGATTTGGAGACAAAGGCAAAAATTATTCTCACTAAGTTAGGCATTGCAGACTTCGATGCTCGGATTGGTAGTTTATCCGGTGGTTACCGCAAGCGCATCGCACTAGCGGCGGCTTTACTTTCCGATCCAGAGGTATTGCTGATGGATGAGCCAACGAACCATCTGGATGCCAATTCAGTTGAGTGGTTGCAGAATTACCTGACGGGTTTTAGAGGAGCACTCCTGCTCATTACTCACGATCGCTATTTTCTCGATCAGGTGACGAACCGCATTATCGAAATTGACCGAGGTGACCTCTACACCTACTCTGGTAATTATTCTTACTATTTAGAAAAAAAAGCCTTAGCAGAAGAAGCCGCCGCAAGCAGTCAGCGCAAACATCAGGGCGTGTTGCGCCGGGAGTTAGAATGGCTCAAACGAGGGCCAAAAGCTCGCAGTACCAAGCAGAAAGCGCGAATTGACCGCATCCACGACATGCAAGCCAAGGAGTTCAAACAAGCTCAAGGTAAGGTGGAAATTTCTACTCCTGGTCGTCGGATTGGCAAGAAAGTCATTGAATTAGAGCATGTTTCTAAAGCCTACGATGGGCGCACATTAATTAAAAACTTTACCTACGAATTTAGCCCGGATGACCGGGTAGGGATTATCGGCGGCAATGGTGCAGGTAAATCTACCTTGATGGATATTATCACCGAGCGTGTGCAACCGGATTCCGGCAAAGTCGAGATTGGTGCAACCGTTCACATCGGCTATTTTGACCAGCATTCTGAAGATTTACTCGGAGCAATTAATGAAAATCAGCGCGTAATTGACTACCTCAAAGAAATTGCAGAATACGTAAAAACATCTGATGGTACCCTAATTACTGCCTCGCAAATGCTGGAGCGTTTTCTGTTCCCCGGCAACCAGCAGTATTCACCGATTCACAAGCTTTCTGGGGGTGAAAAACGTCGCTTGTTCCTGCTGAGAGTGCTGATGAGTGCGCCTAATCTCCTTATTCTCGATGAACCGACGAATGATTTAGATGTACAAACGCTCTCGGTACTAGAAGAATACCTAGAAGATTTTAACGGTTGCGTCATTGCGGTGTCCCACGATCGCTATTTCCTCGATCGCACAGTCGAGAAAATCTTTGCCTTGGAAGAAGGAGGTAACATCCGTCAATATCCCGGCAACTACTCTGTCTATTTGGATTACAAGCAAGCAGAAGAAGCAGAATCTGCCCAACAACAGCGTACTCAAGAGTCGAAAAAAGCTGAATTACCGAAAGCTGAGAAACTCGAAAAATCCTCTTCCCGTAATGGTAAGTCGCGCAGGCTTTCCAACTGGGAACGCAAAGAGTTTGAAGAACTCGAAGAGAAGATTCCTCAACTAGAAGCTCAAAAAGCTGAGGTTGAGAAAACGCTTTTCAATGCTCCTCCGGGTAAAGTGACCCAGGTTCAGGAATTGTACCAGCAGTTGGAAGTGTTGAATCAGGCGATCGACAAGGCAACTGAGCGCTGGATGGAACTTGCAGAGATGGAGTCTTAGAGACTGGAGTTGCTCAGATTATTGATGATATGTCAATCCTCAATCAATCCTGATATCAAATTCGTTTGAATGCACACAATGTAGAGACGTGCCTGCCGAAGGATGCCCGCAGGGCTGTTGGCACGTCTCTACAGGATTTTTTTCATATAGTGTGGTTAAAAAATCTATCTCACCAATCAAATAGGACTGCAAGGAAAACCGAGAATTGACACTACCCACGGGAGGACTAGCTACTCTCACTCAGACTCAACTAGATGCCTGGGTAGTTTAGGCACGAACTCATACTCATGGCAGTCAACTACCCGACTATATCCCTCTGCTTGCCCAAGCAAATCCTAACTGGTTTGCCGTGCAAAAAATACAGCGTATCAATTATACCAATTTCCTCAATGCTTGCTACAGATGCTATTCCGGCTCCCCATTTAGTAAGCCCTGTGGGGGGGTGGATGTGTAGCGCTATTTTATGAAATTGGTATTAGAACAGAAAAAGCTGATTCTATCGTTGATGTGCAGTGCCCACCCTACAGCTATTGCTAAATTCTGATTTCTATAGTCCTAGGAGATGTCAGGTTAAGTAAATTCCAGGGTATCAAGAAACTCTAAAAGTTGATATTTCAATCCCTCAACCTCTTGCTCTATCGATGCCGGAGTTTCCCCCTCAAAAAAGGTGCGCTGACAACTTACAACATACAAAAAGTCATCCACAGTAAAGGCAAGAAGTCCCCGA
>DATNPV010000018.1:0-5381 GCA_036703055.1 Waterburya sp.
TGATCACACGCTGAGCAACGGCTTGAATGCGCTCAACTGAACCAACAGAAGTACCACCGTATTTTTGAACAACTAGCGACATAGTATTTATCCCACCACGCTTCTTGCCAACGCCTTGAACTGCTAAGAGGCATCGCATCTGAGTTACTTAATTCAGTTATCATACCCAGTTGGGTCGAAACTGCTCGACTTTACATTTTATGTCGCCAGTCACAGAAATAAACAATCCTTTTTTCTGGGATAAAGGGGTCAGGGGTCAGGGGTGGGCGAATCTTGTAATTCTGCCATAGGAGCTAACGTCCTTGCACCTCAGCATCGCCCTTGGGACATCCACCAAAAATCATGATCTGATGGCTCAGCCTGAGTCCGGATTTGATGCCTGCTTATAGAAAATCTGTAAAGATGATGCCCACCCTGTCTCTAAGGCGAGTCAGGAAAAACTTGGCTCAGTCAATTCTTCGGCGCTTGGAGGCGAATTTACTAAATCTTTTCGCAAGTCTTTTAATTTTAAAGCCTTCACTAAGAATTCATGAGTTCATTGGCATTTCTTTACAAAAGTAAATAAAATTAATGAAATTAACAATAGTCACTTCTCTTTAATTTGCTCTAGTGGGGATAGGACAATATTTCTCACGGCTATTGAGAGCATTAAACTTGGCATAAAAGCTCATAACAAGTTGCAAAAATTGGTTTCTCAACACCTCTAAATGTTTGATTCAAATTTGTGCGATCGCACCATCGGTAAAGTTTCTGTATACGACAACTCCTGGCAGCTGCAATGGTTGAATAAACCTCTGCTCTTCCTTTTACTATTCCTCTTCATTGTTTGGGGGATTCATTGGATTCTCAAGAACCCCAGCCGGAGACGTTGGTTGAGAAGCCCAAAAGGCTTTTTATTACTGTTTGGGGTGACAGCACTTTTACCGCTATTCGTATTGGGAGCGAATCAATCCTTAACCGCTTTTCTTCCCAGCGACCCCGGTACACCAGCCGATGCCATTGTCGTACTAGGACGGGGATGGCCTTTAATGCATGACCGAGTTAATACAACAGCTGAGCTTTGGCAAGCTAAACGTGCACCAAAGATTTTTGCCAGTGGAAGAAAAGATGCCCCAAACTTAATTGAACTACTGGAAGAAAAAGGCATTCCTCAGCAAGTTTTAGATGGAGAAAATTGTTCATTAACTACTGATGAAAATGCCGTTTTCACAGCAGCCATCCTACAACCTCAAGGGATTCGGCGAATTATCTTGGTGACAGATAAGGCACACATGCTGCGCTCACTACTGGTGTACCGCGCTTACGGTTTTAAAGTGATTCCCCATATCAGCCCAGTCCCCGTGCACTGGAATCCGAAGGAACGAGGACTCCTCAAAGTCAGAGAATATGGAGGGATATTTAATTATGGTGTACGAGGTCTATTTTTTCCGCAGCGCTTATCTGATTTGAAAAGTTCAGAACTGCTGAATCTGGTGAAGGAAGCAGAACAATATGGCCAAAAGCAGCAAATTTAGAGAAATAGGATAAGTTTGATGCTCTGCCGATCAGAAATCGGCAGAGGCACAGCCAAAAGCTTAACGAGTTGTAAAATTCTCTCTTCTCTTTCTCTATGTTCTCTGTGGCTCTGTGGTTTGTTGCTTTTCACCCATCAAAAAAGACTGCCATATCAGAACATTTTGAATTGCCTACCCCACCCCAACCCTCCCCTTACCAAGGAGAGGGGGCTAGTTTCCATTTAGTGAGTTTGCAATTAGGTGAAATCGATTAATCATTAACTTGCAAATTCTTCAAAATCAGATTAGCTCTTGGCCCAAACCCATCTCCATATTCTGCTGGATAATGAGTAACGACATAGAAGGCTTTGCCGTTAGCTTCACCCACATACACTTCACCGCCTAAATTCTGGGCACTGCCACGTTTCTGGTAGACAATTTTTTCCTTAGCCCAGGAATAGGGAACCTCTGTAGTTCGAGTAACCACTTTCCACTGATCCGGCTGAATTAATCCGCGCTGTTGTGCAACTTGTTTGAGCTGTTCTAATGTCGTTGCCTTAGTAGGAAAGAACAGGGCAACAAAGACATTTTGATTTTGGCGCCCATCTACGTTGTAAATAAACTGAGTACCTGTTCCTTCACCCAAAGTACGAGATTGGGCAATAAAATCCTTTTCAGGGTAATAGGTGGTAAACACCCCATTCGCTCTATCGTAAAGCTTGAGGGTAACTTGAGTCTTTTCCCCTTCAATGCTAATTGTGTCGGTTTTTGTGCTGGGTTTTTCTGAATTCGTCGTGTTCTGCGCACTTCGAGCAGACTGATTAGTCTGGGTTGCCTCCGTAGATTTAGCAGTTGAGCCTGTTGGCGTAGTCGTACTGTTAGGCGCGGCAGGGCTATTGTTTATGGAACTGCTGCTAGACTCTGGATTGATGGCATTGTTTGACTTACCAGGCGTACAAGCCGCCACCGTACCCAGTACACAAATTGCTCCAAGTAAAGATAAAGTTTTAGAAACTTTCATCTTAAGTTTCGTATAATCGCTTACTTATCCATCCTAGATAAAGAAAAATAGTTGTGCAGCTGCCTTGTGGAGGCTGTGGCAGCGGCATACACGTTCTGGAGTTTGTCTACTGAGCCCCTTTGGTAGATGAACTCGTTGCCGTGTTAGACTGGCAAGCCGTTGCCCAAGCGCTGGGTGACGAATTCAGAACCGTCCAATCAACGCTAAATTAACTAGTAGCATCCAAAAACCCCACGTCGGCAAGCTACTCTAATCCATTGAGCGCAATAACATATAGGTATCTATGCCCAGAAGTCAACGTAACGATAACTTCATTGATAAAAGCTTCACTGTAATGGCAGATATAATCCTGAAGGTTATGCCTACCAAAAAGAGAGCTAAAGAAGCCTTTGCCTACTACCGTGACGGCATGTCAGCTCAAGCTGATGGAGAATATGCCGAAGCGATGGATAATTATAAAGAGGCTCTGACACTAGAAGAAGACCCGTACGATCGCAGCTATATCCTTTACAACATGGGTTTGATTTACACCAGCAACGGTGAGCATGAGCAAGCTTTAGAACTCTATCATGAGGCGCTCGAACTTAACCCCCGCCTCCCTCAAGCGCTTAACAACGTTGCCGTGATTTACCATTACCAGGGTGAACAGGCCAAAGAAGCAGGGAAGTCTGAAGCGGCTGAAGCCTTGTTTGACAAAGCAGCTGAGTATTGGAAGCGAGCCATTCGCATGGCTCCTAATAACTACATCGAGGCGCAAAACTGGCTCAAAACCACAGGTCGCTCAGGGATGGATGTCTACTTTTAAATCGTTGCAGCTTACTTAGCAAGTTGAAAGTTAGCAAGTTGAAAGTTCGTAAGGGAAGCCAGTTAACAGTTAGCAACTATAGCCTTCAACCTTCAACCTTCAACCTTCAACCTTCAACCTTCCAACCTTCAACCTTTCAACCCCTAACCATGTCCATAATTGACCGCGAACAAGTTCGTAAAGTTGCTAACCTTGCCCGCTTGGAGATGACAGCGGAGGAAGAAGAGCAAATGACCGCTCAGATCACTAGCATTCTTGAGTATTTCCAACAGCTGAGTGAATTAGACACAACCGATGTCCCACCAACGACACGGGCAATTGATGTGAGTAACGTAACCCGACCCGACGAGTTACAACCCTATCCAGATCGGGAAGCTCTGCTTGGCGAGGCTCCAGAGCAAGATGGTGATTTCTTCAAAGTCCCACAAATTCTCCAGGCTGAAGAGCAATAGTTGGTAATAGGTCAGATGGGTAGTTGGTAATTGATGTTTCTCCTACCTATGATCTATTACTAGACCTCTTGCACAAATATCTCTGACCCCACCCCAACCCTCCCACCCCTCTGCCTGCGGCACCTCCCCTTGGCAAGGGGAGGACAGGGGAGGGAGCTAATTTCCCGCCGAACTCAAGGGGGGACTGAGGGGGGGTAAATTCGACTTTTGCAAGAGACATCCATGAGCGTAGCGCTCACACTCCAGAATGAAAATATAATCATCTCTAGAGACTGGCGTAGAGGTCGGCTTAGACAAGAGTGCATTGAGCCTGAGCAAGAGACAGACTCTGAAACTCAAAGGCACACTCCATCGTGAAAACCGATAACTTAAAAGCGGGAAACAGGTAAAACAGAATCTTTCTATCTAGAGTATCTAGCCAGTTTCCCAAAGATTGAGGGAACAGAAGATGGAAATCACCTATTCCTGTTGTGCTGGCATAGATGTTGATAAAAAGCTCGTCGTTGTGAGTTGTCTATGGTCAACTGAGAACGGAAAGCTAACTAAGGAAACCCGTAGTTTTGGTATCACGACTCAGGAGCTACTCTTACTCTCAAGCTGGTTGAGTAGTTTAGGGATTACTCATGTAGCTATGGAAAGCCTTACAAGGACGGGTGCGTGACCATCATCGCTTTTTGATCGCTCAACATCTTACCCATCGGGATTTTCTAGAAGAACAAATCGCTGTTTTTGACCACCAAATTGCTCAATTGATTGACACACAAAGTGCTTGTGAACCTGGCTGTGGCCCCACTCACTCCTGCTGTGAGCCTTACCTAGACCTAGGCGCTAATTATCTTGAGAAACGTCAACAAGACCGTTTACTCCAGCGCCTTTGTCATCGTGCTACACAACTCGGTTATCATCTTGCACTCACGCCTATTCCTCAACCTATTACTTAAACTTATCTCCTTCGGAGACTTTCAAAACAGGTCTATTGACAAACGGCTGACAAAAATCAGATAGGTAAGCTGGGAGCCACTACCTAAATAAGGATTAATCAAAAGCATGAACGCGATCGCGCAAAACCTTGCATCTATTGTTGACGAGTCTGCCATCTGTGATTGGGAACATCTGTCATCAATCTGGCAAGAGCGAATCAACAGAACAACAGAAAAGTTTCCGAATTGGCTTGTTTACCCCAATACAGTTGAAGAGCTGGCGAGTCTCATCACCTGCGCTCACAATAACATCTGGAGTGTCCTCCCCTGCGGTAATGGCAGTAAATTAGGCTGGGGTGGTTTAACGAAGGAGGTGGACATCGTCATTAGTACCGAACGTCTGAACCGAGTGATTGATTATGCGGTGGGCGACCTGACTGTTACGGTAGAAGCTGGAGTAAAATTAGCTGACCTACAGAATCTTCTCGCCAAAGAGCATCAATTTCTGCCCCTCGACCCCGCCTATCCTCAAGAGGCTACTGTGGGGGGAATTGTTGCCACCGCTGATAGTGGGTCTTGGCGTCAGCGGTATGGGGGAGTGCGGGATATGCTACTGGGGATTTCCTTTGTCCGTAGTGATGGGCAAATCGCTAAAGCTGGGGGTCGGGTGGTCAAGAATGTTGCCGGTTA
>DATNPV010000019.1:0-8713 GCA_036703055.1 Waterburya sp.
CAGGTTTACCAAGCTTACGAAGTCTACCGTAAACTAGAGCCAACTGCCCGTAAACTTTGGCAAGTTTGGAACTGGGCGCAGTGGGTTTTAAATCCTGTGGCGGCAGCCGCCAGAGTCGCGAGTCAAGGTTCCAGTAACCAAGCTACTCAGCAATTACTCGTTAATTTGGGTCAATCACTGCGGGAGGCGGCACTGCGAAACTTATCTCGGCAAGCGATCGCACTCTACGGAGGTAGCACCTTGCCAGCATCCTTCTCTTCTACACTCTCTTCTCAACCCTCTTCCACCCCGACGCTACCCAAGGCGAAAACCCAAACGCTCCGAGAAATTCTAACTCAAGCAGAACCCGCCGAGGCAGTCGAGCAAAAACCCGTCAATATTTTACTAGTGGGACGAACGGGTTCGGGAAAAAGCAGCTTGATTAATACCTTGTTTCAAGCCGATCTTGCTGAAGTTGATGTTTTGCCCAGTACCGATCGCATTCAAAATTACCACTGGCAGTCCCAATCCAGAGAAACCCTGACACTTTGGGATACTCCAGGTTACGAACAAGTGAACCGTGCCGATTTGCGGGAACTGGTGCTGGACTATGCCACCAACGCCGATTTGCTGTTGCTTGTTACTCCTGCCCTCGATCCTGCCTTGCAAATGGATGTGGATTTTCTCAAAGACATGAAGGCAGACATTGCAGACTTACCTGCGATCGCAATTGTTACCCAAGTGGATCGCCTGCGTCCCATCCGCGAGTGGGAACCCCCTTATGATTGGGAATGGGGCGATCGACCCAAGGAAAAAGCGATTCGGGAAGCCACTGAGTATCGCGCGGAATTACTGGATGACTTCTGCGACTTTGTTCTACCTGTCGTCACGGGTGAGAGCAAAACGGGTCGAACGGCTTGGGGAGTGGACGCGCTATCGTTAGCACTGGTGGATGTGATCGACCCTGTCAAGCAACTCCGTCTTGCCCGCTTTTTGCGTAACCTCGAAGCCCGCACCGTCGCTGCTGCCAAAATTATTGACAATTACACCTTCCAAATGGCGACTACACAGGGACTAACTGCACTGCTCAAAAGTCCCGTCCTCCAGTTCATTGCCACACTAACAACCGGACAGCCAACCTTAGCCTATCTGCTAGCCGAGCAAATTCCTGTGGAACAGTTGCCCGTCGTCATTGGTAAACTTCAGATGGCTTATGATCTGTTCTCACTGTTGAGTTCGGGCGAGTCGAACATTCGCAACTTTGACTTACTATCCATTTGGCCTTTGCTGTTGGAAAACCCCGCTTCACCCGATCGCAACGCTTGGGCATTTGGTCACGCCCTAGTCGAATACTGGAGTCAGAATCTGACAGTTGAACAACTACGAGAGCGGTTTGAGCATTACTTGTCTTCTAGGGAGACGTAGTTGGGCAGGTTTTGCTGCCAAGATCGCCATTAATGAGCGATCCTAGAACTAAGTAGGTAGGCATCAATAAACGAAGGCATGTAAAAAACTATTAAGAAACTAAAATCTTCTTCCCTTCTGCCTTCTGCCCTAGAGCCCTCTGCCTTGTCTCAACGACAAGTATTAATGCCGACCGACTTATAGCTTGGCACAACGGTAAAAAAAAATGCCTGAATACTTAGCTGGTCAGAAACCAACTCCAGAGCAATTAAATGAGTGGATTGAGTTTTTTCATGCCAATGGATTTATCGTTATTCACAACGTGTTAACACGCGAACAATGTCAGTTTTTGAGAAATGATTTAGATGAAATTCTAAAGAAAAATGAGGGGAATAAGTATCAGCAATCAAAAAAAATAATGAAACGAATGTTTGAGCATTCCCAACCTAATCTAGACCTTTTTGCTTTAGAACCGATCGTTACATTTGCCGAACATTTAATTGGTGGAGCAAACGGAACAGGTTATTCAATGGGTGATGGAATTCCTAACGCTAATGTGATTCACGTTATCCACAATAACTCATTTAAGATTCCGCCAGAGACTGATGGATTAGCTAAAAATTCATGGCATCAAGACGATACGCCACATGCACTCTCCCTCGACGGCAGACCCTTAACCAACATTCGCCTCAACGTGCTTGCCTTCACTGTCAATTATTACCTGACAGATGTGTTGTCTCAAGACAATGGACCAACTCAGGTCATTCCAGGCTCGCATCTATTTGGTAAGCTTTGCAACGGTGATATTTCAGAATATGAAGATCAAGTTCATAGCTGCTTGGGAGCAATGGGTTCTGCGGTTTGCTTTAACAATCAAGTATGGCATAGAGGTTCTAGAAACTCTTCCTCTGTCACTCGTTACATTACCCAAATTACCTATGCAAAGAGATTGGTTGGACACAAATACGAACCATTTATGAATTATCAAATGCCCAGCCATTGCTATGAAGGAGCAGATGAAAGATTAAAGCAACTGTTGGGATTCCTACCTAATGGTGCCTATGGCTGACCAACTCAGCTTTACTGGTACGCTTTGCCTAATCGCTCTACAATAGGAAATTTGAGCCCTTGACCGTTCGCCGATCGCAACTGGTGACGTGTCACTACCCTTAGATTC
Organism: Waterburya sp.; assembly: GCA_036703055.1. Classification (GTDB taxonomy): domain Bacteria; phylum Cyanobacteriota; class Cyanobacteriia; order Cyanobacteriales; family Coleofasciculaceae; genus DATNPV01. The sequence goes on from DATNPV010000019.1 coordinate 2,561, forward strand.
AAGGTATCTGCCTTTTCTGATGAGCGCTAGAACACTATTTGATAAAGTTTGGGACTTACATACCGTAAGCACTTTACCTTCGGGTCAGACTCAGTTATTTATTGGTTTACACTTAATCCACGAAGTTACCAGTCCCCAAGCCTTTGCTATGTTGCGGGAACGGGGACTAAAGGTGCTGTATCCTAATCGCACTGTCGCGACAGTAGACCACATTGTTCCTACCGATAACCAAGCGCGTCCTTTTGCCGATGTCTTGGCAGAAGAGATGATGCAAGCCTTAGAAAAAAGCTGTAAAGAGTACGGCATTCGTTTTTATAACATTGGGTCTGGAAGTCAAGGCATTGTCCATGTCATTGCACCGGAATTGGGTTTAACCCAACCTGGAATGACGATCGCGTGCGGCGATTCTCACACGTCTACACATGGCGCGTTTGGTGCGATCGCATTCGGCATCGGTACCTCTCAAGTCCGCGATGTACTGGCTTCCCAAACTTTGGCCCTGTCTAAGCTCAAAGTCCGCAAAGTTGAGGTCAACGGCAAATTAACCCCCGGAGTTTATGCCAAAGATGTCATCCTCCATATCATCCGCACTCTGGGCGTAAAAGGTGGCGTGGGTTACGCTTATGAGTTTGCAGGGACTACCTTCGAGCAAATGAGCATGGAAGAACGGATGACGGTTTGCAACATGGCGATCGAAGGTGGTGCGCGTTGCGGCTATATTAACCCGGATCAGGTGACGTTTGAGTACCTCAACGGTCGAGACTTCGCTCCCTACGGTGCAGACTGGGATAAAGCCGTAGAGTGGTGGACGAGCCTCCGCAGCGAGGAGGATGCCGTTTACGATGATGTCGTTACCTTTGATGCGGCGGAGATTGCGCCTACCGTGACTTGGGGGATTACTCCCGGTCAAGGAATTGCCGTGAACGAAGCGATTCCTACACCCGATACATTGCCAGAAAGCGAACGTGCGATCGCACAAGAAGCCTACCAATACATGCACCTGAACCCAGGAACACCGATTCGAGGCACCAAAGTCGATGTGTGTTTTATCGGTAGCTGCACGAACGGGCGATTGAGTGACTTGCGAGAAGCGGCTAAATTTGCCAAAGGCAAGCACGTAGCTGAAGGAGTCAAGGCGTTTGTTGTCCCCGGTTCGGAACGGGTGAAACAGCAAGCGGAAGCGGAAGGATTGGATAAAATCTTCCAGGAAGCGGGGTTTGAATGGCGAGAACCAGGATGCTCCATGTGTCTGGCGATGAATCCCGACAAACTCCAGGGTAGCCAGTTGAGTGCGTCTTCATCGAACCGCAATTTCAAAGGGCGTCAAGGTTCGGCAACAGGACGCACACTGCTGATGAGTCCGGTGATGGTCGTTGCGGCTGCGGTGAAGGGTGAAGTGGCAGATGTTCGGGAGTTAGTGTAATCACATCTTGCACTACCCCCCTAACCCCCATTACTAAGAGAGGAATAGAACAGACTTGCTTCCCCCCTTGACAAGGGGGGACTGAGGGGAGTCAATAACGATAAACACAGAATGACCCAGCAGATGAGTCCCAACCCCTATAAGCAGGAAATCATCGCGTTCTATGAGGCGAGAACGACCTATGACAATGATTTCACCTATCGTCGAGCGATTCCTCTGGTTGAATTAGCGCAACTGCAACCCGGACAACATATCTTGGATATAGCGACGGGGACGGGAATAGTCGCGATCGCAGCTGCTCAGAGGGTAGGCGCTGAAGGTAAAGTCGTCGGCGTCGATTTTACTCCAGGAATGCTCAACCAAGCACGACGAAAAATCGCAGCAGCAGGGTTACAAAACATCGAGTTGATTGAAGCGGATGCCGAAACGATCAACTTTGAGGATGAACGTTTCGATGCGATTTTCTGTGCCACAGCCATTGTGTTGCTGAGTGACATTCCATCTGCGTTGCACAATTGGTATCGCTGGCTCCAAAAGGGGGGAATTGTCGCTTTTTCCTGTTGGTCTAGGACATCGTTTTTCACGCCTGTCATTACTAATGTCTGCGCTAAGTATGGCCTTTCGCTGCCGAATCTCCACGAACCGCTTGGAAGCCCGCAAAAATGCCAAACCCTACTTCAAGAGATAGGGTTTAAAGACATCGAAATCAAAACTGAGCAATTTGGCAGTTACCTCAGCCTCGATGAGGCTAAAAATTACTGGAAAGGTAAATGGCTTCATGCAAACGGTCATCCTCTATTTCATTTATCAGAGGAACAAATGGAGCAATTGAAAGCGGAATTCAAGACAGAAATCGAAACCTTAGCGACCGAGCAAGGTGTTTGGCACGAAAACACAACATTTTTTGTAGTGGGTAAAAAGTAAGCAAAGAGGATTGAATTAATGAGTCAAATCAAAACAGTTTCGGGACGGGGAATTCCTTTGGTAGGGAATGATATTGATACCGATAGAATTATCCCCGCTCGTTTTTTGCGGTGCGTCACGTTTGATGGTTTGGGAGAACAAGCCTTTGCTGATGACCGCACTCATGCTAAGGGGGAACACCCGTTTGACCAATCCCAATATCAAGGCGCTAATATCTTAGTCGTTAACGGCAACTTTGGCTGTGGTTCCTCGCGAGAACACGCTCCTCAAGCCTTGTCGAAATGGGGGATTCAAGCCATTTTGGGAGAGAGTTTTGCCGAAATCTTCTTTGGTAATTGCGTGGTGATTGGCATTCCTTGCGTAACAGCTCCAGCGGAGACGATTCAGCAGTTACAGGCCATTCTCAAAGAAAATCCCCAAGCTCAGATATCAGTGGATTTAGAGGGTATGCAAGTCCACTGCGGCGACTTTCAAGCCTCTGTGTCGATGGCTGAGGGGCCAAGACAAATGCTGACTACAGGTAGCTGGGATAGTTGCGGACAACTTGTCGCCCAATCTGACCAAATTCAGGCTACGGCTTCTCAGTTGCCCTATATCGATTGGGGTAATCGAGTGGCAGCAGCAGCGAAGTAGTCTTGAGGCTGAGCATTGCCCAGCCTGGAAAATTTGTCAGAGGTAAGTATGGGGGTGGGTAATGCTCACCTCTTACAAGCTTGCTAGGCTGGAAATAGTCCTCAGTGTCTCGTAAAAGGAGAGTAGGACTTGAAGTATCAAAATTCACAGAATTGGCAAACTGTCATCGTGGGGATTTTAGCAGCAGCCCTGCTTCTCCTCAGTTTTAGTTCGTTTGTGATCGTCAACCCAGGGCAAGCAGGAGTCTTGAGCATCTTAGGCAAAGCCAAAGATGGTGCTTTACTAGAGGGCGTTCACTTTAAACCCCCCCTAATTTCAACCGTAGATATCTATGATGTGACCGTACAAAAGTTTGAAGTCCCGGCGCAGAGTTCCACCCGAGATTTGCAGGATTTATCTGCGAGTTTCGCAATCAACTTTCGCCTCGACCCCACTCAGGTCGTTGAGATCAGAAGGAAACAGGGAACGTTACAAAATATTGTCTCAAAAATTATTGCGCCTCAGACTCAGGAATCTTTTAAAATTGCTGCCGCCAGAAGAACGGTTGAAGAAGCAATTACCAAGCGATCTGAACTCAAGCAAGACTTTGACATGGCTTTAGGTGAACGCTTGGAAAAGTACGGCATCATCGTACTGGATACGAGCGTTGTTGACCTCACATTCTCCCCAGAGTTTTCTAAGGCAGTTGAGGAAAAACAAATTGCCGAACAACGGGCACAACGAGCCGTTTATGTAGCGCAAGAAGCAGAACAACAAGCACAAGCGGAAATCAACCGTGCCAGGGGAAAAGCCGAGGCACAACGATTGTTAGCTGAAACTCTCCGAGCACAAGGGGGTTCGTTAGTACTACAAAAAGAAGCGATCGAAGCTTGGAGAGAGGGGGGAGCTCAAATGCCCAAAGTCCTGGTTATGGGTGGTGACTCAAAAACGAATTTCCCATTCCTCTTCAACTTGAGTAATCTTCAGGATGAGTCTGCTGCTCACTAGCACGACTGGATTAAGCGGGGAAATCTGACGAACTCAGCGTGAATTCAACGGAGGCTAAAAGACCCCTCCCTGCCCAAACCACTCCTCAACGCGGAGAGGTTCATCGAATTCACGTTAATTAAACCCCAACTTCTGCCAATAACTGTTGCATGGTGTCCCAAGTCAGCCCTTGCTGGAGGTAACGAGGTGCATCAGGGTTGTAGGGACTAACCACTCGATCGATCGTGACAATTTTTGCCTCTGGAGGTAGCACAGGTACATCCGGGTCAAAGGCTGTCGGACGCATCAAAGAGCTGGAAAAGCCTTTGAAGATGGCAATTTGGTCTTCTTCTCCATCAATTTCAGCCGTAACAATTAAGACCTCTTGTGGACGCTTAATCGTGTACTGCTCTAAACGCCGCCCTATGGAATCACTCATCACCAATTGCTAATCCACTCCAGCTGTTTATTACTGTTCCATGGCTGAGCGCCCTTGCTTACCCAACCGAATCAGGACGAAATAGCTTAAGTAAAAGACGTAAATCAGCAATCCCGCCATTCCCAGAAAACCTAGAAATCCCGGTTTGGAGTTGTGATGGAAATACTCTTTAAACAATAAAGGTGGTTCTACCCAAACTTGGCAGAAGGGAGTTTTTATCGCTCCTCCAACAAAAGCACAACTTAGGAATGGAATAGTCGCTAAAGCACCCACAATACAGTACGAGGTAATGGCCCAGCGCCATGATGTCAGCGCCAGCTTCAAAGGGCTCTGGGGTCGATCCTCGATATCGTCGTTCACATCAACCCAAAACCACAAAGCAATAGGAATTAGGATACGGGCGAACCAACCCGAAATAAAACCAATGGGCATACTGGCGATGAACAGGTAAATCGTAATCGCCAAGAGACTGGCAACACGCCAGTAGATAATCAATAGACGTACCATCGAATCCACCTTCTGAGCAAAAGCCCAGATGAGCAGAATCAACGGGATGATCACCGCAAACAACACTGCTAATCGGTAGTCTGCCCAAACTAGGGATCGAAGAAATTCGCCTTGCATTGCTCTTTGCCGAAATGACCTTTATCTATGTTATTGCAGCGAGGACAGTACATGCCCCATTTTCAGAGAACCAACGCACTTCTCTTCAAGGGCAGGACTCTACGAGTCGGGCAGGAGCAAATTGCTCTCTTAACAAGAAGTAGCTGGAACCCTCTTGGAGAGAATTCCAGCTGCTCGTGGCCTTAATTGGCCTGCTTAAATCAGGCGAGTCTGATGATCGGGAGTTAACGTTAGTCGTCGTAAACCCGGCACTCATCTGCGTCCGGGTTCGCGTCGCAGTATTTCTCAAACGCGGTTTTTGGCTTTTCTTTTTGCCGCTGATGAGCAGCTTCCGCTTGGAGTTCTTCCACGGCATCCCAAGCTGCTGCACAGTCACCAGAGGCTGCGCCTTGGAGATCACAGACAGCTCGAGCCGCTTCACGCTCTTTTTGGATTTGTTCTTGAATGTCGCTCATTGCCTTCCTTTTCCTATCTCCTGTACTTTAGTACAGACACTTGTTAAGTTTTGCCTGTTTTAGGTTTTTTCAGTTAGGTTCGGTGAGTAGCGATTTAGCTGATGAGTGCTTTTTAGCTATTCGACCATGCCAATCCCTATTTAAGGGTATGGGGGTCTTGGGCTCAAACTGTACTTTAAGTTACTTAACTTAGGTCTGACAATTTGATGTCTAGGCTACGCTACCTACTCCTCAATCCTTGAAAACCGTGTGTGTCACAGTCCCCATTGACAGTCATAGCTCAAAAAAGTGACTTCATCGAGGACTTAGTCTTTATTTTTTAAGATTTTGCCCATCTTTTCTCACCACCTGTCTACTTAACACATGAGTAATCTGACCTATTAACATATTAACTTATGTGAAGTAGGTTCGCTACCAATAACCCATCAGCGCGGAAACAGACAAGAGTCACAAGCAAGACGAGGAAAAATCTCGAAAAACGCGCCTCGCATCTGCCTGGGCTTCAAAAGTCTCCAACGACTATTTCCTAGCCCCTATCTCCCAGTCGCTCTTAGAGCTATGATAAGGCTTGAACCGCCTGCAAACTCCCACAACCAGGAATCGGCATCGGGATTAAATTTGGCAAAACCAATGGCTAATCCAATTCAGTGGGCCAACGCCTTATCGACCTGTCCGTCTTTGGAAGCCGC
>DATNPV010000029.1:0-18085 GCA_036703055.1 Waterburya sp.
GACGAAACTTTCGTCCTTCTACCTGCTGTTTCCTGAGTGCCTTCCATAAAATTGCCTCACTCGGCGTTGGTTCTTTCCGAAACTGCCGCGCAATCTCTATCATCTTCACTTCCAACTCTCTAGGAACCTCCCACCGTTCCAGATTTCCAGCTTCCTTCATCGTCTTACTCCCCTTCTCCCCACTGTGGGAGAAGGGGTTGGGGGATGAGGGGCAATCATCCCGCCTTTCACCATCATTCTCACTGTGTACCTTCAAACTGATTTCCTCATAGAATAGCCAATAGTGTAGTTATTGCGCGGCTCCCGCTGTGGCAACTATCACGATCGCAATTCCCAACGACCTCTTAGAACAACTGACTCAATGTTAGCGATCGCTTGCCAGAATTATTGCGGCAGTGCGTTCAGCAGGCTGTCCTTCCAATTCTTGAATTAGAACACGGACTTACCACGGCAACACCTCTGCATTAGCGTGCCAAAAAGTACCCGTGTTCTCCAGCGTCAACTCATCAATCCGAGCCAACAACCCCCTCACAGACTCTTCCGGCGTGATGCCACCCGATGTAAAATTCGTCATGCGGGTTTGAACTAACCCTGGATGCAGAATTGCCACCGCAATCCCACGCGGTTTGAGGTCATGAGATAGCGACTTGCCTGCCATCGACAACGCCACTTTAGACATCCGGTAGCCATAGGAACTGCCAGAGGTATTATCTGCGATCGAACCCATCCGACTCGTCATCAGCGCAATCTTGGAACCCGCTTTCAGGTTGGGAAGGAGTGCATGGGTTACCCGCAGGGCACCGATCGCATTGACCTCAAACTGTTCGCGAATACTGTCAAAATCAAGGTCTTCCAGCGTTACGCGCTTTACTATTCCAGCATTATTAATCAGGACATCGATCGCACTATCACCCAGACGATCGCGTAAATCTGCAACCGAAGCATCTGAAGTGATATCAATCCCCTCCTCTACCTGCACACCCAAATCCCTCAGTTCCGTAGCAGCAGTGCGACAGACTGCGATCGCCGTATCTCCCCGTTGTTTAAGTTGACGGCAGTATTCGTAACCAATACCGCGATTTGCCCCTGTAATCAGATAAGTCGCCATCAGATTGCCTCAATTGAGCATTCGATCTCTTTGGTTAGAGTATCTGGATTTATATTAAGTTCCATCCACTTGAGAAGAAGCGATCGCCAGTTTAAACCCTAGAATTGGAAGCATTCAAGGAACAACTCCAACTCATACACTCATCAGGAAACCCTATGCCCTGCCAACACCTCAATGAACTAACTCTAGAAAACCTAATCCCTAAAGCCAACTATCCCCAGTTTCGCTGTGAAGAGTGCATTCGGATTAATGGTCGCTGGGTACATCTTCGTATTTGTCAGACGTGCGGCAAGATGCTGTGCTGCGACTCGTCAGAACATCAGCATTCTCGCCGTCACTATGAAGAAACCGGACATGCTGTAATCAGTTCAGCCGAATTAGGGGAGCAATGGCTATGGTGTTTTGTGGATGAGCAGCAGAAAAATTATTGAAGATGCGATCGATTCCCCCATCTACCCAACTTACAAGCAATTTTAAAAGAAGGCGATCATTAGTCTAGACCACCTCAACAAACATCCATCATGAGTGATTGCATTGAGCACATCATTGAGCCACACATTCAAGATCTCGGCGGATTTCAAGCCCGTCGCCTCCTGCCCTCAGATGTTCTGACACTGGTAGGTCCGTTCATCTTTTTCGATCATCTCGGTCCTGCGGTGTTTCCACCTGGCAAGGGCGTTGATGTCAGACCCCATCCGCATATCAACTTGGCAACAGTTACCTACCTATTTGAGGGAGTTTTGTTGCATCGCGATAGTGTGGGCAGCGTTCAGGAAATTCATCCAGGTGCCGTGAACTGGATGACAGCAGGGCGAGGGATTGTTCACTCAGAACGGACACCTGAGTCGGCGCGGAGTCAAGAAGCCATACTGCACGGAATCCAGACTTGGGTAGCACTTCCTGACGAACATGAGGAAACAGACCCCTGGTTCCGGCATCATCCGGCAACCGATCTGCCGACTTGGGAAGATGCAGGAGTTTCGTTCACCCTGATTGCGGGAGAAGCGTATGGTCGCACTTCTCCAGTACAAACATTTTCTCCCATGATTTATTTGGATGTGCAACTATCTGCTGGAGCGCAGTTTACTTTACCTAGCAATTACACTGAGCAAGCGGTTTACAGCGTGACTGAAGGGTTGCACCTTAATGGTGTCTCTCTGGAGCAACATCGGTTAGTGGTTCTGACTCCAGGTGCATCGGCAGATATCTCCTGCGATAGCGTGAAGCGAAGCTATAGCGAGTCTTCGAGCGTCAGCGCAGATCGCAATGCTCGTTGTATTGTGGTTGGAGGGGAATCTGTGGGTAAGCGGCATAAGTGGTGGAATTTTGTCTCTAGCCGCCTCGATCGCATTGAGCAAGCGAAGCAGGATTGGAGAGAGGGACGGTTTGGGCAGGTTCCTGATGAAACAGAATTTATTCCACTGCCAGAGGAACCAAATCGCAAAAAAGAACAACCGCTGTAGGACTATCCACACCAATTCAATTTATGCCTACGGCACGGTGCGCGATTGCCAATTCTGTTACGTTGTGAAGTCACTTACCGATGGCCTAACACTGGATGCGGTTGGTAAAATTCCTCTAACGATTGACACTCCTCATCACTTAACTCAATCTCCAGAGCTGCTAGTGCATCTTCCAAGTGATTCATCTTACTCGCCCCAATAATGGGAGCCGTAACTCCTGGTTGATGCAACAGCCACGCTAGGGCAAGTTGAGCCGGAGCGATGCCCCGCTTTTGGGCTAATTCAACTACGCGATCGACCACCTGAAAATCTGAATCCTGATAGTAAAGCTGGTGGGCAAAGTCATCAGTCTTCGCACGAGTTGTTTCTCCCTTGGTTTCCTTTTGCCGATTCCCTGCTAGAAATCCCCGCGCTAGTGGACTCCAAGGAATTACGCCAATTCCTTCTGCCCGACATAAAGGTAACATCTCTCGCTCTTCTTCCCGATACACCAGATTGTAGTGGTTCTGCATGGAGACAAAGCGAGTCCATCCATGCAAGTCTGCCAGGTACAACGCTTTGGCAAACTGCCAAGCATACATACTGGATGCACCAATATAGCGAACTTTGCCTGCTTTTACTAAGTCATGCAAAGCTTCTAGGGTTTCCTCAATCGGCGTTTCATTATCCCAGCGATGAATCTGGTACAGGTCTACATAGTCAGTTTGCAACCGCCCAAGTGAAGCATCAATGCTATCGAAGATATGCTTGCGAGACAAACCGCGATCGTTCGGGTCATCGCTCATGGGGTTAAATACTTTGGTGGCAATGACCACTTGTTCCCGCTTGGCAAATTCCTTTAATGCCCGACCTAAAACAGCTTCACTCTCGCCTAGTGAATACATATCGGCAGTGTCAAAAAAGTTGATGCCTGCTTCAAGCGATCGCTTGATAAACGGACGGCTGTTTTCCTCTGACAACACCCATTCCCGCCACTTGGGACTGCCATAGGTCATGGTACCCAAGCAAATTCGCGAAACTTTCAGTCCAGTATTGCCAAGTCGGATGTATTTCATAAAAAATGCTGCTTCTCTAAGGGAAAGAAACTATTTTTATCAGCTGTTTCAGCCTGTAATGATACAAAACTCTGTCCATTCGGGCTTCTATCTGGGGTGAAGCGTTCAGATACGAAGCAAGGGCGAGTGCCTTCATGCGAGACGTTAGGATTTAGGGTAGTGGGTTCTTATCGAAGTATGGCAAAGCAGGAAAATCTCCTCACGGGAGAAGCACTCATTAAGGAAGTCTGTCGGCGGATTCGGGTTGCCCGTAGCTACTGGGATGCTCATAATAATGCTGCCTGTCGGGGAGAACGAGAGCGTCCATTAGCCCTTTACAACACGTTGACTAAAGAACAAAAAGACCAGATTCCGCAGCAGTTGCGAGTGTGGCGAGAGCTACCGCACTGAAAAATACTTGGGCGCACACCGAACGCCGCCCAAGTCGAAACGAAAGTCGAAATAGGATTGTGGGGAAAGTGCGATCGCGTAGCGTCTCGTCAGGAGAATCGGGGAATGAGGAAGCGATGGGATTTTACCCAAGATGATGAAGCTATTTATGGACTAAAAGGGTTTTTGCCTTGTACCTACCACGGCAGCACCTCACCATTAGCGTGCCCAAAAGTGCCTGTATTCTCCAGCGTCAACTTATCAATCTGAGCCAACAATCCCTTCACCGACTCTTCCGGCGTAATGCCTTCAGATGTAAAATCCGTCATGCGGGTTTGAACTAATCCTGGATGCAGAATTGCCACCGCAATCCCACGCGGTTTCAAATCATGAGCTAGGGATTTACCAGCCATCGACAATGCCACTTTAGACATTCGGTAGCCATAGTAACTACCAGAAGTATTGTCTTCAATTGACCCCATCCGACTCGTCATCAACACGATCTTCGAGCCTGCTTTGAGAAGTGGCAATAGCGCGTGAGTCACTCGTAAAGGCCCCAGAGCATTCACTTCAAACTGCTCTCGAATGCTCTCAAAATCCAAGTCTTCCAGCGAATCTTCCTTCAGGATTCCCGCATTGTTAATCAAAACATCGATCGTAGTTTCACCCAAGCGATCGCGTAAATCTGTAACCGAAGCATCAGAGGTAATATCAATCCCCTCCTCAACCCGCACGCCTAACTGCTTCAATTCCTCAGAAGCACTCCGACAGACAGCAATAACGACATCACCTCGCGCTTGCAGTTGACGGCAGTATTCGTAACCGATGCCGCGATTGGTACCCGTAACCAGATAAGTTGCCATGCCCGCTCCAACCTCTTGACTAGACAATCATCCTACAAAGCCTCATCCATTCATGTTTCTATCTTGAACGAAGCGTTGCTGTAAGCGTCACCCAAGGAGCATTGGCAAGTTGCTCACGCATTGTCTGCTCGTCATTTGCTTTCTGCGTTAAAATCCGTCCCTCAAACACCACTGTCACCTGATCAGGCTGGAAACACCACGGCTCTACCCACAACTGAGTTGGGTCATCATTAATCGGCATCAACGTTAAAGTCATTTCTCCCGTTGCCGATGGAACTTGCTCAAACTGCTTTTGTGCGGTTACACCCATACAAATTGCCAAAGACAACGCATCCAAGGTGGCGACGAGTCGTTGATTGTGAGCGATCGCTTCTGGCGTAACATACGCTTGATAAGCCGAATCGTCGCCTAATCTAGCGATCAAATGCCGTTGGAATTCCTTCTCCTGCTGCAAAAATGCTTCAACCACTCTTGTCGATTCCGGTGACTTTTTCCAGTAGGTGAAGCGTTCATACAACCCCGTCCCATGTAGCGAAACCAGCAGCGCGGCATACCGCCCCATCGGCATTGCCAGGTGTTTTGCCCCTGCCCATAGTTTTGTATGGACTTCCGGTGCAACTTCCAAGAAACTGTGGGGGTAGCCCGTGTCAGGATTAAGGGTTGGAGCCGATTCCCACGGTAGCCAACCGATGTCATGCTGTTCAGCCCCCAAGCAAACGGCTTCATAGGGAGTAACCGAGCCAAACATCTCATTGCCCCAGACTTGAGCCATTTGTCCAGAAACCCAGGCATGGGTGGGTTGAGTAATACAAATCCGATTTTCACCGATGGTGCGGTACAACATGACTGCCCCTGTTTGCACAATGCTTATGTTCAAACACTAGACCGCAGAAAGGGCAAACGCCTTCATGCTAAGGGTTAGGATTTTAGGGTAGGGCGTTCTGATGGAAGTATGGCAAAGCAGGAACATCCCCTCACGGGAGAAGCACTAATCAAGGAAGTCTGTCGGCGGATTCGGGTTGCCCGTAGCTACTGGGATGCTCATAATAATGCTGCCTGTCGGGGAGAACGCGATCGTGCGTTAGCGCTTTACAATACGCTGACGAAAGAACAAAAAGACCAGATTCCGCAGCAGTTAAGGGTGTGGTTGCGCTATCGCAGTGAAAAATATTTTGGCGCACACCGAACGCCACCTAAGTCGAAACGAAAGTAGAAGTAGGATTGTGGGGAAAGTGCGATCGCGTTTCGCGTGAAATAGCTGTTCACCTACTTTTGCTATCCAGATGTTTCTTTTGAGAACGAAGAGTCGGTTTGGTAAGTTTACGGGGTTTGGGTAAGGCGATCGCAATTTTATTCAGGGTTTGGTAGATACCCTAACTCTTTCATTAACCTTTAGGAGACACGAAATTCTTGAAACTCGTTAGTACTGGATTGGGATTCGTCGCTTGAGTCGCATAAATACCTGTACTAACTTGGGAGGAAATGTTTTTAAGAGCATTATCTTCAAGCATAATTTCTGACAAATCTTTGTTAATCACACTTGTTACATAGGCTAAAACATTGGTGACAATAGGCAACCATAAAGCCACTAAATCGTTGATTGATTTATTTGTGATTTTGGAGGGATCGGGTTTAAAAGCAACTTGTGACAAATCGACTCTATCACCAATAATCGATTCAAGACATTCTGCCACAACAGCTATTAAAAATGTCTTAAACCTTAGATTCCTAAATAATGAAAGCTGTTTCTCCTCAAAACTGACAATCGTACCTTCAGTTTGTTTACGCTTGAGTTCAATCTTTCTTTCATCTATTGCCTTCGCTAAAGTATGTATAAATAGTATGTGCCTTGCCTTTTTATCCTTAAATGCTTGTTCATAGGAACTACGACGCTCAAACAGCGAATTTTTACCGCGACTAGCACTTGCATAATCACCAGCAAATGCAAGCAATGGTTGAATTACTTGCTCAATGCCTAACTGAATAGAAGATGAGCTGAAGCCTCGTTTTAGTGAGTATTCATGTCCAAAAGCTTGGAATTCTCCAGCAATACGCTTTTGTTCAGGGCTGTTGCTATACTGATCCCAAGTTGTAATTTCATTTTGGGTATTGTTATATTTGACTATCTGGCTAATAGTATTAGCATCTGAGCATTCAATAATACGACATAACACTTTTACATTTTTGAGATCATGCTTAGTAATATCCACTGATCCAATAGAGCCAGTAGTTTGAGCGCCGTTAATTACAGAAATACCTTGAAGAGTAGTTTTCCCAGTTCGTTTATTCTCATCAAAGCCAAGGGTTAAAATAGTTATTCCATTATTGAAAACCCAAAAATTGCTTGGATCATTCTCGGCAGACTGTCGAATCCCAGTATTAATCTTACGACGCTTTGTTATTCCCAAAAAACCTCTATAGTTTGCCGAGAACAAATCATCGCTATATTTTGTAAATATATCTCTTAGCCAGGTTCCAGGAACAGATAAAATTGCTGCTTTCCAAAATGGACCATCTTCAGTGAACTGAACTTTAGCAGGGCACTCTACACTTTCTTTGACTGCAATAGATGATTCTTGTGCTGAATAAAGCCTCTCGAGTCCTTCAATTCCTAATTCGCGAGCAAAAACCTTGATATTTGAACCACTTGGTAAACTTCTCTCAAGATGCACAGCAGCAGTAGTGAGTTCTTTAGATACATTTACTGACTCAGGTAAATTATGAACATATAGCAAATCAATTTGCTCTACATCTCCGGCTTCTAAGGCTTTACGGCAATCAATAACAATGGCTTTTAATTTCTCAGGAACTTCGTTCATATCTCCTGACATAAACCAAGCAGATGCCGTGTTCAAATCAGATGCTTTATTAGATGGAGCGCTGTCAACTTTTTTAGAAGAATAATATCCTTGTGCAAAAACTATTCTTTTTAGATCCCAATCTAATCGGATAAAATCTATCTTTTTATCATTTCCATCATCTGTAAGTGAATCAGTAGCTAGTTGTTCTGCATCAGGATAATCCAAATAGAGAGCCATTGACCAAGCTAAATAAGCATTTCCCTCACCAAATTTTTGGATCAAATTTGTGTTGGACTTGAAAGCATTTATATAATTCATACAGTTTACCCAGTTTTTGCCCATCACGTCTATTTTGCCGTTCCAAAGTTCGAGCTGGGTTGTTATTTCGCAGCGCACCATAGAACAACTCAGCTTTGACAACTGAACACACAGCAATATCTTCAAGAGGTATAGAAAGCAAGCGATCCCGCACTGAGGTTGAACGGCTATTCAAATACATTACACAAACATTCGTATCTAACAGGTAGCGCATTCTTAGTCAAAAGCTCCAGCAAGGTCATCATCAAGAGCTTCTGAAATTCCCTGATCATCAAGAATAATCGGGTCATCAGCACAAATACCATAGAGAGCTTCTAATGATGGTTCAATGGTCGTTAACGATGGAATAGGCTGATAAATCACCATTACTTCCACATCCTGCTCTCTTAGTCCAACGGGAATCTCAAGATGGAGGATGCCATCTTGTCCAACACGCTGCGATACCTTAATGCTCTCCATCGTCCTTGGCTCCGTGCTTACAACCTAGAACCCCGATACCCCAAAAACAAGGGCAGTACTTGCCTTCATCTACTATTACACCAAACTCAACGGCTATCCATGCAGAGAGAAGCTCTCAACCCGGCATAGAATAGCGAATAGTGTAGTTATTGCCTGGCTCTCGCTAATGTTATGGATAGCTGTGCTAAGTTGATCAATGACTTAGGCGATAGAGATCGCGCAATTTAATCTGTTTTTGTTGTGGCATTACCCCCTCTCCCCCTGCCCCCTCTCCCACTAGGGGTGAGGGGGTAATAGAACTTCTGTCTGGTTCCTCTTCTCCCTTGATGGGAAAAGGAGTTAGGGATGAGGGTGATTCCATATTGAGCGAATTAAAGCCAATACCCCTGCAATATTAGTTTCAACTTGTTCACTGCTAACTCTGAGAAATTGTAATCCTAAAGACTCCAAAAGTTTCTGTCGTTGGTGATCCAGGTTTTTCTGTGATTCATGAATTCCACCATCAATTTCTACAATCAACCGCTCAGACGCACAAAAAAAATCAACAACAAATCGCCCAATTGGTTGCTGACGACGAAACTTTCGTCCTTCTAGCTGCTGTTTCCTGAGTGCCTTCCCTAAAATTGCCTCACTCGGCGTTGGTTCCTTCCGAAACTGCCGCGCAATCTCTATCATGTTCACTTCCAACTCTCTAGGAACCTCCCACCGTTCCAGATTTCCAGCTTCCTTCATCGTCTTACTCCCCTTCTCCCCACAGTGGGAGAAGGGGCTGGGGGATGAGGGGTAATCATCCCGCTTTTCACCATCATTCTCACTGTGTACCTTAACCCTTACCCCTAGCTGCTTCAATTCCTCAGAAGCACTGCGACAGACGGCAATGACATCATCGCCCCGCGCTTGCAGTTGACGGCAGTATTCATAACCGATGCCGCGATTGCTACCTGTAACTAGATAAGTTGCCGTGTACACCTCAACCTCTGGACTAGAAAATCATGATACAAAGCCCCATCCATTCATGTCTCTATCTTGGGCGAAGCGTTGCTGTGAGTGTTACCCAACTAGCGATCGCACTTCGCACAGCAGAAGGAATAAGAATTTTCATCCATCTGGTAGATTCACCTCACAGTGACAGCTCACCCAACTCACTAAACCAACATTTGAGCTGTTTGCCCTGCATTAAAAAGAGTTTGCATCAACAGTGTACTTGGAGGAAACTGGCCTGTATTCAGCCATTGCTCCATCTGTGCGGGAGATTGAACTCGGTTGAGCCGTTCTCGCAGCTCTTGTGCCTCTAGAGTTTCTTTGTCTAACAAAGCTTGGGCGGTTTCTTCCAGGAGTTCCCGATTCTTGTTTAAAATAGCAAGAGCCATTTGGTGCGCTCCTTCAACAATCTCCTTCACCTCACGGTCAATTTCCTCCGCAATCTTCGGGCTAACTGGACGGCGAGGATTGGTGAACCCTTCGAGAAATTGTTGCTGAATTTTCTCAAAAGCAACGGGGCCGAGTGTTTCACTCATACCATAAAGCGTGACAAAGCGCTCAGCAAGGTCAGTGGCTTTTTGGATATCATCACTGGCTCCGGTGGATACCTTACTAAAAATCAACTCTTCTGCGGCACGTCCGCCCAAAAGGGTCGCAATTCGACCTCGAATTTCATCTTCAACAAGCAAGAAGCGGTCTTCTTCGGGCAATTGTAGGGTGTAGCCCAAGGCACTCACGCCACGAGGCACAATCGAAATTTTCTCAATTGACCCGATACTGGGCATCAACGACCCAATAATGGCATGACCCACTTCATGATAAGCCACTGTTTTTTTCTCAATCTCATTGAGGACGCGAGATTTTTTCTCCAGTCCTGTTAAAATTCGTTCGATCGCTTCTTGGAAATCTGCCATCGTTACAGCCGTGCGGTTATTCCGCGCCGCTAGCAGGGCCGCTTCATTCACCAAGTTCGCGAGGTCAGCCCCCGCAAACCCTGGAGTCCGGGCTGCCAGATGGCGCAAATTCACATCTTCAGCCAGCTTCACATTTTTGGCGTGAACGTTAAGAATCGCTTCCCGACCGATTTTGTCCGGGCGATCAACCACAACTTGACGGTCAAATCGACCGGGACGCAGCAGTGCGGCGTCGAGAACTTCTGGACGGTTAGTCGCAGCCAGGAGAATGACACCCGTATTTGGCTCAAACCCATCCAGTTCGGAAAGTAATTGGTTGAGAGTCTGTTCTCGCTCATCATTACCTCCCCATATCGGCCCCGCCCCAACTCTAGACTTGCCCAATGCGTCTAATTCGTCAATAAAGACAAGACAGGGCGCTTGTTGTGTCGCCTGTTCAAACAGATCGCGTACTCGTGAGGCTCCAACGCCTACAAATAACTCAATAAACTCGGAACCAGAGATACTAAAGAAGGGCACTCCCGCTTCACCCGCGATCGCTTTGGCTAATAAGGTCTTGCCTGTTCCCGGCGGCCCCACCAGCAACACACCTTTGGGAATTTTCGCGCCTAAACGAGTATACTTACCTCGATGTTTGAGAAAGTCCACAATTTCTTGCAATTCCGCCTTGGCTTCATCCACCCCAGCCACATCTTCAAACGTCACACCTGTACTCCCCTCCGAGTAAATACGCGCTTTACTTTTCCCAACGGTGAGGACAGCAGAACCCCCCGATTGAGAGCGAGACAACAGCCACAGCCAGATACTAAAGAACAGTACTGGCGGTACAATCCAACTCAGTACAGTTGAGAGCCATCCTAGACCATTCGGGCGCGGAGCGGAAAATTGGACGTGATGCTCACGCAGAATCTTCGGTAGATCTAAATCGAGGGCGACTGGAGTAGTGGTGAACGCCTTGCTCGGTGACTTGTCGGTTTGATTGGTCGTTGGCTCAGATTTGAGAAAGTACTGAATTCGGTTGGAATCAATCACGGCGCGAGCCACCTTATCCGCTTCGACTTGCTCAATAAAGTCGCTGTAGGGTACATCTGGATAATCAGGTATTCGCAAGAAAAACAGATTTAGGAGCATGAGCCACATCAAGAAGATGAATAAGCTACGACCAAATTGCCCTGGCTCAGGCGTATTAGCACGGCGATTGGAATCACTATCAATAGGCATGATGGGTCGCTCCTTGCTGCCTCAAAACCGTTGATGGACGATTAGGAAAGGGAGGTTTTTGGTTGATGGAGACCTTGATGAGTTGGCGTGAGGTAGCGACTAAACCATCGGCTTGCTAACTTCGCCACTTCTTCTAGTGCTCCTGGCTCTTCAAATAAATGAGTGGCGCCAGGAATAATCCCCAGCCGTTTTGGCGTATGCAGATGTAAGAAGGCCTCCTGATTCATTTCCCGTACTGGGATATGGTTTTCGCCGACAATCAGGAGTGTCGGTGCTTTGACACGGGATAACGCTGAACCCGCTAAATCAGGCCGTCCGCCACGAGAAACGATGGCACTAACCACTCCCGGACGTTCTGTTGCTGCCAGCATGGCGGCTGCACTACCCGTACTGGCACCAAAGTAACCCACCTTCAGATCGCGGGTCGTTGTGTTCTGGTGCAGCCAATCAGTCAGGCTCACCACGCGTGCGGCAAGCAAGCCAATATCAAAGCGGAGGTGATGCTGGGTTCGCAGATCGATCGCCTCCTCTTCGGCGGTTAACAGGTCAATTAACAACGTTGCCAGTTGAGCTTGACGCAGGACTTGAGCAACCAATTGATTGCGGTAATTGTCTCGAACGCTACCACTGCCATGAATGAATAGCACAACCCCTTGAGCGTTTTTAGGTATTTCTAGAGTGGCTGGTAACTTGAGGGAGCCTGCGGTGATCCAGACGAGGTTCTGTTTTTTAGTGCATCCTGCTATTTCAAGCATGAGCCTATCCTCCTCATAAGCTGAACATTAAAGGCAACTGAGAAGGCAAAGACCAGGGAGCGGTTGGTTTAGAGATTTTGGTCAAGCGGCTTCCGAGTCTTCCTTGTCTTCCTTGCCGTCTCAATTTGCTTCACGACCGGGAGGCCGTTGTTGGTCTGTTCGCCGCCTTAGAGAGCAAGTGGCGTACTTCTTCATCGGTAGTTTGCGAGAAGTCCTCGTACCAGAGACTAATGGATGAAAGAGGCTCTGGCATGATTAGACATACAATTTTGTCTACTTGTGTTCTCAACTCGTCGCACGTTACAGATGAGGCGACTGGAATCGCAACTACGATCTGGTCAGGCTGCTGTTTTCGCAATGCGGCAATGGCAGCACGCATCGTTGAGCCTGTGGCAATGCCATCATCTACTAGAATGATGGTGCGATGCTGCACATCAGGGAAGGGACAATTGCCTCGGTAAGCGCGATCGCGTCGCTGCAATTCCTGCTGTTCCTTCGCCACGACTCGATCAATCGCATCTGTGGGAATCTTCAGCCACTTAACCACATCTTCATTGATTACCATCACATTCCCGCTGGCAATGGCTCCCATCGCCAACTCGGATTGTCCTGGGACACCCAGTTTGCGCACTAGGCAGATATCCAACGGGGCATTCAATGCCTTGGCGATTTCAAATGCGATCGGTACCCCACCACGAGGCAGCCCCAACACTAGGACATCCGGGCGGTTAGCAAAGGCTGTCAGTTTTTTGGCGAGTAACTCACCGGCTTCAGTTCGGTTTTGTAATTGTCCAATCATTAGCCCTCTCCCGAGCCTTGGGTGTCACTCGTTAATCGCTTCATTCTGACGGTGACGCGAGGGTCTGTGCTGCTCAATCCATACGGCTAACAACCAAGAGGTTGGCTCCACTCGTTGGATCTAAACTCAGGACGGTACGACCTCTGGCGCTTCCTGCGAAGCTGTCCCCATCCACTGTAGCAAGGCTAGGGCTTTCTGAATCTGCTCGGTTAGTTTCCCACCTTCATCAGCTTTGAGCTTCAGCCCAGACAGGAGAAGTACTTGCATCGGGCTAAGGTCGGCGGCAAAGATGGGTGCAGGTAGATGTAGAGCGTCGAGCTGTTCTGTAGGCGCAATTAAGGGATGAGGTTCTGAAGGTAATTGCCAAGAATTACGAATTGAGTTCCTGTCTAAGCTTGGCGTCGTTGCTTCCCAAGGGTCAGGTATCAGTTGCACTCCCGACTCTGTCGCTGATTGCCTGGGTGGATCTCGCGATAGATTTTCCCACATTTTTTTGTCCTCCCAAGTTTTATCTGTAGTGATTATTAAAGGTTAATTTTTGTAGCGATTAACGAGCCTATTTATCATCTATTTTATTGGTAGCAATTTTCTCTAAAAAAATCCATCAATTTCAATGATTATTAACCTTGTCAGCAAGTAAGGGTAATAGCCAAGTCTGAGTGAGAGGCATAAGTAGCTCGGTGCAATTAAACATCGCCGTGAGGACTAGGCATAGGGCATAGACAAAAAACACTTACCTTTATTAAAGTTCACCTACTTAGAACTGAATCAAAGGGATGAAGGGGAGTTTTTCCTCCCCTATCCCCCCTAGACGCTTACGCTGCCATGGCTCGCTCAAAGCGTTTATTGACTTCATTCCAGTTAACAACGTTCCACCAGGCATTTAGGTAATCCGCACGCCTATTCTGATATTTCAGATAGTAAGCATGTTCCCAGAGATCGTTACCCATAATTGGGAAGATACCGTCCATTAAAGGACTGTCTTGATTGGCGGTACTCATCACTTGCAGCTTGCCATCTTTGCCACGAACCAACCAAGCCCAGCCACTGCCAAAGTGTTTGCTACCTGCCTCATTGAATTGCTGCTTAAAGGCATTGAAGCTACCGAAGCTCTCTTGAATGGCTTTTGCGATCGCACCTTTGGGTTCCCCACCTCCTCTAGGACTCATAATTTCCCAGAACATGCTGTGGTTCAGATGACCGCCACCATTGTTGCGTATGGTTGTGCGAATATCTTTAGGTACACTATTGAGGTTACGCAGCAAGTCTTCAGCGCTCTTATTTTTGAGTTGGGGGTACTTACTGAGCGCGGTATTCAAGTTTTTGACATAAGTGGCATGGTGCTTGTCGTGGTGAAACTGCATTGTTTTTGTATCAATGTGCGGTTCCAGGGCATTGTAAGCATAGGGCAGCGGTGGCAGCTTGAACGTCTGTGCTCCCTGATTCTGCTTGTTATCTGAAAGCGGTTTCTCAACGGGCTTACTGACACAGGCAACATTTCCCAAAGCTAGTGTTCCCGTAGTGGCACCTAGTAAAACTAAGAAGTTGCGACGATTAATAGCCATAACCTTATGAATTAGTAGGAATTGACAGGCTTAGTATAAGCGTGACATACTCTCAAACTCAATCAGAGATTAAAGTGTGGGCTTCTCCTCCGAGATTTCTCGGATTCGCGTTTTATAGTACCGCCCTCACTGGCGATTGCACCCGTTGCAGTGCTACAAGCGTCGATCACAATTTGGCGATCGGGTTGTCAGTGATGCGTCATATCGGTTCAGTAGACTTCTTGCTCTCATTCGATTTTTGCCCCCCTAACCCCCCAACTTTGGGGAGAACCGGATTTCAAAGTCCCCCTGCAATTGGGGAGCCAGTGCGGTCTACAGCCCTTCTCTTCGAGACGCTTCGCGAACGGGCATCCTTCGGCGGGGGTCTTTCCAAGTAGAGTACCTGGCGTGGATTTAGGGGGCATTCCAGGATTTATGCAAGAGGTCTAGTATACTTATGCCCAGAAATGCAAGTTGCTTGTGATCCCACATCAGGTTTACTCTAATATTGCCCTCTTGGCGGACAGCAAGAAGGCATTTTTCTCAGATTTCAACAAATCGTCTTATCGCCACACAAGTTGCAAACTAGTCTGTATGGGTGAACTTCGTGCCTTAATATTTGACGTTGATGGAACGTTAGCGGATACTGAGCGAGATGGTCACAGGATTGCGTTCAATCGCGCTTTTGCTGAAGCGGGGTTGAATTGGGATTGGTCAGTCTTACTCTACGGTGAGTTACTCGCGATCGCAGGGGGCAAAGAGCGTATTCGCTTTTTCTTAGACGAGTACCGATCGGAGTTCCAAGCCCCTGGCGATTTGGATCAGTTTATCGCTGACCTGCACGCTGCTAAAACACGGTATTATCAACAACTGGTAAGGGAGGGCGCCATTCCCTTGCGTCGTGGTGTGAAGCGTTTGCTGGCAGAGGCGAGAGAACAAGGAATGCGATTGGCGATCGCTACCACAGCCGCCCTGCCTAATGTTATTGCCTTATTGGAACAAACCCTTGGTGCAGATAGCCCGTCTTGGTTTGAGGTGATTGCAGCGGGTGACATCGTGCCTGCCAAAAAGCCAGCCCCAGATATTTATCACTACGTCTTGGAGGCTATGAACTTAGAGGCACAAGATTGCCTCGTCTTCGAGGACTCAAATCATGGTTTAACAGCCGCTTGTCAAGCGGGGTTGAGAACCGTTGTTACCCTCAACTCTTACACTCGATACCAAGATTTTTCCGGTGCCATCCTCGTGTTAAATCATCTAGGAGAACCTGATCAGCCTTTTACTGTGATTGCCGGTGATGCCGGGAATTGGAGTTACGTCGATATGTCACTGGTGCATCGCCTACACCGCTACGAACCTGTGATGTGAAGGCTGCTCAACCTATCCGGAATCGTTAGGTACGACTTTGAAGCACTCATATAGATCAGACTCGAGATAGTTGAAAAACTTGTTGCATAAACAGCCAAACTTTTAGCGATAAGTCTGATAGTTATCTCGCAAACGTTAACTCTGACAAGAACTCTAGAACGCAGCTTTGAAAAGCTGACTACATTGTTGTGTCTAAAGTTTTGTCAGTGCAGCTATTATTCAACGTTTACAGTTTTTCTTACTTCAGCTTATTTTTATGACCCTTGAATTAGTCCCTTCCCCAGACAGCTTACCCACCCAGGTTCCAGCTAAGAAAGAGAATTTAATCATTGAGTCAACAATTCTGCCACCTCAGAAAACACAGCTAGAAATTTTTACTACGTTTTGTACGCAACATCCTAATTTTCTAAAGTTCGTGTTTCAGTGTCTTTTAACTAGCGTTGTTTTGGGTTTTTGTATGAGTCAGTTGTCTCATAATCCTAAAGAAGATAACGCCTTGTATTGGAGTGGAATAACATCCATGATTGCCTGGTGGATGCCCTCTCCTGGCTCTAGTGGAGCGGGTCAGCAACAGGCTAATACTACTAATAAAGAACCGAACAGGTGAAGATTATATAGAACACAAAGCATCTTCAATTTTTGACTGTTCCAGCGCCCGACCAATCAGCACCAAGCGAGTCTGACGGGGTTCAGACGCTTGCCAAGGACGGTCAAAGAAATGCTCCAAGCGATCGCCAACTCCTTGCACCACCATCCGCATCGGTTTGTTGGGAACCGCCACAAACCCTTTAATACGGTAAATTTCTTCATCTTGCACCAACTGCTTTAACCTTGCCGTTAACGCTTTTGGCTCAAAGGCTTGGTCTAAAATCAGGTGAACCGAGTTGATATCATCATCATGGTCGTGATCTTCTTCGGTGTCATGATGGCTGGGACGACTGTCTAAGTTATCTTCCACTGCTGCATTGAATCCCAGCAACAGGTCAGGGTTAATTTCACCATTACGGCACGAAACGACCTTCACTCTTTGAGGTAACTGCTGCCGCAACCAGTCCTGTACCTTAGCTTGAGTTTCGGCATCTACGCGATCACTCTTAGTGAGCAGCACTAAATCGGCACAAGCTAACTGGTCTTCAAACAGTTCCTCAATCGGCGTTTCATGTTCTAAATTGGGGTCAGCATTGCGTTGCGCTTCCAAGGCATCAAGGTCACCAACCAGAGTACCCGATGCGATCGCTTCACAATCCACAACGGTAACAACGCCGTCCACTGTAGCACCCGTGCGAATTTCAGGCCAACGGAATGCTTGAACTAAGGGTTTAGGCAAGGCTAACCCAGAGGTTTCAATTAGCAGACAATCGATCTGTTCCCGACGCTTGAGCAATTCTTGCATCGTGGGGAGAAACTCTTCCTGAACAGTGCAACACAGGCAACCATTAGTCAGTTCCACAATATTGTTCGCCGCGTTGTTTAACCCTTGAAGACTTGCTCCCGCTTCACCATCTTCATCGCAAACTTGGCAGGAACGCAGAAGTTCCCCATCAATTCCGACTTCGCCAAATTCGTTAACAATCACGGCAATCCGTCGCCCTTGGTTATTTTGGAGTAAATGGCGCAGCAAGGTAGTCTTGCCACTACCGAGGAAGCCAGTCACAACCGTAACGGGAATTTTGGCACCCATAGAGAACTCCAGTAAAGGTTAGATTTAACTTGGTTGAGGGGAATGCGATCAAAACTTTACTACAAATCGTGTAGCGAGGTTTAATAACGTGAGTTCGATGAACCTCTCCCCCCAAAGTTGGAGGGGATGGGGAGGGCTGGGGGGTTAAGTCTTCCAAATTCGCCAACAACATCCGTAACACCGCGAACCAGTCATTGATATACCGATGTTTACTTCCACGCAGTTAGTTATTGTGCATAAGTCACTGATTCTTTCCGAGTAAACACAGCTGGCTTGCCCATTTCTGAGGTCATATAAGCGACTGCCATATCTTGCGAGTTATACGCCCATCCCACTCGCCCCTGAGGGTTTAGGAGAATGCACCCCGCCTCTCCTTCTACCTTAGA
>DATNPV010000041.1:0-10603 GCA_036703055.1 Waterburya sp.
AACACAACAACCTGCGGGCGTAGTTTAGTGGTAAAACCTTAGCCTTCCAAGCTAATGATGCGAGTTCGATTCTCGCCGCCCGCTTAAGCGAACACCACTGTACGATTGCTGTAAACCAGTGCTTGATGGTTGAGGTGCAAGCGAACGGCTCTTGCTAAAACAACCCGTTCCAAATCTTTGCCTTTGCGAATCAGGTCAGTCACACTATCCCGATGGCTGACTCTCACTACATCTTGCTCAATGATTGGGCCTGCATCCAGTTCAGGGGTGACATAGTGAGCTGTAGCACCGATGATTTTGACTCCTCGCTCATGAGCTTTGTGGTAAGGTTTTGCACCGGCAAAGGCGGGTAGAAAGGAGTGGTGAATATTGATGACTTGAGGAAATTGAGCAATAAATTCTGAACTGAGAACTTGCATATACTTGGCGAGAATCACCAGATCGATGTTGTACTGGTGCAAAATCTCAAGCTGTTTGGCTTCCTGCTCTGCTTTGTTTTCTTTATTGATAGGGATATGGTAAAAGTCGGCGCCAAATTGTTCACTAATCTCTTGAAGAATAGAATGGTTGCTAATAATTAAGGGAATTTCTGCGGAAAACTCCTTGGCTTTTTGCCGCCACAGTAAATCTAACAGGCAGTGGTCTTGCTGACTCACCCAAATGGCAATTCGAGGGATGGTGTCGGAAAAGTGAAGCTGCCATTCGGCTCGTAGCGGTTGTGCGATCGCATTAAAGGCAGGCCCAATCAAGTCGCGCGGTAGATTGAACCCCTCCAGTTGCCATTCAATTCGAGTCAAAAATAACCCAGCCGCAAAGTCTGTATGTTGATCGGCATGAATAATATTGCCACCATTGGCGTAGATAAAATTAGCAATTTTGGCGACAAGTCCTTTTTGGTCAGGGCAGGAAATCAGCAGCGTTGCGGTAGGAGATGTCATGACAAGTTAATTAAAGGGTAAAAGATGTTAGTAGCGGACGCAGCACAAGTAAGGATGAAATGGAAATATCTCACCTTTGGGGGAGACTTTCTCCCATTGGCGAGTGATATCCTAAGAAGATGCTACAGTGATTGGCTCCAAGCGTGACAGGAATACGGTTGAGATAAATTAGGGAATTTTCCAAGCTTGGTGTATCGCACAATGCACCCTATCGATTATTACTTCTGCAAATTAGGCATAATTAACCCTGAGTATCAGGTAATCTTGGAATCAATTTTCGATAATAGAATTAATGCTTCTCCTGTCAGGACTTGACGGATGAATGCCCTCAACAGCCAATATGAGCCAGGTAGATTATCTCCGTATTAGCCTCATTGACCGATGTAATTTCCGTTGTCAGTACTGTATGCCGGAAGGAGCCGAACTTGACTATATCCTGCGGCAAGAATTACTGACGAATGAGGAATTGCTCACTCTGCTCCAAGAAGTCTTCATTCCGGTAGGATTTAGAAAGTTTCGCCTCACAGGTGGAGAACCTCTACTGCGTCCCGGTGTTGTGGATTTGGTCGGAGCGATCGCGTCTCTTCCCGAAACCCAAGACCTTGCCATGACGACCAACGGGTTTTTCCTGGTACAAATGGCACAAGACCTTTATGACGCAGGTTTACGCCGCATCAACATCAGCTTGGATTCCCTTAACCCAGAGACCTTTGACAAAATTATTGGTGATCGGGGACGTTCGCGCTGGCAGCAAACTTGGGACGGCATTAAAGCCGCTTATGATGTCGGGTTCGACCCTCTCAAGCTGAATGTTGTGGTGATTCCGGGAGTGAATGACCAGGAAGTTTTGGATTTAGCGGCCTTGACAATTGACCGCCACTGGCACATCCGGTTTATCGAGTTTATGCCCATTGGCAACGCCCAACTCTTCGGTGAACGGGCCTGGGTGTCTTCCGAAGAATTACGACAGCGCATTCGTGACGTTTTTGGATTAACAGAGTCGAGTGTTCGTGGTAACGGCCCCGCTGATGTCTTCCAAATTCCTGGTGCTTTAGGAACCTTGGGATTTATCAGCCAAATGTCAGAATGTTTTTGCGATCGCTGCAACCGAATGCGCCTTTCGGCTGACGGTTGGTTACGTCCTTGTCTTCTCAATGAATCAGGTCAGATTGACTTGAAAAGTGCCTTGCGCAACGGCACTGAGCCCGCTAACTTACGAGACCAAGTCAGCCAACTGCTCACGATTAAACCAGAGATTAACTTCAAGCAGCGAGAATCTGGGACTACAGGAACCTACACGCGCACGATGTCACAAATAGGTGGGTAATCGGGTTGTAGGTTGAAAACTGGCAGGTTGTTCGCGCACCGTTCCCGTACTCCGAAGGAGTACCCGTTCGCGCAGCGCTCCCCGCAGGGGTAGGTTAGCGAGTTGAAGGTTAGTTGATTGAAGGTTAGTGGGTTGAAACTTTCAAGACTCAACTCTTAAAAACCTTCAACATTCAACCTTTTAACCTTCAACTCGATTAGGCTTGTCGTGAGTAGTACTCAACCACCAGCAGTTCGTTAATTTGCAGTGCCACCCACTCGCGCTCAACCACACCATTCACCTTACCGGTCAGCGTGTTTTTGTCAAACTCTAGATGGCTAGGCAAGTTGGCCAAGCCTGGATATTCTAGGTTTTGTTCGACTAAGCGCTTCGAGCGTTCGGTGTTTCTGACACCAACAACATCGCCTGGACGGCAGTGGTAACTGGCAATATTAACCACTCGACCATTAACCGTCACATGACCATGATTAACTAACTGACGTGCCGCAGGGATTGTGCCTGCCATCCCCAGGCGAAAGATGGTGTTATCTAGCCGCATTTCCAACAGTTGCAGCAAGGATTGACCTGTTGAACCTGTTGCCCGACGAGCTCTACGGACGTAGCGCAGCAACTGCTTTTCCGAAATTCCATAGTTGAAGCGGAGTTTCTGCTTCTCTTCCAGTCGGATCGCATATTCGGAGCGCTTTCTGCGAGCTTGACCATGCTGACCCGGTGGGTAAGAGCGGCGAGCGGTCTTGCGGGTCAAACCCGGCAACTCGCCTAGACGGCGCACGACCCGCAAACGCGGGCCTCGATATCGCGACATATAGCTTCCTCTGTTGTGTCCTGACTAAGTATACCCAAAACTATTATCATACACCCTAAATCCAGGGAGTTAAAGAGAACGCCCAGACGCAGAGAGTGGAAGACGTTAAGAAAGGAAGCCACTGAATCAAAATCACTTTAGTGAACTCAGCTATTCCCCATTTAACTTCCTGTGGAGACTGGGCATAGGAAATGGAGTACTATGCTCTATGCCAGCTAGATGTGGAAAAGTTTACTAAATTCCAGCGCCGTCCAAAAATTCTTCAATGAGTAGATCGGCGTCCGTCGTTAAATAATAAAAGTGTTCCGGTCTTTCCTTAGCTGTCGGTAAAGCGGGTAAACGTTTCAACGTCTCGATCTGCATTTCTAAAGATTTAATCCGCTCAAACAAGGCGCGAATTACCTGCGCTTCTACATCGGGTAAGTGTTCATGATTGAGGAAATCTATTGACTCCCTTGGCTGATAGACGACACGACCTGGAATTCCTACAACAGTACGATTAGAAGGCACATCTCGCAACACTACGGAACCCGCACCAATCCGTACATTGTCGCCAATTTCGATATTGCCCAAAACTTTGGCACCTGCTCCCACTACAACGTTTTCTCCCAGAGTAGGGTGACGTTTTCCGGTTTCCTTGCCGGTACCACCTAGAGTGACTCCTTGATAAATGATCGCTCTATCTCCAATAATTGCAGTT
This sequence comes from Waterburya sp., assembly GCA_036703055.1. Classification (GTDB taxonomy): domain Bacteria; phylum Cyanobacteriota; class Cyanobacteriia; order Cyanobacteriales; family Coleofasciculaceae; genus DATNPV01. Next base: position 3,771 of record DATNPV010000041.1, read on the forward strand.
TCGCCAACGACCACTCCCATGCCGTGATCAATAAAGACACCTTTGCCAATTTGGGCTCCTGGGTGAATCTCAATCCCCGTTAAAAAGCGAGTTAGGTGAGAAATGAAGCGAGGCACAAATGGAATACCTAAGCAAAACAGCCAATGTGCTACCCGATGCAACAAAAGTGCTTGTACGCCGGGATAGCAAAACAATACTTCCAGCCAGCTACGGGCTGCTGGGTCACGCTCATAAATCGTTCGTAAGTCAGTGAGCAGCATACTCAATTTAGGTGGTGCTGATGGTTTGCAGTGAGCCGAACTGAAGAAGTTACTTACATAACAGTTCAGGCGCTTTCCTTTTGCCGTTCTCCAGTGTTTCCCAAGTGGGGGCAAAGGGTGGAATGGCTAAGGAACAGGCAGGCCAAGTACCCCCTACCTTTCCACAAAAAAGCTGACAGTCACCTCCTCTGCGTCCTTCTGGTCGGTAATATCGACAGTGCCGACAGCTTAATTTGCCTAAAATTGACTCGTTCATGGGAATTATCTGAAAGTTAAATACGGCAAATCGGTCGGAATACCGTACTATTAAATCCAAGGAGAACCTATCACGTTTTTTTCTGAAAAGCAAGATATAGCGGTTCTCACCTTGGTGAGGTACAAACATCTAGGTTTTTGTTCATGGTTCATAGTTCATAGTTCATGACAATAAACACGCCTTGAACCTCACACTGAGCTTCAAGGTGTACCTCATATAATTGAGAGCCGCTATAAGGTAATCAATACCAATGCCCTAAATACCAGCTACAAAGGAAGATGGATAGGGGGCATGGAGTGAAGGGAATGTGTCGCTTACGAACAGAGTAATGGTATAACCCTGTTGATCAGTGACACAAATATCCGTATTTAGGAAGAAATTCCCGTTGTTGGCTATACAAAATGCTCAGTTGGGTCAATCATCCATTACTCTGAATCTTGGGTATCGCTGATTCACAGCACCGCTGAATGATGACTTCTTCAAACCTAAGAATTGTCTGTCTGCTTCCCAGTGCCACGGAAATTGTGGCAGCGTTGGGACTAACGGATGCAATTGTGGGGCGATCGCACGAATGTGACTATCCCCCAGAAATCCAAAATCGACCCATTTGTACCCAAGCACAAATCAATGCAGAAGAACCGAGTGTTCAAATTGATGCGGATGTCCGTGATTTGGCACAAAAAGCTCTCAGCATTTACCAAATCAGAATAGATGTATTAGAACAGTTGCAACCGACCCACATTGTCACGCAAGACCAGTGTGATGTCTGTGCGGTTAGCTTTGCAGAGGTCGAGAAAGCGGTTGCTGAACTCGTGAACAGTCACCCACAGGTGATTTCCTTACAGCCAAAAGTACTGAGTGATGTGTGGACAGACATGGAACGAGTGGCTACCACTCTGGGAGTAGAATCGCAAACTGTACTCACTCAGCTACAGTCTCGTGTCGCATCGTGCAGGGACAAGACACAAGGACTGGCTGAAGTTGACCGACCTACAGTTGCTGCGATCGAGTGGACTGAACCCTTGATGGCAACGGGTAACTGGATACCGGAATTAGTAGAACTCGCCGGTGGTTTTTCTACATTTGGAGTGATCGGTGAGCATTCTCCTTACTTGGAGTGGGAGGCGCTTGTCGCGGCTGACCCAGACGTTATGATTATTATGCCCTGTGGCTTTGACTTAGCTCGTACTCGCCAGGAAACCCAGTCACTGGAACAACGTCCAGAGTGGTCTAGCCTGCGTGCTGTCCGTACTGGGAAGGTTTTCATCACAGATGGCAATGCTTATTTCAATAGACCAGGGCCAAGATTAGTTGATTCGTTGGAAATCTTAGCCGAGATTTTGCACCCGGATATTTTTGATTTTGGATACAAGGGTACTGGTTGGGAGAATTTTGAAATACATTAATGCCCAGGAGAAGCGGATAGCGATTGCCAGCTCAATCTTCATCAACTCTTTACGAATAGGGGGTTACGCCCCTCACCCCTAAAGGTAATAATAAGACTAGTAGATGCACCCTGATAATCGAGAGAGTCGCCTTTGTGGCTCTCTTTTTTTTGGCTTTCATCTTTCTACACATCACCAACTGGTTTTGACCGCACCCGTAATAAGCTGTCACGCTTCTAAATTGCCTGCTCTTGACTGACGGGGAAAGGCTTCGACAGCTTTGTTCTAAGTTATGAAATGTGCAATGTTTTATGCGCTTTTGCTTACCATTTCTCTTTTTGTAAGCGACATCTGTGCCGCACTCCATGCCCCATGCCCTATTCTCGTCTCCATTGATTGGTAGTTGGTATTTAAGGACTTGATATAAATAGGTCAGGATGTGGAAATTACGGAAAGGGAAAATTCCCATAATTTTTTTCAGTATTTTTCCTGTTTTGTTCCCCAAAATTGTGAAGTATCAATGAAGATACCATAAAGAAGGGATAAAGATGGGATACTACGATTTTAATGACCACTTCTGGTCTCCCCTAGAAGTCTGCGCCCAAGCCCCTAAAAAACAATCTTCAGAGAAAAAGTTCAACGTTACAAACTTAGTACAAACTATCTTTAGCGGAATGTATCGACCTAGTAATCGCGTGCTAAAAGACGCGAATCGTCCTATTAAACAAACGCCTTAGAGAATCGAATTATTCACGGTAAATCATAAGAATAGTCAAGGAAGATAAAAGGAAGAAGGAAGTTTCACCTCTCTTTCCTCTATTGTCTTCCTTGTTTCTATTGATAGGCAGGAATTTCCTGAAGAGTTAGAGCCTATTTCCTCCAATTAATCCAAATTATTAAATAGTTTCATTGCTCAGTCTGCTCTAAACCTTTAAGTAAAGCTTCTTGTAACGCTTGAGTCAAAGCAAGAGCCGTTTGCTTATCATTTCCCTGGCGGTATTGTTGCGAGTACAGCGGAGAACCAATGTTAATGAATATCCTCGCACACAAGTTAGCACCTGGCTGATAACGTACGGCGATCGGTACAATGGGAATTGCTACGCCTTCCGGCATCTTGGCTTCCGCTTGCAGAACTAAACGCGCTAAACCGGGTTTTAGTGGTCGTAGAGGTTGGTCGCGCACAATTCCCCCTTCCGGAAATATCACCAATTTTTTTCCCGCTTGCAATAGTTCAATGACACAGCGAAGACTAGAAATAGTTGGATGATTTAGGTCAATGGGAAAAGCACCGAGTTTTTGAATCAACCAACCTTGAAAGCCTGCAAACTGGTTAGCATTTGTCATGAACCGTAACGGCTCAGGACTGAGTAAGGATAACACTACAGGGTCCCAACGACTAAAGTGCTTGGGTGCAAGAACTACGGGACCAAATTCCGGTAAATTTTCATACCCTTTAAAGATGATTTGCCCGAAATAAAGACTTAAGAATATTCGATGGATGGGGAAAAGCATCCAGTAAAGCCAAGGCTTTACAGACGTGGTTTGTGGAAGAAGCTGCATTCGGTTAAGTAACCTGGGTAAAAACTTGTACCATAAACTAATTCTTCCACTAAGCCAAAATTCAATCGCCTTAAATCTTCTGCGATCATAAGGAAGAACATGCTAATCTTCACCGTTGCCAATGCGGCGATAGTTTGTTTATCCTTGCTTGGCGACTCCTTGAATTTGGCTAAAGATTTTTAGCAACCAGAGATTAATTTTGCTATCGTCCTCGCTATGACTGCGTTTTAAGGCTTCTTCCACGAGTGCGATCGCTAACCCAGGCAAAACATGGGACTCGGCAACGCGACCACTCCGGCCATCGGCGATCGCCAACGCCACCACTTCCTCAACATTCAGATCATTCACCCAATATTCCTTCACCCCTGATTGTTCATACAATAAGCGCTTCCGTCCTAAATCATCACTGACACAAGCGCTACCAATTTCCACAACTAACGTTGGCGGGTCGTATTCCAGAAGATCAATGGGGATATCCGTTTGGGGCGGCACTTTCAAACCTGAACCAATATAAAACGCCAAATCCGGTTGGAATTCGCCGATACCGGCTTTGCGAAAACTGGTATTTGCCAACTCAATAATGCGGACATTCTTAATTGTGGCAAACAGACTAACCGCCTTGGAAATAATCGAATTTTGACGACCATATCGAGGGCCAAGGGGCGACATCTCAATTCTTAAGAGTTTTTGATGGTAATAAAACCTGCCATCGATAAAAGCAGGGTCTTCAGCCACTGTAATAAACTCTTCCCAGCTAGCTTTGACCCAGGTATCTGTCGCCAAACTTGTTGCTAGGGTAATGTCCCCATGCCTATCCGAGGAAATAATCACGGCGATTGGTCTCCCAAAAGTCAGCAAGAGTGAAGAAGGCTACCGCACTTTACTCCAAACAGCGCCATAACAGAAGAGCAATTGCTCCGTTGTGACTACCATCGACTTACCGCTAATTTTTGTGCATTCTGACAACAGCGTTAACGAGTAGCGAAAACAGCAAGCCTCTGCTCCCCAGCGGGAATGACTACTTTTCACTTTTCTACAAAAATTTGCTCCATCAGGAATTTTCCTGAGGCTACCTTTTGTCGTGACCAAAGTATTTTAAATCTTAAGGTTTGTATTTTAGATTTTGCCTAAGTTACTAGGTGAACATCAAAAACGTAACTGTTTCTGTTCTCTGCCCCATGCCCCATGCCCAACCCACACAGTGTCGTTGAACTAGACTCACCTACTTCTTCTAAGTGCAAATCTTCCTTAAGAGAGATTATCGATATACTCTAGGCAATTATTTTTCTCGATAGATGCAACACAGAGTTTGGCCCCTGTTGGCTTTCCTTACCAATGGGGTTTTCTTGTGCCTGCATCTATTCGGACTTAGTCTATGATCGAACTCCGCCAATTGACTATCAATTATGATCCAAAATTTCTCGTTTTTAGAGCATCTATGAATAACAGCTAAATTTTAATTCAGTCAATCCTATAATCACTACTATAGGTAGATTGCCTATGGAAGCTGCGCATAAGGCATGGGGCATGGAGTAGTTGTTCTCTACGCCAATTAGATGTGGAACAGCTTAGTTCTATTTAATGCATGAACAAGATGGACAAGGGACTGGAAGGGAGAGGTGTTCACAACTCCTTTAAGATGGCTGGAGAGCAGTTTTTTTCCACCAAAGAGTACTGATTGAGCATTGCTATTGTGGAATTACTAATAGTCCAACACCCTAGAGTGGCGTCATAGGTGCGTAACGATTAAGGAATGTGATCACGAGCCATGACAATAGATTTAGTCAGCTTTTATAAGGCATGTAGTCCCAACCTCACGCTTGTGGGGGAAAACAAGGAGGAGCAGTACTATATCGACTTAGCATCCGTGCGAGGGAGCCAACTGATTGAGGAATTCAAGAGTGCGATCAAGCTTTCGTCGGGTGAACCAACTTGCCAACTTTTGGCGGCGCATGTCGGTAGTTGGAAGTCCCAGGAACTACAACGCCTGAAAACTGACTTGGAAGAAGGACAGTGGCACGTCATTTATTGCCAAGCCAAGCAGCATTTAGATTTAGCAGATATTGATAGTCTCGATGTTTTCCTCATGGTTGCTCATCAAGTGAGTATCAGCTTAGAAGCATTGGGAATTTCGCTCCAATCACGCTACTTCACCAGGTTATTCCAGGAAATTCAACTGATTTTGCGGTTCCCTCTCGAAGTTACGCCTGATACTCCGTTTTCTGTAGCTATCAGCAGGCTTACTGCCAGTATTAAAGATAATCCTCGATATCGCTTTCAGTTGCGAATTTATTTGGAATATCGAACCGACGAAGTCTTAAACGCGATCAATGCAGAATTACTGCGAACAGCCATTGAAGAACTTAAACATCGAAATAAGCAAGGACTCGTGGTAATTGTCGATGAATTGGATGCTGTGCCTTCTCGACGATCTGCATTAGGACGAATGCAACCAGAATCGTTATTTATTGACCAAGGCGCACAATTACACCGCCTAAATTGCCATGTGATTTACACAGTCCCTTTGTCATTAATATTCTCCAAGCAGTATGAACTACTCCAAAATGGCTTAGGTGGTGGGCTAGCGCCTAAGATATTGCCCATGATACCCGTGCGGCAACGAGATGGTAGTGACTGCGAAGAAGGACTGGCTTTGTTACGACAAGTGGTACTCGTCAGAGCTTTTCCTGATGTAGAGCCACGACAGCGCCTCAGTTTAATTACAGAAATTTTTGATTCGCCTGAAACGTTAAATCGATTGTGCCGCATCAGTGGCGGTCATGTGCGTCATTTGCTCGGTCTTTTGTACAAAGGCTTCTGGGAAGAAGATCCACCGTTCTTGCGTAATAGTGTGGAGAAAATCATCAACGAGTACCGCAATGGCTTGGTTGCAGCCATCGATGAGCATGAATGGGACTTACTGCGTCAGGTGCAAGCGTCGAAACAGGTAAATACTGATGAACAATATCGAGGGCTAATGCGCGGTATGTTTGTGTATGAGTATCGCGACAACGTGGGGCCTTGGTTTGATCTCAATCCAGTGTTGGCAGAAACCGAGGAATTAAAGGGTTTTGTCTAGATAATTGGCTACATCAAATCCATTTAATCTAGAGTTGCAAAGAACACAAGCCTCAAGCTGTATAGATGCAAGAGGCTAGCTAGTAAGAAGAGAAGACCTGGCACCGAGCTATTTTCCCCTGGGGCTACCCCCGAGAGTATCTTCGCCGCAGTAATGTTTCACCTCCGAGTTCGGGATGGAGTCGGTGTGGGTCCATCGCGCTGTTGGCACCAGGAAAGCTTTTTGGTTCATAGTTTCTCGTTCATTGTTCATTGCTGGTTGTGCTTGGCTATGAACACTGAACGAGCAACAGA
>DATNPV010000044.1:0-22921 GCA_036703055.1 Waterburya sp.
GTGTTGATGACAGTCTGCAAAAATTCCTTAGAACGCTTTAATTCCTCCTGAATCAGAGCCAGATAGCTAGTAATAACAACAGCCGAGCCCACTAACCCTAGCAGCGCTGGGACGAATGGCAACCACCAACCGCCCAAAAAAGCAAAGTAACAGCTACTCCCTAACGTAATACTAGAGAGGACAAAACCCACACAGGCACGTCTAGACAAGCGCAAGCGCCAAATCAGAGCAGCACCCAGAAATGTCCAAACAAGAATCCATAAGTATTCTAGGGGCTCAAACCAAACGTGGAAGAACGGTCGCTCCTCAAGAGTGCTGCTGAGGATTTGACTAATAAAATTAGCGTTGATTTCAACACCAGACAGGGGTTTTGCTTCACCAATCAGGTTATTGCTATAGGGGGTGTAGAAGAAATCTTGGAGACTGGGTGCGGTTGAACCAATGAGAACAATGCGATCGCGCAACCAATTCGGATTGACCCCGCCTGCTAGCACTTCTGCCATAGAAACGGTGCGAAAGCTACCAGGGCGACGAAAATTAACTAAAACTTGATAACCTTTGCTATCAGCCCGCACATAACCGCCATCATTGGGCTGAAATGAGGGAAAAACACGTTTCCCTAGCTGCAAATAATGAGGATTGACCGTTGCAGGTTTAGGCGTAACACCTTCTGCCTGGAGATAAGTCAAGGCTAGCTTCAGGGCAAAACTTTGACGAACACGACGATCCAGATGCCAGTAAAGCAAACTCCGACGCACCTTGCCATCGTTGTCAACCACAATATTATTGAAGCCAACCTGTTGGCGTTGACTTAACACTGATGGAGGGGCAACACCCAAACTCGCGCCAAAACTTGTACGATCTGGAAGTTTTTCAATCCCAATCAAATTGGGGATACTTTGACAAGCGTGGACAAATTCTTTTTGACCGGGCTGAACCGGCAAATCGCGATAAATGTCTAAACCAATGGCTCGTGGCTGATAGTTATCTAATTTATGAAGCAATTGAGCCATGACGCGGTCAGGAATTGGCCATTGCCCAACCTCCTGTAGGTCTTTTTCCCTAATTTCGACGATAACAATGCGTGGATCAACTGATTCAGGAGGGCGCAGGTGAAACGACTGATCAAAGGCTGCAAGCTCCGATGATTGTAGTAAACCGACCAAGCGGAGGAAAATCACAGCGCCTGTGACACCAGCAGAGGCCATTAACACTGGACGCTCTTGCCGAACCCACTGCTTCAGTCTACAAAAAGACCTTGCTTTTAACATCTACCTGACTGCACGATGATTCTAAGATGCAGCTATGGCTTAAGCTCATCCCACGCCTAAACAAGGGTGGGACGAAAGCTGAAATTGGTAATTGAGAATTGGAGCCTATTGTCCACTCCCCATTACCTATTACCCATTCCCCATTACCACCAGTTAGCTAGTAACGCAGATTTTCTCCAGCTAGAAGCCAAGCTACCCTTTTAGGAAGCTTTTACTAACTAGCACTAACCTGGTTTTCCTCAAAAGAGAAATTCAGCCGCTACATCTTTTGTTCAGATGCTTAAATCAGCTCTCTCAGGGTCGAATTAGACCAATTCAATGTATAGATTTCCCTGACTCAATCGGTAATATCGAGAGAGCCTTTGGCGGCAGTTAATTTGCCAATTACATCCAAGCCCAATACAGTCTTAGCCCTTTTTTCCTCTATCGGCAAGGATGAGATGGGCAATTATTCTGTAGTTTGTCCAGGTAAGGTGTACTTGAAGTTACGTGGACCTGTGTAGCCCGTTTCATTGGCAAGTTGTTCCAGGGTTTTGACCCCAGATTCCATCTTCCCATTAATTAACCAGCTGGGGAACGCTTTAACGCCAGCATCTTTACAGACTTGAGGCTGACCGTTTTTGCCATCAGGAGTACATTCAATGTAACCCAGTTCACTGATGGCCTGTTTCCCAAACAGCTGCTTCTGCTCGTAGCAGTGGGGGCACCAATAGGCAAAGTATGCCTTAACACCGACTTTCTTAAGATGACGGGCTAGTGCCATTTCCGCTTCACCTGATGTTGTGGTAATTTCCCAACCGATGACGGGCTGTGGCGCACTGGTAGCTACGGGGATCGGAGTACGATTTTTGACGAGTGTTGAGCCTCCTTGAGCGTAGACGCCCAAAGTGCCGATTAGCGTCACCATTCCCACAATAATGCCAATAAAAAATAGCTGACCTACATCCTCCCAGCTACGACCCATTAAGGTCAGCGCTAACATACTCAACGAGAATAAAGCGGAGCCGATGCAGTACGGACAGACGGCGTGGAGTTTAAAAGCCAGCAGATACATTAGGTAGCCACTGAATGTTGTCATCGCCGTTGCTCCAGCAAGCAGCAGAAGCCACGTCCAATTTTCGAGCTTGGAGCGGAGTTCTTTGTTGTGTTCTGAATTCACCGCTAAGGGAGCGAGGGCAAAGGTTGCCATGCTGATGTAGGCAAGGCAACCAAACAAGGCCAGAGGTAGACCAAATACAGTGGCATAGGGGCTGGCGAGGACGCTATTACAGTTGGCAGCACTTGCAGCCGCCGCCTCAGTAGCAGTGCAAGCCACCGTGTTACCCGTAAGTTTAACCACAGTGAGATAGGCGGTTAACAGGGCACCCACGATCGCGATAAGGCCGATCAGCTTACGAGACCAGCGATGAATCCAGGGAGCAGAACGTCGGCGACTCATAATCAGGGACTAGGGATTAGGGACTAGGGATTAGGGAGAAACCTAACGACTAACTATTCACTCTACGAATGTAGCGTGACAGAAGACATGGGTTTGGGTTCAGCTTTGACAGCAACACTGCGTCGTGCGGCTTCCACAAACTGGCTGACGCGAATGGGGTCAATAGGTTGCTCAATTTGACCCCGCCGCTTAAGGGAACTGGAGACGATGACCCCATCAGCCGCAGGCATCAGGGTGGAAATGTTTTCCCAGTTCGCTCCGCTGCCGATAAAAACAGGTGTACCGTTAGCAGCAGCAGAGGCTAGTTCTAAATCTTCAAGAGGGGGAGGGCTACCCGTCGCCCAACCCGAAAGAATGACGCCATCGGCTAAGCCCCGTTCGATTGTTTCTTGCACGGCAGTCGTAAGATTGGGGGAACCCAAAGGTCGTGCATGTTTGACCAAAACGTCTGCCAAGATTTTGACATCGCTGCCTAGTTCCCGACGGTAGCGCAGGATTTGATGCGCCTGTCCTTCAATTAATCCTTGGTCGGTTGCCATCACGCCAGTCAGGACATTAACGCGAATAAATTGGGCACGGACGCAGGTGGCGATCGCTAAAGCACTATGGGCATCATTACGTAACACGTTGATCCCCACGGGCAACGCGACTAAATGCATCAGGCGCTGCACGATTAGCGTCATGGCACTGACTACGGCAGGGTCAACCTGGTGTTTTGTAAACGGAGCGTCAAAAAAATTCTCGACGATTATGCCATCTACTCCCCCAGAAGCCAGTGCTGTCACTTCCTGCTCAGCCCGGTCGATGATCGCACTCAAGCTTCCTCCCCAGCGGGGAGACGTTGGGAGCGGCAACAGATGCACAACGCCAATAATTGGATTCGGTGTCTTGAAAATTTGAAGTAAGTTCACGTATCTACCTAAAAGCACCGGCTAATTTTGCCCTCCTGGAGATGGTCTCCGATATGGAGCCAGGGGATTTGGGCATGAATAGCGCTATTTTTGCTACTTGTTTGGATATCTCAATAAAATTTTATCTACAATAAGGAACGGGGGTTAAGAAAGGATAAGGAACATCCGGACTAGTCGAGTGTGGGTGGGCCAAAATGCTTAATGATGTAAAATGCACCTCTACAAGGTTGCTACCCCACTCGCTCAAGCCGTAGTAAACACAACCGCATGACCGCATGGGCAACAAGCCAACAATCGCAATTTCTCATTTGGGCTGCGAAAAAAATCGCATCGATACAGAACACATGCTGGGCCTACTGGTTCAGGCAGGTTACCAAGTCGATACTAACGAAGAATTAGCCGATTATGTTATTGTAAACACCTGTAGTTTCATTGGAGCAGCTCGCGAAGAGTCTGTCCGCACACTGGTCGAATTAGCAGAAGCTGATAAAAAAATTGTCATTACAGGATGTATGGCGCAACACTTCCAGGGCGAACTCTTGGAAGAGTTACCAGAAGCCGTAGCCGTAGTTGGAACAGGCGATTATAACAAAATCGTAGACGTGATTCAACGGGTAGAAACGGGCGATCGCATTAAGCTAGTATCAGATCAACCGACTTACATAGCTGATGAGACGACACCGCGTTACCGGACAACCTCAGAGGGCGTTGCTTACCTGCGGGTAGCCGAAGGGTGTGACTACCGATGTGCGTTTTGTATCATTCCCCACCTGCGAGGGAATCAGCGATCGCGCACCATCGAATCTATCGTCGCGGAAGCCGAACAACTGGCGTCCGAAGGCGTCCAGGAAATCTTATTAATTTCCCAAATTACGACTAACTACGGTTTAGACCTTTATGGCGAGCCCAAGCTAGCAGAACTTTTGCGAGCCTTAGGCAAGGTGAACATCCCCTGGATTCGGATTCATTATGCGTATCCAACCGGATTGACCCCCAAAGTCATTCAAGCCATTCAGGAAACACCGAATGTTTTACCTTACCTAGATTTACCTCTCCAACACTCCCATCCAGAAATCCTACGTACCATGAACCGCCCCTGGCAGGGACAGGTCAACGACAGGATTATTGACCGCCTCAAAACAGCACTGCCTGATGCGGTGCTGCGGACAACGTTCATCGTCGGGTTTCCGGGCGAAACCGATGAACATTTTGAGCACTTGCTCCAATTTGTCCAGCGTCATGAGTTTGATCATGTAGGCGTTTTCACCTTTTCCCCAGAAGAGGGAACCCCAGCCTACAACTTGCCCAACCAACTACCCCAATCAGTGATGGATGCCCGTCGGGATGCCCTGATGGAAGTTCAGCAGCCCATCTCCTTGAAAAAAAATCAAGCCTGTATCGGTAAGGTCGTTGACGTACTGATCGAGCAAGAGAACCCCGAAACGGGTGAATTAATTGGTCGCTCTGCTCGATTTGCCCCGGAGGTCGATGGATTGGTTTACGTCCAAGGCAACGCCCCCTTGGGGACAATTGTGGGAGTGAAAATTACCGATGCTGATATCTACGACCTATACGGTTGGAGTAGTCCCTAGTCCTTGGCCAGTTGTCCATTAAGTCCATCGCTCCTTTTTGGTTATCAGTAGTCTGTTGAAGATTATTCACTGACCAGGAACGACAGATGATGAATAACTGTCCACTAACCCCTAAAACCTGAAAACCTATTCACAGCGAACACTAACTTATGACCCTTTCCTTTCAAAGCCTGGGCCTGTCCGAAGCTCGTGTCAATCAACTTGAAAAACTGGGCTTCACAGCACCGACCACCATTCAAATTCAAGCGATTCCCGAGCTTCTCTCAGGACGGGATGTAGTCGGTCAATCTCAAACAGGTACCGGCAAAACAGCGGCGTTCTCGCTGCCAATGCTAGAGCGGATTGACTTGGACAAACGAGTCGTCCAAGCCTTAATTTTGACCCCGACACGAGAGTTGGCTTCACAAGTCGCTGACGCCATTCGTAACTTCTCTGGCACGCGCCGCTTGTCAGTCCTGACCGTCTGTGGTGGTCAGTCGATCGAACGACAAATCAAGAGTCTGGAACGCGGTGCTCAGATCATCGTGGGAACACCAGGACGAGTGATCGATTTGCTGGATCGGGGTGACCTGAAACTAGACCAGGTCAGCTGGCTGGTACTGGATGAAGCCGATGAAATGTTGAGCATGGGCTTTATTGATGATGTCCGGAAAATCCTACAACAGGCTCCGGTCAATCGCCAGACGACTTGTTTCTCGGCAACCATGCCCCGACCCATCCGGGAACTGATCAACCAGTTCCTGAAGTCGCCCGTGACTGTAACCGTTGAGCAACCCAAAGCAACCCCCTCACGGATTGAACAGCGCGTATACATGATCCCCCGTGGCTGGACTAAGGCCAAAGCTCTTCAGCCCATTATGGAGCTAGAAGACCCAGAAGCTGCGTTAATTTTTGTGCGGACACGCAAAGCCGCCGCCGAATTGACGAGCCAGTTGCAAGCGGCCGGTCATAGTGTGGATGAGTACCACGGCGATCTGAGCCAGTCCCAACGGGAACGCTTGCTGGCCCGATTCAAGGGGGGTCAGGTGCGCTGGGTCGTGGCAACGGATATTGCAGCACGCGGCTTGGATGTCGATCACCTCACCCATGTGATTAACTACGACCTGCCCGATCAGGTAGAAAGTTATATCCACCGCATTGGTCGTACCGGTCGCGCTGGGAAGACGGGGACAGCCATTTCCCTGATTCATCCCTATGATCGGCGCAAGCTCAGCCTGATTGAGCGCAAAGTGCGGCAAACGCTGACCATTACCCGAATTCCGACGCGCACCCAAATCGAGGCACGACGCCTAGAAAAACTGCAAAACCAGTTGCGTGAAGCGCTAGCCGGTGAACGGATGGCCTCCTTCCTACCCGTGGTGCGAGATTTGAGTGAGGAGTATGATCCCCACGCGATCGCGGCAGCGGCTCTACAAATGGTATATGACCAAACTCAACCCAGTTGGATGGCAGCCGATTATGATGATGAGGCGATTGTAGAGCGCCCCAAACTCATCAAGCGTCACAGCGACAAACCCCAGTCGCCAGTAACGCACAACCGTTCACGCTAATACCCGATGAAGTGTAAAAGCTAAAGGGTAAAACCTAAAGGATGAAGGATGAAGCCTGAAACGAGTTAGATAACGGGTTAATTCCTTAAGTTATTTGACTTGCACAGAGCCAACCTCATAACTTCAAGCTTCGTTCTTCTTCCTCTACACTTCACACGTTCTTTGTCATACTTCACACGTCATACTTCACGCTTTTTCTACGATTGTGGCTTCAACTGTTTCTGCTACTGATTCCTCTGTCTTTGGAGACGCGGCGGCTAGTCGTCTCAACTGGCCTGGTCTCATTGAGGCTTACCGTCCTTATTTACCAGTAACTGATTCAACGCCGGTTGTCACCCTGCTGGAAGGGAACACGCCGCTCATTCCCGTGCCTGCGATCGCACAAATGATCGGCAAAGGGGTGCGGGTGCTGGTCAAATTCGACGGCCTCAATCCTACTGGTAGCTTTAAAGACCGGGGGATGACCTTGGCGATTTCTAAGGCCAAGGAAGCAGGGGCGAAAGCGGTAATTTGCGCGAGTACGGGTAACACCTCAGCTTCGGCGGCAGCTTACGCTCGCCGGGGAGGAATGCGCGCCTTTGTCCTTATTCCCGATGGGTATGTGGCGCTAGGAAAGTTGGCTCAGGCACTGCTTTATGGCGCAGAAGTCCTCGCGATTAAAGGCAATTTTGACCAAGCATTGAACATTGTCCGGGAAATGGCCTCCAGTTATCCCATCACCTTGGTCAACTCGGTTAATCCCTATCGTTTAGAAGGCCAGAAGACAGGAGCCTTTGAGGTAGTGGACAATTTGGGCGATGCTCCCGATTGGCTGTGTATCCCCGTCGGCAATGCTGGAAATATCAGTGCATACTGGATGGGGTTTTGTCAATACCAGCAAAAGGGAAAGTGTACTCGCTTACCTCAGATGATGGGATTCCAGGCGGCTGGAGCATCTCCCTTAGTTACAGGCCAAATCGTTCCTCATCCCGAAACCTTAGCCACAGCCATTCGCATTGGTAACCCAGCGAGCTGGGAAAAAGCAGTTGCTGCCCAACAAGCTAGTCAGGGTCAATTTAATAGCGTCACCGATGCCGAAATTCTCGAAGCGTATCGGTTACTGGCCTCCCAAGAAGGAATTTTCTGTGAACCCGCGAGTGCGGCCTCTGTTGCCGGGTTGCTGAAAGTCAAAGACCAAGTCCCTGCGGGGGCAACGGTAGTCTGTGTGCTGACGGGTAATGGGTTAAAAGACCCGGATACGGCAATCAATCACAGTAATAATCAATTTAAGCCGGGAATTGAGCCCTCCTTAGCTGCCGTAGCGGAAGCGATGGGTCTGACCGATTAAAAATTAAAGCAACTTTCAGAAAAAATTAAGGTTTATATCAATACCACCCTAAAAAAATCTGGTGTTAGAGAATATCTTTTAGAGATTTCTGCTCTCGTCCCTAGATTTTTCCAAAGGTTGCAGACCGTTTCGAGAGAGTTCTCTTCAGGGTAATCGAATGGCTTGCTAAAAGTTAAGCAGGCTTGTTTAGCTGGGCGACCTATAAAGGATGATCTCGCTCCAAGCCGGATTCATTGCTGCCAACAACCAGATTCGGCTAAGGCAAAGGGTAGTCGAAACTACTGCTAAAAAATAGAATAGAACTCGCCCAATATAAAGATTATACATTAGTATTTCATTGATTAATTGTCAACTTGGGAAGCTGACTGCTCAAAATCTATGTCTTCCGCGACCTTGAATCAATGTATTAACTGGATTTCTAGCTTAGCGACCCGTATCAGCCAGGAAGCCAGTACACCAGAAGTAGCCCAAGAGTTACAGCAATGTTTGGCAACGTTAATTGAGGTACAACAACTCAATGAAGAGTTAGAGTTGTGCGCTCAAGAGCGAACAGCCGAGTTAAGTGAAGCACTTGCTCAATTACAGGCTGAGATGACTGAGCGTGCGAAACTACAGGCAGAGCGATCGCGCCTACTGGCTATTGTCCAAGCGTCTGCTGATTATATCGGCATTGCAGATGAGCGAGGAAATGTTCTCTGGACTAATCCTCAGTTGCAGAAAACCAGGGGATTGGGTGCGGATGCGGATGTGAGCCATTTTCATATTGCCGACTATCATCCCGCGTGGGCATTAGACATTATCCAGCAGCAGGGGATACCCATCGCGCTTCGAGAGGGGGTTTGGGTGGGCGAAACAGCACTCCTCGATGAGCATGAGCAGGAAATCCCCGTATCTCAGATGATTGTTGCTCACAAGTCCTCTGAGGGAACGCTGGACTATTTCTCTACCGTGATGCGGGATATTGGCGAACTCAAAAAATCCCAGGAAAAAGTTGGCTTTCAAGCACGGTTGTTAGATGCAGTAGAGCAGGCTATCATCGCTGTAGACTTGCAGGGTCATATTACCTACTGGAATCACTTCGCTGAAATCCTCTACGGCTGGAAGGCGGACGAAGTTTTAGGTCGTTCCATTTTGGAGGTTACCCCAGCTTTGAACAGCCAAGCTGAGGCAGCAGAAATTATGTCTTGCTTACAGGCTGGTAAAAGTTGGTCGGGAGAATTCCTGGTACAGCGACGGGATGGCATCACCTTTCCCGCGATCATCATTGACTCCCCCATTTACGACGAACGCGGGAGATTCAACGGTATTCTTGGTGTGTCACTTGATATAACAGAGCGTAAGCAAGCCGAACTGGCTATCCGCCAGAGTGAAGAACTGTTCCGCCGTCTGTTTGAATTTGCGCCCATTGGATTAATTATCCGTGATGTCAAGACCCTTGAATTAATCAAAGTCAACCCAGCATTGTGTCAGATGTTGGGCTATACTGCCGCCGAACTGGCTAAACTCTCTGATGTAGAGATTACTCATCCCGATGACTGGAACACGCGATCACAAGTTAACGCAGAAATCCGTTGCGGAACTAAATCATCCTATCAACTACAGCAACGATTCCTGAAAAAGAATAGAGAAATTGTGTGGGTGAATATCACAGAAACGCTGATTCGCGATTCTGATGATACACCGCTTTATTATCTCGGTATGTTTGAGGATATCACCGAGCGCAAAACTGCCGAACTTGCCTTAGTCTCAGTCAGCGAACGTCTACAATATCTACTCACCAGCAGTCCAGCCGTTATTTTTAGCTGTCCTCCTGGGGGAGATTACACCGCTACATTTATCAGCCAGAATGTCAAAACCATTCTTGGCTATGAAGCGCAAGAATTTCTCAACAGTTCCCAGTTTTGGGTTCGGCACGTCCATCCAGATGATTTGGAGGAGATGATGAGCAGTTTCCCAACTCTAGTTGAGCAGGAATCTTGCTCTTACGAGTACCGCTTCCTCCACGTCGATGGAACGTATCACTGGTTATACACTCAAATCAGTTTGGTCAAAGATGAAGCTGGCAAACCCATTGAGTGCGTTGGTTATTTGACTGACATTAGCGATGCCTATCGGCAAGCTGCGCTACGCAAACAGGCAGAGGAAGAACTGCGAGCCAGTCAGCGTTTTATTCAAAAAATTGCCGATTCTAGCCCTAATCTTTTGTACCTCTACGACTTAGTCGAGCAGCGAAATCTCTATGTCAATCGAGAAATTACCCAGATGTTAGGCTACACGCCTGAAGAAATTCAAGCAATGGGACAAGAACTTTTCCCCATCTTGATGCATCCGGACGATTTGATCACGAGTGCTGGAAAGATGCAACAAATCAACACAGCCAGCGATGGGGAAATTATCGAGTTTGAGTACCGACTGCGGCATAGAAATGGGGAGTGGCGCTGGTTGTATAGCTGGGATACCGTATTTACCCGAAATCCTAAGGGCAAGCCCATGCAGATTGTAGGAACCGCAACCGATATCAGCGATCGCAAGCACCTGGAGTTAGCCTTACAACAAAGCGAAGAACGCTTCCGCACTTGTGTGGAAAATCTGCTAGAGCCTTTGGCGCTTTTTTCCAGTGTCCGAGACGCTACCGGTCAGATTGTAGATTTCCGCTATGAGTATATCAACCCTGCCGGTTGCAGGGCTAAGCGGAGACTCCGAGAGGAGATGATCGGCAGAACTATCTACGAACTGCGATCAGATCATCAGCAAAGTGAACTTTTCGACGCCTATTGCCAGGTAGTGGAAACTGGGGAACCCTTGATTAGAGAATCCCTCTGCTACGAAGATGTCGATGCTGAAGAGCAACTTCAGCGTATTTTTGATATCCAGGCGGTGAAACTAGGAGATGGGTTTGTTGCAACTTGGCAAGATATTACAGAACGCAAGCAGGCAGAAGCGCAAATCCAAACCTCCCTTAAGGAAAAAGACATACTGCTGCGAGAAATTCACCATCGGGTGAAAAATAACTTACAGGTGATTCACAGCCTGCTGAGATTACAGTCCTCCTATACCTCCGATCCACAAACCTTACAGATGTTTCAAGATAGCCAAAATCGCATCCGATCCATGGCACTGATTCACGAGTTTTTGTACAATTCTCAAGATTTAGCTCAGATTGATTTTGGCGTCTACATTCGGACTTTAGTCAACAATCTCCGCCGTACCTACACGGTTAATCAGAATGCCATTTCCTGGGAAATCCAAGTAGAGCCTATTCAGCTTAGTATTGATACCGCCCTTCCCTGCGGATTGCTAATTAACGAACTAATATCTAACGCGTTGAAATATGCATTTCCAGTGGGGCAACCGGGTAAAATTCACATTACTTTACACTCAAATAGTCATAACGAATACACTTTGGTAATCAGAGATAATGGAGTGGGTCTTCCCCCTGAGTTAGACGTCCAGAATACAGACTCTCTTGGGCTGCAACTTGTTTGTGATTCTACCGCTCAAATTGGCGGAAAACTGGAAATTGGTCGGACTCACGGTACAAGTTTCACTATCCAATTTAGTGAGGTTAAATACCAACCCAGAAAATAAAGCGATTGTCCCTTTAACCGACTGATCGCGACACCCTAGAGGAACTTGAATCAAAATCAGTCTGAAACTGAGGTGAATTTAATTGGCCTAATCTGGATGGGAAACATCCCCGTCCTACAAGAAACAAGCTAAACATCAACGAACTCGTTCAATGCACGAAAGCTTACCTCTTATCCTTGACGTAGTCAGTTCCATCCAGAATCCTAAATTGGTACAAGGCCATGGAAAAAATCAACGTATTGGTAGTAGAAGATGAAAGAATTACTGCCAGAGATATTAAAATGAGCCTAGAAAAATTAGATTATACCGTCTGTGGAATCGTTGCGACAGGAGAAGATGCCATTCAAAAGGCTATTGAATCGCAACCTGATATCGTATTAATGGATATTGCCCTGCAAGGGAAAATTGATGGCGTAGAAGCCGCAGCGCAAATTTACACCCATTGTCAAATTCCTATCGTTTTTCTGACAGCTTACTCTGATCAAGAGACTCTCGAACGTGCCAATGCGACTCAACCGTTCGGCTACCTGCTTAAACCCTTTGAAGACCAACTATTGCACACAACCCTTCAAATCGCTTTGTCACGGCATCAAACTACCCTTGAGCTGCAAAAAGCGCTAGCCATTTCTGAAGGACTCAGGCAAGAAGCTGAAGCGCAGCATGAACTCAAATCTCAATTTGTTTCAGTCGCGTCTCACGAGTTCCGCACTCCCCTTTGCGTCATTCAATCGTCTGCTGAAGTTTTGCAAAAATATGGAGATAACTGGAGTAAAGAAGAACAACAACGGTATCTGAAACGCATTCAGGATGCGGCTGATAGTATCAACCAATTATTAGAAGATGTATTAACCCTGGAGAATGCAGACTCTAGGCAACTGAAGATTAATCCACAACCCATTGATATAGTAAATTTTTGTCAAGATTTAGTTGAGATGCTGCAATTGTATGCAGGTGAGCAATATTATTTAACCTTTAGTAGTAGGGGTGACTGCGCCCAGGTGATTTTAGATGAGAAGCTTTTATGGCATAGTCTCAATAATCTTTTATCGAATGCCATTAAGTATTCGCCCCAAGGAAGTAAAATTTCTCTCATCCTTTCTTGCCAAGAGCAGCAGATTTGTTTCCAAGTTCAAGACCAAGGAATTGGCATTTCCCCTAAAGACCAGAAACGACTGTTTCAACCCTTCTCTCGCGCCACGAATGTTGGTAAAATTCCCGGAACAGGATTAGGTTTATCCATTGTCAAGCGTTGCGTCGAGTTACAGGGAGGCCAGATTCAAGTCCAGAGTGAATTGGGCAAAGGAACAACCTTCATGGTTACAATACCAAAGATTGTCCCTCACCCTTAAAACCATCTCCTCACCTGAGTGCGTAAATCCTAGGGTCGTGACTAATTGTGACTAACGGTTGACTCTGGCTTAGAGTGTTGGTTACTCCGTTCCTTATTGAGCTGGTCGATCGTGTCGCCAATCACGGCGGTTAAGCTTTTACGAGTCTGAGTATGGTTAGCCTGCTCAGTTTTCAACGCCTCAATCAGGCGATCGCGTTCTACTAGTACCTCTTTGAGCTTCGCCCTCAATTCCTCAGCCGTCATCAGTTGTGATACTTCCTGCTCAATTCCCGACTCTCCTTGAGAGTCATCTGCCTGTGTACGAGAACTCTCACCGTTGATTTGCTGAATTTGAGCTTTGAGGGATTCAATCTGCTGTTGAGCTAGCTTCGCTTCCGTGCGGCGTTGCTGTGCTTCATTGGTGTATAGTTGACGCCAGTTAGCGGCACTTTCGTAAGCCGCATCGCGATCGCTAATGATATCTGCCAGCTGCTGCTTGAGCTGCTGAATTTCAGCTAGCCACTGCTTGACATCGTGACTCATCGACAACTGCTCCTCCATTGTGTCTGCTAAATACGGCTTTCAGTAGCCGGCCTAAACGACGTACACCAGAACCCATGAAAATATCTCTCCCCCCGACACCCGATGCCGTAATTCCTAGTCTCTAGTCCCAACGCCCTATTTTCAAGCCAGATGGGAAAAATTTATCAGAACCTATGCTGTCTGCTCGTTTTTTCCGCTTCTTTCGCTACCTCAATTGGATAACTCTTAAGAAAACGTTCACCCGTGCGATACAACGCCGATTAATGGGTCTATCCGCTGAGATGGCCTACAACGCCATATTAGCCCTGTTCCCAGCTATTTTGGCAGTTCTCACCGCCATTGGATTGTTCGAGGAATCTTTACAATCAACCTTACGGATGTGGGCAGCTCAGCTCAGTGAAGTGGCACCTGATCAAGCTGTGCAGCTCATGCGTGATTTTGTCAGGGAAATTAGCCGGACAAAAAGTAGTAGTCTCTTCTCTCTTAGCTTTATTGTGGCAATTTGGGCTTCCTCTGGAGCGCTGAGTGCAGCGATGAATGCCCTCGATCAAATTCATAGAATTCCCCCTAATGAAGTACGACCTTTTTGGAAAGCTAAGTTAATATCGCTGGGACTGACCGTTGGCAGCATCTTTTTCCTGGTTCTTGCTTCTTTTGTGGTTTTTATTAGTGACTGGCTGGTGCAAATGGTCGTTGCCCAAAGTGGAGCGTCGGTCTTGTTAACAGTATGGCGGCTGTTAAGTTGGCCCATAGCATTAGGTATCATTGCTACAGACTGTGCCTTCATCTATCGCTATGGCCCCAGCCGTTGGACTCGAGGTACACCCATTATGCCAGGAGCGATTTTAGCCGCAATTTCCTGGGCCATTGTATCAGGCATGTTTCGGCTCTATGTCGCTAACTTCGGCAATTATAATAAAGTCTACGGTGCTGTAGGTGCTGTAATTGTCTTACTACTTTGGCTGTACATGACGTCTCTGGTACTTTTATTAGGGGACCAGCTCAACGTTACAGTAGGAGAAGCAATGCAACGAGGAAAAGTAAAACGCTGATTTATAGAACTCGCCAAACCAACAGAATGAAACGCTAGATAAACTCAATCATGTCCCAAATTCCTCCTCAGTCTTCTAATCTATCCATCGATTCCCAAGTATCACGAGTTAGGCATCTACGCCGATTGAGTTATTGGCTGGATGAGGCGATTCGCATTCCTGGCACACCCTATCGGATTGGTCTCGATCCCATCATCGATTTATTACCTATAGGTGGCGATTTTGTAGGCACTGCCTTCTCAATTTATGTCGTCTTTGAAGCTGCACGCTTAGGGGTTCCACGCGCTACTTTGGGACAAATGGTCGGGAATATTATTTGGGATACAGTAATTGGTGTAGTGCCAGTGCTAGGTGCTTTAGCTGATGCCGCATGGAAAGCAAACAGCAAAAATATAGCCCTTTTGGAAGAACACCTTAGTGTTACTCCTCAGGCGAAACAACAGGTGAATTGGTTGTTTCTTGCTCTGTTGATAGGAGGCTTACTTTTATTTGTAATTGGTATAGCTGCCCTCAGCATTGGTCTTTTAAGATGGCTGATTGGCATGATAAGCGGTTAATGGATGTATCTGAGCTAAAAATAGCTTTAATAATATAAGAATAAGAATTAAAATTAGGCTAAAAAGAGACTTTCCGGTTCCTCCCCAAAAATATAATCATAGTCGAACACTAGAAAATTGAGGTGACGAATAATCAAAAATCCTAAGTTAGTTACGGTATCGGCAGTAAAGGTAGCCATCACTAATTCGGTCAATTTTTTTTCTTTGATTTGAGGTTTTTTAACAAAATAACTACGTTTGGCAAAAAAAACTCTTTCATATTTAGGAACAATAATCCCATTGATTCTATGGGTATGTTGAATAGGTTTAATATAAGTCTTTATAAAACTCTCTTGATTTTTCTGGAGTCCATATAAGCGTTCATGCTGTAGCCAGCTCATCTGAAAAATCATTTTTAGGATTTCAAACCCTAAGATGTAATAATAAATTAGGTAATCATCAGGTTCTTCTCTGTTATTAATTAATCGAACAAAGGATTCAAAAGAAAGCTCACGCTTAGCTCGTAAATCTTGAGTTGAATGAATATAAAACTGTTGAACGTATTTTTTCAAAACTGAATCATTAAGTTCTTGTTCAATATAAAATTTTTTGAGGTATTTTTTAACAATATTGTGAAAAAATCGGTCTAAAAGCATGTTACGAACTAATTCTTCGGCTGTATAAGGCTTTGAAAATCCCTGTTTTTCTTGGCGAGAAAATGCACGCATACAGCAGTCCTAAATGAATTGTGGAACATCTCCCTCACATATCCCCTATCTCCCTTTCCTCCTTGTCTTCCCTTGAGCAGGACTGAGACACGAGAAATTAACCGCATCTATACATTAGCGGCAGGAGCTACAGGTAACTGAGTCTACCTGAACAAATTTCAGAAAAATAGGGGTAGTCCAACTAAAATGGGTTTAATCCTTTAAAGAGAGTAGCTGAGCGCAATAGAGTGTAGAGTTCACTGTGGCCAGTCAAGCTAACGCCTTTTGTCATGTAGGCATTAGACAATAATAAATTAGTGACTGCTCATAAAGCATTTAATGTTGTTGCAGCCCTTTAAGTTAGCCGTCTAGGGATTGCGCTTTACGCAGCACCAGAAGCGATCGCAGGACACCAACCCTGCATGAACGCACCCATCAAACTGCTCCGACTCAATTTTATCGTTCTCTTCTAGACGTAGAGCTGGGTGGTGAAGTTCCTTGATACTACTGATAACGAAGGAAAACGTAAAGCCAGCAGTTACCCCGTTTCCCTCTTTACGAGCCGCACATCTTGTGCATTAACCTTGACCCACGAGTCAAGGCACTCTATCTGTGGGGTACTCCTATAATTTGGGAAGCGTGTACAATAATCCCTCTATCCCTCGCGATCGCTTCCCTATGGTTAAAGTGCCTGACTCTACCGCTGAACTCGCTGCCGTCCTCGAAGAACCGGTTGACCTGAATTTTGAACTGCCTGACCCTGAGGATGAAGGGATTCAAGAGTATGACTTTCAGCAGCTAGTAGACAATGCTTGGCGAGTTTGCGATCGCTTCGACTTGCAAACTGAAATCTGGCGAGGGCGCATTCTGCGCGTTGTGCGAGATCGGGAGAAGAAAGGTGGCGACGGACGAGGGACAGGGTTTTTAAATTGGCTCAAAAGCCGAGAAATCAGCAAGAGTCAAGCTTACTCCTTGATTGAACTGGCCAACAGTGCCGATACCCTGTTATCAGAAGGAAAACTAAGTCCCGATGCCATCAGAAACTTTAGCAAACGGGCATTTGTAGAAACAGCCAAGTCCGCCCCAGAAGTGCAACAACTGGTAACCGAGGCGGCAGAAAAAGGCGATCGCATCACTCGCCGTGAGGTGAAGCAACTTTCGGATGAGTGGACGGCGATGTCCTCCGAGTTGCTACCCGATGAAGTCAAGGAAAAAGCGACTTCTGGTACGATGCCTGCGCGTTACCTCGCCCCTTTGGTCAAAGAAATGGAGAAGTTGCCAGAAATCCACCTCCAACCCCTACAGGAGGCAGTTGCGGCTAATCCCGATGTTGATACCGTCAAACAAGTAACCTCAGACGCCCGTTTCTTAGCTAAGTACCTTGATGCGGCTGCCCAAGTTCAAGCCATTCAGCAGTCATCTACAGATATGGAAATGGCGCTAGAAGAAGCGTTGCGACTCGATTGTTTGAACACTGCCGCTGATTTAGTGAAACAGGCATCTGTCTTAGAACAAACCGTTGGGAAACTTTACACGACATGGAAACGTCTGAGTAGTTTGTCAGACCGCTTGTACGTAGACACGGGTGCGAGTACCCCTCATTTGCGATCGCTCCTCAACTGCCTAGATCGTCTTGCGGGTGAGGTGATCGAAGTGCCCTTAGACGAGACAGGCGACCAGATTGTTCGGCTAAAAGTAATGCTAGATTCTAACGCTTAACGCCATCTAGAGAACCAAGCCAGACCCTATGTCCTCAGTAGGAAAAGGGGTTTAATAAAGAAAGACTAATAGCCACCGGCTGCGAACAGATCTCTGTTGATTATCACTGTTCTCAGTTGCACATAACCCATCGTAGGGGCGATACCCTACCCTTCAGGAAGGGCTTCGCCCAACGGGAACGCCAAGGGCGTACATGAATCGCCCCTGCCAACATTATGTATTTCACTCGATTGAGAACCGCTATATTGTCTGAAAATTACTAATTGCAATTGGGCTAATCATTGCAGGTATTAGGCTGTGACTATGTGCAGCTAGAAGCCTTTGGGTTTGACAACAATAAATCTCTCTTTGGATAGAGGTAATTTACGTAATTAAGATTTAAATAAATACCTGGTTTTTTAGTAATTTATTATACAAAACTGCGATATTTATAAAAATACCCTAATATTTAAGCTAACTATTCGGATTTAAAACATAACTTATGAATAATATGGTAGAAGAAATCTCTAGAGCTACGTTCTAGCGGCTATTCCGTCTAATATTAGAAGCCAGCTTTTGGACTATATTGGTTCTTTTTTCGCTATTTTTTAGAGGAAAACAATGTGATAAATTATGTGATTTGCGGAACACGATAAGTTAATTTTGAATCTATTTACATAACTTGTATCTGATTAACAAGGAGCATAGAAATGCTAAAAATTTCAATTGGTATTCTTGGATACAACGAAGAATACGGAATCAAAATATTACTAGATTCCCTCCAGGAACAAACCTTGTTAAAAAAAGCAGGCTATGAAGTTGAAATTATCGTGGTCTCCAATGGCTCTTATGACGATACAGTTGGCGTTGCTAAGGATAAACTCTTAGAATTCAATCCTCTAGGAGTCAAACATAAGGTAGTGGAACTGACCAAGCCGGATAAGTGTGCTGCCTGGAACCACTTTATTCACAAAGTTTCAGACCAACCTGACTATTACATCCTTTTAGATGCAGATGTAGTACTAATCAACCCCTCTGGGTTAGAAGAACTCATCGATATTCTCATCAGAAATCCCGAATGTCGAATTTGTGGAGGAAAAATCTTAGATAAGAAAGGAAAAATCGTTGACCGATTAGTGGATGGTAAGTGTTATGCTGCGCCCAGTGAGATTTTGCGCAATATAGCCATACCTAATGGCATTGTTATGGATGATGCTTATATTGCTGTGACCGCCGTTACTAATTGGTATGAAACGGATTTCGAGCAAGGCCAACAGAAAGGTTATGTTAAACAAAGTGAGAATGTGATTGTCAGCTGTGGAGCAACACCACGGGATAAAAATATAAGTTACTGGATAGCGTGTCGCAAACGAACAATTGTAGGATTATATACTCAAGAACAAGTTGATTATTGTATGAGAAAGATTTTTGGAGGAGGAGAGCTGGCGAAGACTACCTCGATGAAATTATTTTTCTCAAACCCTAATTGGTTTGTTGAATATTTACGAAGGAAGAAGTCGAGACTTGAATTTACGCCACCGACCCACCTCTCTTTATTCTCCATCAAGAACATAGGCCAATATTTGGCCTATTTGTATTGCTACTTATTATCTTTGAACGCTATTCATAACGACGAATTTGGTAACTTGGCCTGGACGCTGAAGCATCGTTATTGCTAACTCAGCCGCCTGCTGGCTGAGGTAACTATCAATTCTTAATCCCTGTTGTCGAAATTCCTTGAATAAACTGTCGCTGTCCCAGTAGGAATAAAACTATTACTGGTACTGTGGCAATTACTACAGCAGCCATGAGTAACGACCAGTTATTGGTAAACTGCTCCTGAAATTCTGCTAGGGCTAATTGAACTGTCCTTAACTCAGGCCGTGTTGTGAAAACCAACGGCTTGAATAAATCATTCCACTCGCCGATAAAGGTAAAAAGAAATAGCGTTACTAGGGCAGGACGCGATAAAGGCAACATTACCCGCCAAAGAATTTGCAGCCGATTGGCTCCATCTAGTGCTGCCGCTTCTTCTAACTCCACGGGTATTGTGAGAAAGTACTGCCGCAACAAAAAAATACCAAAACCACTTGCCGCTGTGGGCAAAATCAGTGCCCCATATGTGTTAACTAAGTGTCCCCACTTCAGCACCAGAAAAATTGGCACTACTAAAATCTGAAAGGGAAGCACTAAAGTGGCTAGGACTAGCAGGAGAAGCGCTTGACGCCCTCGAAATTTGAGCCGTGCTAAGGCATAACCTGCCAAAGCGGAGGTAATGACCTGAAAGCCTGTTACGGCTAAAGCGACAATTGTTGAGTTAGCAAAGGCCAAAAGAAAGTTGCCCCGTTGCCAAGCATCCTGATAGTTATCCAATGTTAGTGCTTCTGGCACAATGCTGCTATTCAGTGTTGCATCGACAGGAGCCAGGGATGTAAGGCAGACGATGGCTAAAGGTAACAGTACTACAAATGCCCCAAGCAACAACAAAACCAAAATCAGCAGTCTCCAAAACTGCAATGGGGGAGTTTTTTCGAGGAGTTTAGGCATTTATACTGATTTGATTTTATGCTGGAAATGTCTGAAGCAATATTCTCTGTCTCAGGCACTATTCCATAACGACTAGCAACGTATACCATTTACTGGTTAAGCACAACTTAACGTTTTTGACTCGATTCTCAAACGATCTGGGTTAAACAACTTTAAAGAGCACCCTACTGATGCAAACAGGAGACAGTCTAAATATGCAGCAGCTTGCAGTCAGTCCAGAGTTAGATTTCACGAGTGAAACCTACAAGGACGCCTACAGCCGCATCAATGCGATCGTGATTGAAGGTGAACAGGAGGCTTACGATAATTACCTCAAACTGGCTGAACTGCTGCCAGACCACAAAGATGAGCTGATTCGCCTCTCGAAGATGGAAAACCGCCACATGAAGGGGTTTCAAGCCTGTGGGAAGAACCTGGGTGTGACGCCAGACATAGAATTTGCTCGCAAGTTTTTTAGTGGTCTGCATGGGAACTTCCAACAGGCAGCAGCAACAGGCAATGTCGTCACTTGCTTGCTGATTCAATCACTGATTATTGAGTGCTTTGCGATCGCCGCCTACAACATCTACATCCCCGTTGCCGACCCTTTTGCTCGAAAAATCACAGAAGGCGTCGTAAAAGACGAGTACACCCACCTCAATTTTGGCGAAGTTTGGCTCAAAGAACACTTTGAAGCATCCAAAGCCGAATTGGAAGAAGCCAACCGTCAGAACCTCCCGATCGTTTGGCGGATGCTTAATGAAGTGGCAGATGATGCTCGTATCCTGGCAATGGAAAAAGACGCTCTCGTTGAAGACTTTATGATTGCCTACGGCGAAGCCTTGAGCAACATTGGTTTCACCACCCGCGATATCATGCGCATGTCTGCCTACGGTCTTGCCGCTATTTAACATAACTTAACGAAAGTGTCAATCTCTTAGGAGACGGTGGTGGTATAAGGGGGTAAATTGCTTAACTCCTAGTTTTTAGGACTAAACCAATGAAAGCACTTTTGCTCTACCCCCGCTTTCCCCAAACCTTCTGGTCTTACGACCGATTCATGGAAATGGCCGGACTCAAGGCATTTATTCCCCCCTTGGGTATCATTACCGTAGCCTCGCTTCTACCCCAAGAGTGGGAAATTCGGTTTTGCGATCGCAACGTTAAAGAGGAAACCGAGGCGGATTGGGACTGGTGCGACATCGTCATTCTCTCTGCCATGCTGGCACAGAAACCGGACTTTCTCGCGCAAATCCGAAAAGCGGTGCAATTAGGAAAAAAAGTAGCAGTGGGAGGGCCCTATCCCACCTCAATACCGGAAGCCGCGCTGGAAGCGGGTGCCCATTATCTGATATTAGATGAAGGAGAACTGACGATACCGCCATTTCTGGAAGCGATTGCTACAGGACAAGAGCGAGGCATCTTTCGCGCGGCAGAAAAACCCGATGTCAGCCAAAGCCCCATGCCGCGCTTCGATTTGCTCAAACGGGATGACTACTTGATGATGGCCATCCAGTTTTCACGCGGTTGCCCCTTCAATTGCGAATTTTGCGACATCATCACCCTTTATGGTCGTAAACCGCGCACTAAAGAGCCAAAACAGACCTTAGCGGAACTGCAAAGGCTCTACGACTTAGGCTGGCGGGGGTCGGTGTTAGTGGTGGACGACAACTTTATCGGCAATCAGCGCAACGTCAAACGCCTGCTGCGAGAGTTGATTCCTTGGATGCAGGAACGGAACTATCCGTTTACCTTCCTAACGGAAGCTTCTGTGAACTTGGCAGAAGATGCTGAACTGCTAGAGCTCATGGCTCAAGCCGGTTTCTATGGTGTGTTTCTCGGCATTGAAACTCCCGACCAAGATAGCCTTCAAGTCACTCGCAAATTTCAGAATACCCGCCACCCCCTGGTAGAAGCTTGTCGTACCATCAACCAAGCTGGGCTGCTGATTTATGCAGGCTTTATCATTGGCTTTGATGGAGAACAGGCCGGTGCTGGGGAGCGGATTCGCGCCTTTGTCGAAGAAACTGGCATTCCTCAACCCATGCTTGGCGTCCTACAAGCTATCCCCAATACCGCTCTGTGGCAACGACTCAAACAAGAACAGCGATTATTAGAGGGTTTTGGTGGGGTTGAGATAGGAGATCAGAATTCATTGATGAATTTCACTCCCACCCGCCCGATAAATCAAGTAGCCAAAGAGTATATCGAGGCCCTCTGGGCCATGTATGAACCTAAAAACTACCTCAAACGCTGTCTACAGCAATGTCTGAATATCTCGACTAATCCTCAGCTACAGCAGAATATGTACTTTCCACCCGGAAAAGGTCTGCGACTGGTGGCGCAGATCATCTGGCATCAAGGCATACGACGACCTGAGATTCGCGCCCAATTCTGGCAACAACTTTGGACAATTATGCGTACCAAGCCCCAATTTTTGAACATGTATTTGGGCTTGTGTGCTGCCGGCGAGCATTTCTGGGAGTACCGAGCTTTAGCCAGAGAACGGATTACTCAGCAGTTAGGGTTTGACCCGCTCACACAGACAGCTTTACCGGAGCAAGAACCAATGCTGGTAGGAGGCTAATCCTGGCTTTAATACAACCGAGTTAGAATTTCCCTTGTGGACATAGAAAAGTTTTACTCTCTTTTTGCAGCTTGCCGCTCTGAGAAGCGGCAATTTTTTGTAATATTTTTTAAAGTCCTTAACGATTTCTTCCCCTTATCCCCATTTCCGCCTGATTGACAGGTTCAAAAGCGAGCAATACATGTTTGGTCTCATCGGTCACCTTACCAGTTTGGAACACGCTCAAGCCGTTGCTAAAGAGCTAGGCTACCCAGAATATGCCGAC
>DATNPV010000066.1:0-7062 GCA_036703055.1 Waterburya sp.
CAGGGTTAGCTAACTATCGCTTAATATTTGAGACAGATGGCGATCGCGTGACCTATATCAGAAGTGGCAGGCGTCCTGAGGTTGAATGGGTTGAACGGTGTGGTTGAGGGTGATTTGAACATCCATCGCACTGAACACAAACTTATCTGTGTAATCTACTGGTTGAAAGGCTGTGGCAAAGAAGTTACCGTTATGACCAATGCGAGAAACGTCCTTGGAGGAGAACTAGAAACCTGCTGCACTTCTCCCATGACCGGATTTTATCGGGATGGACAATGCAACACTGGAGCAGGTGACTTTGGTGCACATGTTGTCTGCGCCCAAATGACGGAAGAATTCCTTGCATTCACCAAGTCGAGAGGAAATGACTTGAGTACACCCGTGCCAGCGTTTGATTTTCCGGGACTGAAACCTGGCGATCGCTGGTGTTTGTGCGCCTTACGATGGAAGGAAGCTCTCGATGCTGGCGCTGCACCGCCTTTGGTTCTATCAGCCACTCATGCATCCGCAGTGGAATACGTTTCTTTGGCTGAACTCCAGCAATATGCACTTGATGTTGTCTAATATTTTGGGCATCGTTATCGATAGCCATCCTGCCGTAGATAGAGATTCGATTATCGTTAGAATGATTTAGCTTACTCGTGCAGTGTGGTGGACGTAACTATCCCGTTTAAAAAGGCTAAAAAGCTTACTGTACAAGCAATATTCCTTCTGCCCAGGAGCCTCCATAAGAGCCTTCTTGCACTAGCCAATAGAATTTGAAAAAGCCTCCCTTGCCCATCACCAAGCTACGACTTTTGTTAGAGGGATGATTACTTTTTTCCAGTTAGTCTTAATTAGTGTAACGGAAACTTAATAGACTTGGGAGCAGGTTGGAATTTTACGAAAATTTCGTCACTAACCTGTCCTTGAAGCGACCTAATGAGGTTCCGTAACTGAAAAAAATTTGAGAATAAACTACTGGAGAGTTTTCATGAAAAATCTGATTTCTGGCGCAATGAATCACATCAGTGTTCTGCTTCAAGAGTTTCAGGTCAAGCGTTTTTTAGCAGTGGTCATGGTTGGATTTGTACTGCTGACAACAAACGCCGATCTGGGGCGTAATAGCCAAGCCGTAACGAAGAAGCTTGACCAAGTAGTACATCAAGACGCTTCCCAAAGGCCGAAAACAACAGGGGAATGGAATAAGGAAGCTCGTGAAACGGAAGGCGCTCCCGGTGAACGGGTTCAAAGAATTGCAGGACAATCAGCAGAAGCCGTAAAAGACTTCGGTACACTATACCCAGACACGGCTGAGAGAAGCCTTGGTAGCTCACAGAACCATAAGGTACGGGTAGAAAAATAGTTCTCTAACCAGGTTCGATGCTCAGTGTCTACTGGCACAGCATTAAAGTAGTTCTCAATTGACTGCAATCCATGTCATTCGTAGAGGCACAATATATCGTGCCCCTACGAACTCTAATATTCCTTTTGGTGAGTTATTGTTTGAGCCTCCAAACTTGAGAAATCGAACAGTTGAGTATCTGCTAAATGGGATGGCGAAACGTTCTGAATACTGTGAAACAAAGTCTCAGTTCGGCCTGGATACTCCTGCTCCCAAGATTGTAATAACTTTTTGATTTGTGCCCGTTGTAAATTTTCCTGCGAACCACAAAGTTGGCATGGAATGATAGGAAACTGTTTTTCAGTCGCGTATTGCTGAATATCCTGCTCTGAACAATAGGTTAGCGGTCGAATAATCACATGTTGCCCGTCATCACTCAATAGTTTGGGTGGCATCGCTTTGAGTTGCCCTCCATAGAACATGTTGAGAAACAAAGTTTCCACAATATCATCTCGATGATGACCGAGAGCAATTTTTGTGGCGCCCTCTTCACTTGCCACGCGATAAAGAATGCCACGCCGCAGACGCGAACACAAACCACACATCGTTTTCCCTTCAGGAATAACCCGTTTCACGATGCTGTAGGTGTCTTCTTCGACAATTCGATACGGTACTCCTAAAGATTCCAAATATTCTGGCAGTACGTGCTTGGGAAACCCTGGTTGTTTTTGATCTAAGTTCACAGCTAGGATATCGAACTTCACGGGGGCTTTTCGCTGGAGGCTCAGCAGCAGATCGAGCAAGGTGTGGGAATCTTTGCCACCCGACAGGCATACCATGATGCGATCGCCATCTGCAACCATGTTGTAATCGCCAATGGCTTTCCCGACTAAGCGGCGTAGGTGGGTTTGCAACTTTTTTAAGGTTTTTGAGCTGTAAACCTTTGTCGTTGCCATAGTACCCCCATTGAGATGAGAACAGCATCAACTTTATAGCAGAAGGCAGAGGCCAGAAGGCAGAGGGCTTATTATTAGTACGTGGTCGTTTCAGTCGTTAAATCTGTCCTAACTTTTATGGCGACAGCTTTAAAAGATAACCAAACCGATATCGTCGTGATTGGTAGTGGAATTGGAGGTTTGAGCTGTGCAGCTCTTCTAGCGCGGTATGGGTTGAATGTAACCGTCTGCGAGAGCCACTCCATCCCTGGCGGTGCAGCACATGCGTTTGAGTACAGTGGATTTAAGTTTGACTCAGGGCCATCGCTTTACTCAGGTCTATCCTACAGCCCCTCTGCCAACCCTTTGCGACAAGTATTGGATGCAATTGGCGAGACATTATCGTGCAAAACTTATGATACGTGGGGATGCGGCCTACCAGAAGGAGATTTTGACACCACGGTGGGGGCTGACCAATTTTGTGAGATTCTGGCGCGATTTCGTGGGAATCAGGCTGTAGGCGAATGGCGTGAACTACAGCGGGTAATGGCTCCCTTGGCAAGTGCTGCGATCGCAATTCCGCCAGCTGCCCTACGCTTCGATTTAGGTGCAGCGCTTACCGTCGGTCGATTTGCTCCATCCTTGTTACAACATGCTGTCAATGTTGTCAAGCTAACGGGTCCATTTTCACGCATTATGGACGGTGTAGTCAAAGACCCGTTTATACGCCATTGGCTGGATTTGCTATGTTTCCTGTTGTCCGGACTACCCGCCGATGGCACGATTGCCGCTGAGGTAGCATTTATGTTTGCTGACTGGTATCGACCGGGCGTAGTGTTGGATTATCCGGTAGGTGGTAGTGGTGCGCTGGTTGAGGCACTGGTGCGAGGACTAAAACGACATGGAGGTCAACTGATGCTTAATGCTCATGTCGAGCAAGTTCTGGTTGAAGGCAACCGTGCCGTTGGTGTGCAGCTACGAGGTGGCAAAGTAATACAGGCGCGTCGAGCGGTTGTGTCCAATGCATCCGTTTGGGACACGCTTAAGTTACTACCCGAAGCCGCCGTGTCCCAGCAATTCCGGGAAAAGCGACAGGCCACACCAGAGTGTGATAGCTTTATGCATCTCCACTTAGGGATTGATGCCCAAGGACTGCGTTCAGATTTAGCCTGCCATTACATCGTAGTGAACGACTGGGAAAAGGGTGTGACGGCTCCCCAGAACGTGGTACTGATATCCATTCCATCCCTTCTCGACCCATCCCTAGCCCCAACAGGAAAGCATACGATTCACGTCTATACTCCAGGTAACGAACCCTATACTCTCTGGCAAGGGATGAACCGCCGGAGCGAGGAGTATGCACGGCAAAAGCAGGAGCGTGCAGAGGTGATGTGGCAAGCGTTAGAGCGAATCATTCCGGATGTGCGATCGCGTTGCGAGGTGACACGGGTAGGAACACCACTCACCCATGAGCGCTTTCTCCGACGCCACCGAGGTTCGTATGGTCCAGCTATCCGCGCTGGAAAGGGCATCTTCCCCGGTGCTGGTACACCCTTACCAGGACTGTTATGTTGTGGAGATTCAACGTTTCCCGGTATTGGTTTACCGGCTGTTGCGGCGAGTGGGATGATGGCGGCGAATACACTTGCGCCTGTTGAGAAGCATTTGGAAATGCTCAAAGATATCGGCTGCCTGGCGTGATATGGCAGAAGGCAAAGGGCAGATGTTAAGACTAAGCCTTGATTACGCAAAGCGCCTTGATCAACTCGGTCAATTCGTTCTCCATTGTGGCGCGGCCTCTTAAGCGAGCTCAACTGCCCTAAACTGCCTTTATCTGCAACTAGAAGAAAATTTGTCATGAAAACAGCTGCCACCCACCTCTGGATTGCCAGTGGCATCGCCCTCAGCTATCTGGTCACCCTCAGCCCTACAAGAGCGCAAATCGTTCCCGATAACACTTTGCCCGTGAATTCTAGCGTCACACCGGGATGCACGGTTTGTGTGATTGACGGGGGAACGGTGAGGGGTGCTAACCTCTTCCACAGCTTCAGCGAGTTTTCCGTTCTGACGGGTGGTGTGGCGTTTTTTAATAATGGTTTGCAGATTCAGAATATTCTCACTCGCGTTACAGGTAACTCAGTTTCTAATATTGATGGGTTGATGAGTGCCAATGGGACGGCGAATCTGTTTTTGCTCAATCCTAATGGGATTAGTTTTGGTGTCAATGCCACTCTAAATCTCGGTGGTTCCTTTGTCGCGTCTACAGCGAGTAGTTTAGTGTTTGCCGATGGCACAATTTTTAGTGCCAAACCCGATACCTCTACCTCACCGTTGCTAACTATCAGTGTGCCCCTTGGTTTGCAATATGGGACAAATTCGGGAAAGATTGTGGTGCAAGGGAATGGTCAGGGGACAAGGTTAACAACCGATTTGATTGATACTGATTTTGGTCTGCGGGTGCAGCCTAATCAAACTTTGGCTTTAATAGGCGGTGATGTCAGCCTCGAAGGAGCAACGCTGAAGACGGCTGGGGGCAGGATAGAATTGGGCAGTGTGGCAGGCCAAGGTTTGGTGAGCTTGACTCCTACAAACAAAGGTTGGACGTTTGCTTATCAGGGCGTGTCAACACTAGGAGACATCCAGATGTCGCAACAGGCAATAGTGGATGCCAGTGGTTTAGGCAGCGGTGATATCCAAGTTTGGGGAAGGCGCATAATGCTGACTGGTGGTTCCAGTATTGAGGCTAGTACTCTGGGAGAACAACCGGGAGGAACATTGGCGGCGAACGCAACGGAATCGGTGGAAGTGATTGGGACTTCTGCCGATGGTCAGTTACCCAGCGCCTTATTTGCTTTCGTCTATCCAGGCGCAAGCGGGAAAGTGGGAGATATGACGATTAACACCAATACCTTGCTGGTGCGAGATGGGGCACAAGTTGGTGATGTTACGCTTGGTGAAGGGGATGGGGGGAATTTGACCGTCAATGCCTCCCAAGGCGTGCAAGTGATTGGACGTTCTGCTGATGGTCAGAATGGCAGCGGCTTGACTGTTTCAAGCCAACGAGGCTCAAGTGGGAAAGCGGGAAATTTGACGATTAACACCGACACTTTGCTGGTGCGAGATGGGGCAGCAGTTAGTGCTAACACGTTTGGTCAAGGGGATGGGGGGAATTTGACCGTCAATGCCTCCAATCAGGTGCAAGTGATTGGGCGCTCTGCCGATGGTAAGAATAGCAGTGGCTTGTATGCTTCAACCGAACCAGGCGCAAGCGGGAATGCGGGAAATTTGACGATTAACACTGGCACTTTGCTGGTGCGAGATGGTGCACAGGTTGGTGCAGGTACCTTTGATGAAGGGGATGGGGGAAATTTGACCGTCAATGCCTCCAATCAGGTGCAAGTGATTGGACGCTCTGCCGATAATCAGTATTCCAGCGGCTTGTATGCTTCAGCCGAACTAGGCGCAAACGGGAAAGCGGGAAATTTGACGATTAACACCGGCACTTTGCTGGTGCGAGATGGGGCACAGGTTAGTGCAGGTACGTTTGCTGAAGGGGATGGGGGGAATTTGACCGTCAATGCCTCCAATCAGGTGCAGCTCATTGGGCGCTCTGCTGATAGTCAGTATGCCAGCATCTTGGGGGTTTCAAACCAACCAGGCGCAAGCGGGAAAGCGGGAGATTTGACAATTAACACCGGCACCTTGCTAGTGCGAGATGGGGCAGCAGTTAGTGTCAGCACGTTTGCTGAAGGGGATGGGGGGAATTTGATCGTCAAGGCTGAGCAACAAGTACAATTGATTGGTACTTCTGCCGATGGTCGGTATCCCAGCGCCTTGTTTGCTAATGCCCAAGCAGGCGCAAGCGGGAAAGCGGGAGATTTGACGATTAACACCGACACATTGCTGGTACGAGATGGGGCAACAGTCACGGTGAGCCATCCCACAGGGCAGGCAGGGAACATGACTATCGAGGCTAATTCAATGCGCCTCAACCGAGGCTCACTGCTGGCTCAAACCGCTAAAAGCAGTCCTGAAGGTGGGGCAAACATCACCCTCAAAGGCTTAGACTTACTCCGGATGGACAACGAAAGCCTCATTTCCGCCAATGCTCTCGACCAAGCCAACGGCGGCAACATCACAATTGACTCCATCTTAATTGTTGCTACACCCCCTACTGGCTCAAACGGCAGCGACATCACTGCTAATGCGGGTAAAGGCAATGGCGGTGCCGTCAATATTACTACTCAAGGACTTTATGGCATCGAATTTCGACCCAAACTCACACCCAAAAACGACATTACCGTAAGTTCAGAATTTGGCGTAAATGGGACATTTCAACTCATCACGCCCGGTGTTGATCCGACGCGCGGTTTAGCCAATTTGCCCACTCAAGTCGTTGATGCCTCTAACCAAATTGTCCAAAGCTGTACTCCTGGCAAAGCAGCAAGTCAACAGAATTCCTTTGTCGTTACCGGCTCTGGGGGCTTGCCACCTAGTCCTGACGAACCGCTCAGTCTTGATGCCGTTTGGGTAGATTGGGGTACACGCCCTCCTGGAAAGGAGCATCAATCTAGTCCAGCCATTTCCCCAAAAGCGACTCGCACTACACCAGCGCCTCTTGTCGAAGCTCAAGGGTGGGTGATTAACGACACAGGGGAGGTGGAACTCACAGCTGATACGCCTACTACCACGCCCCATAGTTCTTGGCACAGACCAGTAACCTGCCATGATTCTTAGCTTTGAGCTAGGTGGCGCGAGTTTTAGTAGACCTCTTGCATAAATCCTAGAATGCCCCCTAAATCC
>DATNPV010000073.1:0-17251 GCA_036703055.1 Waterburya sp.
ATGGAGAACCTGGCGTGAAAACTATTTGGCAAGGTCTGCGACGACTACATGACATTACACAAACTTGGTTGCTACTTTCCCCCACTACCGCTACTTCTGTCAACCCAGATTTTATTAAGAAAGATGTGAGTAATGCATAGCTTTAAAAGGGGGGCATGGGGGGGATCTGAATCTGACGGGGAAGGCAAGAAAACACGCCCTAACCCCCCTTGCCAACGAGGAAGTGCTGGAAACTGGCTTCCCCCCGAACCCAACGGGGGACTGAGCGGGTTCAACGACAATTGACAACAGCAGTTAAACAGCATCCGGATTGAGGTCAATCATCTGCGTCGTGGTATAAGTACCAATCGGAGTCCAAACCACATAAGGAAGTAACAGAAGAGCAGCTCTTCCAGAAATTGGCCACACAGTTAGCAACAGCAGCACTCCTGAGATCGCTCCAATCAGTCCTAACACCGTGCCGACTGTGAGACTTCGACTCCTCAATGTAGCCGGAATATAAGCGACCGTCACAATTTCTACAAACAGGTAACTAATCATTAGTAACCAGCTTCTATAACTGCCTGGGTCTGTTTCCCATATTAAGGTGGCAGAGATTGCTCCACAAATAAAGATAACAGTCCAGATAAAGGGAATTGCTGGTTCAAAGAATAGCCACCTAGGGCGCTCTAGATGTTTTACCCAAGGAATATCGCGGGGTCGAAACAAGCTACTCCCTAAGGCAACTAATAAGGTTACACCGCCAATTACCATCCAACTTTCCATTATCTCTTTCCCCAAGCTCGGCTGTACAAAAACTCTTCATTTCCTGAAGAGTTAGACCTATTTAGATCGTGCTAAGTGAACCAATCGCTTTAATCAGTCAGAGGTATGAGAAAAGATTAGGTGCAGTTTCCGTGATTACATGGGATACACTTGTATCTCTGCTATATTCCCAAGAAGACTGTATCAAAGAATTCAGCACCGCTTTACATCGGCAACGCTGAATTCTTATCTTAAGTGTTGAGTATGCCCAAGCCTTCCGCTTCAGGTGGTTGCCGTAAAATCATGCGGCGCTCCTTTTTATTCCTCCTAGGTCTAGGTACCGTTAAACTTGCATCCAACTACTTTTCCATTCAGGAAAACCGCAGCAATTTTATCGAAGTCATGAGTCCACTGTGGCAAAAATTAATTGCCAAACTCAATGCCTCCCTACCTAACGCCACAACTACGCCGTTACCCAGCACTCCCCAAGCCCAAGCGACGGTTACGCCTGAGCCAACGACGCCCCAACCCCAAGAGAGTGTCACTCCAGAACCGTCCAATCCTTCGCCTTCACCCCAAGTAACAACCGCCACTCCCAAACGAGCCGCCCCCGTAAAATTGGAGCAAAAAACTGTAGTTGGGGTGTCCTTTTATCAAACCACCATTGACTTGACTGACCCGGAAACCTTTATCACCATTGGGTTAGCCAACAATGCCACGTTAGCCAACAGTTCTACTTTGACCAACGGCGATGAACCCTTTGAGAAACTGGTCGCCCGTCATCCAGCAGCTATTGTCGCCAATGGCACCTTTTTCGGCAAAGATGCTCAAAAAGCGGTCTTGGGGAACATGGTGGCGGCAGGTCAATTTCTCAAGTACAGCCGTTGGGAAAACTATGGCACCACCTTGGGGATAAGAGCAGGCAATCAACTCGAAATGATTACCGCACGAGTTGAAGGCAAGCCGGAGTGGAATCAGCACTGGTTTTCCCTTACCTGTGGCCCCAGACTGATTAAACAGGGGCAAATCTGGCTCGCTCCTCACTCCGAAGGATTCAAAGACCCCCATGTTCTTAATGTAGGCGGTCGTACGGCAATTGGGTTTCCTGCCAATCGACAACAGTTGTTTTTAGTAACGTTTCTCGCTAGCCTATCGTTGCAACAAGTAGCCGAAACTATGAAGGCGATCGGTTGTGTTGAAGCGATGAACTTGGATGGGGGAGCGTCGGAAGCGTTAGCGCACCGGGGAAAGATTTTAGTGCCTGCCGGACGGAACCTTACTAATGTAATTGTCGTTTACGACCGCAAAAATCCAGCACCAAGTACCTTAAAAGCGGCTTGGCAACGTTTCCAAACTGGCGATCGCCCCCAAGTTGCTGGCTGATACCATTTTAGATGCGAGAATTTTAGATTTTGGATTTTGAAACTCCTGCCAGTAGGCCGTTTCAGAAATTCAAACGTGCCAAGTTTAAACCCAAATGGTATAAATTCACCTGCGCCAAGCCATTCCCGCAGAAAAAGGTTACCGACCACTATTTTTTCCCTACTCTGTGTCTAACCACTGCGACTAAGATGGTAAACATCTTCTTCAAATGGCAGGGTTGATGGGATATATCATTGCAATCATCAATATGAAAGGCGGCGTCGGGAAAACGACCACTACTATCAACCTAGCCACCTGTCTTGCCAAAGACTATGGGATGCGCGTATTGGTCATCGATTTGGACACGCAAATTAATGCCACCCTCAGCCTAATGCCACCCCTTCACTTTACTAAGCTGAGAAAAGAAAACCGCACTTTAAAGCAATTAATCAATCAAGTCGTTCAACCGGATACTCACTCAAACCTGACGATTCACAACATCATTCAACGCCAAATCGGTCAAGTGAATGGGCTGGACTTAGTGCCAGGAGATATTGAACTTTACAATGATTATTTATTAGCTACATTCTTATATTCCCAGTCCATTAACAGCCAGCAGAGTTTCGAGAAAAACTGGACTAGCTTTGAAGATTCATTAGTCCTCAATATACTTCAGCCCGTTACCCAGAATTATGATTTTATTTTGTTAGATTTTCCACCCGGTGATTATCTGCTAACTCGGAGTGGGATTATTGCCAGTGATTTTTATTTAATTCCGGCTAAGCCTGAGCCTTTATCCGTTGTGGGAATTGGCATTTTGGAAGGCCATATCAAGAAGCTTAAACAGAGCGATCGCTCCCACATTAATCTTCTGGGTATTGTCCTTTCCTCCCTCGGTCATGCCACCATCATGGCAGAGAAAATCAAGAACCGCCTTACCGATGAGTTTGGTGCAGACAAAATTTTTACGACAACCATTCCCAGAAATGTAGCGATCGCCAAAGCCGTTGATGAATTTCAACCAGTCGTGCTAACAGAGCCTAACTCAACCGGTGCAAAAGCCTTTACTGCGTTAACTCAGGAATTTTTACAAAAACTATCCAATGCTCTGGCAATAACGTCCTCAAAAACTGAGTAATCCTTTAGGGATAAGCAGAGGGATCTAATTAATCGTAGGGTGGGCATTGCTGAGGATAATTCCTCCAACGCTGACGACAATTCGTTTGTAGGCAATGCCCACCTAAAACTATGTTTGGCTTATGTAAGCGCACCTACTTAATTCCTGGCAAAAGTTTAAATTGTTTCTCTGTATCTCCTATAAATTTCTCTAACTAAAGGGGGAAGGGCACAGGAAAGTTTTTTTTAAAAAATGACCTATCAATGGGCATAGAAGAAACCAAATTCACGCCCCTGAAAAATCATAGGTGAATGGGTACTCATCCGTATTAATTTCTGTCATTTTGCTTACCCTCTCACCTCATTCTTAAGTTGTATGTCGGCATCTAGAGGGCATATACAACTACTTAACGTAGTCTAATTGTATAAACGTTTAATAAAAAAATTTTAAGGCAAGACCATGTTACTCAAAGCCAATCACAACAATAACCCCATCAAAAAATTGGCAGGTTTACTAGGAAAAATAGTAGGTGTATCTGCGGTGGGTGCTTTCCTGGCTATTCCGCTACTGTCGCAGACCGCAAGCGCTCAAGTCAATTCAACAATTCCCACCTTCAACCCCCCTAGCTCTAACATCTCCCAAGGAAATACGGTTGGTAATTCGACCGATCTGAACAACTTTTCCACCCCCACAGCTCCTGGCGTCACACCACCTTTGAATGGTTTACCTATCTCTCCCAATAGCGTACCTCCTCTCGGCACTGGGGGCGTTCCTGATAGTGTCAACGTTACTCCCACAACAGGGACAACCTCTGGTACTACAATCCAAAATAATGGGAACACATCTACTGGTGGCTTAGCTCCAACAACACCGGGAGTCACAACATCTCCAAACAGCACAACCACCAACTCTGGAACGACTGCTCCGAATAGCGGTTTTGGCATACTGAACCTTCCTAACGGTTCCTCTCCAGGTTCCAGACCCGCAGGTTCTACCAACAGCGGTTTTTAATCTAACAGTTCATTATTATTCCTGGAGGGTCTATAGCTGATACATAAGTAGTCCCACGGCTTACCGCCGTGGGCTTTCTTGGCAATATTCTTTTATACTGCGGTAATGGTAAATTTACCCAAAAGATGAAACTAGCGTGCTCAAGCAACCGTCAGTTTTGTTCGCCGCGATCGCAGTTGCCTGGATGAGTGTGCCAGCAGTAGCTCAAACTACCTTGGCTCAAGTTGATTCACTGCCTCCTCTCATCGTTACTCCTAGCAGTAACGATAGTTCTCCCACTAACGTAGACCCGCAGAACACCGTTGTCTCTGATACAGTCATACCAACCATTGTTCCTCCCATCCCCCTAACCACTCCCTCACCAACTGCCACCCCGACATCGGTAGCTCCCCTATTGCTCACCCCTTCCGCCTCAGACAGTCCCTTAACGCTTGCACCTGCAACCTCTGTGGTTCCCTTAACGACTGCACCCACTCCCACAGTAACTCCCACAACATCTGCACCCACCTCCACCGTCACCATCACGACGACTGATACATCTCCCACCCCCGAATCTAAACTCCCGGCAATTCCCTTGAGCCCTAACCCCTAGATCCGCTCGGCAGGAGTTTTCCACCAGTTACAGTTACGAGAGCAGGGGAAGCAGGGGGAGAATTTTTACTGGTGGGTTATTTCTGCCAGCTTGTACTAGGAAGTAAATCCCAACCTTATGATGAAAACTGTAACAACTGAACCAGTACCTCAGTAAACTAGATTAGTTCGTGCCCAACAAGGCAACGTTTTTCCAAGGGGATTCTATTCAATGGGATTGGTTATTGCCACAGTTAACATGAAAGGCGGCGTGGGGAAGACTACCCTTACCGTCAACTTGGCTACTTGCTTGGCAAAAAATCATAGAAAGCGCGTCTTAGTGGTGGATTTAGATTCACAAATTAGCGCCACACTGAGCTTAATGCTGCCTCAAGAGTTTGCGAAGGTTAGACGAGAGAAACGCACCTTGGGTCAGTTGATTTATAAAGAAATTAAACCTAATAGCCGGATTAAACGGACAGCCGACGAGCTTATTCTCCCTAATATTTGTCAAATCGAAGATTTACATTTATTACCGGGAGATATTGACCTTTATGACGAGTATTTAGTCTCTGAACTTCTCCACAAAAAAGCCTTGAGTGGAGAGAGCTGTGATTTTAGCGATGTTTGGAATGAGTTTGAAGAAGAATTAATTAAAGGGATTTTAGCCCCTGTTATTGATGAGTATGACTTTATTATTTTAGACTGCGCTCCCGGCTACAATCTTTTAACTCGCAGCGGAATTGTTGCCAGTGACTTTTATTTGATGCCCGCTCGACCCGAACCTTTATCCATTGTGGGAATTAAACTTCTAGAGGGTCGGATTGCCAAGCTGAAAGACAGTTATGGTGATAGCAGCTTCAATTCACAACTATTAGGAGTGGTCTTTATTTTATCCAGTGGCGGTTTATTCGACAGGTATTACAAACAGGTAATGCAGCGAGTCACTGGAGATTTTAGCCCTAACCAACTCTTCGAGAACCGCATTCCGATGGATGTGAATGTGGCTAAAGCAGTGGACAGTTTTATGCCAGCTGTTCTCGCGACTCCCAATTCCGCTGGTTCTAAAGCCTTTGCTAAGTTGGCAGAAGAATTTTTGCAGAAGTTAGACGCTGCTAAGCGTTCTTATCAAACGGAGCAAGACTTGGAAAATAAAATGAGTTATTTGGCTAGCTTTGAGTAAAACCGCAGAGATGGACGCTGATTGAAATCAAGATTCATCGGCGTCCATCTCATCTATGTGCGGTTAAAATGCGCCCTCCAAAGCAGGAACACAACGTTCGCACAATAAAGGATGCTCTGAGATTGTGCCAACGCGGGTGGAGTAGTTCCAGCAGCGATCGCATTTCTGTCCATCTGCTTTCACTACACCTACGGCTAGCTTGTCCGACTCCAGTTTGTAACCGGCTGATTGAATGGCTTCCGGCGAATCTAGAACGTCCACCTGAGACGCTAAAAACAGATAGCGCAACTCATCCACTCGATTACCACCCAGACTATCCGATGGATTAAGTGATATGAGGCGCTGTTGCAACGCTGAATCGGGGACATAAAGTAATACCTTAGCGTCCAGCGAAGCGCCAATCATCTTCTCAGCTCTCGCTTGCTCCAATACCTTGTTTACCTCGGTACGGACGCTGCGTAACGTTGTCCAAGATGTTGCCAATTCCGGCTTTTTCCACTCCTCCTCTAACTTCACCCAACCTGCCTCAAATACCGATTGATAGGGGGTTTTGTAGGGGAGGTATTGCCAGATATCCTCGGCTAGGTGAGACAGCACAGGCGCGATCGCACGAGCTAAATTCTCCAACGCTACCGCCATCACTGTCTGACAACTGCGACGGCGGGGAGAGTCGGGGGCGCTGATATAAAGTCGATCTTTGGCAATATCCAAATAGAAGTTGGACAAGTCAACTACGCAGAAATTCTGCATTGTCTGGAAGAAGCGGAAGAACTGATATGTTTCAAAGGCGTCGGTAACGTCCTCAAACACCTCCGTCATCCGGTGTAACATATAGCGGTCTAATTCCGGCAAGTCCTCATAAGGCACCTTATCCTGATCCGGGTCAAAGTCATGCAAATTCCCCAGCAGGAACCGCGCCGTATTGCGAATCTTACGATAGATATCCGATAACTGCTTGAGGATGTTCTTACTTAGGGCAATATCCGAGGAGTAATCCGCCGAAGACACCCACAACCGCAGCACATCTGCTCCATAAGCAGGGTCTTTTTGCTGATTTTTGCCCCCCTCAATCACCTCCATCGGATCAATCCCATTCCCTAGGGATTTACTCATCTTGCGTCCCTGTTCATCGACAGTAAAGCCGTGAGTAAGAACGGTTTTGTAGGGTGCACAGCCGTTTGTAGCGACACTAGTGAGCAAACTGGACTGGAACCAACCCCGATGTTGATCAGAACCCTCTAAGTACAAGTCCGCCGGATAGCGCAGTTCCTCACGCTGCTTGAGTACAGACGCCCAAGAGGAACCGGAGTCAAACCAGACATCCATTGTGTCGGTGCCTTTGCGGTAGGTTTTGCCGTTATTGCGGTATTGTTCAGGCAAGAGTTCTTCTACGGACAGTTCCCACCAAGCATCAGAGCCTTTTTCGGCGATAATCGCTTGAACGTGGGCAATGGTTTCTGCATTGAGCAGGG
The DNA here is from genome assembly GCA_036703055.1 of Waterburya sp. GTDB lineage: Bacteria > Cyanobacteriota > Cyanobacteriia > Cyanobacteriales > Coleofasciculaceae > DATNPV01. Next base: position 7,460 of record DATNPV010000073.1, read on the forward strand.
GTTCGTTGGTTTGTTCGTCATAGAACACAGGGATGGGGACACCCCAGCTACGTTGGCGGGAGATGCACCAATCCGAGCGTTCTGCCACCATGGGAGTGATGCGGTTTTCCCCTTGAGCAGGAATCCAGGTGACAGATGCGATCGCCTTAAGTGCCTCATCCCGGAACCCCTCGACTGAGGCAAACCACTGCTCCGTTGCTCGGAAGATCGTTGGTTTCTTGGTGCGCCAATCATAAGGATACTTGTGGGCGTAAGCCTCCTCCTTCAGCATGGCATCCGCTTCCATGAGTGCCTGAATGATGGCTTCATTGGCATCTTTGAGGACGTTTAACCCAGCGAACTTGCCAGCTTCTTGGGTGAAGTTGCCGCGATCGTCCACGGGTGAGAGAATCGGTAAACCATAACGCTGACCGACCACATAGTCCTCTTGACCGTGACCAGGTGCCGTGTGAACCAATCCCGTACCTGACTCTGTCGTGATGTAATCTCCCCCAATCACAACCGGACTCTCACGGTCAAACAACGGATGCTGATAGGTAGAGTGTTCCAGTTCTTTCCCCAGCATCGTTGCTTTTACCGTTAGCTCAGTCCCCAAAGTTTGGGACAACTGTTCGACCAAATCCGCCGCCACAATCAGGTACTTGTGCGGACTTTCCGTCCCCACCTGCACAACGGCATAGTTCAGTTCCGGATTAACCGCAACGGCAAGGTTACCGGGAATCGTCCAAGGCGTTGTTGTCCAGATGGCAACGCCCAACTCAGGCAGAAATGGCTCTAATACGTCTTTTACAGCGTCCGCTGCCTGGAGCATTTTAAAGGCGGCGTAGATGCTACGTGAGGTATGCCCTTCCGGATACTCCAACTCCGCCTCTGCCAGCGCCGTTTGAGAACTGGGGCTCCAGTGTACGGGCTTCAAGCCTCGGTAGATGTACCCTTTCAAGACCATCTGACCGAAGACCCCAATTTGCGCCGCCTCGTATTCTGGCTTCAACGTTAGGTAAGGATGCTCCCAATCTCCCCAGACCCCATAGCGCTTGAAGCCCTGACGTTGCTCATCGACCGCTTGTAGGGCAAAGTCGCGAGCTTTGTGGCGCAGGGTTAGCGGAGTTAGGTTTTGCCGCTCTTCGGGCTTCATGTTTTGCAGGACTTTCAGCTCAATGGGCAAGCCGTGGCAATCCCAACCGGGAACATAGCGAACCTTGCGGCCTTGCAGTAGCTGAAATTTGTTGATAATGTCCTTGAGAATTTTGTTGAGGGCATGACCCATATGCAAGGAGCCGTTAGCATAGGGTGGCCCATCGTGCAATACGAAAATCTCACCAGGATTGTTCTGTGACAGTTGCTCGTAAATTTGGTGGTCTTCCCAAAACTTTTGCAGTTCCGGTTCACGCTTGACGGCGTTTGCCCGCATGTCAAATTTGGTCTTGGGCAGATTGACGGTGTCTTTGTAAGTTTTGGCTACTGTCACAGTCTGATACTGAGCTAAGTTAACAACTACTTAATCCATTATCCGTGAGAATTTCCTGGAACTTCAACTGAGCTTCGGGGGATTCTCTGGGTCAATGGGAACGCCTTCGATCGCAATGTCTACTTGTGGCGGATTTTGCCTCATTTGGGGGTCGCCGTCACCGGGGGGTTCAGCCGGAGGCGCCATCACGACTTCTGGTGCGATTTCTTCAATCGGTGTAGCGGCATCCGTGCTGGAATCCGGGGCGTCAGTAGCCGTTTTTTGAGCGGCTTCGACCAAGTCGGGGGCTGGTGGATTGGGTGGAATGGCTTGAGCCGACGTTGACACGGCTGATTCATCCACTGGGGTTGGGGATGCAATTGCGTCTGTTGTCGTTGCTGGCTCTGATGCTGTTTTAACCGCTGGTTGTGGGGTAGGCGAGGGTTTGGTCGCAGAAGGCTTTTTCTGAAGAAACTTGGTTAATGGCTGTGTCAGCTTTTGTCCCAATCCGGTGAGAGAAAATCCTTTGATTTTTTCCTGTACTTGTGGAGAAATCGGGGTTCTCTCTTCTGGTAATGCCAACTCTCGCCGTAACGTCAGGGTTTGCCAGCCGAACCACCCCAAGAGCGCTACACTTGCCAGTTGACCCAGCAGGACGCCGCCTGTAATGCGTCCAGCACATACCCATAAAACCAGGGCGTAGAATAATCCGACTCCACTCCAGATAAAGTCTTGTTTACGATGAACTTCTGGAAAAAAGAAGGCCGCCATGTACATGGCAAGACTACCAAGTCCAATGACTAACGCCAGGAGATATGCCAACATTTTTATAGGTACTCCTTACTATTGTTCTCTAAATTTTGGCGCGAAATCGTTGATTTCTCTCGAAATATAAGCATCGGTTGTTTGTCGATGTTTGGTTACTCCGAGCAAATTATGATAAGCTTTTGGCTTAATTCCAATTTAGTTAAAATAGGAAGTTTACGCTCACAAACAGACTTTTAATTTAATCTATATCTTTACAGACCTCTTCCGGGGATCGAGATACTCTGAAGGTGAAGACAACCGAAATACTCAGAGTTCCGGAGAGAGTTTTATGACACAAGCAAGCTTCGGTCTTATTGGTTTGGCAGTTATGGGTGAAAACCTAGCGCTGAATGTCGAGCGAAATGGTTTTCCCGTTGCGGTTTACAACCGCACAGCCGCCGTTACCCAGACGTTTATGGAAACGCGAGCCAAGGGGAAGAACTTTACAGCAGCCTATACAATTGAAGAGTTTGTCAAAGCCCTAGCGCGCCCCCGCAAGATTCTGATCATGGTGAAAGCGGGTGCCCCAGTGGATGCCGTGATTGCCCAGCTCAAACCCTTCTTAGAGCCTGGGGACATGATTATTGATGGTGGTAACTCGTACTATCCAGACACAGAGCGACGTACCAAGGAATTAGAGGACGCTGGACTGGGATTTGTAGGCATGGGTGTCAGTGGCGGTGAAGAAGGTGCACTGAATGGTCCGAGCTTAATGCCCGGTGGTACTCAGCAAGCTTATGCTGAATTACAGCCCATTCTCACGAAGATAGCTGCTCAAGTGGATGATGGGCCTTGTGTAACCTACATCGGCCCTGGGGGTGCGGGTCACTACGTCAAAATGGTACACAACGGCATTGAGTACGGCGATATGCAGTTGATTGCTGAAGCCTATGACCTGCTCAAGAATACCCTGGGACTGGATCATAATCAGTTGCACGAAGTTTTCGCCGAGTGGAACACCACCGAGGAACTTAACTCGTTCTTGATCGAAATTACAGCCGATATTTTCAGATTCATCGACCCAGATACGAATTTACCCTTAGTGGATGTCATTCAAGATGCGGCAGGGCAAAAAGGAACAGGGCGCTGGACGGTACAGAGTGCTCTAGAGCTGGCGATACCGATTCCGACAATGATTGCAGCGGTCAATGCCCGGATTATGTCGTTCTACAAAGCCGAGCGGGTAGCCGCCTCACAAGAGCTAACTGGCCCTAGTGGCAAGTATGAAGGAGACACGAAAGAGTTTATCAACAAAATCCGGGATGCTCTCTACTGCTCGAAGATTTGCTCCTATGCTCAGGGCATGGCGCTGTTGAGTAAGGCATCGAAGGACTTGAACTACAACCTGAGTTTGAGTGAAATTTCCCGAATTTGGAAAGGCGGCTGTATTATTCGCGCTGGATTTCTGGATAAGATTAAAACGGCTTACAAAGACAACGAAAATTTGCCCAACTTGTTGTTAGCGCCTGAATTCAAGCAAACGATTTTAGACCGACAGGAGGCTTGGCGAGATGTCCTGTCAGTGTCTAATAAACTAGGGATTCCAGTTCCTGCTTTCAGTGCATCGTTAGATTACTTCGATAGCTACCGCCGTGCTCGCCTGCCACAAAACCTAACTCAAGCACAGCGTGACTACTTCGGCGCCCATACCTACGAGCGTACCGATAAGCCTGGTGTGTTCCACACTGAATGGACGCAAGTTGACCAGCAATCTCTGCAAACGGGCACGACTGATTAATATCAGCAATCCAGCGGCAATGGGCAATGGGGAATTAGGATTTGTGATTTTTCCCTTTGCATAAATCCGAGAAACTCCTCCCTAACCTCATGAGAAACTCCGGAGGGAGCAAGATTTATTCCCCCCACATCGGGGGGATTGTTAGTGAAAAGGCTATCGAAGAAAGACCATTACGAAGCCTCATAATTATTAAAATTTAACTCTTATTCTAATTCCTAAATTTTTCTTAGCGGCCTTTAGTTATACAGTTAAGAAACAGGATGAAAAATTAATTACAGTTAGCCGTTATTTTTGGGGATTTCATCAAAATCTTTCACAAATAATTCACATTGATAGCCTAGTTTCAAGTTATAGCCAGACCAATCATTGGTTGAACCGCAGTTCATGGGTCTAGCTTTTGCTTTTGACAGACCCCTCTCCAGGCCGTTTGTCAACTATGAGACGCTTTTGCCATCCGCCGAGGTAGCGTAGCGTCGCTCACCCTGAGCATTTCCCTTATCTGGCGGTCTCAACTATGAGGCTGGTTGCTCTATCCGCCAAAATAATTTCTTTTTGATTAGAACCTTAATAAGGGAAAGTGCCGTGAGCATGTGTTTAGCCAAAGCTTATGAAACCCACATCGAATTAGCTATTGATGTTTTCAAAACTCAAAAGCCAGCATTAATTATCGCTCTTAAAAACTTTCTAACCGTTTTACCCAATCTTAAATGTGTTGAAGACGTTTTGATAGCAGCTATCTACTCATTAGCTACAACTGAGCCAGATAATTGTCGCTGGATTTTACGTAATTCCTGTTATTTGAAGCCTGAGGTTGATTTGGTTGAAGTAGCGAGGAGACTTGCCTTAATAAAGCTTCAGAAGCAGGGATTTATCTTGGATAAAGACTTTTCATTTGAATCCAACAGTGGTTTGCAAATGACAGAAGAAGCAAAGGCTGGATTGATGGAGGATAATTCAGCAGGCGAGCGCCTGCTTTTTGAAGAGATTTTACAATTTCGCATTAAGCTTAAGATTGATACTCTTGCTACTCTGTAAAATTGATGATCGAGTAATAGACTCCACAGTTGACTGGCCTGTGAAGATTGGGCATAAGGTACGAGGCTTAGGGAAGAAATAGTTGCACCCTGCTCCATAACCGTGAGATGGGCACTGCTCATCAGTAGATTGCATGACTATTCAAACCTTAGAAAACAGTGCCCACCCTACATTCTTTCCCCTGATTACTCTCCTGTAATCGACAGTCCTTCAACCCACACTCTAGGACACACACCCGCAGGAGTCAATTCTGCCTCTTTCTCAAGAAAAATAATCGACTTGAGGAGTTCTAAAAAGTCTCCAGCAATGGTTGCCGACTCAATACTAATTCGTTCTCCCTGATTGATAATCCAACCATCAAATGGTAGGGAGAAAGAACCTTGCAAAGCTTTCACTCCAGCGTGAAGCGCCTGTAAATCATCGATCAAAATTACATCTTCTGCCGTGTCCAGGCTATAGTCCTGCTCAGCAGAAGCGCCTGGGTAGACGTGATAAAAGTGAGAACTTACTGTTACTTTCGCCCCAATATTTCCATGTCCTGTCGGTTTTTGGTTCATCCGTTTGGCGGTAACAGCACTATGGAGAAAACCAGTCAGTATCCCATTAGTAATTAGCTCCACTCTGCGAGTCGGTGTGCCTTCTCCGTCAAACGTAGTCGCTGCTATGTTATCAGGATGCAAGGCATCATCAGCGACACAAAGTAAAGGCGAAGCAATTGGAGTTCCCAACGATTCCGGGGTGGAAAGGCTTTGCTTGTCCAGAATATTCTGAGCATTGAAGAGATTGGAAAAAGCACCCAATAGGCTCAAAAAAGCTTCAGGTGAGAATACTACCCGATATTTGCCAGTTTTGACCTTTTGGTAATTTAAATGACTGATCGTTTTTTCGGCTGCCTCTTTGATGCAATCCTGGATATCAAGATCATCCAATCCAGGGCTGATTCTAAACGCTCCTGCACTACGAGGCTTTTTCCCTTCTTCTTCAGTTTTGCTATAGAGATAGATTGATGTGTAAGAGCGAGATTCTGTTCTCAGGGCGTCATCACTGTTGAGATAAAACCGATCTAACTCTCGTTGCGCGAGTCCATTATAAGGAACACCTTTAATGGCAGGATGAGCCTCAAGCAGTTCTTTTTCTGCTTGAATCAACGTATCTATCAACTGTGGAACAGGAGCAGGGGATGTTTTGCCATTGGCAAGTGGAGTAATAGAAACAGAGGCTTCGGGACTAAAATCAGGAACATGTTCTTTAACCCCAAAAAAACTAGCGTCATAAGCGGTTTGCAACGCTAATTCCAGTCCTTCTGGGTTAACATCTGTTGTGCTGGTAACCCCAACGGTATTCTCTTCATTCCAAACTCGAACAATCACGTTAGAGCGATTGGAGGCTTTTACTTGTTTTGGCTCTCCGTGATCAACTTGTACACTGGTTTCATCAACCGTTGAACCATAAATATCAAATTTCTGAATGCTTAGCTTCCTAGCGCTGTCTTTAGCGTAAGTGGCAATCTCGTCAATTCTTGGCACAATGATACCCCTTGGCAATTTGAGATGTTAAACCGCAGATAGACGCAGATAAATACAGATCGATAAAAGGTTAATCTGTATTTATCGGTATGGCTCGGCAGTTACAAAAACTAAAACTTCTCTAACGTCCACCGACAGTAATTGAATCCACCTTAATGTGAGGTTGTCCTACCGTCACATAGATGCTGCCACTAACGGAACCACAGAAACCCGCAGCTAGTCCCAAATCTTGAGAACACATGGAAATTTTATTCATAATTTCCGTTGCTTCTCCAATCAGAATTGCTCCTTTGAGGGGTTTAGTAATCTTGCCGTTTTCAATCAGGTAAGCTTCATCTACACCAAAGTTAAATTGCCCTGTTGCTCCTACACTGCCGCCACCCATTTTCTTGCAGTAAATACCCTTATCAATGGAAGCGAATAAGTCATCGAGCGAGTGATTTCCTGGTGCAATGTAGGTATTGCGCATCCGCGAGGCGGCAGCAAACGTATAACTCTGGCGACGCCCACTGCCTGTTCTGGGATGTCCGGTTCGCAGAGAACCTGCCCTATCTGATAAGAAATTTTTAAGAATGCCGTTTTCAATCAACAGCGTTCTTTGAGCAGGCATTCCTTCATCGTCCATATCAATGGTTCCGAAGGCGTTGTCAGAGCGTCCTTCATCCCAAGCTGTTAGGCTTTCATGGGCAATTTTTTCGCCTTTTTTGTCGGCAAACGGTGTAGTTTTCCGCTCAATTTGAGTTGTTTCCAGCAAGTGTCCACAGGCCTCGTGGAAAATGACCCCTCCAAACTGATTTGCCATGATAATAGGATAAGTGCCGGATTCAACGTACTCGGCATAAAGCATTTTCCCTGCCGATTCCGCGACATCTTCAGCGGTAGACTTGTAATCCCACGATCGCAAAAAATTAGCATCGCTGGTACTGCCAGCCCGTTGGTTAATCGAGGAACGATTAGCACCATCGGCGCACAGAAGGCTATATCCTACGGATTGAGTCAGGCGAATGTCACGAGCAAACGTGCCATCACTGGCGGCAACTAATACTTCTTGCCAGTCGCGGAAATAGCTAGCACGTCTCGATTGAACATGATTCGCTTTGAGCTTAAGCTGCTGATTCGCATCAAGGAGAACTTCTCCCATTTCTCGCATAGAGCTAGATTCAGCCAGCCAAGAGTCCTTACCTCTTTTGGTAGCGTAGTCTCTGAGCAGTTCCAAGTTAATTTCGGGAACATGGGAGTTTGGCGCGGGGAGTTGCAATCCCATGATGGAAAGCGCCTTTTCTAGAGCGGCTTTCAACCCGGAAAAGGACAAATCATTAGTACTCACGTAGCAGTCAGCATTGCCTCGAAACACTCTCACACCGGCACCTGTAGAAAGGCGGGGTGCAATGCTAGTGATGGCATCATCTTCTGCCAAACAGCTGATGTAGTTTACCCGCTCTAAGAAGAATTCCACAAAGTCAGCGCCCGCTGCACGTCCGACACCCAAAAGGGTTGCTAGGGGAGCTTCCCACGTTTCATCGAAGCGATTGGGTGTAGAAGTGTAGTGCAGGGTGGGCAGTTCTTTTGTAAGCAGGAGGGGACTTGGATTCATGAGTATCCTCTTTGAGATGCGATCGCGGTTTTTGCCTGTCAATCAGCTTTTGCCATCACTGTTCAGTCTAACAAATCCCCATCTGCTCCCTGGGCAGTTCCACTTTTGTTCGACTTTAATTTCTTGATTCTAATAACACCTGAATAGGGAAACTAAATCTTAAAAAATTAGAATTATGGCAAAGGGTTAAGTACAATTCACTCTCACTCTTCAAGGGATATCTGTGGGTTCTCTCAAGCTTTTCCTGATACCTCCTTGAGGGCTTTTGATAGATTTCCAGACAAGGTGGCGATTACCGAGAGGCACTCCAAAGACAGCGCGATCGTTCTTGACATGTCATCTGTCAAAAGTTAGATAACTCTTGTAACCTTAACCAGTGTAGAGACGCTTTGTCTGTCCTGTTGTGCGGGTGCTTCCTATGAATAATTTGTTCGATGCCTTCATTTCCTATGGACGTGCAGATAGTAAAGCTTTTGCTACAAAACTTTATATTCGATTGCTTGAACAGGGTTTAAAGGTTTGGTTTGACCAGAACGACATCCCTCTAGGGGTAGACTTTCAGAATCAAATTGATGATGGCATCGAAAAGGCGCATAACTTCCTGTTTATCATTGCGCCGCACTCAGTCAATTCGCTCTATTGTCGCAAAGAAATTGAGCTAGCGATTAAACGCAACAAGCGTATTATCCCGCTTTTGCATGTCATGCAAATTAGTGAGGAAACTTGGCAGCAGAGAAACCCCAATGGCACACCCGAAGATTGGGAAGCGTACAAAGCGAAAGGGCTACATGAGAGCTATAAAAATATGCACCCAACCATCCAGAAGCTTAATTGGGTGTATTTCCAAGAGGGCATAGACGATTTTGAAAAGTCGTTTGCAGGCTTAATTGATTTGCTCCGTAGGAATGCTGATTATGTCGAGCAGCATACCCATTTTTTAGCCAAGGCGTTGGAGTGGGAACGTCATCAAAAACAAAATAACTGCTTATTAATTGGAGAAGAGAAGCAACAAGCAGAAGCTTGGTTGAAAATACGGTTTAAAGATGAGCAACCGCCTTGTACCCCTACTGACTTACATTGCGAGTACATCACCGAAAGTATCAAGAATGCCAACAACTTGATGACTCAGGTGTTTATCTCCTATGCCGATGCAGATAGGGTGACGATGGAGAAGATTCGCAACAGTTTGAGGCGGGAAAGTATTACGGTTTGGACGAATAAAACTGATATCCAAACCGGGGAAGCGTTTCAGGAGGCAATTAAACGGGGGATTGAACAAGCGGATAATGTGGTTTATCTGCTTTCGCCGGATTCGGTAAAGTCGGATTTTGCCCAACGAGAATTAGATGATGCTTTATCCCTGAATAAACGAATTATTCCTGTATTGGTGCGAGAAACACCACCGAAACAAGTACCGTCAGGACTGCGAGATTTGCACTATATCGACCTAACGGACAATGTAAAGGAAGACGATTATCTACTCGATGAAAGCCAATTGTTGAGAATTTTGCGGCAGGATGAGGCTTACTATAACGAGCATAAGGTTTTGCTAACTAAAGCGCTGAAGTGGAAGCGGCAACACGAGAATCCAAGTATTCTGCTGCGAGGGTATAACTTGCGGAGTGCCCAAACTTGGCTGAAGGTG
>DATNPV010000078.1:0-5771 GCA_036703055.1 Waterburya sp.
GGACAATAAACGGGCAACGGTTATTGGTAGCAAAACGTTCGGGAAAGCCGTTGTGCAGTCTGTGCATTCGTTATCTGATGGTTCAGGCTTAGCCGTAACCATTCAACATTACTACCCACCCAAAGGTGAAGACATTAACCACAAGGGGATTGAACCAGATGTTCGGATTGACTTGACCGAGGCTCAAGAGAAGCAACTGGAGGCGAATCCGAGCTGGCGGGCAACCCATCAAGACCCTCAATATGAGAAAGCGATCGCTACATTAAGCACCAATACCTTCGCCCGACCTGGTCTAGGCCGCTCTGCTAAGCCGATGAGTATCCGATAAAACCTTGAAGGTTACAAGGTTTTGGCGGGTTAAAAGTTAGAAGGTTGAAGGTTGAAGGTTGAAGGTTGGGAAAACAACTTTATATAGCTGTCGCCATCAAGGTTAGGACAGATCCAGCAGTTGAAACGACCACGTACCAGTAATAAACATAAAAGCCCTCTGCCTTGGAGCCTTCTGCCTTCTGCCTTTTCCTGCAACCTTCAACCTTTTTTGCCCAATTGAGTCACTAAATGAATCAGTTCCGGCAAAATCAACTGTTGGACAGCGAGCTTGACAGCACCTGTTGAACCAGGAATTGAGAAGACTAATTTAGTTTGATAAACACCAGCAACGGCTCGTGAGGCGATCGCTCGCGAGCCGATTTCTTGGTAACTTAAGAAACGAAAAACTTCACCAAATCCTGGCAACGTCTTTTCTAGTAATTTTTCCAAGGCATCGTAGGTGGTATCTCGTGGGGCAATGCCAGTACCCCCACTAAAAATTACTGCATCCACATCAGAGCGTTCTCCTAGTGCTTGCAACTGGGACTGGATTAGAGCAGGTTCATCCTTAAGGATGATGTAAAACCGAACAGCATGACCTGCATTGAGGAGAATTTGTTGAATGAGCTGACCACTTTTGTCAGTGTCGGGCGATCGCGTATCACTAACCGTAATGACAGCACAATTCACTGTGATTGAGCCTGCGTCGGGGTGAGGGTTTTGAGCCATAAGCTGCCTACAAGCAATCCTTCAGGTGGCATAACACTTTACCTGAAGGAATACTCTATCGGTTACGACTTAGTAAAGCCCAAACCATGTTCTTCGGCATATCGTTCCATGAACCGCATGAAACGATCCCATTCCCCTGATGATTTGATCAAAACAATCGCTTCAAGTGCCGATGGCTGACCATTGACAAACTTGCCCTTAACCTCCCGCGTTACAATCTCACCCTCGTCATCAATCAAGTACATGCCAGTAATTTCTTCCGTACTGTTGCTGTCGAGAGCTTTGGGCTTATCAAAATAAAATGTTGCTGTACCATTGCTGCCATCGCGAGAGCGGGTGAGGCGCACATCAGGAATAACTTCTTCGTTGATTCCTCTTGAAAACTGAATTTGAGCCATAGCTGCATCCAATCACATCTTAGGGAAGTTCTCTGACTATCTTCTCATCAGATCGAGATTGAGTTAAGTCGGATACTAAGCTGATGTGGCTCTAAGTTGCATGATTGGAATCGCGAAAATGACAAGGAAGGCGACAAGGCGAAGAGGAGAAGCCATTTCAAGGGCGATTCGTACAGGAAACAACCAAGAAAGGCTTGAGAGTGGCAAAATTAATAAAACTGATAAATACTAAGAACGCTTGTATTATTTTTTCCCACAGTCCCTGCATAACTTTTAAGCAAAATCAATGGCTAAACAGCGTGTTCTCTCTGGAGTTCAACCAACTGGCAATCTTCACCTAGGTAATTACCTGGGAGCCATTCGTAACTGGGTAGAAGGTCAAAGCCAGTACGAAAATTTCTTCTGTGTAGTCGATTTACACGCTATCACTGCACCCTATGACCCTGCCACACTGGCAGAAAATACCTACAAAATTGCGGCTCTCTATTTAGCCTGTGGGATTGATTTGGCCTATTCCAGTATCTTTGTACAATCCCATGTTCCTGCCCACAGTGAACTGACTTGGCTGTTTAACTGTATCACCCCCATTAACTGGCTAACAGACATGATCCAGTTTAAGGAAAAGGCAGTTAGGCAAGGGGAAAATGTCAATACTGGCTTGCTCGACTATCCGGTGCTGATGGCAGCAGATATCCTGCTGTACGATGCCGATAAAGTCCCAGTAGGGGAAGACCAAAAGCAGCACCTCGAACTGACTCGCGATATCGTTAACCGGATTAACCATCAATTTGGCGATCCAAAAAAGCCCATCCTGAAGTTACCCGAACCCCTTATTCGTCAGGAAGGGGCACGCGTGATGAGTTTGACAGATGGCACGAAAAAAATGTCCAAGTCTGACCCTTCTGATCTGAGTCGGATTAATTTGCTCGACTCACCCGACGAAATCCAGAAGAAAATTAAGCGGTGCAAAACTGACCCGATTAAAGGTCTAGAGTTCGACAATTCAGAACGTCCAGAGTGTAACAACTTGCTGACGCTATATACCATCCTTTCTGGGAAAACCAAGGCAGCCGTGGCAGCCGAATGCCAGGATATGGGCTGGGGACAGTTCAAACCCTTACTCACTGAGGTCATGATTGAATCCTTGAAGCCAATTCAGGAGAAATATCAGGCTGTCATGGCAGACAAGAGTTATTTGGAGTCGGTATTACGAGAAGGGCGTCAGCAAGCAGAAGCGATCGCCAATGCCACTCTTTTACGGGTCAAAACAGCCATGGGCTATTCCAAGCCGCTGTAAAGTTAAAAGAACTGATTTAATCCTGATTTTTTAGAACTTTCCCGAACAATCAAGGTCATTATGTACGCCGTCAAGCTTCAACTCAAACTGAATCACCGAGAGTGAACCTTGATGGCGTAACACGCTGGCTGTTTTATAGAGTCGTTACGACGTGTGAGTGTAACTCAAGCGTCTTCGACAATTCTCGATTCAAAACTTGAGAGAAATACATGAGCGATTCCCAACAAATCACAACACTCGAGATGGATCAAGGGACAATGCTGCTGCCGAAAAAGTCCCAGAACACTGTCCCGACTCACAACCAGTTTCGTACGGCGGCTCAGTCCGGTGAATTTTTAATTACGGCTGAAGTGGCACCTCCTAAAGGAGGCGACCCAACGCACATGATTAAAATGGCACAAACCCTCAAGGGTCGGGTTCACGCCGTGAATATTACCGATGGAAGTCGAGCCGTGCTGCGGATGTGTTCTATGGTTGCCTCGGCAATTTTGCTGCAACACGGAATTGAACCCGTGTGTCAGATGGCGTGCCGCGATCGCAACCGCATCGCCCTTCAAGCTGACCTTATGGGCGCCCATGCTTTGGGAATTCGTAACATCCTCGCGCTCACAGGTGACCCCGTCAAAGCCGGTGACCATCCCGATGCCAAGGGGGTATTTGACCTGGAATCGGTGCGTTTTTTGCAACTGATCGCCAAACTGAATAACGGTGTTGACGCCAATGACAAGCCCCTCACCGATGGCGCTACAGACCTATTTCCCGGAGCCGCCATTGACCCCCAACTTAACAGTTGGTCTGGTTTGCAACGGCGATTCGAGCGTAAACTAGAGGCGGGTGCACAGTTTTTCCAGAGTCAGTTAATTAGTGATTTTGATCGACTGGAAAAGTTTATGGATCAACTCGCATCTGGCACCAATAAGCCGATTTTAGCCGGGATATTTCTGCTTAAATCTGCAAAAAATGCTGAATTTATCAATAAATACGTCCCAGGTGTTCAGATTCCCCAAACGATCATTGACCGATTGGCGAGGGCGAATGACCCCCTAGAAGAAGGCATGAAAATTGCTGCTGAGCAAGTTCAGCTAGCACGGCAACTTTGTCAGGGTGTTCACATGATGGCGGTTAAACGAGAAGATTTGATTCCCAAGATTCTAGATTTGGCAGGCATCCAACCCCTGAAGAATTATTAAATAGGATTGAGTCATTGCTCAAGGAGGGACTAAGGATTAAAAGCTAAGGACTAGGGACTAAGGAATAAGAACCGATGAACAAAACGCTAGACACCCAAATTTGTGACGTTACAGTGTATCCAGACAAAGCATTGGTGACGCGCCGAGGTGTCGTGCAGTTGATGGGTGAGGAGCATGAACTAATCATTGCTCAACTGCCAGTTACGCTCGTGAGTGAGTCGGTACGGGTGAGAAGTGCAAGTGAGCAAGGAGTGCAATTATCGGGGGTGCGAACTGAACGCATCAGTACCACTGAAGTCGTGGAACAAAAAATTGCTCAGCTTACCCAAGAAATTGCTCAGATTGAGGAGCAAAAGCGTCAAGGACAAGATGTATTAGCCCTGCTCAATCTGCAAAGCAATTTCGTTAAAACCTTAAGTAATCAATACCTGGAGCGCTTGACAAAATTCTCAGATACTGAATCCATGAGCCTTACTTCTATCCGGGAGTTCATGGATTTTGTGGGACAGCAGTACGGCGATTTCTCGAGTGCGATCGCTCAAAAGGAAAAAGACCAAAAACAACAGGATTCCAAGTTACAGTCCCTCCGCCAGCAACTCCAACAACTGTCTAACTCCCAGCCCCAGGAAAGTTACAGCATTATCATCACACTCGAACCGAACTCGACCTGTGAATTTGAAATCGAGGTATCTTACATGGTTCATAAAGTGACCTGGATACCCTTGTATGATGTACGTTTCAACCCAACGAACGAAACGCTTAATATCAGCTGCCTGGCACAAGTCAAACAAAACACGGGTGAAGATTGGCTGGGCGTAAACCTTACCCTTTCCACAGCGAAGCCAGAACTCAGCGCCCAACCTCCAAAACTGGCTCCCTGGTATATTGATGTCCAACCGAATCCTCCCGGATTCAGAACACCGAGTTTATCAGAATCAGTCAATCTGCCATCTCGCGCTGTTGCTGCCACGATGCCATTTGCAGGAACGACTCCGTCACCGGAAATCATGATGAACGCCGGATATGATTACGGGTTCACCCAAACAGCAACTCCCGATGTTTCTAAACCGGGAACTAGCGTTACCCATAAAGTCAGTAGTACTAGCTATATTCCTAGTGATGGTCTTCCTCATAAAACAACGATTTTCAGCGACGATTACTCTTGCCACGCTGAGTACATTGTCTTGCCTCGTATTGCGAGTTTAGCTTACCTTCAGACAAAGATTACCAATCCCCTAACGGGTGTTACCCTGTTGCCGGGGAAAGTTAATATTTTTATCGATAATACCTTTGTCGGGACAACTCAGTTGGAAACTATTGTCCCAGGTCAAGAATTTAAAATCAATTTAGGTGTAGATGAAGGGATAAAAATTCAACGAAATTTGGTAGAGCGTCAAGTCGATCAGAACCCGATGAGTAATTTGCGGCGTACTACCTATGCTTATCAAATAATGATGACAAACTTACGGGAGTGCGACGTTAAGCTGAAACTAACAGAGCAGTTGCCCATGAGTCGGCACGAACAAGTCAAAGTTCGTTTAACGCTTGCTCATCCAGACGTTGAAACCAGTGAGATGGGTCTTATCGTTTGGTCACTCACACTACCGTCACTTTCCAAGCAAGAGCTGTACTATCAGTTCACCGTTGACCATCCCTCTGAACTTACCGTAGTAGGACTTGATATCTAGATACTATCCCTAATTGATTGGTTCAAAGAATAGTATCGTTTCCGGTGGCATCTGCTGAGTTATAAGTGCACCGACGCAGAGGGGCAAAAGGGAAAAATGAATAATTCCGATGCAGGCGGATTTGATGTAACTGGCTTGACTGGATTGCTTTTGCGATCGC
>DATNPV010000087.1:0-7231 GCA_036703055.1 Waterburya sp.
AATGCCGCTTGAGGATTGAGATGTCCGGGATAGGGTGGGCAGATAATACCAAAGTGAGTCACGTCGCTTCGCTCCAATTCAAAATTATCAATTCAAAATTCAAAATTAAGAATCCCAGAGATAAATCTAGGGGAACCTGAATAATGATTCAGGAAGATGGAAATTGCTCGATGTGAGCCGATGCGTGCAGCGTGAGCTTGCCTGCTGATACATCGAGTTGCTGAATTTGTAGGAGCATTCCCTGGCACTCGAAGTCCTGCAAGCTCAACAGTTCATACATTCGTGCGAGTAACGCAGTTGTGAATTCGGGTGAGGGTTCCTGCCCTTCCAAGTAGCGCACTTGTTGGAGCAGTATGGCTTGCCCTTCAGGGGCAATTTCAGGCGTTGCGACTAAAGCAAAATGCTGAGGAACTTCGGTGTTGTTTTTAATGGGTTCCGTGGTAAGTGTAATGGTGTCGTCGGATAGTAAGCACTTGATTCTTGCATCTCGGTTATCTGCATATCCGTGCGATCGCAACGTTTTATGGAAAGATTCTGTATTGAGCGCCGTGTTAAAACTTGCTTCATTAACGACAAGATGAAATGTTCCCTCAGATGGATGAACGAGCTTTATTTTGCCGCGCAGAGCGCTAAAAGGTTTGACCGTAACACGACCAATTTGAAGCTGAAGTATTTCTGCCTCCAGGTTGGGTTGCAATAACACCCCGTAAATTGCGATCACCAGGGAATCGAGTTGACCATGCGCCACCTTATTGAGGTCAGTCTTGATGCGAACTTCCAAACCGTCTGCTTTTTTTAGTTGACTAGCGATCGCCATTTCTACAATTTTGTTAACTGCCTGTTCTGGGAACCCAACTTTTTCCGGCGTCACGCCTCTTCTCCTCGCAGTTTGGTGCAGGACGGTAAAGCCGATTGAGTTAGAAGTCTATAAATTGCTGGCAGTTGCCACCAAGGGATACTTGGATATTCATGATGCTCCTCGTGGTAGCCAAAATGATAGCAAGTAATAAATGACCAAGCGATCGGTAATGGATTAGTTTGGGTACGATGAGGATTGGTGTATCCTCCTTCGGGTTCCTTGTGAGTGAGAAACGTACCGAAGTAGAATAGCTGAACTGAACTGAGAAGTGGAGGTACAACCCAAAATAGAATCAGATTACTTCCACAAACGGGTAGGCAAAATTTGGCGAAGTTATATATCAATCCCAATCCGAGAATTTGTCGCCAATCCCAATACCCCTTCATGAAATGGAAATACCAAGCGACCGGATTTTTGTTGATACCGTTATGAAAATCAGGGTCGAACTCACTTGCAGGATACTTGTGATGCAGCCAATGCTTTTGTAGGAGCTTGCGATAGGATAAAAGCCCATAAGCTGTCATGGTAAGCCTTCCTACAAAAGCGTTGATTTTTGGGTTTTGAGGAAACACTGAACCATGCATGGCATCATGAGCAGTAATAAACAGCCCTGTGTAGAGAAACGTCTGCCACAGCATTGCTAGCAAAATTAGCCAAGAGGGGAGTTTAGTAAGGTTAATTGAAAGGAGGCAAGCAAGGCTAATTGCCCACAAGCTAATGATAAATACCGCAATCAGCAGTCCATATATTAAAGTTTTATCATCTCCATTTTCCTCTATTACTATTGGTTCTATGTGAGTAGGATATGAGAGCGTATTATTACAACTTGTCAAGTCTATACTTCCTTCGCAATTCAACGAGCAAACGTCCGGTCAAATTCACTAAAATCCCAGGGTTGAGCTTGACGCCAAAAGATCGAGTTCAACCGATGGATTATAAACAAATAGAAAAAACTCTACATCAAACCATTGAAAATTCTGAAAATGAGAATTTTCATCAAGTAGATGATTCTATTGTTGAGATATTTAGATTTGTATCGGCTTATCTCTGACTTATTGTAGTTGTAGAATAAATTGAGGCTCTCTATCTAGAGTCAAATCTCTAGCAAGGTCTAAAGGGTGAGCGATAACTTAACATCATGTATTTATCAATACATAGTTTCTTAAGATAAGAAACACAATCAGTGACTACGGAAATACTTCTTTTGCTCTTGACAAGCCATGATGGACTTTCAGCAAATATTTGGTGCATCGCCTGAAACAGAAGCCACTGCTCCGGGACGGGTGAATCTACTCGGTGAACACACCGACTACAACGATGGCTTTGTACTGCCAACGGCTATTCCTCAACAGACTAAGGTGCAACTGGGTTTCAGCAAGGATGGACAGCATCACTTTTACTCGGTGGAACTTGACGAACGGGTAACTATTTCAGAAGGCCATCATACACCGTCCGGATTTGCCAGTTATATCTTCGGCTGTATTCAGCTTTTAGAACGGGAAGGGTACACCGTACCGCCCGTTAACCTGCACGTTACATCCTCGGTTCCCATCGGTTCTGGTTTATCTAGCAGTGCGGCTTTGGAGGTGGCGACTCTCAGGGGGTTGCGATCGCTCTTAGATCTAGATATTGATGATGTGCGGATTGCTCAGTTGGCACAGCAGGCAGAAATCCACTATTCCGGTGTGCAATGCGGGATTATGGATCAGATGGCGTCGAGTCTGGCGGATACGGAACATCTGCTATTTCTCGATACGCGATCGCTTGAGCGTCAGGTGATACCTTTTCCATCTGGAGCAGAGGTTGTAGTAATAGATAGCGGTGTGCCTCGCACTCTGGCAGGGAGTGGTTACAACCAGCGACGCGCTGAGTGCGAAGAGGCGGCGCACTTGCTACGGGTGAAGGCGCTCAGAGATATTACCGATCCGCAAGCTGTGGAAGAATTACCCGAACCGCAACGCCGTCGCGCTCGTCACGTCATCACTGAGGATAACCGAGTACTGGAGGCTCTACAGGGAGTATCAGCAGAGCGTTTTGGTGAGTTGATGAACGCTTCCCACGCTAGCTTACGCGATGATTACGAAGTTTCCGTGCCTGCTCTGGATACACTCGTGGCGATGCTACAGGAAACCCCTGGAGTTTTTGGGGCACGTCTTACAGGTGCTGGGTTCGGGGGCGCTTGTGTGGCTTTGGTTGCTGCGGGTAAGGGGGAAGCGATTAGTCGAGATGTGATTGAACGATATATGCGATCGGGTTTTGCCGGACGTATTCTGGTTCCGGAGGTTAGTTAGGTGTAGTACAGTATTCTGTTTTCCCAGAAAGTTGCACAGCTTAGTCCTTTACTTCCTCAGTTTCTTTAAAAATATCCTCATCATCTTCAATTTCATTAGATTCCTCTTCGTCCTCCTCAGCAGAATCAAGCAAATCTCGAACTTCAGCAAAGGAGTCATCTGATTCAGAAGATTCTTTTATCTGCTCATCAATTAATTCAACTTCAGGTAATATCACATGAAATTGTTTTCTCCAATTTGAAATCAAAGTTTTATTCCAGTCAACCTCATTACTGACCTCTTCTTTAGTACGTTTGATCAAATCCCCCACACCCTCAGAGGACTCAAACAATATCATTCTGATAAGCTCTATACATCTCTCAGAGCCAGAGCCTTTAGTTATCATGTTTAGTTTTGCATTTGGCTGCACTAAAACATAAGCCCAATGAGATTGATTGCGTCTGAAAAAGTCAGCTTCATCCATTTTGGTAATACTAAGCGAGATAGCATCAAGAATCGCTGGAATACGGTATTCTGTTCTTATCCTAAGTAAGAACCTTGAAACAGCAGAAAAAAGAATTTTTTGTCCAAAAATAGTATACAAAATACTGGTATCTCGTAATTTCTTTATACTTGCTTTTTGATTAGAATTTAATTGAGGTTGATCTGGTTGAATAGGAATATTTATACCTACATGGTTAATTTGCAATACCCAATCCTTGAATGGCTGAAGTTCAGTAAAAAACCACTTAAGCAATGCTTTTGTACCTATTTCAGGAAGTCTAGGATGAGACTCATAATAAGTTTCCAGAGCTATATTGCGCTCAGTTAGTGAATTGAATGATTTTTTTAAAGCTTCCTTCTGATAATCTTTCAATAATTCAATCGTACATTGGCTAACCAAATCTAGAGTCGTTAGGTAAGGTTCTGATTGGGTCAAGCTTGTTGATGTGGAAGACCATCTAATGAATCTCTCTTCAAGCACTCTTTCCTCTAAAAGCTTTCTAGGAATCAATGCTGATATTTTACTGTCATCAAGCAATAGTTGGGTTTGTTTATCGATTGATTTCGCAGTCTTGTTTATAACTGTAAAGATATTGCGAGTTGATTTGATTATCTCATCTCTTACAGTTTCGCTTGAGTCTGCATGACCAACCCTGCCAAGATTGCCAAACACTAAATAAACAACTGGGATGTCAAAGGTTTCTGAGCAACTGAAATTTTCCTGTATTTGTTGAGGGCTTAAAGGCTCTTTTCCAGTATGGGCTTTCCAATATCTCTTTAGTGAAAGAAGTCTATGTTGACCATCAATTACAATTCTAGCTACGTTTTTATATAGCTTTAAATTGACCCATTTTTCGACAATTTTTCCCTGACTCCTAACTTCCGAGAAGTCCCAAAACTCTCTTTGGTCATTCGAGTTGGGCAAAAGCACGACTACAATTGAATTGAAAAAGCGAATTCCACCCTGTGCTAGGTAAGAAAATATTTCTGTATTTGCTCTATTTTCATCTAGTTTTCTCTGAACTCGTTCAGAGAAGCTCCAGCCCTTTTGAATGTCATCAGCAAATTGAAGGTTTTCAACTGCATCACTTTGATCAAGAGTTGTTATGAAGTACCTAACGTCACCAAATGTACCACTGATTGCCTTATATTCAATTGTCTCTGGAGACTGATCATCTAATTCCATTTTCTAACTCCTCTGGGTATTAAACTTAGGCTGACATAGTTGAATTAACAGGCTTTCTAGCTCTCTAGAAATGTTTTTTGGGCAAGGAAAACAAACGAATAAAAATTCATCATTGGGTCTTGAGTTTCCGTACTTTGAAAAGAAGCCATCGTCTCGCTCTAAATGCTGAATAAATCTATCTTTTAAGTTGTTTGCAGTGCCAATATAATCTGGGCGTTGGAGAATGCTACATGAGATTAGGAGATTTTTTAAGATTCTTCGTTCTTTAGGCTGAGAAACAGCTTTGATAAATTGAGACATTTTTTGAGACAAACCAACTGACTCTCCACAAGTATCGACAATGAACTTACTTTTATTATCTTCCTCCAAAAACTTTGTTTTAAATACAGTATTTTTTATGCGAGTATCTATACACTCAGATAAGTTGTTTTCTAAAAAATCAAATGCATGATAAAAGGCATATATACCTGAATTTTCAGGAAGATAATCTGCTGCGGATATAGTTGCTGTTACTACAGTAAAGTTTTTGAAAAAGTTGTCGTGAACTGTTTCTTCCATAGATAGAAATCAAAAAAAGTTTAGATTAGAAAGCTAGTTCTTAAAATTTTCCAAATCATCTTGCTCAGTAATCCACATTATAAAAATCTGCATCCCGCTTTATTACGTGCATTGTGATAAAAATGCATCACAGTGCGAATCCGTTGATATAAATCCTCATCACTTAATCCCGCTCATTCCCCCGTATCCCAAGCAGCATCCTCTGTTTATGCTAGCAGCGCAGTGTTAGACCGACCGCTTAGCGTTAGTGTTCTCTATGTAACAGCGTAAAACCGAGTTGATTAGGCTTCTATACTCTGCACCTTGCGATCGAAACCATGCCATAACGTCAGAGTCTAGCTGAATCAGGTTATGAGCTTGAGCGGCTGGCACTCTCAGCACAGCCTTCTCAAAAAATTCATTACTCAGAGGCGGAATATCAGAGTAATCAATTTCCTCATCAGTAGACCTCTTGCATAAATCTTGGAAAGCCCCCTAAATCCCCCAAAATTGGGGGACTTTGATTTCAGGTTCCCCCCAGAATTGGGGGGCTAGGGGGGCGGAAAATTCAATGAGAGCAAGAGGTCTAATCATTGCCTCTAGTGCAGCCCAATCAGTACCAGAGGTATTGCTCGAATCGTTGACGCTCATATCGGGAAAGCTCTTCGTGCTGAAATAATACGGATTACATCATCCTGCCGTTCTGTTCAGACAACAAAGCAACACCGTTTCGTACTGGGTCGATTTAACAACATGGCTCACAACAAACTTATAATTATAACACTTTTAATTCCTATGAATACTATTTGTAATATTTATTTGCATTTTTTAACAAAACACTGCAATATGAAATTGAAGAGGGCAAACAAGACAAGAGAGATACGCACCTCAAACTGGTTAACTGCTCAACACTAAAGGGTTTTTGGCAAAATCATGACTTATACCATCGAGTCGGCTCAAGGCATTTTCCCTGGTACTGAAATTGCTAATGCGGTTCCAGCAACCACGGAAGCATTCAATAAACTAAGCGTTGAGGATCAACTGGCATTACTCTGGTTTGCCTACACCGAAATGGGTGTTTCTATTACTCCTGCCGCCACAGGAGCCGCCAGCATGGTTCTAGCGGAAGGCTTACTAGATGAAATCAAGCAAATGCCTGGACAGGCTCAATCGCAAGCCATGTATGATTTGGCTAGCAATGCTGACACTCCTATCAGTCGTACCTATTCCTCTTTCCGTGTCAACACCAAGCTAGGTTTCTGGTACGAGTTAGGGCAGTTGATGAAACAGGGCATAGTCGCTCCCATCCCCCCTGGTTATCAAATGGGTTCTGATGCTGTTGGCGTGCTAGAAACTATCAAGCAACTCGATCCCGGTCAGCAAATCACAGTTTTGCGTAATACCGTAGTTAACATGGGATACGACCCAGCTCTCAGCGAGGATTACGCAAAACGCGAAGCCCCCCGCAGCACACCGAAGGCACTAGCTGAACGTGTTCAGACCAAGATTGAGGGCATCAATAATTACACGGTATTGAACTACATTGACTACATGAATGCATTTGACTTCACACCGGCTGTGGGTCTATTTGCTGAAGAAGGTGCCCTGCAACCTCCATTCCAGAAGCCGATAGTTGGTAAGGCAGCTATTCTCACCTATATGCGTGAAGAATGTGTGGGACTTAAGATGATGCCAGAGCGGGGCGTAGCCGAGAGCATAGAAAATGGCTACACGCAGATTAAAGTGACAGGTAAAGTAGAAACTCCTTGGTTCGGTAACAACGTAGGTATGAACATTGCGTGGCGGTTCTTATTAGATCCCCAAGGCAAGATTTTCTTTGTAGCGATAGACTTGCTAGCCTCTCCCAAAGAACTA
>DATNPV010000088.1:0-1956 GCA_036703055.1 Waterburya sp.
TGTGGCTATTCTAATTGAAGCCCTTACGGATAATCGCAATCGTACCGCCGCTGACCTACGGGCAGCCTTCACGAAAAAAGGTGGTAATCTCGGTGAAACGGGCTGCGTCTCCTGGATGTTTGAGCAAAAGGGCGTCGTCACTTTGGTGGGTGCTGTGACGGAAGATCAGGTGCTAGAAGCCTCATTGGAAGGGGGAGCGCAGACGTATGAGCTATCTGAAGAAGAAGGAACAACGGTAGTAGAAGTGTTTACCGAAGTTAGTAATTTAGAAACCCTGAATCAAGCGCTCAAGGACAACGGTTTGCCAGTACGTGAGGCTGAGTTGCGCTGGATTCCCAACAATACAGTAGAGGTAACAGACCCAGACTTAGCGCGATCGCTCCTGAAGTTGATGGATGCTTTGGAAGACCTTGATGATGTGCAGAACGTTACAGCGAATTTTGAAATGGCTGAGGAACTGATGTCGTTGAGTATGGTGTAGCAGCTTTCTGTTGGCTGATTCATGTAGAGCTGCTTAATTTAACACAGTCTATTCATTTTGTAATCGTCTAAATAGTAGACATAGAAAATTCATAAGACTGACATAAGGCCGCCATGCGTTCATCGGATAGTTAGATTGTTAATTCGTTGGCAAGGAAATTTCTTATGAACAAATTAGCTGGTGCTTTAGTTCTCGCTTTAGTCGTTGCTGCCCCCCTGGCAATTTCTACCTCGGCAGTTCAAGCGGCGACGGTTAAGTCTCACCCCCAAATGACTCAATCCGCTAAAAAGACACACCATACCACCAAACACCATCGTACAAACCATACAACCACTCGCAATCACAAGTAGTTCATAGCTAGAGAAGCTATTTCTAACTGTTCTTCACCTAAATTAAGTAACTTTACCTCGCTGGTTTGTCGGCGGGGTTATTTTGTTAGGACTTACGCATTTGCCCCCCCAAATCTGGGGGAGTATAGCAGTAGACACATCGCTTAGGACAAACAAACTTTGGTTCATACGTTCCACCGGAACGTCTCTACTAAGTTCATATCTGTCCTAACCGTTTTGGCGGTTGCTATAAAATCTTGTTCTCCCCAAGCTTGGGGGGTTAGGGGGGCTGGCTCGACGGATATTACGTAAGTCCTGTTTGTGTTGGGCAATACTGAGGAATAAGTCGGAAAACTTTTAGGACTTACGCAATGCAGCAAAATTTTATCGTTCTGATGTGGAGGAGAGCGATCGCACTCTTCACAAAAGCATCAAAACGAAGTAAGCCACAGGCTACTTGCCCGCCCTAGCAGTCCGCGTCACAATAAAAAGAGTAAATATTCCTATCCTTGGTGATACATTCTCTAAAAAATGGCGCTGGAACAGCTAACCCAAACCTCCCCGCAACTCTCCCAAGACTTTGATTATGACCTAGCGATCACAGGTGGTGGAATTGCTGGTGCAACACTCGCATGCGCGTTGAAAAAGTCTGGGTTGAGGGTAGTGTTAATCGAAACTCAACCTCAATCCGTAGCGGTGGCACGGCGGCAAGCTTACAACCTTTCTCTCCTTTCTGGGCGGATTTTTGCGGGAATTGGCGTTTGGGATAAAATCTTGCCTCAAATTACGACCTATCAGCACATTCGTCTCTCTGATGCCGATCATCCCGGTATCGTGCAGTTCCACCTCGCTGATTTGAGTACAGATGCACTAGGTTATGTGGGCGAACACCATTCCATCCTGCAATCCTTGTATGAGTTCTTGGCAGATTGTCCCAATGTTAGTTGGCTGTGTCCGGCACAGGTGGTGAATGTCGATTACCAGCCATCTGGGGTAGAGATTACGGTAAAGGTGGATGGCGAAATTCGTCAGCTGCGATCGCGCCTAATCATCGCCGCAGATGGGGCACGCTCGCAAATCCGCACGGCAGCAGGTATCAGCACTAAGGGCTGGAAATATTGGCAATCCTGCGTAACGGCACGGATT
>DATNPV010000090.1:0-17558 GCA_036703055.1 Waterburya sp.
TGGATGTCAGCGATACGGGTATTGGGATTCCAGAAAACGAATTACCCCGTCTGTTTGAGCGGTTTCATCGCGTACCAGGAGCACGAGGAAGAACCTACGAGGGGTCAGGGATTGGCTTATCTCTGGTTCAGGAGTTAGTTCATCTGCATGGTGGAACCCTGCGCGTTGCCAGTGTTGAAGGGCAAGGTAGCTGTTTCACCGTGTCAATTCCTGCTGGTTTCGTTCATTTACCCCCAAACCAAATCGACGCGACTCAAACCCTAACTTCGACTGCAACTCAAGTAGCCGCTTATGTAGAAGAAGCTTTGCGCTGGTTACCAGAAGAGGAGGGGGAAAACGGGAGAGGGGGAGAGGGGGAGAGGGGGAGAGCAATTGAAAATTCACCCCATCACCTCATCACCTCATCACCCCGAATTCTTCTGGTCGATGACAACGCTGATATGCGGGATTATGTACGGCGGTTGCTCAGTCGTGAGTATGAAGTGGAAGCCGTTAGCGATGGCTTGGCAGCGTTGGATGCGGTTCAACGATATCTCCCCGACTTGGTGCTGACAGATGTCATGATGCCGGGAATGAATGGTCTTGAGTTGTTGCGATCGCTTCGCAATGACCCAGCTACTCAGAACATTCCCATTATTCTGCTGTCTGCTCGTGCCGGAGAAAAATCGCGGATAGAAGGATTAGAGGCAGGAGCTGATGACTATCTGATTAAACCCTTCTGTGCACGCGAACTGCTAGCTCGGGTCAGAACTAACTTAGAATTGGTACAACTGCGGCAAGAAACTGTTCGCTATCAAGAGCAGTTACGAGTTGAGGCACAAGCCGCTCAGTCACAGGTCAGCAATATCCTAGAAAGCATCACGGATGCGTTTGTCGCCTTTGATCGCGAGTGGCGCTATACCTATGTAAATGAGTACGCTACACAACTACTGCGAAAAAAACGCAACGAGTTGCTGGGCAAGCAGGTCTGGACAGAGGTATTTCCAGAACTTGTGGGTACGGAATCTTATCAGGAATACCATCGTGCTATTGCCGAACAGGTTCCTATTGTTTTTGAGAAGTATAGCCAGCCGATGGGAGTGTGGGTAGAAGTAAATGCCTACCCTTCTCCAGATGGTCTTGCGGTGTATTTTCGAGACATTACCCATCGCAAGCAAGCCGAACAGGCATTGCGAGAAAGTGAGGAACGGTTTCGCCAACTCGCTGAAAACATCGACACCGTCTTCTTCATGAGCGAAGGTTTTAACGAAGCCTCTCCGGGGCGAGTTATTTATGTCAGCCCTGCCTATGAACGGATTTGGGGACGCTCCTGTGAAAGCTTGTATCAGAACACGCGATCGTGGCTTGAGGCGATCCATCCAGGTGATCGGGAACGGGTTGGGCAGGCGTTGCCCGGAATCGCAAGAGCAGAGTTCGATGTGGAATTTCGCATTGTGCGCCCCGACGGAGAAATTCGCTGGGTTCGCGATCGCATCTTTCCAGTGCATAACGAGCGGGGTGAGCTTTATCGCACGGCTGGAATTGTTGAAGACATCACCAATCGCAAGCAAATTGAGGCAGCCCTACAGCAAAAAGAAGCCCAACTGCGCGTCATTACAGACACAGTGCCCGTCTTGATCTCGTTTGTGGATGCACAACAGCGCTACCGCTTCAACAACCGAACCTATGAAGAGTGGTTTGGGCATCCTGCCACTAAAGTCTATGGTAAGCATATTCGGGACGTTTTGGGAGAACCTGCCTATGAAGCGGTGCTTCCCTACGTCGAGCAGGTATTGGCAGGGCAACAGATGACGTTTGAGAGTGAAATTCCCTACAAGGATGGTGGGATACGCTATGTCAGTGCAACGTATGTTCCCCGATTCAATCGTCAGGGAAATGTGGAAGGGTTTGTGGGATTAGTCAACGACATTAGCGAACGCAAACAAGCAGAAATCGCACTGCAAAAAAGTGAGGAGCGACTGAGACTTGCCCAACTAGCCGCTGGGGCTGGGCTGTGGGACTGGGACATTGTTGCAGATCGTGTTACCTGGTCAGAGGAATATTACCAACTTTACGGTCTCAATTCAGCAACAACCCCATCGTATGAAAACTGGATTGCCTCGATTTGGGAGCCTGACCGAGAACAGGTGAAGCAAACAGCCCGTGAAGCGTTGGAACGTCGAACCAACGTTAATGTCGAATTCCGCGTCATCCACCCAATCCAGGGGTTGCGCTGGCTCGTTGCGATCGGTCAAACGTTCTACGATACCAATGGTAAGCCCATTCGGATGACGGGGATTGCGCTGGATATCACCGATCGCAAACAAGCTGAGGTCGCTTTACGCCAAAGTGAGGAGCAGGCACGGCTTGCTATCCAAGTGGGACGGCTTGGGACTTGGCGCTACAACCTCCACACTGATTTTGTCGAGCTAGACAAGCGAATGCAGGAGATTTGGGGTGAGCCAGATGATGCACAGACAATTCCTCTGCCAAGGGCAATAGAGCGGATTCACCCGGACGACCGCGAACGGGCTGCGATCGCGATCGGTGCTGCCCTCGATCCAAGCTCGTCGGGGACGTATGAGATTGAATACCGGATTGTTTGGGATGACGGCACCCCGCGGTGGGTATCCGTTAACGGGCAAGTGCAATTCGAGGGTGAGGGGGAGTTGAGGCAACCGATTGACTTCTTCGGAACTGCACTCGATATCACTGATCGCAAACTTGCAGAAGTTGCCTTGCGGGAGAGCGAATCTCGATTCCGCAACATTGCTGACCATTCACCGATTATGATTTGGATGTCGGCTCCTGAGGGGGCGGGAGTTTGGTTCAATCAGCAATGGTGCGAGTTCACTGGACAAACCTTAGAGGAAGCGTTAGGCAGTGGTTGGCTTGCGGCTGTTCATCCAGAAGACGCTCAATCGCTCGAAACAACGTGTTTGCAGGCGCACCAACGGCATGAACCTGTGCGTCTAGAATATCGTTTGCGACGGCAAGATGGTGAATATCGCTGGGTCTTTGATTCTGCTGTTGCTCGGTTTGACGGCACTGGAGTCTACCTCGGCTACATCGGCTCTATCATCGATATCACTGAGCGCAAACAAGCAGAAGAAGCATTACGAAATAGTGCTGAACGATTAAGCTTGGCCTTGGCGGCTGCAAAACTGGGTGATTGGAGTTGGAATGCTGCAACAGACCTGATGACGTTTTCAGAACGAGCCGCTGAAATTTTCGGGATTGTGCCAGATTCCTCTATCACCTGGACGCAGTTGCGAAACCTGCTGCATGAAGAAGATCGAGATCGAGCGCGTTTGCAAGTTGAAATCGCGATCGCACAACGCAGTGACTATGACATTGAGTACCGGGTTATTCATCCTGATCAAACCGAACGATGGGTTGCTGCCAAGGGACGTGTTCAGTATGCCCCTTCAGAACAGGTTTTAGGGATGCTCGGAGTGGTACAGGACATCAGCGATCGCAAACAGGTTGAGGCAGAACGAGAAAAACTTCTAGCGCAAGAGCAACAATACGCCAACAAACTACGCGGGTTAACTCAGGCAGCACTGGCGATTAATTCGGCTCTTTCCATTGACAAAATGTTGGACGTTATTACTCAGCAAGCGTCTGTGATCATTGGTGCCCATCAGTCTGTTACCAGTATAACCATTGACCAGAACTGGTCACAGGCAATTAATAGTGTTTACCTGTCTGAGAAGTATGCTCAGTGGCGAGACTACGATGAGCCGACTGATGGCTCCGGTATCTACACGATGATTTGTCAGATGAACCGTCCTATTCGCATGACTCAAGCTGAACTGGAAGCTCATCCTCGTTGGCGCGGTTTTGGCAAGGAAGCCCAGAAGCATCTTCCAATGCGGGGTTGGTTAGCGATACCCTTAGTCGGGCGAGATGGACGCAACATTGGATTGATTCAACTTTCAGACAAGTACGAAGGTGAGTTTACGGAGGAAGACGAAGCGATTCTCGCGCAATTGGCGCAGATGGCTGCGGTTGCCATTGAGAATGCACGGCTGCATGAAGCCCAACAGCAGGCACGAGCGGCAGCAGAATCGGCACGGGAAGAGGCAGAGACAGCAAACCGTCTCAAGGATGAGTTTCTGGCGGTGTTGTCTCATGAGTTGAGATCGCCCCTCAACCCAATTTTGGGATGGGCGAAGCTCCTGCAATCCCGTCCCCTGGATGAGCAACAGACAAAGCACGCGCTAGCCACCATTGAGCGGAATGCTTTGTTGCAAACTCAATTAATTGAAGACTTGCTCGATGTTTCCCGAATTTTACAGGGCAAGCTGGTTTTGAGAGCGTCTCCCGTGAGCCTCGTGAGTACGATTGAAGCAGCGCTAGAAACCGTAAGACTCGCCGCAGACGCAAAAGGCATCCAAATCCAACGAGTATTTGACCCCAATGTGGGACAGGTTATGGGTGAGTCCGCCCGTCTTCAACAAGTAATATGGAACTTGCTTTCCAATGCCGTAAAATTCACGCCTTCTGGAGGAACGATAGAGATTCGATTAGAGCAAATTAATAGTTACGCTCAACTTCAAGTCCAAGACACAGGCAAAGGCATTACAAGAGAGTTTCTCCCTTATGTGTTTGAATACTTCCGTCAGGAGGACGGCACGACGACTCGCAAGTTTGGTGGATTAGGATTGGGGTTAGCGATCGTGCTTCATTTAGTTGAATTACATGGTGGAACCGTCTGGGCAAAAAGTCCGGGTGAAGGACTAGGAGCCACCTTTACCGTGAGGTTGCCATTGATGTCAGTTCCAACCCAAACACCGCAGGGCAACTCGCCAGAGCCTTCGATTGCTCATCTGAGTGGGTTGCAAATTCTGGTTGTGGATGATGAGCTGGATATTCGGGATATCGTGGCGTTCATTGTGGAGCAAGCCGGGGCAGCCGTAAGCGTGGCTGCCTCTGCACCAGAAGCCCTTAACTTGATCGAGCAGTCCTTACCGGATGTATTAATCTGTGACATCGGGATGCCCGACATGGATGGCTACATGCTGATGCGCCTTCTGAGAACGCTGCCACCCTCTCAAGGCGGAAAAATTCCAGCGATCGCACTCACTGCGTATGCCGGGGAATATAACCAAAAACAGGCACTTACCGCTGGGTTTCAACAGCATATTGCCAAACCTGTCGATCCAGACGAGTTAGTGAGGGCGATCGCCTGCCTCGTTCAGCCCCCTCGATCGACTTGAACGCTCCCCCACTGCAATGTCTAAACACAGCCCCCCACTCTCCAATCAAACCCGTTTCGTCAAGTCGGCTATCTGGCTCACCACTCAGTACTCCATGTCAGCGATCGCTTACCTCCGACGACATCCTTACAGCAGTGCAATCCTCAGTGTGGGACTGGCACTGTTGCTGATGTTGGCACTCGAGCCTCTGGCAATGATGACCCAAACTCCATTTCTTCTATTCTTTGGAGCCGTTGTGGTGAGCGCTTGGCAGGGTGGAATTCGCTCTGGGCTGGTTGCCACTGGGCTGTCTGCCCTGATCAGCAATTACTTTTTCCTTGAACCCAAGTATTCCCTTGTGCTTGCTCCATCGAATGGAGTGCGGCTGGCAGTATTTGTCTTGGAGTGCATTCTCATCAGTATTCTGTGTGGCTCACTCCGCACAACGAATCAGCGGCTTGATCGTCATTTCTCGCAACTAAAAGCCAGTGAGGAATCGCTACAGACGGCTAACCAAGGTATAACAGATATCTTGGAAAGTATTACCGACGGATTCTATACCCTCGATACCCAGTGGCGGTTTGCCTACATCAACACTCAAGCCGAGCAGATATTGAAGCGATCGCGGGATGAATTACTGGGACAATCCATTTGGGAAAAATTACCAGGAGTAAGGGGAACCCTATTTGAACAAAGCTTCCACCGTGCAGTCAGCGAGCGAGTGCCTGTGCTGTTTGAGTCCTGCGGTATCGTTAATCCAGAGCGATGGTTTGAGGTACATGTTAATCCGTTGCACGATGGGCTGGCGGTTTACTTTCAGGATGTCACCGAACGCAAACAAGCTGAGGAGGCATTGCGTCTGAGCGAGAACCGCTATCGGACTTTGGCAAATGCAGTTCCCCAAATGATGTGGGTGAATGGCTCAGATGGCAGGGTTCAGTTTCTCAATCAGCAGTGGGTGGACTATACAGGCATCCCTTTAGAGTTGAACCTGAAGGTGTGGATTCAGGTGATTCATCCAGATGACGCGCCATCCGTCCTTGCCGTGAGAACTCGCGCCATCGAAGCTAGCGAAGCCTACGAAATGGAACTCCGTCTCAAACGATTTGATGGTATCTACCGTTGGCATCTGGCTCGCATAGTACCGCTTAAAGATGAGGCAGGGCGAGTTGTTAATTGGTTTGGCACCGCAACTGATATTCACGACGTTAAGCAGGTAGAAGAAGCTCTGCGCGAAAGTGAGGAGCGATTTAGGCTATCGACTCGTGCGGTTGATGGCGTTGTCTATGACTGGGATGTACAGGAGGATACAGTCTATCGTTCTGAAGGCTTATATCATCTGATCGGCATTCATCCTGAAAACGTACCGAAGAGGAAAAATTGGTGGGGCGAACGCATTCATCCCGATGACCTTGCCCGCATTGAGTCAGTTATGGCTCCCATTTTTCAAGGCAGTAGCGATCGCTATGAGTTTGAGTACCGAGTTCGCCATGAGCAGGGTCACTGGCTTGATGTTTGGGATCGAGGTTATCTCATCCGCGATCAAGAAGGACAGGTCGTTCGCATCGTTGGCTCTACGGCTGATATTACCAGGCGCAAACAGATTGAGGAAACTTTGAAGCGGAGCGAAGAACGCCTGCGCTTCGCCATAGAGGGTGCTGAACTTGGTACCTGGGATTATGACATTGCATCAGGAGAAATCCTCTGGTCAGATCATTGTAAAAGAATATTTGGATCGCCACCGGATGCCAATGTTGATTATCAAGTTTTCCTCAATGTACTTCATCCTGAAGACCGGGAGTGCATTCACGCAGCCGTAGAACGAGCGATCGCCCATCACGAAGACTATGACGTTGAAATGCGAAGTCTATGGACAGACGGTACGGTGCATTGGGTGCGGTCTATCGGGCGGGCTTACTACAGTCAAGATGGGACACCGATGCGGATGGCAGGCGTTGCCCTTGATATCACCAATCGCAAGCAAGCTGAACAAGAACGAGAACGATTGTTAGAACGAGAGCGATCGGCACGCGAGGAAGCCGAAGTAGCCAACCGCATCAAGGACGAGTTTTTGGCAGTGCTGTCTCATGAGTTAAGGTCGCCTCTCAACCCCATTCTCGGTTGGTCAAAATTGCTCCGCACTGGCAAGTTGGATGCCACAAAAACGGCTCATGCCTTGGAAACGATCGAGCGTAACGCTAAACTGCAAACTCAACTAATTGAGGATTTGTTGGATGTTTCCCGCATCCTACGAGGTAAACTGAGCCTAAATATGGCTCCTGTTAACCTGGCCGTGAAGATTGAAGCGGCTCTGGAGACGGTGCGTTTAGCCGCACAAGCCAAGTCGATTCAATTTCAGATACGGCTTGACCCAACAACGAGGCCGGTTTTGGGAGATTCTACGCGTCTACAACAAGTGGTTTGGAACTTACTTTCCAATGCGGTCAAGTTCACACCTGAAGGCGGGCAGGTAGACATCCGCGTCGAGTACAGCGCTTCGCAAGCTCAAATTACGGTTAGCGACACAGGCATTGGCATTGCTCCAGATTTTCTGCCTCATGTATTCGAGTACTTCCGTCAGGCAGATTCAACCACAACCCGGAAGTTTGGCGGACTGGGGCTGGGGTTAGCGATCGTCCGCCATTTAGTTGAATTACATGGTGGCACCGTTCAAGCGGACAGCCCTGGAGAAGGACAGGGCGCCACCTTTACTGTCAGCTTGCCATTGATGCCACTGCCAACTCAAACATCGCAGAGCAAACCACCAGCGACTCCTGGTGTTCATCTGACTGGGTTGCGAATTCTGGTGGTGGATGATGAGCCGGATATTCGGGATATCGTGTCGTTCATTGTGGAGCAAGCCGGGGCAGTGGTAAGCGTTGCTGCCTGTGCGCCAGAAGCTCTCAAGTTAATGAAGCAGCCCTTACCGGATGTATTAATCTGCGACATCGGGATGCCCGACATGGATGGCTATATGCTGATGCGCTTTCTGAGAACACTCCCGCCCTCTCAAGGAGGGAAAATTCCCGCAATCGCACTCACCGCCTATGCTGGAGAGACTAATCAACAGCAGGCTTTAGCCGCTGGGTTTCAACAGCATATTGCCAAACCTGTCCAGCCAAACGACTTAGTGAGGGCGATCGCGGCTTTGGTAAATCGGTAATTGTAGCGATCGCTTCCAACAAAAAGCCCTCAGCATGACGTTGAGGGCTTTACCAGGGTGCATCTACCTTTTCTTTATTCAGCGCACCTGCAACTCTTTCCGGAAGCATTCGGCTGCTCTTATATCAATTAGTTACTCTTGACGGACAGCATTTACTATTGGCAATCGGGTTAATCTTCAATTGCTAATAGGACTTACGCAACTGGTTGTTATATCCGCTTTATGTAGGGGCAATTCATGAATTGCCCTTACACACATGGGGTACTAGTCGAGAAAATGCGTAAGTCCTATGCTAAGTAAGAGTATGCCCTCTCTATTAGACCTGTTGCTCGCATTCGATTTTCGCCCCCCCACTCCCCCCTGCCCCTAATCCCCAGAGGGAACCCCATGCCCCCCCAAAATTGGGGGGAGAATATATTCAAAGTCCCCCAGATTTGGGGGGCCAGTGCGGTCTACAGCCCTTCTCTTCGAGACGCTTCGCGAACGGGCATCCTTCGGCGGGGGTTTCCCCAAGTAGAGCACCTGGCGTGGATTTAGGGGGCATTGCAGGATTTATGCAAGAGGTCTATTAGTTAGTCGCTTGTACGTCTTTGAGCGATCGCAAAATCATCAAACACCTGAAGCAGACTAAGGCACTTACCGAAGAGGCAGGGGGTTCCCCCAATTTAGAAGCACCCTTGCTCCCCAATCTCTTCTCCCCCCTGCACCCAGCGCCCATGCCCCTCCGCCTCCGGCAGTGACCTCTTCTTCACGCCATAGACCCAATCAGTCAGGCAAAATAAGAATACAGGCCCCATTCCCTACTAAAATGAGCTACTGCCTCAATCCTGCTTGCCCAGCACCTCACAACCCGGCAGATACCAAGTTTTGTCGGACTTGTGGGTCAAAGTTACTGCTCAAAGACCGTTACCGAGCTATTAAACCGCTTGGGCAAGGTGGCTTTGGCAAAACCTTTTTGGCGGTAGATGAAGATAAACCTTCCCAACCACGCTGTGTGATTAAGCAGTTTTTCCCCCAAGCGCAAGGCACCAACACGGTGCAAAAAGCAGCGGAGTTATTCACTCAGGAAGCAGTACGGCTGGATGAATTGGGCAAACATCCCCAGATACCTGAACTGCTGGCTTATTTCTCCCAAGATTGCCAGCAGTATTTGGTACAAGAGTTTATCGATGGCACAGACTTAGCGCAAGAACTGGCAAATGGTAGTACGTTTGATGAAGCGCAAATCCGGGCATTACTGCATGATTTACTACCTGTGTTGCAATTTGTCCATCAACATCAGATCATTCACCGAGACATTAAGCCCGAAAACATCATCCGCCGTCGCCGCAACAACCAACTGGTTCTGGTTGATTTTGGAGCCTCGAAAGTAGCTACTGGTACGGCATTGGCAAGAACAGGAACAGCAATCGGTTCGGCGGGGTATGCCGCACCTGAACAAAGCTTCGGCAGAGCGGTTTTTGCGAGTGATATTTATGGACTTGGGGTCACCTGCATTCATTTATTAACGGGAGTACACCCCTTCGACTTATTTGATGCTAGAGAAGGGGCTTGGGTGTGGAGGAACGCCTTAAAAACTCCTGTAAGCGATACTCTGGCTCACATGCTGGACAAGATGATAGAAAGCGCCCTTAACCGACGCTATGCATCAGCGACGGAGGTTTTGCAGGATTTGAACGCTGCCGCACCTCAATCGGCGCGAGTAAAGCCTCAGACGCCAATAGCACCGGCGTCAAACTCTGCACAATCCCAGCCTGCCGTAGCGAAGTCGAATAGCATGATTGATGCAGAATTAGCTGAATTGAAGTCTCAGTTTTTAGGCGCTCCTACTCCAAAAAGCCCAAGTCCGACACCAGCTTCTCAACCCGCTGCATCACCTAACTCGTCAGCTGCCAAAAGTCAAGTTGATCACGAATTGGAGGAGTTGAAGTCTCAGTTTCTTGGCTCTCCTCATCCTAAAAAGCCTCCTGGTCAATCTTAGTACTGCACGGCTAAGCTGCTCCACATCTAGGCAAGCACTAGCGCTGTAGACAAAGAATCTTATGGGATGGACATCTTGCCCGTCCCGATGGGAGCAAGTCAAATGTGGAATAGCTTATATAGCAGTCGCCTAGGTAATTAGGACTCTCGTTAAATACTCAAACCTAGACCAGTCAATCTTTTCCCTTCTGCATACTCCTGCGGAGAACGCTGCGCGAACTGCCCTCTGCCTTTTGCTATAAGTTAAGTTTTTAACGCAGAGTACGCAGAGGGTAACGCCAAGAACGCGGAGGTTTTGGAGGAGGATGCTTAGCCGATTAGTTGAGCAACTCGAAGGGCAGAGGTGATGGCTCCTTCATGCAAGCCATCGCCGAGGTAGGCTCCTGCATGGTAGGTGTTGTTCTCCCCATTAGTGGCGACAACTTCATCTCGGTATCGGAAGGACTCAACTGTATAGAACGGAGTGTGATGTTCTTGAATATGAATGATGCGATCGTAGGCAATCAACTCATCTAGTTGAAAGGCTAAGCTATAGTGCTGGGGTGATGAGATGCCGCATAGTCGGTTTAGATAGGCATTGTAGCCCCATCTGTTGTCTGTTTGGAAGAAATCAAACTCTGAGAATTGCTGGATACCATGTCGAGCGTACATGGATGTATCTGTGTGGAGCAAGGTTGTCGTATAGTTCGCTCTCCAGGCTGAAAATCGTTTCCTTTCTGCATCGGTTGGGTCAGATAATAGCTTCATGACTTGGTCAGGTGGCGTTGCAAAAACGACTTTATCGAACTCCTGAATCTCGCCTTGCGATCGCACGATTTTTACAGCATCAGGG
Source organism: Waterburya sp. (assembly GCA_036703055.1). GTDB lineage: Bacteria > Cyanobacteriota > Cyanobacteriia > Cyanobacteriales > Coleofasciculaceae > DATNPV01. The sequence continues at coordinate 11,156 of DATNPV010000090.1, forward strand.
CTTCTGAAAATAGAGCTGATCTCTACATTGAGCAAGAGCTCACCCTTAAAGCGTTCCAGGATTTTTTCAATATAGGAATACACACCGCCTTTAATCCTGAACCAGTTGACGAAGACATAATCTCGCAGTGCGGGCAGCGCCAGTTCTGCCGGAAAGTCGTCGATGAGTTCAAAGGGCATAGAGTAGCTATACATGGTCAGCAACTTTAGCCAGCTATTGCGAATACACGGGCGTTTCAGATGCTCAGACAGCCGCTGATCATAGAAATCCTGCATTTTAGAAAATTGCGTTTTCACCCAGAATGCAGCAGAATGGGCATAAAGGGTATCGAGCCGTATAGATTCGATCAGGCGTTGGATTCCTGTGAAGTTCTTCTCAATCATGAGCGCCGAGAGGAAGTGGCGACCATCTTTGAGATACAGTGCTGAACCAATACAGACGGGTTCTAATTCAACTCCTAGCTCTTGCATTAGAGCAAGAAAGTTCTGAAACGCCACAGGAAATTCAAGCACGCCGTTTTCTAAAATCTCGTCACAATTAGAGTGGTTGGGCGCAACGTTTTTGTTGAGTGTCCGAATATGTCCACCTAAAATGGGCTGTTTTTCAAACACAGTAACGTGATGCCCCTGCTGATCAAGCAGGTAAGCTGTAACCATACCACTAGCTCCGCCCCCAATAACTGCGATTCTCATAGCTAGCTCACCGTCGAATTGATGGGATGGATTGTTCGTGACTAAAACAGGTTGAAGGTTGAAGGTTGAAGGTTAAGTTCACACTTCATATTTCATGCTGTTTAGCTTTTGCCTAAAATTACGTCGCCGGATAATCGTTGATACAGCAGTGCCCCTGTCCAAAATGTTGGAGCAAAGCCTGGGTAGCCGGATGAGGCATTGCAGAAATAGAAATTTTTGAGTGAGGTTTCGTGATTGAGTCGGTCAAGCCCCATGTTGCGCGGTGTGAGTGCTGAGCCGTAGGAATTGCCGTTGGGACACCAGCAGAAGCGTTCATTGGTGGTGGGAGTACCCGTAATCTTGAAGACTATGTGCTTTCTAAAATTCGGAACGTAGTGCTTCTCAACTACGTCTAGGATGGAGTCTAAAATCTCTTGCTTTTTCTGGTTGTAAGCTTTGCGATCGCTATCTCGCAGTTGCTTGAAATAGTCGTAATTGGCAACAGTTAGAAATTCAACAATTTGACAGTCTTCTGGGCAGTCCCGTTGCTGTTGTGTTAATAAAGTGGGCGTTGTGATGGCAAAACTGGGATTAGAAAAGTCATTTTGCTCATACATCTGGGCAAATGCTTCATTGAGATTTTCATGCCCTGAATGAAAGGTATTCCACTTACCAAATCCATAGTCTCGCAAATCAAGGTCTTTAACGACGCAATAGACCATATAGTTTGATGGAGAATACTCATAGCTGAGTTTCCGCCGTACGGTTTTGGAGAACGTTTCTTCCCCGATCATCTTGGCCGCTTTTTTGGGGTCAATGTTGCAAATCACTGTATCACCCTTGAATTCATGGGTTTGATGGGTGGTCAGATCGATTGATTGGACGCCCGTTACAGTTGTGTCTGTGACTGTGAAATTAGTGACTTCATGGTTGAGCAGAACTTGCCCCCCCTGCGATTCGATGACTTTGACTAAAGAATTGATGACATGCTCAAAATGTTGGGTCGGGTAAAATGCACCTTCTTGATAGCCCCTGAACAAGATAACCCAGGCATAAAACGAGAGCCTTTCGGGGGGCAATAAAAAATCAGGCCATTGTAGCGCTAGTAACGTTTGTGCAGCTTGAGGAAGTTTGAACTTATCGAACACATCTTGAAGAGTGCTGTTGAGATATTGGACGGCACACAACACTTCACCAGAATGTTTAAGTAGTTCAATCGGTTTGACGGGAGGAGAGAGTTTCTTCAACCCCTCGCCGGTCTTCTCGACTTCATTGATAAAGTTGCGAATCCGAGTGGCATCCTCAGGAAACAGGTCTGACAATCGCCGAATGAGTTCTTCCGGTTGCGAGGGAATCTCCAGCGCATACCCCGGCATTCGCATGTGGTCGAAGCCGTTCGGGTCATACCGCTCAAAGGTCACATCCTGCTCCAAGCCTAGTTTTTTGAGAACCAGATTAACGGTGTTCCCTTCGCCACAGTCCCAAACATAGTGGAGTTGGGCATTAAATGTATATTTTTTGGCCATTGTAAACGTGTGACCAAAACCCCCAGGATGCTCATGGGCTTCGAGGATGCGCACACTCTTGCCGGAGTTGGCCATCAAAGCCCCAAAAACCAATGCTGATAAACCACTGCCAACGATGAGGTAATCCGTTGTCATAGGATGTTTCCTCCAACGATTGAGTTGAGGTAGCACTGTTTTTCTACACTAGACCTAAATTCTAAGGAAATTTTCAGGTGGCAGCATTAGTTTTAGCTTCTTCCTTTAGGAAATGGAACAATGAAGATAAGTAGTCGGTGAAATTAAACATCCCAGTGAGGACTGGACATGGGGCATAGACAAGAAACAGTTCCGTTTATTTAGGTCTATCTACTTAGCCCTCTTTCATCACTTTCGGATAAATTGACGACTTTTCGAGGATACAGCTCACGAAGATTCAAGGTTTCACCCCAAAGTGACGCAAGAGGGTTAGACCACTCACTGGATCATGATTGAATTCAGACGTTAGGACAGACAGGCGACACATAGCAGCGGGGACGCAGTGAAGTTTTATGATGACTAATTACACAAATTTGATATCAGTCCTGAGTCAATCAGGAATCTCCCAGTTGCAGGAATAAGTTAGGGGTAAATGCTGAATGCCGAAATGGAAACTGGTCACTGAGTTCACCTTTGATAGTGCTCACTTCATCAAAGACTACAACGGCCCTTGCGGTCGGATGCACGGACACACCTATAAGGTGCGGGTTGAGGCCACCTCATCGAAGCTCCACGCCTCGGAATACTGTCCCCACCCAGTCATGGTTGCCGATTTCAGAAGCTTGCGCTGGGCTAAGCAAGACATGACCAAGGGAGGTTTGGATCATTCGGTTCTGAATGAGGTTTTGCCCGAAAAATATGAAACGACGGCAGAGATGATTGCTCAGTACATCTACGACGAAACTAAAACGCGGATACCTGAAGACGTTCAGCTTAAGGTTGTTGTCTCGGAGACTCCTAATAGTTGGGTCGAGTATGAAGGTGATTGAGTAGTGGCTCTTGAAGAAACAATCTAAAATGATGAAGCTTGGGTTAGAGGGTAGACAGATAGCGTTAGGAATGGTATGACCTGACGGCGATCGCTGATTTGGCCCAACAAGTCGGTCGCCCCTCCCAAAATCTTCTGGAATTGCCTCGGGGTAAAGGGTTCACGGTACAATAAAAAGAAAGGCGAACATGACCATCAAGCCCAAACCTACCGTTGTTTTGATCAAGAAGGCCAGCACACCAGCACCTCCAGTACCTCCAGAATCCGTTCAGGAGGAAGCACCCGTAGTGGAGGCCCAAGAGGAGCCAATTGCTGTAGAGGCCAAGGGCTTCTTTCAGGCCGTAGGCATCATCACTGGTGAGGTTGAGTTTGATGATAACGACCAATGCAAAGTCATCATTGGGCAAAAGCAATATCCTCTATTCTATGCCTCTAATCACAAGCGAGCTTATGATGCCTTGAAAAAGGAAATAGAAGCAACAGGGAGGCGACACCAACGCTTGATTGTCTACCCTAGAGTGACTCATTTTCCGAAGCGAGAACAATCCCATCACATGGGATTTCAACTTGCTGGATTTGATAACGGAGGTGAGCCTTCGGGTGTTGCTAGCGAGCTTCAAGATTTCGAGTTTAAGCTATCCGGATTGTGGCAGTTTATTCCGGTCTGTCAAATCCCCTGCATTTCGGTTTTCAAAAATTTTACAGACGAGCGACTTTCTCATATTAAAAAAATTGAGCCAGGACAGAAAGTTCGATTTATGAAAGCCAGCCATATTCCTATTATTTGGAAAGAGGCTCCCGTTCGGCCATTCAAGTTCAACCCAAAGCTAGACAAACAGCAACAGGGTCGGCCTTCTTTTGTTCAAGTCCGGGCTAACTTCTTGCCTGAAAAAGACTTATTTATCTTCACACAATTGAGCGGCGAACCCACTGAAGTCGTGCCCAAGTTTTTGAAAGCTAGTAAGAAGGATAAGACAGAAGCTCTGAAGTCGGCCCCTAAGCGAAAACCTTTTCCTCGGTCAGAGCAACCCCAGCCACGCAAGCCAGTTTCTCGACCTGTCAAGCCAGTCAATCGTTAATGATCAAGATTTATCAACTTTCTAGACAGCTTGAGCTTCTGCCCCGGTCGGTTATATCATTTCGCTTTAAGTTTGCTATAGATACAGGGCTGAGGGTGCTAGGGAGTGATTTGTAGCTGATATTTAGCGAATTGATATGACAGTAATTTTCAAATGAATAGACCACACGCAGACCTCTCTCCTACTCTTGAGAAAGGCTGTGATTGTCTCCCCTTCCTTAGTAGGGAAGGGGTTGGGGGTTAGGTTTCATGATTGTGGTGAATACCACTGAAAACTGCTGTAACTAGAGTTGGTCCTAACTCTAACAGAGATAGTGTAGTGTGCTATTCATCACAACCCTGGAACAGACATTGGTTTACCAATGAAACCGATGCCTATGCCAGTAGGGATGCCAGCCCCAATGCCTACGGGGGGCAAAGAAAGTATCATCACATTGAGATGAAGTATAGTATTCAAGCCTGTCTTTTACTTCATAGTTTTGGCCCGTAAAGGGACGATTATAGTAACCGTCCTCAAAGCCACGAGCAAATTCACCTCCGGCTGTTCGAGGTTTATAAGCATCCCCGTAGCGAGCACGGTCCTGTCCTTCGTTGTAGCCATCTGCATAAGCGCCTGGATGACTAGCAGAATTTCTGATTACAAGGGGCTGAGAAACAAGGTAGCAGTCGTCGTATATCGTAGCTTGAGCCTGGGGAGGAAAGAGTAATGATGCAGGTACAGTAGCAAACGTAAGCAGTGTGGCGGTAATCAAGGCTTTCATTTTTCGCTCTCCTTGACAAAGAGCAATCAGCTTTTATCACTAGTTTGGCTCTTTTGAACGGCAAGTGACCTCCCCCAGGAGGTTTATTAATACAAGTCAAGCCGATTCCTATAGGTGATGATGGGTTTAACTACGACTTCCGAATATATCCCCACTTACTACCCAGACTTACCAAGGCCAATCCTTCTCGGAAAGACTTCGCTTCAGTAAATTCCGGAGAGATTGTCACCTGACCGTTTTTATCAATATATCCCCACAAACCATTAATTTTAACCGCTGCCAACCCCTCTGAAAAGGATTCAGCCGCACTAACAAAGGGCAGCGTAACTACGGTTTGGCCTATTGAGTTAATATAGCCCCATTTCTCATCGATTTTTACTCGTGCCAATCCTTCACTAAAGGAATCTGCTACATCAAATTGCGGCTGAATAATCACTTTTCCTGTTGTATCGATATAGCCATACTTTCCGGCCGTTTTAATGAGTGCCAGTCCTCCTGAAAAAGAGCCTGCTTCATCGTACTGCGGCAAAATTACGGCTTTTCCAATTTTGTCAATATAACCCCACGCACTATTCAGCTTGACTGCCGCTAGCCCTTCTTGAAAAGATTGAGCCTGGTCATACTGTATTGGAATTACGACTTTACTTGTTTTGTCAATGTAGCCATATTTACTGCCAACTCTGACTAGGGCTAATCCTTCTGAAAATAAATTCGCCTCATCAAATTGAAATCGACTCAAGCGGTTTCCAGCTTTGTCAATGTAGCCCCACTTATAGCCCATTTTTACAGTTGCTACACCATCTTTGAAGGAGTCAACCCAATCAAATTTTGGCTGGTTTTTCGATTGACCATAGAAGTCAATATAGCTATAATGACCGCTAATTCTTCGCTCAGTGAATCCTCGTTTCTTTAAAGCTGAAGCCTTGAACGATGCTGCGTTTGCATAAGGGCCTTCTCTTAAAACATTAGCCAGGGCGTTATTATCTTCTCGCAGACCTTCATAAAAGAAAAATACTTCTCCTGGGATTGTGCGATCGCGATTATACTGAACCTTTTGTAAAAGCAGTTCCGGCGTGATGCGATACGAGCCAACTTTCAGCAGAATACCTGGTGCTAAAGTCGGCAATTGTAAGGAGGTAAATTGTTGAGTTACTAACCGATCCACTAGCTGTTTGTACCCTTCAAAGCCACGCTGATATAGTTGGGGATTAATTAAATCAACTAATCCTTGGTCAATCCAGGCTTGTGTATCTTGCAGGTATTCCTGAAGTGCCCAAGGGTAAACACTGGGTGAGACGGAAATAATTAAGTTGGGATTAACGCTGATAACTTCTCGGAAGAGGTGAGTTAAGAAGTCGGTGAGA
>DATNPV010000091.1:0-43382 GCA_036703055.1 Waterburya sp.
TCTGACGGGTGCGGCAAACGATTACGAGCCGTTGATGGAGTTGATTGGCGATGCTCGCTTCGTCCTGATTGGTGAAGCCTCGCACGGTACTCACGAATTCTACGAGCAGCGAGCTGAAATTACCAAGCGGCTGATTCAAGAAAAAGGCTTCAGTGCTGTAGCGGTTGAAGCCGATTGGCCGGATGCCTATCGAGTCAATCGCTATGTGCGGGGTGTAAGTGACGATAGCAGGGCTAACGAGGCTCTAGCTGGTTTCGATCGCTTCCCAACCTGGATGTGGCGGAACACCGTTGTGGTCAACTTTATTAACTGGTTGCGCGACTACAATCACTCCCTGCCGCCAAATGCTACAAAGGCGGGTTTTTATGGACTTGACCTTTACAGCATGTATTCTTCGATTAAAGCTGTTCTGGGGTATCTCGAAAAGGTTGACCCAGAGGCGGCAAAGAGAGCGCGATACCGTTATTCCTGTATCGAACACTTTGGTGAGGACAGCCAATCTTACGGCTATGCCGCTAGCGTCGGCTTGAGTGAGTCTTGTGAGGATGAAGTCGTCAAGCAGCTCCACGAACTACAACGCCGTGCGGATGAGTACGCACAACGGGATAGTCGTGTGGCAGAGGACGAGTTTTTCTATGCTCAGCAGAATGCGCGTCTGGTCAAGAACGCCGAGGAATACTACCGTTCCATGTTTCGTGGTCGGGTATCGTCGTGGAATCTGCGCGATCGCCACATGGCGGAAACCCTCGATCAGCTTGTTGCCCATTTGGATCGACAGGGAGGTCGCACGAAGGTTGTAGTGTGGGCGCACAACTCCCATTTGGGCGATGCACGCGCTACGGATATGGGGAATGCTGGAGAACTAAACGTGGGTCAGCTGGTGCGTCAGCAATATGGCAGCGAGGCTGTATTAGTCGGTTTTAGCACCTACACCGGTACGGTTACCGCTGCTTCAGATTGGGGTGCACCAGCGGAGCGCAAGCGTGTTCGTCCGGCACTATCAGACAGTTATGAAGCCTTATTTCACGAGACAAGGTTACCCTGCTTCCTGTTGACCTTGCGTCAGGATGGCTTAGTCGTACAAGGATTGAGAAAGTCTCGCTTGGAACGTGCGATCGGTGTGATTTATCTTCCCCAAAGTGAGCGTATCAGCCACTACTTCCATGCCCGTCTTGCTAACCAATTCGATGCGATGATTCACTTGGATGAAACGCGAGCCATAGAACCTCTAGAGCCTACTGCTCATTGGGAGACAGGGGAAGCACCGGAGACGTATCCGTTCGCGTTCTAGAACAAGGAATTGAAGTCATTTCAGGATTTATTGTCAAGAGTTCTTACTGAAGATTGATGAATCTTTACACAGGAATTTGACCATAATTGGAGGACTTAGTCGTTCAAGAATAGCTAGGTCAAAACCATTGACGGGAGCATGTCAGTTTTGCAGATCCTCTCTTGCCCTTACCTCCCCACCCCCTCTCCCAAGGTTGGGAGAAGGGGTTAGGGGATGTTAGCGCAGCGGCGCGAAGTGCGGGCTGACAAAGGTGACATGCTCCTCCATTGACCCAATGCTGAATAAACCAGAATGGATTTCTTCAAACAGCTATCCCTAAAGTGGAAGTTTTTTCTAGGCTCCCTGTTCTACTTGAGTTACGCTCCCTATGCGTACCTCTATTCGCGCAAGCGGGATGCCATTGAACGGCAGTTCCTCAAACCGCCAACAGGAGACAATTTTGCCAACCCCGGAAAACTCCTCCGGGCTGAGCCAAGCAACAGAGGTGCTAACTTCTATTTTGAGCAAGCGGAGTTGGAAGTTTGTTTTCTGACTCCTGATTTAGTCCGAGTTGACTGGAAACCTGGGATACCCCCCATTCCTTATGCCATCGCTCGCAAAGATTGGTCGGACGTTGAGACAACCTTGGATGAGGTAGATGATAGCTGGACTGTATCGAGTGCAGCGCTAAAAATCAGCGTTGGAGTCGATGGTAGTCTGAAGGTGTGCGATGCGGCTGGAAAAACTCTACGCGAAGAACTGCCGCCCCAGCGCAAAAGTCAGGGATGGATTCATCAAGCACAACTGCGAGACGAAGAACATATCTACGGATTGGGAGAACGCGCAGCCCCTCTCAACCTGCGTGCAGCCAAGGAGGTTACCGAGAAAGGAGAGGTTACCGACCAACCTAAAGCCTTTCGGATGTGGAACTATGATGCGGCGGGGATGTATGGGCCTGGTTCTGACCCGATGTATATCAGTATCCCCATCTATTTGGGTGTTCACGCCTCTGGAAGTTACCTCATTTTCTATGAAAATTCATTTGACGCCAAATTTACCTTAGAGAAGGTAGCCACAGCTGACTTTGAGGGAGGTTCGCTGCGTTACTACTTTACTTCGGGTTCCCCTGCCCAACTGCTGGAGCGCTATACAGAGTTAACCGGTCGCTCGTCGCTACCTCCCCTCTGGGCATTGGGCTATCATCAGTCTCACTGGGGCTATCGTACCGAAGATGCGGTTCGAGAAGATGCTCAGGCATTCCAGAAACACGATTTGCCATTGAGTGCCATTCACCTGGATATTGATGTCCAAGTGGGATTCCGTGCATTCTCCATTGATGCAGAACGCTTTCCTAAACTTGCCAGTTTTACGCAAGAACTTTTAGAGGAAGGTGTACGTTTTATCACAATTCTCAATCCCGGCATCAAATACAGTCGCCGCAGCAATCTATTCCTAGAAGGTCAGATTTTAGAGGCATTTTGTACACTTCCCAACGGTAAGCTGGTTGTTGCTCCTGTTTGGCCTGGTTGGTGTGTTTTCCCGGATTTCACCAAGCCGAGCGTGCGTAAGTGGTGGAGTCGGCAGTATGAATACTTGCTCGATGTGGGTGTCGCTGGTTTTTGGCACGATATGAATGAGCCAGCCGCCTTTATCCTCTGGGGCGATCGCTCCATTCCTAAAGTGACGCAGCATTACATGGAAGGTAGAGGGGGCGATCATCGCGAGGCTCATAACATCTATGGGTTGCTGCAAGCCGAAGCCGCTTACGAAAGTCTGTGCCACTATCGCTCAGATCAACGCCCCTTCATTGTCTCCCGTGCCGGTTGGGCAGGACTCCAGCGCTATGCTTGGACGTGGACAGGGGATATTGAGTGTACTTGGGCGGCATTGCGGCAAACGGTGGCAACGGTTGTGGGGTTAGGGCTTTCAGGTATTCCTTACAGTGGGCCAGATATTGGCGGATTCCAGGGAAATCCCTCGGCTGAACTTTACCTGCGCTGGTTCCAGATGTCCAGTTTTCTCACGTTCTGCCGCACTCACTCGGCAAATAACGTTGAAAATCGTGCACCTTGGACGTATGGCGAACCTTACCTGAGTATTATTCGCCAATACCTGAAATTGCGCTACCGACTCATGCCTTACTTTTATACCTTAGCTTGGGAAGCAGCGCAGAAGGGCTATCCTCCGGTGCGTCCTGTCTTCTGGTCGAATAGCGATGACTCTGCACTATGGGGTGTAGAGGATGCTTTTTGCTTGGGTGATGCACTATTAGTCTGTCCCCTTACAGAAGAAGGAATGCGATCGCGCCAAGTGACCTTACCTCAGGGACGTTGGTATAGTTTCTGGGATGATACGGTACTGGAGGGTTCAGGACGAGTTACGGTTGAAGCACCTTTAGAACAGATTCCCCTGTTGGTGAAAGCAGGCAGTATTTTGCCGATGGCAGAGGATAAGCAACTGATTCTCCATCTCTATCCACCCGTAGAAGGCAGCAGTGAAGCATACGTGTATGGGGATGCCGGAGACGGCTATGGAGAGTGGAGGTTGGATAAATTCCAGATGGTGCGATCGGAGAATAGTCTAGAGCTAATTTGGGAGCAAGAGGGAGATTATGCGTTCCCTTACGATAGGGTGCAACTGCATCTTCACGGCGTTGAGGTGCAGCAAGCTTTGCTAGATGAGCAAGAAGTCACTTGTCAGGGGCAAATCTTGGAGTGTACTCCCTTTCAATCGCTTCGCTTGCAAGGGACATTTGTTGGATGAATGAATATAGCACTCCCAAATGATTCCTGAAGCCGAGATACCCGACTTCTTAGAGAAATCGGGTATCTAAAACAGGTCATGGGAATGTCTAATAACCTGTAACCGTATAGCATTAGTCGAGGATTTGTGGACTGGTAGCTTGTGCGTTGATGTCTACCTGGGCAGTCACGAACTCGAAGACTTTTTCCTCTGTTTTGCCTCCTGTGGCTGCGCCTCCGATTCCGGGGGAGTGGCTTGATTTCCTAAATCCTCCATCCCATGATGGCTTTTCATCCCCTCTGTTGGTAGCATCGGAGCCAAAAGTTCCCACGCTTGCTCCGCCGTAGGTAGAAACTTGTCGTGTGCGGCTCTGGCTTCGGCATACTTAATTAAAGTTTTGGAAAAGTTCTTATCCGTCGCCTGCTGCATCTGTTCCGGTGTTAGGGGTTGTGGTGAAAACAACGCCTCTATGACAGGACGTAACTCTGCCGCACCTTTGTAGGCTTCTTCCAAGGAAACTCTTAAACCGGCTAACGTGGCGATCGCTTTAACCGCCTGGATAACCTCTGGTTCTTCATCCTCCTCCGATTGCTCGGTTGCGGGTGGCTCAACGACAATCAAATCTTCGGCACTCAATCCATCCGCAAAGCTTTCTCGATTCAAACTCGTGTCTTCTGGGTCATCCATGCGGCGTTGAATTTCTTCTAATGCCTTTTTTCGAGTTTTTTCGTTGTCTGCTCGCCCTGGTATCTCTACAAACAGACCCAGTTCTCTTAAATCCTTAGTCGTATATTGTACTGTAGCTCTTGCCATAACTTCGGTCTTTTTTCAGTCGTACTATATTTGTGTGTCGGCTATCAACTTAAGCTGGGAGAACATGTTCATAGTTCCTAGTTCATTGCTCATGGATTGAGCCGTATGAACCATGAATCCTGGAGTCCAATGTCTGCTTTACACTAGTAGCCGTGTGCCTGATTTTACAATGCTGACTTCCGATAGTACAGGCGTATTGTGTTTATTTAATCTTTGTTAGTTTGATTGAGCATTAAGCTAAATATTTTCCCGAATAAATAGCCTGTCACTTCAACAGAAGAAACAGGCTAACAACTAAGGATTGGCACTTCTTTGGGAGAAAACTAATTAATCAATGTTTAACGAATAGTTAGAGTACACCCGTACGACCACCGCCAGGAGCAGTTACGGGCGCATCGTAGATACCCCAATCCAAAACGCCTCGCTGCTCTAAAATTGCTTCCGCTCTTAAAATGTCCTCAGCAGTACCTTCTACGACGATCAAATAATCTCCTTGGGATATGCGATCGCCATAATATTTAGCTCGCTCTTGGGGCACACCCCAGCTAACCAGTGCTCCCACAATGGCACCACCCGCTGCGCCAATTGCACTTCCCAAAATGGTATTGGCCAGAACAACACCAACTTCGGCGGCAGGGCCAAATCCAGGAATAGCTAACAAACTCAAACCACCGATTAAGCCAATCAGGCCCCCTGTTACCGCACCTGCTGTGGCTCCGGCTTCCGTGCCTCCTTTCATTTGCTCTTCCTTAGCAGAACTGACGCCAGCACCACCAATCTGGTCATTGGGGTCTGCGTTTTTGACAATCACGGAAACTTTATCCATGTTAAAGCCAGCATCTCTCAGTTCGGTGAGCGCATGTTCTGCATCCCGACGGTTGGAAAAGATACCAACTGCGTGCTGTAACTTACCTGTAGCCATGTTTCTCTCCGTTGACTTAGCAGACGTAAGTCTGCACCCTTGCTGAATTGATTTTTTGGTGCAGTTACTTACCGCTTCATTTTGTTCATTATGATTGGGGCATTCATCAACCTGTAGGCGTAAGCCAGGTTTCTGTCATTAGACAGGTGAAACTTGAGTGTGCTGCCCTCAATCACTACTGTTGCTTGGTTTGGGGAAGTAAATAATTCAAACTCCCCAATTTTTATGTGAATTTAAAATCGGATCAGGCTCGAGCAGAGTTCCGGATGTATCCGTTTTGTGCAAACCGTTTCGCTAAAATCTGTTGATAAACTGCTTCATAACCATCCGTCATAGACTGCACGCTGAAATGATTTTCCACATGCTCCCGGCAAGCCTTGCGATTCAACTGAGTGACTTGCTCAATCGCTGCTATGCACTCCTCAACGTTGTGACACAAAAACCCTGTCTGTCCCTGAACAATTACCTCTGATGTTGAACCTAGTTCCATGGCAATAACGGGGGTTCCTGATGCCATTGATTCGGTCATCACAAGGCCAAATGGTTCACGCCAGGTAATGGGAAACAAAGTGGCTACAGCTCCTCCCATCAAGGCACACTTTTGAGTGTGGTTTGCCTCACCCAAATACTCAATTTGTTTGCCGTCAATATGGGGCTTAATTTCCTGCTCAAAATACTTTCTATCAACAACATCTATCTTACCCGCCATTTTTAACTTCCAGCCGGAACGCTTGGCAATTTCAATGGCTAAGTGGGGGCCTTTTTCAGGTGAAAGCCGTCCCAGAAATGCTAAATACCGTGGGTTTTCGGGTTCTGGGTGAAACTCATATTGGCTAGTATCGATACCGTTGTAAACCGTCGCTAAACAATTGAGGTTTAATTTGGGTTCCCGTTGGGCATTAGAAATACTGACAAAATGCTGTAGGCGAGCATGGGTGTACAGTTTTTCATTATCAGAAGTAAAAACACCATGAAGCGTGTGAAGGGTGGGCGTTTTTACGAAATTGGCGTAAGGTAAAGCCGCACATCCCATGTGGGAGTGAATGATATCAAACTCTGAGGCACGTTCGTAAACCTTACTCAATTGCAGCATTTCGTAAATACTGTATTCCTTAACCGCAGGATCTAAACGCAGAGCCTGGGGATGAACGGATTCTAATTTAGCCAGGGTGAGGGAATCTCCAGATGCAAATAAGGTGACTTCATGTCCGCGCCTAACTAATTCATTAGTCAGTAATCCAACTACTAACTCAATCCCTCCATAGGCGGGAGGTGGAACTCGCTCCCACAAAGGGGCAACTTGAGCAATTCTCATTGCACATTCCTCCTGTTGCAAGTATGGTAAAACTCAATCAACTATGAAGTGATGGTTAACTAACTTCTCACTGTTTATCAATCCGCTTTTAATAAAAGCTGGAGATAGAATCTTCTGGAAATCCAGAAAGTTGTGTAGCGATTGTAACAACTAATTAAGGTTTTTTTGTCTGTCTTATGGTAGAGAAAACCGAAAAACCCCTAGTTCGGAAAATCATACATAGTCGGGGTTGCCGGGTGTTCGGCTTCTTCGCTAGATCAGAAGACTGGTAGGAGCAAGATATCTCTGCTCAAGTTAAAACAGAAGGAAAGAGGGAGGCTGGGGAGATAATTCAGATAGCTCTGAACAGAGCAATCGCCATCAATTGTGCATCGTTTTTTAGAGGAAGTACTGATGGAATTTCCTGAAAACAGCTCTCTCAACCAGTAGATTGAAGTATTGCGGTTGTCTTAATTAAGGACAGATGGATTAATTTTCAAGGCTTTAATAGGCGCGACAGAGTACCATAGTCCAAATATTCAGTTTTATAATTTTTGCCCTTAATGAGTAGTACGCTGAGTGAACCCAAGGTACTTTTGCCGCAACAGCCAGAGAAGAAATCGCTTTCTGATCGCCTGACGAGCCTGCTCAACCGCTTGCAGCCATCCCCAGAAAGCCTCGTCTTAATTCCCGCACTGCTAATTGGTGGAGGGACGGGTTTAGTCATCGTTCTATTTCATTATTTAATCGAGCTAGTCAAAATCTCTACTTTAGAATATTTAAATGGAAATATTACCTCGTTATATCCTTGGGCTTTAGTTGGGATTCCTACCTTAGGTGGCTTAATTGTTGGGGCAATCCGTTACTATTATCAAAGCTTTTTTAGTCAGGGAATTTCTTCGTTAATTAGCAATCAGCGAATTCAAATTATCTCCCCGTTCCGACCTCTGGTTAAAATGGTAGCCGCTTCCATTTCCCTTGGCATGGGAGCATCTTTAGGACCCGAAGGCCCCAGTGTAGAAATTGGAGCGAACATTGGGATGTTACTGGGTCAAGTTTTTCAAGTATCCCAAGAACGGTATCGTATCCTTTTAGGCGCAGGTGCGGCAGCGGGATTGGCAGCGGGATTTAATGCCCCAATAGCTGGAGTTTTTTTTGCGTTGGAGGTGATGTTTGGAACAACATTTGCGACCCCAGCGGTGAGTTTAGTTCTCCTTTCGGCTGTTGTCTCGGCATTAATTGCGCGGATTGCTTTTGGCGTCCATCCCGCTTTTGATTTACCCATTTATCAAGTGTGTAGTAACTGGGAATTTCTCCTGTATCTGGTATTAGGTTTACTAGCTAGTTTAGTGGCGATCGCGTACACCCAATCCATTCAAGTGGCTCAGCGTTGCTTTCAAGGAGAAGTTGTTGGATTTAAGTGGCTTAAATTACTGCCTCAAGTTCTGCATCCCGTGATTGGCGGAGTCTGCGTCGGATTGGTCGCTTTACAATTGCCCCAAATTCTGGGAATTGGTTACGAAACGCTTGAATCCATTCTCCAAGATGGGCGGTTTCCTTTAGAGTATTTATGTTTATTATTAGTTGCCAAGCTCATCCTCACCGGTATTAGTTTAGGCAGTGGTTTAGTCGGTGGTATCTTTGCTCCGGCGATGTTTATTGGAGCTGCTTTAGGGGCGGTGTATGGCAACATTTTAGAGTTTGTTTTGCCCCCTGGATTATTAGAAATTGCTCCGCCGGCTGCTTATGCTATGGTCGGTATGGCGGCTGTATTGGCAGCGAGTGTGAAAGCACCCTTAACATCGATTCTTTTACTATTTGAGCTGACGCAAAACTACCTTGTTATCTTACCTTTAATGGCAGCCGTAGGGGTCAGTGTCTGGGTGGTTGATCAACTAAAATCCAAGCAATCGATGCCAGAATTAAAACCTCAGCAAATGGGGATAAACCTGGAGAAACCGGATGAACTGGAGATTTTACAGAACGTGCCCATTGCAACAGTAATGCAGCAGTCTTATTTAACGCTATCGAATACAATGCCAGTGTTAGATGCTGCTTTAGCCATGCTGAATCGCAGCAGTCATGCAGTTTTGGTGCTGGATAAGGCGGAGCAATTGATGGGAATTGTTACCTTGGCGGATATCAGGCGGCTCATGCTGCAAACGGAAGCTGAATCGTCAGGAAGTGATTGGGTTCATCAAAAATTAGGTGATATATGTACCGAAGAAATTCTTTATGCTTACGAAGACGAGCCAGTAACAAAAGCGTTAGAACGGATGGCAACACGAGACTTGTTTCAATTACCGATTGTGGAACGAGACAATCCTCGCAAAGTGGTGGGGGTGATTGAAAAAGAGCAAATTGCTTTAGCTGGGAATTTAGCCGTGATGCGAGAGGCACTTCTTCCCTATATTGCACAGTTTTATAAGCCTGAAAAAACTTTGTAAAGCCCTTACTGCAAAGGACTAAAAATCTCTTTGCAACACCCCACACCCCACATCCTCTTTTCAAGTTACCCGTTCACCCGCCTCGCACACCACCAACCCTGAAAATCTTTCTTACCCATTACCCATTTTCAATTTAAAAGACGGAACGCAAGCCCTTTTTCACTAACTAGAGAGCTTGCCTTCCACTTGCTTTAACAGCTCACAAACGTCCATTATCTACATCAGCAGTACCGATGCTATAGGCACGTTGAGCCGCTTCAACTGCCGCCTGAGTTTGTGGTCCCCAAATTCCGTCGATTTCGCCGCGATAAAAGCCGAGTTCTTGTAAACGCTTCTGTAGAGCCTCTATATTCGAGGGACTAAGAGTAGGCTTGGGTTTATTGAGCTGACTAATAGGCGTTGTAGATGTTGAGCTACTAACAGTAGTTTTGGGTGGCTTCAAGTTAGTGCTAGGAGTTTGGCGTATCGAGCGAGTACTAGTCGTTCTAGAGGTTGAACGCTCAGCCGTAGTTCTGGGTGGCTTCAAGTTAGTGCTAGGAGTTTGGCGTATCGAGCGAGTACTAGTCGTTCTAGAGGTTGAGCGTTCAGCCGTAGTTCTGGGTGCATTTAAGTTAGTGCTGGCAGTTGGACGTGTTGATCGCCGACTGGCAGTTCTTCTAAGCGTTGAGGCAGGATTAGAGCCACCAACAGCGGGTAAGGCGGCTAAGGTTTGCGGACCGACAATTCCATCAACGGTGAGGCTTTTGGCTTGCTGGAAGCGGATAACAGCTCTCTGAGTGGCAGCATCAAAAATGCCGTTAGTATTGGCAGGAAAACCAGCGGCTGCCAAGCTTTCCTGAAGAGCGCTAACTTGGGAACCGCGATCGCCTAATTGTAAGATGCGTGCAGCGGACTCGGGTTCTGACCTTACACTCGTTTGTTGGACGGGTCTTGTTTTCGTTTGTCGTTGCCTATCCAAAGCCGCTAGAGTATTGGGCCCCACAATCCCATCGGGTGCTAATCCCTTAGCCTCTTGGAATTGAATCACAGCGTCCTTGGTCTGGGAACTAAAATAGCCGTTAATTTTGGCTTTGTAGTAGCCCAGTTCCCTCAATCGTTGCTGTACAGCCGTGACATCTGCACCTTGATCGCCTTCCTGAACTACGGCTAATGCCTGATTGGCTACGCCGAACACACTCAAGGCGATGGTGAGAGAAAGTAGAGAAACAGCCGCACGAGTTGAGAGTTTTGGCTGATTCCAGAGTTGGTGAACTGCACCTTGAGTGTACTGTTTCAAGCTTTCCCAAGTTGCAGTTAAATCTCTGTAATTAATATCAGTGGGTGCTTCGTTGGCTAAAGCCAGATGAAGATAGGCAAGAGTTTCCATAATTTTATAGGAGCATCACAAAACCAAGCACTAGTCTAGGACAAATAAACCCACGGCGATGCTGTTACCTATACTTATGGCGAATACGCCACTCTGGCATCCAGTCCTTGCGATCGCAAAAAATAGGAACGACTTTCCGCACTGGCACGGTTGGAAAACGCTCCAGCATAAACATACTTCCCTCGGCTGGATTCAGCTAAAGAGGCATCGGCAAAACCCGCTACAGCACGGACTTGATTGAGAGTATTGCTATCCCGAATGGGTACAACCACAACGTAGCGGTTTCTTTCCGCCCCAGGGATGCCTAAAGCCATTAGCGTTTGTGCACCTACAATACCGTCAGGCGTTAAATCATTGGCTCGCTGAAATTGTCTAACCGCGCTCTCGGTTTGCGAACCAAACACTCCATCAACGCGACCTGGATTATAGCCTTTTTGCCTCAACCGTTGCTGAAGGCGCTCCACGGCTGCACCGCTAGAACCATAACGCAATACCTCTGGCACAGCATTCTCGTTGTATCGTTCACTTGAAAAATCTCCGGAAGGTTGCGGCGGAGGTGGCAAACTCAGCAAGTCCTCTGAATAAAATCTAGTTGTGGCTGAACCAAATAAGGCTGCTCTGGTTTGAGAATCTACAATTCCATTGGCATTGATATTTTGATCCATCTGAAATCGGGTAACAGCTTCTTGAGTCGATGAGCCAAAGTATCCTGTCGGCGTTCCCCGGAAATATCTCAGTTCTCGCAAACGCTGCTGAACAGCTGTGACATCTGCGCCGCGATCGCCTTGTTGCAGCACTCTTTCATCAAAACGACTCCGAGAACTGAAACTTTGGCTGGAAATCCCTGTTCTCGGCTCAAATTCTGCAAACAAGGCAGATTCGGTTGTTGGGCCTACCGTCCCATCAGGAACCAAGTGATAATCTCGCTGGAATTGAATAACGGCATCTCTTGTTGCTGAACCAAAAACACCATCAGACGGTCGATTAAAATACCGTAACTGTCGTAATCGCTCTTGAATGAAGGTTACATCTGGCCCCCGATCGCCTACCTTGAGCGTCCTTTGTGCTAATGCCTCCCCTGCCAGTCCCACAATACTGAGGACGAGCAGCAGTGACAACCAATACATCCGAGTTTGTGTGGCAAACGGACACGGCTTGAGCCAATCAAACAGCTTTAAACTGTTTAAGGTGAAACTATCAGAAGCATCTATTGGGGCTTCATCGTCTAAGGCCAGATGAAGATAGGCAAGAGTTTCCATATCGTTTCTAGTAAAAATTTTCCCGCTAGTTTATCTAGTAAATCTGGAGTATTGTTAATTTGTTTGACACTCGTTCTACCGATTGTGATATTGACAGGGCTATCGTGTCCCATCCTATCTAGAGAAAATGCCATTCATTCAAATCCCCAAGCGGGATGAGCATCAACTTTGTTTGTTGATTAGTTGGGTGGAAAATTTTATCTTACAACTAATTTCCTTTCCTTGGGTCTACTTGATTTAGGAATCGTTGCTTTTGGGAAAAATAGTGGGCCTGTGATGGATTAATTTTGTGAAATTTTTGTTAACCTACTGAGCTTCAAACTAGTTATTCATTCATCAAATCCTAAAATTAAGATTCACCCCCATAGGCTTATGCAGATGGGGGTGGATTAGCTATTTAACTGTCAGACTAAGAAATCGCGGTGAGGAGTGAAGGATATGAAGAAGATGAGCCGTTGGGATAAGCCTGTTGCTTTCTTAGCATTAGGATTAATCTCCGTTGGGAGTATAAAAGCGAATGCTACTATCTTGAGTTCTATCTCTACAGGCAACAAGATGCTGGCATCCGTATCAACTCCCTCTCAAAAGCAGGGCAACGCTAAGTTGGCACAGAGACGGGTAGGCGCTTGTCGTGCAGCCGCTAGATCTACATTTATTTACCAAGATCGTTCAACAGCTTACCGAATTCGCTCCTTACAGCCCAATGAAAAAGTTACCCTAGCAGAGGAACGCGGTAGGGCTGGTTGGGTAGCAATTAGTTCGCCGATTAGTGGCTTTGTAGAAACAAAAGACCTCAAACTCTGCTCTGAAGGCTCCGTCCGTCCTGTTTCACCTTCATCCAATCTCTGCCGCCAAGTTACCTATAAGGGACTGGAGGGTGTAGCTATCCGAGAGCGACCTGATATTAACTCTCGCCAACTGGATGCCGTATTCTTGAGCGATCGCGTGACGCTCGTCAATCCTCCACAATTCATCCTAGATGACCAAGGACGCGAATGGGTTAGACTCTCAGCTCCCAGCGCTGGGTGGATGTCTAACGGGTTTCCTGCTACAGGAGACATCAATCTCGAGGCGTGTTTGTAGAAATAGGGTGCGTTCCGACGCACCCTACTGCCAAAACATAAACAATCCCAGTTTTCAGCAATGAAAAACAGAGTGTGTTGTTGCTCTTCGTTTCGACTGTTTCCCAACGTTCGTTTCCAACTATTATTCGGTGAATAGTTGTGAAGATTTCTATTTAAAGATAAGATGAGAAATCGCGTTTAAATCAATCCCAACTGTTTGCACAACAGAGCAACCAGCACAGAAAAACCCGTAATGGCTAGAGCAACGAGCGGGTCTTGGCCTTGGCTGACGGCGAACGAGGTCACGATCCCAGCGCCTAATGCAGCGATTACAGCCGAGCCCAGCCAGTCTGTATCAGAATTTTTGTTGTACATCGTTGGTAATTTGTAAGTCTGGTTATTAAAACGGTGCGTTACAGGTCTAAACGGTACCATTACTTTTTGGTTGAACTATCAGTTCCTGGGATTTTTGCAATTAAGTTTTAAATTTAGATAATTTTCTTAACAAAAATGAAGACGAACAACTATAACGGAAGCTTCTAAAATGAACAAGAATCTTATACTAGTCCCGTTCCAGAAGACTTAAGCAATTAGCCGAGGATTAAAGCTTCTTGCGAGTAGGTGCTTTTTTACTGAACAGTAGAATTATCTATTACTGTAAGGTACATCTAACAATGAGTGTTGCCCGTTGGTGCGTCGGCTGGTTGTCTTGCCTTCTTCCCTTCAGTGGAATCCTCGCCGCTACCCCAACAATAGCGATTCCCGTCACCTCAGCCTCCGACGGTACTGGCACGATTGTCACTCCGAACGGCAACCGTTTTGATATTCATGGCGGTTCCCTTTCTAGCGATGGAACCAATCTCTTCCACAGTTTCCAGCAATTTGGTCTGGCTACAGATCAGACGGCTAACTTTCTCTCTAGTCCTTCTATCCAGAATATTCTGGGGCGGGTTGTGGGAGGTGATTCCTCAATTATTAATGGTTTAATTCAGGTAACGGGAGGCAATTCCAACTTATTTTTGATGAACCCTGCTGGGATTGTTTTTGGCAAAGAGGCTAGTCTAAATGTTCCTGCTTCGTTTACGGCTACGACAGCTACGGAGATTGCCCTAAAAACTGATAGTGGCGGTAATAATTGGTTTAACGCTTTTGGTAACAATAACTATCAGACATTAATCGGCACTCCCAGTCAGTTTGTTTTTGGTTATACACAATCTGCCGCAATTATCAATCTTGCTAATCTCTGCGTGCGAGAGGGGAAAAACTTAACCTTACTGGGTGGTAGCGTTACCAATAAAGGACAACTTGCAGCACCGTCTGGAACTATCACGGTTACAGCTGTGCCGGGTGAGAACTTGGTCAGAATTAGTCAACAGGGACACCTGCTGAGTTTAGAGATTTTACCGCGAACAGCGGCAGATGGGCAGATGATAGCAGTTCGGGTAGAGGATTTACCTGCAATGCTGACAGGGAACAGCGGTCACCTCTTCAACCAAGGGGAACTGTCAAGCAGTGGCAGTAATCAAGGCGGCACTATCAATCTAACAGGGCGGGTGGTGGAAAATCGGGGTCAAATTACCGCAAACGGCAACAACGGTGGCACTATCCGGATAGAGACAAACAATTTGCTGGATGCAGGCGCTATTCGTGCCAACGGAGACGCAGGTAACGGTGGAGAGATACGGGTCAACTACAGCGGAACGGTGATTCAGACGGGCTTTGCCCGAACAGAGGCGAAGGGCACGAATTGGGGAGGAGTCATTGAGTTTAATGGTACAGCCAATTCAGTTCTGACTACCTCTGGTGCGATCGATGTCACGGCAGAGGTGGGGGGTACGGTGCATCTGTTTGGGCAGGATTTGCGGCTGCTTGCGGCAAAGGTGGATGCGACGGGGAACAGTGGTGGCGGGGAGATATTAGTCGGCGGAGACTATCAGGGACAAACGCAACGAGCGCTTAATGCTCAAAATACGTTTGTCAACCGTGCCAGCCTACTGACAGCAGACGCCCTAAGCACTGGAAACGGGGGCAAAGTCATTGTCTGGTCAGACCAGCAGACTGACTTTTATGGCAGCATCACAGCTAAAGGGGGCAGTCTCGCTGGGAACGGTGGCTTGATGGAAGTTTCCAGCAAGAACCAACTGACGTTTGGGGGAATAGCAAATGCTAGTGCTATTAACGGGCAGGCGGGACAGTTACTGGTTGACCCCAAGAATATAACGATTGATGGCAGCGCGAGTAGCAGTTCGTTTCAACTGCTTGACCCCAATCCCGCTGCGGGCAATTTATTTGGTGGTTGGACTGCGGTGTTAAGCAACGGCAACGTTGTTGTGTCTTCGTCCCGAGATGACTTGATGGCTACCGATGCGGGTGCGGTTTATCTGTTTAACCCAAACACGGGGGCACTACTGGGTACTATCAATGGCAGCAACGCGAATGATCGCTTTGGTATTGGTGCGATTACCGCCTTACCCAACGGTAACTATGTCTTTGCTAATCCAGATGCCGATATTGGCGGGATTGTGAATGCGGGAACCGTTATCTTAGCCAACGGCGGCACGGGGGCAGAAATTAATCGGATTTCCGGTACTAATACTAACGACCGTTTTGGCTTTAGAGTTGCTAATTCAATAGATAACCAGCCGCTTGAGAGGAATGAAGTCGTCGCTCTAACCAACAGCAACTATGTCTTTGGCAGCCGAGATGCAGATATTGGTGGGATTGTGGATGCGGGAACCGTTATCTTAGTTAACGGCAGCACAGGGGCAGAAATTAATCGGATTTCCGGTACTATTGCTAGCGATCGCTTTGGTAGTGGTGCGATTACCGCCTTACCCAATGGCAATTATGTCTTTGGCAACCCCTTAGCAGACATTGACGGGATTGTGGATGCGGGAACCGTTATCTTAGCCAACGGCAGTACAGGGGCAGAAATTAATCGGATTTCTGGTGCTTTTGCTAACGACCGTTTTGGGGGTAGATTATCCAACTTGTTTGATGGATTTGGCAGCCCCATTACTGCCTTACCCAATGGTAACTTTGTCTTCGGCAACCCGAATGCTGACATTGCTGGGATTGTGGATGCGGGAACCGTTATCTTAGCCAACGGTAGCACGGGGGCCCAAATCGGTCGTATTTCCGGTGTCAATTTTGGCGATCAGTTCGGCAACGGTGCCATCACTGCCTTATCCAACGACAACTACGTATTTGGCAATCCCAATGCCAATAATTTAGCTGGAACAGTCATTTTAGCCAATGGCAGCTCAGGAGCAGAAATCGCTCGCATTTCTGGTGTCGATGTGGGTGACAGCTTTGGAAGTGGTAACATTATCGACTTACCCAACGGCAATTATGTCTTTGCCAACCCAGTTGCAGACATTAACGGGATTGTTGATGCAGGAACAGTCATTTTAGCCAATGGCAGCACGGGAGCAGAGATTAATCGCATTTCCGGTGCTAATGCTATCGACTTTTTTGGTGGACATCAGGATATCAGCAGCGCTCACTTTATCACCGCCTTACCCAACGGCAATTATGTGTTTGGCAACCCTTCGGCAGATATTAACGGGATTGTTGACGCGGGAACGGTCATTTTAGCCAACGGCACTACTGGGGTAGAAATCAGCCGCCTTTCGGGTACGGTTGCTAACGACGCTTTCGGATTACCCATTGCTTTGGCTAACGGTAACTATGTGATTATTAACCGAAGTACAACCGATGGTAGAAATGCTGATGCGGGAACGGCTATCTTAGCCGATGGCAGCACGGGAACCGAAATCAGTCGCCTTTCGGGTACAAATCCGGGTGGCTTTTTTGGCAGTGAACTCATCACCCCCTTAAGCAACGGCAACTATCTCATTGTTAATCCACAACTCAACTCTGATGCCGGACGAGGGGATATTGGCATTGCCAACCCTAATTCCCTAACTTACGGTTATTTTCCCAGCCAGAACATCACCATCAATCCCCAGCTGATTACCCAAATTACCAACACGGGTACAGCCGTCACCTTACAAGCCAACAATGACATTACCGTCAACAGTGCCATCACCACCAATAATCCTAATGGCAACGGCGGTAACCTTAGCTTACGCGCAGGACGCAGTATTTTGGTCAATGCCAATATCACCACCGATAACGGCAACTTAACCCTACTTGCCAACGACGCTACCGCCAACGGTGTAGTGAATGCCTATCGAGACGCCGGAACTGCCACCATCACCGTTGCCCCTAGAGTCACCCTCAACTCCGGTACAGGCAATACAACTATCAAGCTGGATACAGGTGCTGGCTTGACGAACAATAATAGCGGCGATATCACCTTGGGTAATATCATCGCCGGAAATCTGTTAGTAGAAAACAACGGACTCACCGGCGGTAACATCAACGCCAGTGCCGGGACGCTAAACACCAGCTCTGCAACGGGTAATGGAGGAACTATTACCCTAACAAGCAATACAGGTGCTATTACCACCAGCAATCTGAACTCATCAGGTGCTACTCATGGTGGAAATATCACCCTCAACGCTAGCACCCAGATTACGGCTGGAGAAATCAACTCAAGTGGCTTGACGGGCAGGGGTGGTAATGTCACCCTCGACCCATCCGGTGATATTCAAGTTAGCTCGATTAATGCCCAAGGGGGAACCCAAGGCGGCACGGTAGACATTACTACCTCTAGATTTCTCCGAGCCACTAGTACCTTTAAAACTGCCAACGGCATTGACGCCAGCATTGCCACTGTCGGAGGTAATCGTGGCGGTGACATCACCATCCGGCACGGGGGCAGTGGCGTGACGCCCTTTGTAGTTGGGGAGTCCACTACCAACGGGACTACTGGTGCTATAACCAGTGGCAATTTCACGATTCCCTCTGGCAACTCCTTTCTCTACACCTACAGGTCGGGCAATATTAGGATTATTAGTGTACCAGCTCCTAGCCCATCTCCTACTCCCAATCCATCCCTGACCCCACCGCCGCTCAGTATCCCTGTTGAATTGACTAAACCCCAAGAGCTGTTAAACTCACGGCTACCGCCTCCCTTCAACGACTCGGATTTCCTAAGGCTTGACAATTCCTTCACTGATGACTTTACCCGACAAAGCGGACTGAGCGAGGCAAAACGCATCACGCTCTCTGAAGTGCAAAATACCCTACAAAAAGTAGAGAGCGCTACGGGCATCAAACCCGCCATCATCTATGCAGTGTTTGTTCCCTCTACCATTCCCCCAGCACCTCCTTCTCAACCGGGTCAAACTCAAAAATCTTCCAGTGTAGCGTCATCTTCCTTATTGCGTGCTTTGACTCCGAGTCCGAGCGATCGCCTAGAATTAATCGTAATTACAGCCCAAGGAAACCCCATTCGCCGCTCTACCAGGGCTACTAGAGCCGAAGTCCTCCGCATCGAGAAGAAATTTCGCACTCAGTTGACCAATCCCACTCGACGCTCTGGTTTCCTTGCTCCCGCCCAAACCATGTATCAGTGGCTAGTCGCTCCTATAGAACCCGACTTACAACAACTACACATCAAAAATCTGGCCTACATCATGGACGCTGGGTTACGCAGTATCTCCTTGGCTGCGCTTCACGACGGTAAACAGTTCATCATCGAACGCTACAGTGTCGGCTTAATGCCCAGCCTTTCCCTTACTGATACCCGCTACGTTGATGTGAGGAACACCTCTATCTTAGCCATGGGTATGGAGAAATTTGTTGACAAAAGTCCTTTACCCTCTGTCCCTGTAGAATTGTCCGTCATTACAGGGCAACTGTGGCCAGGGAAGTTCTTTTTAAATAACTCCTTTACCCTCTCCAATTTGCAAGCGGCTAGGAATAGGGAGCCGTTTGGAATTATGCATCTAGCCACCCATGCACAGTATTTACCCGGTGAGCCTGAACAATCTTATCTCCAATTATGGGATGGTCAACTGCGACTGGAGCAACTGAGGCAGATAGGATTGCACAAACCACCTGTAGAACTTCTGGTCTTGAGTGCCTGTCGCACAGCTCTAGGCGATGAAGAGAATGAACTAGGATTTGCGGGGTTGGCAGCGCAAGCTGGGGCAAAAACTGTATTGGCCAGTTTGTGGTACATCAGCGATGAAGGGACGCTGAGCTTAATGACCCAATTCTACGAGCAATTGAAACAAGTTCCGCTCAAAGCTGAGGCACTACGACTGACTCAGTTGGCAATGCTAAAGGGCAAGGTGCGATTGCAGGAAGGTGAACTCGTAACCGCTCATGGCAGTTTCCCTTTACCACCAGATTTCGCTCGTAGGGGAAATACAGACTTCTCTCACCCCTACTACTGGAGTGCCTTCATAATGATTGGCAATCCTTGGTAGTACAGCAAGATGCAGAAGGCTCCAGGGCAGAAGTCTTTTATGTTTATTAATAATATTAATAACTATGTAGTCGTTTGGGCCGTTAAATCTGTCCTAACATCTATTCCGACAAGAGTTGTACGGTTACGTCTTGCAACGCTCTTAGGCTGCGTACTGCCCCTCCAATCAAACGAGTCGCAGCAATGGGTTGCCGTATCATCCCCATTGCTAGGGGTAAAGGTTGAAGCGAACCCTCAGGACTAATTGCTGAGGTGAGATTGGGTAGATCGTGATGAGCATCGTCACTGACAACTCGTACCATCGATACAGCTATTCCCGCTTGCGAGAGCACTTCTAAGGCAGCAAATCCCTCCATATCTACAACTTCGGTATCGTGGATTTGAGCGAGATGGCGTTTCTCTTGGGCAGAAACAATGATGCGATCGCTCGTTAGTGCCTTCACTAGAGAACTCTGTTCTTTAAGCTTATGGTGTAGTAACGTCGTGAGTTCGTCATCACAAGGTTTCAACAGGGGAGTAGAGCCGTTCGCGGCGTAAACACAGGCTTGATACAGCACAACGTCCCCAACCGCTAAGTGTGGGGACAAACTCCCGCATAAACCCATGATTAAAACCCTTGGTGATGCTTCCTTCAAACCGTGCGCTGTCTGTTGCCATTGTTGCAGATACCGGGCTAGAGGTTTAGGGCCAACGGGAATTGCTATCACTAACGGCTTGGGAGGCTTAACACGGCTTAAGCCTCGGCAAACGGCTTTGTACTCGGCTCCCTGAGGCACCAGAATTGTGTCGGGTAATGATATTAAATTGCAGTCAGACGTAGTAGATGGGCGAGACAAGGGGGATGAGGAGGACACTGAGTCACACAGGTAAATAAGGGATTAGGTAATCTTGGAATGGGAGGAGAGTCGTTAGCTCAAGTTAGGACTTTCCACAGTGCGAGGTTTGCGTCGGGGTCTGAGCTGAAGCGTGCGGAAGGCAAGCGTTGCTAGTCTTGGCATCAATTGCGGTTGCAAAAGTTCTGGATCGAATTTGCTCATCCGGCGCTGATTTTCTTCAAGGCAGGCTGTGAGAAATCCCTCTAGGGTGAGGTCAAGGGTAAAGGCACTAGCATTTGTCGCCGTGAATCCGCTGCCGCTAGTCTCGCCACTCCCAACAGCGTCGATCAAGTTGCGCAGAGCCATGCCATAGTGCCAAAGGGTTTTGGTGGCTCGTAGCCCAACAAATCCTTGACCGCGTTGAATTTGCAGGTAAGTGAACCAATTGACGAAGAACACGATATGACGTGCCTCTTCATCGAGGATGGGGTCAAAAATGGCAAAAATTTGATCGGGAAAAAAGCCTGCTTCACGAGCAAGGCCGAATAAACCAAAAGCGAAGAAGGAATCTAGGCATTCTTCAAAGCCAAAGTGGGTGAAGGCTTGCTCGATGTTCTGGGGAAGCTCAACTGGAGGGCGTTCTTCCATCTCGATCCCATAACGGTCAATTAGGGTTTGGATCAGTCGAGAATGGCGGGATTCTTCTTGACCTTGGAGTGCGATCGCATCTCGTAAAATTGGGTCTTCTACCAAGTTACCATAGGCGGTTACCAGTACCCCAGCTTCTCGCTCTGTATCCAAAGCCTTCGTCCAGAAGGGAATTCCCCGCAAAATTTCCAGCGCTTGAGCATCGAGTTGAGGCCAAGGAAGCTCACTTGGCTCATACCGCAGATGGCTTTCCATAAAGCTGCGACAGAATAGCTCTTTATGAGCCTCAGATCCAAGTTTCATCGTTTTCTTCTCCAGTCTTCAGAGTTGCTCTGTTGTGTGCGAGCCGGATGACCGGACGAAGCACTAGTATCAAGAAAAACCATCTCACAAACGGGCTTGTCAAGAGGCGGTCGCCAAATTTCTCATCTGACCTGACTGGATGATGCGCAAGATTTTTTTGATGCGCTAAACTCTCACAAAGTTAAGGTCATAACGGTAGGATGACATAGATCTTTCGTAATCCGCACGACCCGTCTCCCCCAATGGTAGAGCCAACTCGCAAACAAACCCTACGAGAACGGTTTAATATCTCCAGGTTAGCGATCGAGTTTCCCTGGTTCAGTATTGGCTTTTGGATCACTGTAACTGTAGCTGGGATTTTGGCGTTTAGTTCTCTCAAGTATGCGCTGTTTCCAGACATTACCTTTCCCGTCGTCGTGGTGAATGCCCAAGCCCCCCTCCAGACGGCGCTGGATACGGAACAGAAGCTCACCAACCTTATCGAGCAACGGCTCCAATCTCTAAAAGGACTTGATGAGAGCCAATCCTCTACCTACCCTGGTCAAAGTGTCGTTAGTCTATCATTTGCGGTGGGAACCAACCTGGAGCAATCCAGCCGTCAGGTGGAAACCGCGCTGAAGAATTTAACCCTGCCAACGGGAGCGACGTATAAAGTCATTCCCCTCAACCTGAATGAATCGGCTGTCGTTAGCTATGCCATTCAAAGTTCGTCCCAAAATCTGACCGAGTTAGCGAAGCTGACTAAAGATAAGATTGTGCCTGCTATCTCTCGGATACCGGGAGTTCTGAAAGTTGAGCTTTTGGGTGAGCCGCCTAAAGCTCCTACTTCTTTGCCATCCGCGAGTGATGCCGCTTTGGGTCAAGGAGCGACCTTAGCACGGTTTAATGGTCAAGATGCGATCGCGTTTCAGGTCATCAAGCGGGGAGATGCCAACACCCTGGACGTAGTGGACAAGGTAAAAAAAGAGGTTGAAACGCTCAAATCAAGCCTGTCTGGGGTAAACATCACGCTCGCTGCTACTCAAGCCGACTATATCCGCGAAGCCACTCATGCGACGATTGATGCCTTAGTTCTGGCAGTGGTGCTGTCGGTGATTGTGATTTATCCCTTTCTGTGGAATCTACGCGCCACATTAATTACAGCCCTAGCGATACCGATTTCCCTGTTGGGGACGTTCATCGTTATGGCGATTTTTGGCTTCAATTTGGAAACCATTACGCTGTTGGCACTCGCGCTGGTGATTGGGATTATCGTTGATGATGCGATCGTGGATGTGGAGAACATCTCTCGGCATATTGAAGATGGGGAACATCCGCGTCAGGCATCGATCTCAGCCACGAATGAAATTGGTTTAACTGTCTCCGCTGCTACGTTTACCATTGTGGCCGTGTTTCTGCCGGTGGCGTTAATGGGAGGTGTGCTCGGTCAGTTCTTTAAGCCGTTTGGACTGACTGTCTCGGCGTCGGTTCTGACTTCGCTGCTCGTTGCCCGCACTTTATCACCGTTACTGGCATCCCGTTGGCTCAAACCCAAAGCCCATCGCCGCAGTGAGAATCACGAGTCGGGTTTTACTCGATGGTATCGAAACTTACTCGCTTGGTCTTTGCATCATCGCGCGATCGTGATCGGGTTAGCGGTTCTGAGTTTTGTGGTCGGGATAGCCCTGATACCCTTGATTCCTAAGGGTTTTATTCCCAAATTGGATCGCGGTGAATTCAATATTACCTACACAGCACCTTTACCAACTATTCCCAAAGAACTTTCCTCCGCTGCCGCTATGGGTGGGACGCCATCTGTTCCACCTAACGGGGAATCTCCCTCACCTGTAGCAGCGGCAAATGGTGCTCGTTCACCAGAGGCGTTGCAGCAATCTCAAGCGGCGGCGGCGTTAGCAGCGTTCAATCCACTCAATGACTCCCTTCAGGTTGCCAAAAAGTTGGATGATGCTGTGCGGAAATCGCCTCACGTCAAGGATGTTTTTACTATCGTTGGGTCGCGTCAAGGGGAACCTAATAAAGGCAAGTTGTATGTAAAGTTGAAACAAGACCGTACCCTGACGACCGCTAAGGTACAAGACGAATTACGTGCCTCGTTGCCCCAAATTTCTGGTGTCACGACGAGTATTGAAGATATTCAGTTTGTCGATACGGGTGGGGAAAAACCCCTTAAGCTATCTCTTTTAGGTAACAATCTCGAAGAACTCAACCGCACGGCTAACACCATCAAAGAGCGGCTCCAGAAGCTGCCAGGGTTTGCCGATGTCACTTCCAGTGGTGAAGCCAATCAAAAAGGCACCATCTTTGAAATTCAGCATGACAAGACTCGTCGCGCCGCTTATGTGAATGCCAACCTTGGAAAAAATGCCAAGTTGGGGGCTGCAACTGACCGCATGGTGGCAGAAGCCAAAGCCGTTCTTCCTGCGGGCATTTCACTCGATTTAGGGGGAGATTCAGCTCGTGTGGATGAAATTCTCGGCACTTTTGGCAAAACTTTAGGGTTATCGGTGTTGTGCATCTTTGTGGTGCTGGTGTTTCTCTTCAAAAGCTGGCTCGATCCCTTGGTGATTATCTTCTCTCTGCCGTTGGCGATTGTGGGGGCAATGCTAGGGCTACTACTAACTCACAGTGACTTTGGCATGATTTCCCTAATCGGTATCATCTTTTTAATGGGTCTGATTAACAAAAATGCCATCTTGATTGTGGATTACACGAACCAGTTGCGTAGCGCCGGGTTGAATCGTACTGAAGCTATCCTCAAGGCCGGCCCTGTCAGACTGCGACCGATTCTAATGACGACGGCTGCTACTATCTTGGGAATGCTACCCTTGGCCTTAGGTTGGGGAGCCGGTGCTGAGTTACGGGCACCAATGGCGGTGGCAATTATCGGTGGATTAATCACATCGACGCTGTTGAGTTTGATTGTCGTTCCGGTGGTTTATGCCGTACTCGACGATATACGGCACTTACTCTCTAAAGGCAAAAGGTCTACTGAATGATGCGAGTTTTTGTCACCGGAGGCACAGGGTTTATTGGTGCTAATCTGGTGCGGTTGCTAGTACAGCAAGGATATCAGGTGCGATCGCTAGTTCGTCCCTCCAGTCGCGTGGATAACCTCCAAGGTGTGGATGTAGAGATTGTCAAAGGGGATTTGAATGATGCCGAGTTGTGGCAGCAGATGCAGGGATGTCAGGCACTGTTTCACGTCGCTGCTCACTATTCCCTTTGGCAAGCCGACCAAGAGGCACTTTACCGCCATAATGTGCTGGGAACACGCCACATTTTAGCGGCGGCTCGTCGAGCAGGGATTGAACGCACGGTTTACACCAGTTCGGTTGCAGCCATTGGTGTGGGTGCGCCAGGGGAAATCGTGGATGAAACGCATCAAAGCCCTCTGGATGCCCTAGTCGGTCATTATAAAAAGTCTAAATTTCTCGCCGAGCAGGAAGCCAAACAAGCGGCAGAGGCTGGTCAAGATGTAGTAATCGTCAATCCTAGTAGTCCGATTGGCCCGTTTGATATTAAACCGACTCCAACAGGTGATATAGTACTGCGTTTCTTACAGCGCGGTATGCCGTTTTATTTGGATACAGGGTTGAATTTTATTGATGTGCGGGATGTAGCGTGGGGGCACTTGTTAGCGTTGGAGAGGGGGAAATCTGGCGATCGCTACATCCTCGGTCACCAAAACCTAACATTAAAAGAACTGCTCGATCAACTGGCTCAAATCACGGGAATAAACGCACCTCAACGGACTGTCCCGCCTTGGTTGCCTTTAACGGCGGCTTGGATTGATGAACGAATTCTCGCACCGTTGGGTAAACCGCCTTCTGTTCCCTTAGATGGGGTGCGGATGGCTAAGCAACGCATGTATTATGATGCATCCAAAGCTGTCCAAGAGTTGGGGTTACCTCAGTCTCCTCTGAGAGTGGCGCTTCAGGATGCAGTTGATTGGTTTGTGACTCATGGGTATGCTGAGCCAACGCCATCATGAAGCCCAGTAGAAACCTGTCAAAATAGGACAAAAAGCGATCGCGCTTCTTCCCTTTCTGTAGAACGTGCAACTTGTCAGCATAGTAGGTTATATACAACTCAAAGCCTGATCTACCAAGTAGGACAAGTAATCGGCGTCAGCGTTGGACTCTGGGGTGTGACGTTAGGGGCTGAAGCTGTAAGAACTACTTCACCCTTGCCGTTAATTGCCCATCCAGTGGCTTCCACCAATGGCGCTGTCTTGGAGTTATGCGTCAGCTTGGCTTCAGGGGAACTTGAGCGAGTTTTGTCTGTTTGAGGCGTCGGGCGCAAATCCGTCCATACGGCATCAGGAATGAGTGTTTGGTCGGGAGCGTCGGGCAACCCGCCTCGTCCAGTAACAATAAATTCATTTTGAACGACTTTCCCACCTGTCGGACAAGTCTGGGCAATTTGGTTAGAAGCATCAGTGAGTTCGGTTGGGAGGTTGGCTAACCCTCGACTGGGGTCAACGTCGGGGGTGTTAATTGCTACTTCGCCAGCAATGCCAAAGTCCGAGCTGGCGGTAATGTCATTATTGGGGGTAAGCTTGGGTCTAAACTCGATGCCAAATAGTCCTTGAGTAGTAACGTTGACTCGTCCACCGTTGCCTCGAACAGCATTTGCTGTAATGTCACTACCAAGTGGGCCTTTTGGAGGCGTCGCAACAATAAAGGTGGAGTCAATCTTGACGTTGCCGCCGTTGGCATCTTCAAAAGCATTGGCAGAGATTAAGCTTTCGTTGTCCATCCGCAGTAGGTCTAAACCCCGCAAGGTGATATTCGCCCCCTCTCCGGCAGTGCTTTTTCCGGTTACAGCGAAAATGCGTCCTCGGTTCAGGGTTAGGAAATCTGCGGTGATGGTCATGTTGCCTGCCTGACCTCTGGTACTGCTAACTCCTACTTCTGCCCCATCCCGGACAGACATTTTTCCTGTTTTAACGGTTAAGTTCCCAGCCGTACTACCAGCTTCAGCACTAACAAATAAGCCACTGGGAAAGTGACCATCGGCGGATGTCCCAATTAGTTGCACGTCTTGGGAGGCATAGACCGTCAAATTTCCCCCTTTGCCTGTGCCAAAAGTGCCAGCACTCACCTGTGCTCCACCCAAGATGAGCAACTGAGTTGTAGTGATGCTCATGTCTCCTGCATCCCCTGTCGAGTTCGGATTCGGAGCAGCTTGCGTCGCTAAGGAGCTGCCAAGCCGACCATCGGCAGATTCTCCAATGAGTTGAACTTGCTCGGAAGCATTAACAGTCAAATTTCCTCCCTTGCCAGCGCCAAAGGTACCAGTACCAACCTGTGCTCCACCCAAGATGAGCAACCGAGCTGTGGTGATGCTCATGTCTCCTGCATCCCCTGTGGAGTTTGGACCAGCTTGCGCCGTTAAGTTGCTAAACAACTGACCATCGGCGGAGGTGCCAATCACTCGAAGTGATTCAGAGGCATTGACGATCAAATTTCCTCCCTTGGCAACACCAAAGGTGCTAGCGCTCACCTGCGCCCCATCGGAGATCAGCAACCGAGACGTTGTGATGTTTAAATCTCCCGCATCGCCTGTGCCTTGAGCTTGCGTCGATAAAGCGCTGCTAATCTGACCATCGGCAGAAGTTCCGCTCACTTGAACGTCCTGGGAAGCATTGACTGTCAAAATTCCCCCCTTGCCATCGCCATAGGAGCCAGCCGTCACCACTGCTCCACCCAAGATGAACAACCGAGGCGTGGTGATGCTCAAGTTTCCCGCAACGCCTGTTGTCTTCCGAGCACCTGACGCCGATAATCTGCTGCTAAACTCGCCACCAGCAGAAGTACCGATCACATGCACTGACTCGGAAGCATTGACAATTAAATTTCCCCCTTTGCCTGCGCCAAAGGTGTCAGCAGTCACTAGTGCGCCATCCTGAATCAGCAACTGCTTTGTAGTAATTGTGACATCTCCCACCTCTGCTGTTGCTGCTGCTGTCCTGCTAGCTTGAACTCCCAATCCGCTGGGAGACTGACCATCGGCAGAAGTACCAAGCACTTGCACTGATTCGGAGGCATTTACACTTAAACCTCCCCCCTTCCCGCCTCTTAGGACACTTGCTTGAATCTGCGAACCATCGGTAAGCGTCACGTTTCGACCCTGCACCTGAATACTGCCACCACTATCACCCTTGGTCACGACAAAAGCTTCCCGCATCAGGCGAATATCCTGAAAGTTCCCGACACCTCCATAGCTCAGAGTATATCCAGTCGGTGTTGGTGTCAGACTCATCTGACTGTTTTCAGCCACACTCCCTAGCTCAATTCGTCCATCAGGTGCATAGAGGATACTGCCTTCTAGAGCAACCTCACCACCCACGAACGCTAAGGTCTTACCATCAGGAACTTGAAGAAAAGACCCTTGCGCCTGAATACTTCCCGCATTACTTCCATATTGCAAACCAAGTGGTACGTTCACCGTTAGCAATGGTGGTGCCTGGGGATTCGTGGCACTGAACTCAAAGCCATTGTCAAAGACTAATTCCCTGGCAGTACTCACCAAAAAAGACCCACCCATATTGAGTGAAGCATTGGAACCGAAAGTAATTCCATTAGGGTTAATGAGAAACACGTTAGCTGTGCCGTTGGCTCTTATCTCGCCATCAATATTAGAGACAGACGCACCCGTCACTCGCGTGATAATATTCTCAATAGTTAATGCATTGTTGAAGTAAGCGCTACCATTAGTCGGGATGGAAAACTCTTGAAAACTGTGAAAGAGATTTGTCCCTCTAGTTGCTCCCCCGTCAATCTGGAAACCTCCGGATGTAGGCGATGTCACTCTAGAACTTTCAGCTCCTAAGGTTGTATCCTCGACCACCTGACATAAGATACGATTTCCAGAGGTGAGTGCGCCCCCAAGAATAACCGCACTTAGCAATAACTGCCATCTCCAACTTCGCCGACTTGAATTCATGAGCGGTGATCGCTCCACCTAAAAACCGCTGCTTCCAATACACTAGTACATCCCGGCAGCAGTAACTAACTTAAACACACCACAGTTTATTCCAGAGAACAGTTGCCAAACTCTGATGTACACTCATCTCCGTTCCTGACGGAAGGCAGTATCACTGTGTTAGGAGGAAAGCTGATTACCAACCGGGGTAGTTTTCTGTTACCACCCGAGTTAGCCGAACTGGGAGATAAAGCCCTGTCTCATCCCTACGATTGGAGTGGGTTTACTATGATTGGTAGTCCTTGGTAAACCAGTCAGTTCTAGATTATTCAAGTATCTCGCCTGAAAATGGTAGCCTTCAATTACGCATTCCCAAATTAACATTCGCAACGGTGAGAGGAGAGTTATGGGCATTCATCTACAACAAGCCTTAGTCGTCGGGCAATACTTAGTTACGCAGCGCATGAAAAATCGCAAACGGTTTCCCCTAGTTTTAATGCTGGAACCGCTGTTTCGGTGTAATCTAGCCTGTTCCGGGTGTGGGAAAATCCAGCATCCCACTGAAATTTTGAAGAAGCACCTCACTCCCGAACAGTGCTTTACCGCTGTGGAAGAGTGCGGTGCACCCATTGTCTCAATTCCCGGCGGCGAACCTTTACTTCATCCTCAAATTGACGAAATTGTCAAAGGATTAGTTGAGCGCAGAAAGTTTGTTTACTTGTGCACCAATGGATTGTTACTAGAAAAAAGCCTGGATAAATTTCAGCCTTCTCCTTACCTATCATTTAGCGTTCACTTAGATGGCTTACGGGAGTTACACGATAAATGTGTTGACCGCAAAGGGGTTTTTGATATTGCCGTCAAAGCGATTCGTGCCGCCAAAGCGAAGGGATTTAGGGTAACAACCAATACTACCGTCTTTGAGGGAACTGACCCCAAAGACATTCAGGATTTATTTGACTTCTTGAGTACCCTGAATGTGGATGGAATGATGGTTTCCCCTGGTTATAGTTACGAATGGGCACCCGATCAGGAACATTTTCTCAGACGGGAACAGACAAAAGCATTATTCCGCGAAATTTTAGCGCCCTATAAAGGGAATCATAAGAATTGGAACTTCAATCACAATCCTCTGTTTTTAGATTTTCTTACTGGAGAAAAAGACTACGAATGCACGCCTTGGGGTAGCCCTAGTTACAGTGTGTTAGGTTGGCAAAAGCCCTGTTATTTATTGAATGAAGGGTATTATGCCACCTTTAAAGAACTCCTAGAAGACACGGATTGGAGTAACTACGGTCGAGCAAGTGGTAATCCGAAATGTGCTGATTGTATGGTGCATTGTGGTTATGAACCGACCGCAGCAACGGATGCGATGGAACCGGGAAATATTGCTCGTTCTGTTGGTACTTTGCTAGGTATGGCGAAATAAAAAATTGATTGTAAGGTTTTACACCCCTCTCCTTATAGGAGAGGGGTTGGGGGTGAGGTTTTTCAGTACCTGTCTATAACGAATCCCAGAGTCTCAGAGGACGCTGAGGTAAGAGAAAGAGAGTGTTATACCAAATCTAAAATCGAAGTCCATATCCAGGTACAAATACTTACCCTCTACTTGACAGCTACGTCCTAAATTTTGCCCCATACAAAAGATTTGCATAACACTGCTCAGGAACTAGTTACCACCTGAGAAGGCTGAACCTTCTGCAATTTTTGCGAGTAGAACGAGGCCGATTCTTTACCTTTGCCACACTCGGCGGCAAACTTAATTAAATGATGACCTACTAATCCTACATGAATTAAGCTCTCAATATCAGCAGATTTTAAGGCAGGTAAAGCCATTTTCCAGAACGTTTTGCGGTAGTGACTGAAAATGCCTACTCGCAGCAAAATGTTAGAGAGAATGGTTAATCCTTTGCGAATATTTGACCAAGAAGTACGGGCTGAACTGTTAGGAACCTCGATTCGATTTGGATAGGTATGCTCCATATTGTAGGCAAACCGCTGATACAAAAACTCCGGTTCGTAAGCCGTTGTGATGCAGCGACGCCACATGGTAATCACCTGTTCGTAAGGCATTAAAAACTCAACATTTGACTCCCGACTTTCCTCAGAAACAAGCCGCCCTTCCTGCTCCAACCTCCGCCATAAGGGAGTTCTTGGTAATGCATGAAGTAGGTTAATAGTCAACATAGGAATCTGGGACAGACGAATAAATTCAAGAATTTGCTCTGCCGTCTCAGGGGTATCGGTATCCAATCCCATGATGATTCCCGATACAACTTCCATCCCGTAACGATTTAAAACCTTAACCGCTTCCAAAATCGGCATACTCAGGTTATGAGTCTTGGAAATTGAACGGAGTGCTTCTGTTTCAGGTGTTTCAATGCCACAGAAAACGGTGCAAAAATAAGCCTCTCGCATCATTTCCAAAAGCTTGGGACTTTGGGCGAGGTTTAAGGTAGCTTCACAGGCAAATTGAATCGGATAACCATTGCGTTTTTGCCAGTCAATTAAGTGAGGCAGCAACTGCATGGCGGCACGGCGATCACCAACAAAATTATCGTCCACAAAGTACACTGCGCCTGGATTTCCTGCTTCCAACAGGGCATCCAATTCTGCTAGAACTTGTTCGGGTGTTTTTAAGCGAGGGTTACGTCCATAAAGTTCCGGGATATCACAAAATTCGCAGCGATAAGGACAACCGCTGGAAAACTGAATATTAGCGAGGAAATAGTGCTGAAGGTTCAGCAAATGGTAAGCGGGAATGGGAAATTCGTTCAAGGGTAATCGTTCTTGGGTTTGAAAGCGAATTTGTTGCCCAGGACGTTCATTATGGTGGTCTAAATACTCAATCATCTGGTCAGTGGCATCTCCCAATTCTCCGATATGCAAAATGTCAAAATCAGGGTAATATTCAGGACAACCGGAAACCGAGGGGCCACCGACTACAGCAATTTTTCCGGCGCGATGAGCGAGTTCATTGATTTGATTAATTTGAGGGCGCTGAATGTGCATCCCACTCACAATTACGGCATCAGCCCACTCGTAATCTTTTCGTGTTGCAGGATTCACATTTTCATCAATAAAGCGAATCTCCCATTCCTTGGGTAAGTAGGCAGCAACCACCAAAATTCCCTGAGGTGGCATGAAAGCCCGGACACTAGGTATTAGGGGATAGGCGTGGTGGAAGGTACCGAACGATCGCGAATACTTGGGAAAGATGCAAAGGATGCGTCGATGGTTTTGCGGAACGTAGCGAGTTGTTCTAGTCGTAGTTTCTGAAACTGGATTTTCTAAGAATTTCAATTGAGCACTCATCCAGAGTTTCTCCTCACAAAAAACTGAAGCAATAAATTGCAGGACTTTGGTAAAGTCGGTTTGAATTGCGACTATAGTAATCCTAAATGATTGTGTCCAGCCCAACGGATTGCTGTGTTTTGGGATGATGCCAGTTACCACCGCTTCAACTCTTGTAACAAAGTACAAGCTGTGGCTAGCAACGATTAAATTTTTATATCATCCAAAATCATCCTCCGAAAGTATGAGATTATGGTCGCATTAATTTCGGGGATGCTCTCGATGGTGACCTATTTTCCTTCTGGTTTTGGATTAGGGTTAGTCAGAGTGTTAGAAGTTGGTGGTGCGATAACCCTAAC
Organism: Waterburya sp.; assembly: GCA_036703055.1. GTDB lineage: Bacteria > Cyanobacteriota > Cyanobacteriia > Cyanobacteriales > Coleofasciculaceae > DATNPV01. The sequence goes on from DATNPV010000091.1 coordinate 31,867, forward strand.
TGGATACTTTGCAATCGCACTTTCTGGAAATCCTGCTGTAGCCCAAATTACACCCGATGCAACGTTAGGGACAGAATCTTCTGTCGTTACCCCTAACGTTAATATTAGAGGACTGCCGGGTGACCGAATTGACGGCGGGGCGGTTCGAGGGGCTAATCTATTTCACAGTTTTCAGGAATTCAATGTTGGGGATGGACAGCGAGTTTATTTCGCCAATCCAACAGGAATAGAGAATATTCTCAGTCGCATAACAGGCAATAACCTCTCGAATATTCTGGGAACGTTGGGGGTAGATGGGGGAGCAAATTTATTTTTGCTCAATCCTAATGGCATCATTTTTGGCGTAGGTGCAAAACTCGATATTTCCGGTTCTTTTTTTGCAAGTACTGCCAATAGTGTGGTGTTTGATAATGGCTATCAGTTCAGTGCTAAGAACCCAGAGACACCGCCATTACTAACTGTAAGTACTCCTCTAGGCGTGCAGTATGGGTCGAATCAATACCCAGCCACAATTCGTAATACTGGGACGTTAGCTGTAGGGCAAAATTTCACTCTAAATGCCGGGAATTTAGATTTACAAGGTTTAGTTCAGGCGGGAAAGGATTTAACGCTACAAGCACAAGATACTGTTAAGGTGCGAGATAGTGTAACGAATCCGTTTATTGCTGCTGCTGGTAGTAAACTGTTGGTTCAAGGCAATGGAACGGTTGATATTTTTGCCTTGAATCATGCCAATAGTGGCTTCTTTTCCGGTGGGGATATGGTGTTAAGGTCGCCTAATTCAGTCTTTGGTGATGCTCACTATACTACTGGGGGGAATTTTCGGATTGAACAGCTTGATGGCAGTCTGGGAAATTTATCGAGTCCTGGCGACCCAGTAATTCGTGCGAGTGGAAATGTTAGTTTTACCAATTATACCGGAGCGTCACTGCATATTTTTGCTGGAGGTTCAGTAAACCTTGGTAGTGTCACGATTACGGGTACAGATGCGACTAATTTTATTAATGAAACGGTTACTCTTTCCGATCAAAAAACTCAAGTCCCTATTAATGGAAGTACTCGACCGACTTTAGATATTCGTGCTGGAACTTTAGCTGTTGGTAATCCTATAAACGGATGCGTCGGTTGCCCCTTATTTCAACCGACTAATTTTACATTTTCCAATACACCGTTAACCGCTGATATAACTATTAACCAAATTGTTATCAATAGACCTGACGGCTTGGTTTTTTTAACCAATCAGTACCAGCGTAATCCAGCGCTAGCAGGAAATATTCAAGTAACGAGAATTGTTGGCGATGACCGTAATGGCGGTTTTAGAGGTAAAGGGAGTGATGTTGTTATTGACTCTCGCGGCAATATTACACTTCCTGAGGATGGTAGGATTCAAACAAATTCTGGAACGGGTAATGCTGGAAACGTTACCCTAATTGCTAACGGCTCGTTTTTTATGAACCCTGGTTCTCAAATACAGGCTGTTACTTTCGGACAGGGGAATGCAGGAAATGTAACTATCAAGGTTGGTGATGCTGTAAGAAACTCAGGAATTGGCACGGTCATCTACACTAATGTAGAACCTGGCGCTGTAGGAAATGCGGGTGAGATTAATATCCAAGCTGGTTCGCTTTCCTTAATTGATGGTGCTCAACTACAAGCGATTGGTGGACAGGGAAACGCAGGGAATGTCATCATTAATGTCCGCGATGATGTTCTCATCTCCGGAGCAGATTCTAGTGGGGAATATAACAGTTCCATCTACACTTCCATAGGGGAGGGGGCTACGGGTAATGGTGGCAATATCGAGATTGAAGCACGGACACTTACCCTAACCGATAGTGGTTTTCTTGATGCAGGTGTTTTCTCCGTTGATGGAGGTATTTCCTCACAAGGACAGGGTAATGCAGGAAATATCACTCTAAATGTTCGCGGCACTATTACTGTTGCTGGATTTAATGCTACCTCTGGATACTCTAGTGGAATGTCTGTAGGAACATATAAAGGAGCAAGCGGTCAAGCAGGACGGATTACTATCAACACCGATAAGCTGCGTGTAGCTGATGGTGCTTATTTAGACGCTTCAACCTACAATTCTAGTAATGGTGGTGATATTACCGTTAATGCCAACACTGTAGAACTGACAGGCGGCGGACAAATTCTTGCACTGCCTTACGCTCAAGGAAATGGAGGGAATGTTACTCTCAATGTTAGCGATCGCCTCACCATTTCCGGTTATGATCCGACGTTTCAGAGCCGATTAAATCAATTTGGGCCAGATGTTGTCACTAATCAAGGCAGTGTTAGTGGAGTATTTACAGGCTATGGACTCGGCGTACTTTCTACATTCCTTCCCATATTCCTAAATATTCCCGTTGAGTCCACTGGCAACGCTGGCAATATCTCCATCATTGGGACACGAGAGGTAAATATCGATCAGGGAGAACTCTTCACAGGAGCCTTTAAGACAGGAAATTCAGGTACTCTGTCCATCACCCAAACAGGTTCGGTGAGGTTAAACAACCGGGCTTCAATTTCCACATCAACATTTGGAGAGGGGAAGGCAGGAACTCTGTTGATTGAAACGGGCAATCTCAGCGCTCAAAATCAGTCATTGATTATTAGTCTTACCGCTGGTAATGGAGATGCTGGAGAGTTGACGATACGCGCCAATGATTCAGTTGAAGTGAACAGTAGTGGAATTACATCCCAAACAAGTGGGAGTGGCAATGCGGCAGATTTAACCGTTGAAACTCAACGATTAAGTCTCAGGAATGGAACGATTGCAGCCCGTGCTGGTGCAAGAGTCACCGCCAATGGAAATCTCGTAACCTATTCTCAAAGTAATGGTCTTAGTGGAAATCTAACCGTAAGGGCATCTGAGTCTGTAGGCATTAGTGGAGAAGGTGGTTTATTTACTTCGACATATAGTTTTGGACAAGGTGGAGAATTAACCGTTGAAACCGCAAGATTAACTATTCAAGATGGAGGGCGAATAGACGCGGGTACCTTTGGCACTGGTTTAGGAGGCACGGTTACAGTCAATGCCTCGGAGTCTATTGAACTGATCGGCACTTCAGCAGATGGAACGTTTGCCAGTGGCATCTCTGCCTATAGTCGCCCACCGCTCGATTTTGACGCTAATCTGTGGCAAGGCAATGCCAATAGCGGCAGCGTAAACCTAACGACTAACCAATTAATTATCCGAGATGGAGCAGAGGTAACAACTGCTGTTGAGGGAACATCTCAAACTGGAAATGCGGGAGATATTCAAGTTCAAGCGAATTCCCTCTCGTTAACTAATGGCGGGAGAATTACCAGCCGCAGTGATGGCAAGAGTGACGCGGGGGATATCAACCTCAATGTGAGGGGAATTTTACGCTCAAGTGGTGGCACGATTTCCGCAACCTCCACTCAATTAGGAGGTGGCGATATTAACATTGCAGCAGATGATATCCGCCTAAACAACAGCAGCTTAATTAGTACCAGCGTCAAGGAAAGTACAGGCGGCGGCGGCAATATCACGATTAACTCTACCGTCTTCCTCACCATTGAAGACAGCGACATTCTCGCCAATGCGGATGCTGGGCCAGGTGGTAATATTTTCATTAACTCCGAGGCATTTCTCGCTGATATCTTCTCCCGTGGTTTAGCCGAACCTGTCGGTCGCAATCCTGGTGATTTTGCTCGATTTCGCGGTAATAATCGCGTTGATATCTCTGCCGACTCGCGAACGGGCAAGAGTGGCACGGTTAGCTACACTTATGTTGACCCAACGCGGAGAGTTGCTCCTTTACCATCAGATTTAGCCGATGCAGAAGGATTAATTGACCGTCGCTGTACTCCAACAGATAGCAAACGAGGGAGTAGCTTTATCATTACAGGACGGGGTGGTTTACCTCCTAGCCCCAATGACCCTCTAACCCATGAGGAAATTTTAGTAGATTGGGTCACGCTGGAAGAAAAGGAAGAAAATCGCGATCGCGCAACAAGCAATACCAAACCCACCCTTTCCCATCCCCAACAGCTTGTGGAAGCGCAGAGTTGGGAAATTGATGCGAATGGGCAGGTTGTTCTAACGGCTAGTGCACCCACAGCCACACCCCAAAGTCCAGGGTTAAGATTCCCCTCTTGTGAGGAGAACAAGGAGGCGAATCATGAAACCTCTGACAAAAATGCTTTATATCAACCTAATTATTAATTGGTAATTCCTAGTTTAAAAGTGGGTCAGAATGCCCCACCTAAAAAAGGTCGCTCAGGTTCAGTTGGAGTCAAATTTCATCTGATACTGAGTTGAGTTACAGCCTAACGTAGAATTTAACAAACCACAGAGGGCACGGAGAACGCTGAGGCAAGAGAAAGAGAGAGTTATACGTTTGAAGACAACTTGGTATGAACGTTAATTATGAATTATCAAATACGAATCACGAATTGTTTAAAAAAATTAGGAGCGATTTTAAGTCTTCGCTGAGAGTGGCACTAACTTACCTCCTTTAGTCAACGTCCACTGCTTACCCCGCCATTCAATTTGATTTCCCATAAAGCTAGAACACCACACGGCAAAGCTGATTAAATCTCGTAATGGAATCAGCCAGAGAAACTGTTTGGCAACTGGATCATTAAGACTCCTCACCCCAACAATCCAACCCATCACTAACCGTATGAGCCAAGTGACTGCCAATACAATCCAAGCAAAAATTGACCCACCCGTAATTATTAGCAAAAGTAAGCTAGCAACAATACCATGAGTAAAGATAAGTCCCAAATAACCCCAAGGGCGAGAAGCCCGCGTCCCACGCGCCCAGCGAATTTGACGCCGGATAGAATCACTCAGGGTGCTGCTGGCTAGAACATGCTCAACCACATAGTCAGAAAGCACCACCTGATAACCTACTTGAGTCGAGAGGTTCCCTAGCTGGTAGTCGTCTGCTAGATAATCCGCGATCGCTGCGAATCCCCCAATCTTTTCCAGCACCGCCTTACGGATGACGATGGTTGAGCCCAGAGCGAACTTAATGCCTTCCAATTTTGTGGCTACAAAAACCCCCGCATGAAAATCAGTGGCAGTCCCCAGCGCATCCAATGTTGTCACCCATCCTTGGGTTAAGGAACGATAGGGACAGGTGACGACACCGACATTAGCGTCTTGCAGGGGTTGAACAACTCGCTGTAAGTAGTCACGTCCAACTCGGATATCACTATCGGCAATTAGCAAGATGTCATACTTCGCGTTGGCAATCGCATTTGCCAGATTGCTCACTTTTCGGTTCGTGCCAATGGTGCGATCGCTCACAACCAACTCAATATCTAATTCCGGGAAGTAGTGCATGATTTTCTCAACCACTTCTATCCCTGGATCGGTACTCTCTAGCACCGCGAAGATGATTTGGTACGTTGGGTAGTCCTGCTGGCAAAATGAAGCGAGATTTTCGTAGGCGTCGCCATCAAGTCCACAAATGGGTTTGAGAATTGTAACCGGCGGATGGAAATCTGGCTCTATGGGATGGGGACGATGCAACCACGCGACCGCAGCATAAATAGTATAGGTGTAAAAGAAAACGGCAGTTAGACAGAGGAGGAATAGTAAGCACTTAATAGCTATCAATATCCAAGTGGTTAGCGAAGCAGAGCCAAAAAGTTCCATTGATGTAGTACGGGAAGGATGGCTGTTTTATGGTATGGCAGTTCTCATTTTGGTGGAGTACAAGCATCTGGGTTTTTGTTCATGGTTCATGGCAATCGAGATGCTTGAGAACCTAGTGAAGAGCCTCAAGGTGTACCCCATGTAATTGAGAACCGCTCTATTTCAATCCATAAAACCTAGCTATTCGTCTATAGGTATGGCTTGTGACCTAATTGTGTCAATTCTATGAATATACTGTGTCAATCCAGCTTCTGGATAAGGATCGATTGGGGTTGTCTACCCTCTCAATTTCATGGTGTCAATAGCTCATAAGCTTTAGGATGATATGATTCGAGCATTTATGAAGTTTAGCCTAACCCCTGAGAGCGTGAACTTGTGTTAGTTCGTGAACAACAGCCATGAATTTAATTTATTTTCTCCTGCGTTCTTCCTGGGGGATGGTGGCGATCGCATTCGTCACCGGTTTGCTGAGTGGTAGTAGTACTGCCGCGCTGATCGCCCTGATTAGCAATGCTGTCGGGCGCAACCTCACACAGTCAGTAACCTCTATTGCTTGGGAGTTTGTTGGACTGGCTTTAGTCGCCCTCATTACCAGTATTATTTCCCAAGTCGTGCTGATTCGTTTATGCCAAGATGCCGTCTGGCAGTTACGGATGCGCCTGAGTCGTCAGATTCTCGCTTCCGAATTAAGTCATCTCGAACAGCTAGGCACACCTCGACTCTTAGCCACCCTCACAGAAGATGTGCAGTCTGTGACTACCGCTGTGGCTGTCGTTCCCTTCCTCTGTATTGATTTTGCGATCGTAGCGGGTTGCCTAGTTTATATCCTCGGACTTTACTGGAAAATCTCGTTACTGCTTTTCGGCTTTCTCTTCGTCGCCATGGGCAGTTGCCAGTGGTTGTTGAAACGCGGAGGAAAATTACTTGCCCTTGCCCGTGAGGAACAAGATTTACTATTTAAGCACTTCCGCACCGTTACTGAAGGCATCAAAGAACTCAAACTTCATTATCAACGGCGTCACGTCTTTCTTTCCAAAGAACTTGAATCGACCGCTACCTTACTGCGTCGCCACAACGTTGATGGGTTAACTTTATTTGCCACAACAGCAAGCTGGGGAAAACTCCTCTTTTTCTTTGCCGTTGGTTTTATTTTATTCGCTCTTCCTAAATTTATTTCCATCAGCCCCGACCGTCTCTCTGGTTACATTTTGACCTTCGCCTACGTGATGCTGCCGATGGATAACATTGTGAATAGTCTTCCTCATATCAGCCGAGCGAGTGTTGCTTTGCAGAAGATCGAGTCACTCGGTTTATCTCTTGCCAGCAACACGGAAGACTTCACTGTGCCTCCGTCATTCAACGCTTCCTGGCAGCAGTTACAACTCAAAGAGGTGACCTATCCTTATAAGGGGGAACAAGAAGAGAAGAGCTTCATTCTAGGCCCAATTAACTTAACACTGCATCCAGGTGAACTCGTGTTTATTGTTGGGGGAAATGGTAGTGGTAAATCTACCCTTGCCAAGCTCATTACTGGACTTTATAGCCCTGAATCGGGTGAAATTTGGCTAGATGGTAAGTTGATTAATCAACAAAATCGAGAGTGGTATCGTCAGTATTTTTCAGCCATTTTTTCCGATTTTTATTTATTTGAAAGTTTGTTGGGATTAGACAATACTGACCTGGATAAGCAAGCCCAAAAGTACCTCAAGCAACTCCAGCTCGATCATAAAGTGAAAATTGAACAAGGAAAACTTTCCACAACAACCCTTTCTCAAGGACAACGGAAACGACTCGCTCTACTCACGGCTTACCTAGAAGATAGACCGATTTATCTATTTGATGAATGGGCCGCTGACCAAGACCCCAATTTTAAGGAAATCTTCTATACTCAATTTCTCTGTGAACTGAAAAATAGGGGAAAAACAGTACTCATTATCAGCCACGATGACCACTATTTTCATCTTGCAGACCGAATTATAAAACTTAACTACGGAAAAGTGGAGTATGACAAGTACTGGCACTCATGAAATAAGCCAATCCTCCGTTTTCTCATAAGAGGGCTTTAATGTTCATGGTTCATGGTTCATGGTTCATGGTTCATGGTTCATGGTTCATGGGACAGCGTCTTTGTAAAGAATGATTACGTTTTGCAGCAAGTTGGTGAATATGGAGCGAGACGAATATAGAGATATAGAGGTTTGCAATGCCGTTCGATGAGCTTTGGGAACTCCGATAAATAAGACGGGGAAAGATGAATATAGATGAGCAGCTCAAACAACTAGCGCTTGTTGCCCAGCAACACCCGTCGCTGACACGGGAGCGCCAGCTAGCATTGAGGCAGCTAGTTAATGGGATTCTGCAATCAGGCCGGCTTTGTCGTCCGCAGTCAGGTCAATTTTTAGGCGTTTATCAAGATATCTATGATGATGCACTACAGGAACTGTTGCTTTATATTTGCGAAAATATTGAAAAGTATGACCCGGAACGTGCCAGCGTGATGGCATGGGTGAATATGCTGCTGGAGCGGCGTTTTTTTAAAGAAGCTATTCCAAAAATCTTAGATAAGCAAGGTATTAGAAGAATGGCATTAACAGACTTGGATAAGCTTGCTTCATCTGAAAAGACAGAAACATTAACAGAAATTCTTAAAGAATGTATAGAGCTAGACCCGGAAAATCTTTTTAAAAAAGAACATATAGTCAATTACCCTTTAGCAAACTTTCAATCAATATCTAGACGAAGATTTTCAGGAAAATCGTGGAAAGAAATTTCGGAGGAATTTGAGTTAAAAATTTCAACGATTAGTAGCTTTTATTCTCGATGTTTAAATAAATTTTCATCGAAATTAAAAGAATACTGTAGTAATTATATCACCTAACTTAGAAGAAGCTAATACTAATAAACAATGACATACCTATCAGACTCTTCGACCTTCACTGTACCTCTAAGTACGTCAGCTCACGCCAGAGCCGAGCAGTTTCGCAGACAGCAAAGCAATCCTCAAAAAGCTAAGCAAGTTTATCTCAATACTTTAGCGGTGTCTGCTGTAAATTTCTACCTGCGCTGCATGGGTATTGACACCGATTGGGAAGCGAGTGACAGTTGTAATCCAGTAATATACTCTCTTATTGATATCGCCGATTTAGAGGTCAAAAATCGGGGCAAGTTAGAGTGTATTCCGGTGTTATCACCCAATCAAATTGTCCATATTCCGCCAGAAGTTTGGTCAAATCGGATTGGTTATGTAGCCGTTGAGTTCGACTCATCGCTGCAAAGAGCGACGTTGCTGGGATTTACCGAAACAGTACCAGAGAGTGGTGAATTAGCGATCGCTCAATTGCGATCGCTCGAAGATTTGCTAGAGTACCTGCGTCAGAGTGAGCAACCCGAACCACTCAGAATCCAGGTAAACCTTAGCCAATGGTTTGAAAATCTCTTTGAGACAGATTGGCAACCTCTTGAAGCACTTTTCGGTACACAGAACTTAGCTTTCAGTTTCCGCAGCGATTCTCAATTCAATGAGGCAACGATAAAGCGAGCGAAACTGCTTAACTTGGGAGTGCAATTGGGCAGTCAATCCGTAGCCATACTGGTAGCAATAACACCGGAGGTAGAACAGAAAGTGAGTATTTTAGTACAGGCGCATCCCGTTGCTGGAGAAACTTTTCTGCCACCCAATATCAAACTGAGTTTGCTCTCAATATCGGGAGAAACTCTCCAAGACGTTCAATCGAGAAGCCAAGATAACTACATTCAACTGAAACGATTTCGAGGCTTGCCTGGAGAAAGCTTTAACATCCGAATCGCGTTTGGTAATGTCACAATTACCGAGACGTTTGTCATCTAAGTGTTCGCCATGAGTAAGCTAGTTGTTTTAAGCCTGGGAAATGGTGATTTAAACAACGGCTTTCCTGCCGTTACAGCAGAGCTTTGGGAAGTAAGCAATCCTTATCCGATGAAATTTACTGGCAGTTTACCAGCAGCGCCAGATATTCCCGAACTCTACCGAGCTTGGCAATTGCTCTACTGTGCTCTCTATAGCCGTCGGGGTTGGAGTACTCGCCTCGAAATTGAACAAGCCGATGTAACTAATGTTTCCGAAGTTGACTTTAACGATTTATGCCTGCGCTTGTCAGATAGAATTAATACTTGGCTCAACTCGGAATCCTTTCGCAATATTAACGAGCAATTACGGACGAGATTAAACTCTTCGGAAGAAATTCGATTCATTATTGAAACTAACGACAAGCAACTGCGGCGACTTCCCTGGCATCTGTGGAATTTCTTCGAGGATTACTCTAAGGCAGAAGTTGCCTTAAGTACATCTGAGTATCAACGAGTAGAAAAATCAAGCCTAAAAAAACCCAGAGCTATAGTTAGAATTCTCGCCATTCTCGGTAATAATCAAGGGATTGATATTGGAAAAGACCGAGATTTACTAGAGCAATTATCCGAGCAAGCGGAAATAGAATTTTTAGTAGAACCGCAACCAGAACTATTAAATGATACGCTTTGGCAGGAGTGGGACATCCTCTTTTTTGCTGGTCATAGTTCTAGCAGAGAAAACGGGGTGATTCAGCTCAATCAAACCGATAGTTTAACGCTTGGTCAATTGAGATTTGCCCTCAAAAAAGCAATAGAACGAGGCTTGAAGCTAGCGATTTTCAACTCCTGTGATGGCTTGGGTTTGGCGCAAGAGCTGGCAGATATGCACATTCCACAAGTCATTGTCATGCGAGAGCCAGTACCTGACGCGATCGCTCATGAATTTTTAAAGCATTTTCTAGTCGCCTTTTCAGGAGGACAGTCTTTATACACTTCGGTGCGAGAGGCACGAGAACGGCTGCAAAAACTGGAGAGAAATTTTCCCTGCGCGACGTGGTTACCCGCAATTTGCCAGAACCCGGCTGAAGTGCCAACTACTTGGAAAGAGTGGTGTTCTGCAAAAGAGCGTGATTCCGCTACAAGCACAGCTGAGCGACAACAGCGTCAAATCGTGCCCAGTAGGAAACGCTTCTCAACACTGCTTGTGGCGAGTGCAGTTATAACTGCCTTGGTGATGGGGGGGCGATGGTTGGGAATATTGCAGCCTGTAGAACTCCAAGCCTATGATCAACTCTTACGGTTGCGATCGGATGAAGCACAAGACCAGCGCTTATTAGTTGTTACCATTACGGAATCAGATTTTCAGCTTTCGGAGCAGCAGCAGAGAAAAGGATCGATATCTGACTTAGCACTAATTCGACTCCTAGAGAAACTGGAGCGATATAAACCAAGAGCCATCGGTTTAGACATCTATCGCGATTTTCCAGCAGACTCGAACCAGGGAAATTTAACCTCTCGTCTGGAAAAGAGCGATCGCTTTTTTGCCATTTGCAAAGTCAGTATGCCCAAGCTGAACCATCCTGGCATTGCACCGCCGCCGGAAATTTCCGCAGAACGCCAGGGATTCAGCGATTTTGTACAGGACTCGGATGGCGTTCTCCGCCGTCATCTCATAGCAATGCATCCCGATGCCACATCCCCTTGCACAACCCCTTACGCCCTCAGTACTCGGTTAGTATTCCGTTACCTGGAAGACGAGGGCATGGTCGCCAAGTACACTCCGCAAAAGGAATTGCAGCTAGGAAAGGTTATCTTCAAGCGTTTGCGATCGCGCATGGGCGGCTATCAACAAGTGGATGACTGGGGATACCAAATCTTGCTCAATTACCGCCGTTCCTATCACTCTGCGCTAGAGGTTGCCGAAAAAGTCACGCTCAAAGATGTGCTGGCAGGTAAGGTTCAACCGGATAAAGTGAAAGACCGGATTATCCTGATAGGTGTTACCGCGGAAAGTAGTGGCGATCGCTTTGTTACCCCCTACAGTACCGAACAG
>DATNPV010000038.1:0-36860 GCA_036703055.1 Waterburya sp.
GTGACTGACATTCCTTGGTAAGCAAGGGTCATAATGCTGAGCATGAGGGGGGATTTCGCTAATTCTTGGAGTGTAGTGTCAGCTTGTAGGGCTGTATTAAGGGCAACGAGTTCTGAACCGGCTTTAGTTAGATACTGGTGAACTTGTTCTAAACACAGGGGCTCAATGAACAAAGCGGCTTGGAACCGAAGACGGTGGTTTAGGGCTTCATAGTCTTTGAGGCGACTACAAACTACAATTTCGGTAGTGCCGTGAGACTGGATGAATTCGTTGATAGCCTGTACACAAGCTGTGCGACGTTCGGCACTGACTTCGTCTAAACCATCTAAAAGCACCAGCAGTTGTTCAGTCTTAATCCAAGCCTGACCAATTTCTTGGGAAACTTGATATTTAGTATTAAGTTCTTGAACCAACCAATTTGCGATCGCTTGCTGTTTATCCACCCAAGCCGACAGGTTAAATACGACAGGAATGGGCTGATTAAGGTTTTGCTCAGCACGGGCAATTAAGTCACGGGCAAGTTCGAGCAACGTTGTTGTTTTGCCTGCACCCGGTTCACCGAGAATTAAAAGCGTTCGTCCGGCTCCCAGTTGGTCGAATTGCTCAATAATTCGGGTATTTCGGGGTAATTTTTGCCTTTGTTGATTGGGCGTTTCCCAGACAATGCCCCACGGGCGATCAACGGCATCGAGGCGTTTTTCTAGGCCAAGGGCAATGAGTGCTTTACCATGCAAGGTAGTTTCTAGAACACCTTTCACCCAGTAATTTTTCACCTTATTCAGCAAAATTTGGCGATTGCGGTACTCTTGTCGGGAGTAGCTGGTTTTCGCTGCTGTTATCTCTCGTCTAGGGATGGGGGATTGGGATGAAGCCTGAGACAGGTTAGATATATCCTTACTCTTTGAACCATTCTCCGCGTCCCCGTGTCCTCCCGTCCCCGCGTCCTCCGTTTCCAGCCCCCAATCTCCAGTTCTTTCATCAGTGGGTAGTTTCGTAGTGTCCAGATCGGATGTCTTGGTTGTTTGAGCGTTGGATAATAAGAAAGTTGGAACAGCAGGAATGATGTCTTGAACGTTGTCCCAGACTGGAACGTCGGGCTGTAAGGCAAGGAACATTGCTCTTGCCGTTGAGTAGCGATCGCGTGGATGAGACTGAATTGCTCTGTCTAAAACGCTCACTAAGCTAGGGCTAATCTTGACAGCTTCTGTATGCCAAAGGTACTCGCCCGTCTGAGGGTTGATCTGCAATTCTTGAGGAGGTTTGCCCGTCATTAGATAAATGGCTGTTAATCCTAAACTGTAAAGGTCACTAGCGTAAACAGGTTTACCGGCGGCTTGTTCTGGAGGCATGAAACCCCTGGTACCGACCACAATTGAGCTGGTAATCTCCCCTTGAGGACTCACCACTGTCCCCATCGTTTCCTTGGCAATACCGAAGTCAATTAACACGGGTTTGCCATCCTGTTGCCGCACCATGACGTTATTGGGCTTGATATCTCGATGGATAATGCCTCGACTGTGGATATAATCCAAGACGGGCAAAATACTCATTAGTATTTCCGTTACAGCTTTCTCGCTCAGTAGCCCATCCCGCTTCACTTTGCTACTGAGGGTAATGCCTTGAATCCATTCCTGAACTAAATAAAACTGTTCTTGCTCGGTAAAGTACGCATATAAGCTCGGAATTTGAGCGTTCCCTTCACCCAATTCTTCCAAAATTGCGGCTTCCCGCTCGAACCGCTCTTGAAGCAGTTGGTAAACGTCGGGGTTATGGGTAATGGGTTTGAGTTTTTTGATGACACAGTGACGACCAGAAGGCATATGAGTGTCTTGTGCCAGAAAAGTTTCGCCAAACCCGCCCGTCGAAAGCGCCTGAAGAATTCGATAGCGGTTGTTCAACAGCGTCGGTATCATCAACTAGTAGTCTTTCAGCCTTAATTTGACGGATTGGGAGAGGACAAGGGAGAAGTGTCTTAACATTTATCCCTCAAATCTACCTTGACGCTCTACTGGATTGGTTTAGGGTTAAGAACGGAAAGTATCTACACGCCTGATAGTAGTATTGCCCAGTGAGGAAATGAGTGCCACAAAGTTAGAGATTATCTTTCGCCAGAGGTTAGAAAAATTGCTAACTCTCTAGAAAAAAAGTTTTAAAACCAGTGATTAGCCTGATAACATGCTTGATGGCTTGTATACCAGGCTGAAGTATGTTCCGCTTTGCACGGGCGCGAACACAAACGTTGCCTGGGGTAACGATTAGCAAATGAGCAGTCACACGATTACTACCCACCCGTTCACAGCCGCATAACGCTCAGAGTCTGCTCATGTCCAGAATTACTGATTCCTTGCCTGAGAACCCTAGGGAGATTACGCGACTACAGCAGTTTTTGCTTGCAGGTATCCTCGCTAGCGGTGGTTCTAGTTTAGGGTTGTTAATTCTTGCTCTGTGTTGTTCGTCTGCGACGGTTCTTAGCTTTAGCGCTGCATCTTCCAGCCTAACGCTGCTTTATATTTGGGCAAGTAGACAGGTAGAACGCCAGCACTTTCGCTCCGCGATTGTCAGTGTCTGCTTAGGGTTGTGGAGCATATCCATTCTCGCGGCTATTATTGTCCCCGTTGTCTTGCCGGTGCTCGCCTTAACGGCTGTGTTACCCGTGGTTATTGCCTTACCTTATGTCAGTAGAGCGACTTGGTTACGCTTAATCGTTGGTTCTACCCTGATTTCGGTCATGATTTCTTTCCTTCCCCTGCGGAAAGAGCCATTTGCTTTAGGGTATTTACCTCACTGGCTAGTCACTGGCATGAATGCGGTTTTCGTACCGATCACGTCTAGTCTGATTTTCCTCCTATTGTGGCAATACCGCAATCGCCTCAATGAAACGCTCGAGACTATACAGGCACGGCACACTGCCCTCCAAGAGTCGGAACAGCGCCTAGCGGCACAAGTGCTGGAGAGTCAAAATCTAGCGCAGCGATCGCAACTTCTCAACCGACTCGCTAGTCAAATTCGTAACTCTTTGGAGTTGGACACCATCTTAGAAACAGTGGTGCAGGAAATTCGCACTCTGTTACAAATTGAGCGGTGTCAGTTTGTTTGGTACCGTCCTCTGGCTGAACCCCCCAGTTGGGAAATTGTCAAAGAATCTACAGACGCTGGCTTGCGGAGTTTCATCGGCTGTTTCCCACTACAGCGCTCTAGTCCGGTAATCCGCAGAATTCTTGAGCTGGAAATACTGCGAGCGGATGATGTGAATACCATAGACGATCCATCGGTGCGAGACAGTTTAATCTCAACAGGTGTTACCTCTATCCTGTCGCTGCCGATTCAAACAGCTTCGGGTGACATTGGTGTCGTTGCCTGTATGCATCATCGATCTCAACGGCACTGGAGCGACAGTGAGGTGGAATTACTACAGGCAGTCGTGTTGCAAGTAGCGATCGCGATTAATCAATCCAGTCTTTACACTCAATCGCTGGCTCATGCCCAATTGGCTCAAGCGCAAGCGACTCGATTGGAGACAGCCCTTCACGAACTTCAACGCACGCAATTCCAACTCATTCAAAGTGAAAAAATGTCGAGTTTGGGGCAGTTGGTGGCAGGTGTTGCTCACGAAATCAATAACCCAATTAATTTCATTTATGGCAACCTCAATCATGCTGAAGTTTATGCTTGGGATTTATTGAGTTTGGTGCAGCTCTATCAGCAGTTTTTTCCGATGCCGCCCTCTGAGATTCAATCTCAAATTGAGTCCATTGATTTGGACTTTTTGACAGCAGATTTGCCCCGGTTAATCAATAGTATGCAAGTGGGGGCTGAGCGGATTCGAGAGATTGTTAAATCGTTGCGTACCTTTTCCCGGTTGGATGAGGCAGAGATGAAGGCGGTAGATATTCATGCGGGCATTGACAGCACCTTGATGATTTTGCATAGTCGCCTGAAAGCCAGCACCAAGCGTCCAGCGATTGAGTTACGGAAAGATTATGGTGCTCTGCCTCAAGTAGAGTGCTTTCCGGGGCAGCTGAATCAGGTGTTTATGAACTTACTGACGAATGCTATTGATGCGTTAGAAGAGTTAAATGTTGACAGGATATCAGGAGAAAATTCAACCCAAAC
This sequence comes from Waterburya sp., assembly GCA_036703055.1. Taxonomy (GTDB): domain Bacteria; phylum Cyanobacteriota; class Cyanobacteriia; order Cyanobacteriales; family Coleofasciculaceae; genus DATNPV01. The sequence continues at coordinate 4,114 of DATNPV010000038.1, forward strand.
CCATCGGCATCCCGCTCAAGAGCAACCTGTAATCCCTCGAATTCGCATCTCGACTCAGGTTATAGAAGAGAATCGAGTGGCAATTTCCATTGCGGATAATGGCTTAGGCATGACACAGGAGGTATGTTCCCAAATGTTTAATCCTTTCTTCACCACTAAGTCGGTAGGAAAAGGTACAGGATTAGGGCTGCCAATTTGCCACTCGATTGTTGTAGAAAAACACAAAGGTCAGTTGCGGTATTCTTCAGCACCGGGACAGGGAACGGAGTTTATCATTGTAATTCCCATCCGGCAGTAGATCAGCTGTTACACTGCTCTCGTTGTCTGCTCTTGGGGGACGGGAGGACGGGGGGACGGGGGGACGGGAAAATTCATCAGCCACCTCATCCCTAACTCCATGCCCCATGCCCAATTTTCTGGCAATGTAAAGGTGGAATAGCTTAGTCCTTTTTCACCAAAACTCCTGGTTCTGTCTGGAACGGCAGAACATCCAAAATATCAGTTTGAGCGCAATACTTCAAATCTTCATGGCAAACTAGACCCAACAGGCGCTTTCCGTGACTGGCATGGTTGAGTAGGTCTAATAATTGGTCTTTCCACTGCAAGTACAGAGCAAGCGCACCGATTACTTCATCATTCCCTGCCAATTCATCTAAGGGGCAATTAAGTTTGTCGAGAAGGAGATGCGCGATCGCACCGGCACAAGCTGTATCTTCTAAAGAGAAACTGCCTTCCCAGCCTGAAGCGACAAGCCACACTGTCTCTGGCTTATGAGCCAAAACATACTGCACGACGGCTAGACGATTCACAAAAGCAGCTGCTAAAACGGTTGGAGCTTGCTGTACACACTGTAGGGCGCGGGTGCCATTGGTCGTACTAATAAACAATCGCCGTCCCTTCACCCGTTCAGGAGTGCAATCCAGGGGAGAGTTACCTAAGTCACAACCTGCCACCATCGCACCGCCACGTTCTCCAGCGCGAAGACGTTTATCAAGCGGCCATTGTTCACTGATATGCATTAGCGTCTCCATATCGCTAAACACTTGGATGGCTTCAGCACCTGCATTTAAGGCTGTAGCCATCGTCGTTGTAGCTCGCAAAACGTCGATCGCGATCGCACAATCCGGCACTTTATCGGTTGGAGTCAGTTCGGGGGTGTGGTAGATAAATAACTTCACTAGCTGGCTGAACCTACTTTTTAATCTGCGGATATCTCATTTTATTTGCCTGTGTTGCCAAATTAATAGACTGTTTTTCATAGGTTTTATTTATGGAAGTTACTTTTCCCTCAAGATATTCCTTTGAGTGAAGAATTGAAACAACCATTAGTGTTGCTCCTCAAACCTGCCAATACCTGTGTCCCCCATGCGATCGCTAACTCCAAATACCGATTTCCTCAGCGGTACTTTTAGCGTCAGCCAACCTTGTTTCGGAAGAAAGTAGATGCACCTCAATTGTGAAGGTAACGTGCAGCATCGGCTAAAACTTATGGGCTTGTCCCGCACAGGATTTGAGATTTGAGGGATTTGGGTAAATCATAGGGGCGATTGTACAGTTCAAGAACTTGGTAGAGTTTGGCCAAGGAATTCTCGGTGTCAAATACAGAGAACTTGAGGGAGTGAAAAAAGGCAATATCAAGAATCAAGTTCAGTTTCTGGCAAAAATCTCCAGCGCTGCTACTGACCCCACTGCTTTTTAACTCAAATTGTTTGACTTCAAAAAGTCGTCGCAAAATCACTAGCTTTTGCCACACCCCTCCTAAAATAGACGCTGATACACTCAAACCTGTCATTTCTTTCGGAGGTATTGGTACATTTTGGTCAAATATAAAATGAGCGTCCTTGGATTGAGATATAGCACAGAGTTGTTGTAATATTTGCAGTTGGAATAAATGTTCTAAGTGTTCAACTTGTAAAGCACCTTGACTTCTGAGATACAAGCCCAGCGGTTTGTTAGAGGGACAAAACTGAGCTAGCTTGGTAACAACGCGATGGCTAACCCACTGATATTGTTGAATCAGAGAAATTAACCCCTGCCCATTTAATTGACTCGCTGCCGCCACAACCCTCCCCTGTTTGACCCAAAAGTAATGCACTGAGGCCGGTAGATGGGATTCGGGCAAGGTCCGAAGCGACAGTAGCCCTGTTTTATGTCCTTTCTCGATAAACTGAAAAATTTCTGGTAACGAAAAGTCTGTTAAAGAGCCTGTAATAGACATAGATGTATAAGCAAAAGCGAAAACAAAAAACGCCGAATGCTGCTATTGTCTCTATTTATGGCTAGGACTCCTAGAGACGTTAGCAGAGAAGAGTGATACAGATACTAAAACTATTGTCTAATAAAGCCTTATGCTCACTCCCCTCAGGCAGAGCTTTATAATGGTTTTTGTCCTGTATCTCCCTGTTCGCTGTGACTACCACTCCCTTACCTCCAAGTTCCCAATCTGATGCCAACGCGGCAACCCAGCAACCCGATGCTTTAGGACGCTTTGGGAAGTTTGGCGGTAAGTATGTGCCTGAGACACTCATGCCAGCTTTGTTTGAGTTAGAGCAGTCATTTAAGCAATACAGCAATGACCCAGATTTTCAGCAAGAACTGCAACAATTGCTGCGAGACTATGTGGGACGCCCCACTCCTCTTTACTTTGCCGAACGCCTGACTGCCCGCTATGCCAAACCGGATGGGACCGGCCCCCAAATTTACCTGAAACGAGAAGATTTAAATCATACCGGTGCCCACAAAATCAATAATGCCCTAGCTCAGGTGCTGCTAGCCAAGCGGATGGGCAAGCGACGGATTATTGCAGAGACGGGGGCCGGTCAGCATGGCGTGGCAACCGCAACCGTGTGTGCTCGGTTTGGACTGGAATGCATCGTCTATATGGGCGTCCAGGATATGGAACGGCAATCGCTCAATGTGTTCCGGATGCGGTTGATGGGAGCGAGGGTACAACCTGTATCTGCTGGTACGGGCACCCTGAAAGATGCCACCTCAGAAGCCATTCGAGACTGGGTGACGAATGTAGAAACAACTCATTACATTCTCGGTTCGGTGGCAGGGCCACATCCTTACCCAATGCTGGTGCGCGACTTCCAAGCCGTCATCGGTAAAGAAACTCGTACTCAGTGCCAGGAAAAGTGGAGCGGTTTGCCTGATATTCTGTTGGCCTGTGTGGGCGGTGGTTCAAATGCTATGGGCTTATTTCATGAGTTCGTGAATGAACCCAGTGTGAGGCTGATTGGTGTTGAAGCAGCAGGGGAAGGGGTGAATTCGGAGAAACACGCCGCTACCTTAACACAAGGGCGTCCGGGGGTGTTGCACGGTGCAATGAGTTATTTGCTACAAGATGAGGATGGTCAGGTGGTAGAGGCACACTCGGTAAGTGCGGGACTAGATTACCCTGGTGTTGGCCCTGAGCATAGTTATTTAAAAGATAGTGGTCGGGCAGACTATTATGCCGTAACTGACCAAGACGCGATCGCAGGGTTGCGCCGATTATCGGAGCTAGAGGGCATTATCCCAGCGCTGGAAACGGCTCATGCGATCGCGTACCTCGAAACCCTGTGCCCTCAACTCACTGGCAGTCCTCGCATCGTGATTAACTGTTCCGGACGCGGGGATAAGGATGTTCAGACGGTTGTTAAGTTCATTAACTTAGAAACGGAGGCATAGCCAAGTGGATAGTACTAACCTGTTCTCCAACCGATAACCAGGGTAGAAAACCGTACAAACGTAATAGCTACAGTAGGAAAGGTGGGTAGTCCCACAACCTAGGCAAGTATTAAAGGTTGAAGGTTGAAAAAAATGCATACTTCATCTCTTAGTTGGAAGGAGATTTAGACTCTCACCAACAAGAGTTCCCTACTTCATCCTTCACACTTCATACTTTTTGCTGAATACTGCCGACCTAACCTACTGATCGAGATGCAATACCATTCAACAAAAACTATTTTCGGATTGCTTTTTCTTGTCGCCGGAATGAGCAGTTGTGCAGGCTCTTCTTTGGATAGTAGGAGTTTACCTTTCCTCTCCGACAAATCTACGCCTACTACCGTAGCGCAACGGGCAACCCCCAGCCAGTTCGCTGCGATGGAACAATCTGTTCATCAACAGGTTAATCAATATCGCAAGTCCCATAACTTACCCCCTCTCAAGTGGAATGCCCAGATTGCTCAGCAGGCAAGAATTCACAGCCAAGCCATGGCGAGTGGGAAAGTTCCTTTTAGCCATAATGGATTTGAAGGGCGAGTCAAAGCGATCGCCAAATCCATTCCCTATCGCCGTGCTGGGGAAAATGTGGCTTATAACTTAGGGTATGCTGACCCAGGTAAGCAGGCGGTTGAAGGTTGGATCAAAAGTACCGGACATCGTCACAACATGGAGGGCAACTTTGATCTAACGGGCATTGGAATTGCCAAAAATGCCAAGGGCGAGTACTACTTAACGCAGATTTTCATTAAACACCGTTAAGTAAGTTGAAGGTTAGCAAGTTGAAAGTTGTCTGTTAAACTTTCAACGTTCAACATTCTTACCCATCAACTCTTCTATTGCTATGGAATTAAAAGAATTTCAGGTTTTTGATCGCGACCTTCCCAACATCCTGTGCCAAGAGTATCTAGCGGCAGAGGAGATCGCTGTTGATACTGAAACAATGGGACTCATTTACCAGCGCGATCGCTTGTGTCTCGTACAACTGTGTGACCCCAAAGGAAGAGTTACCGTTATCCGCATTACTAAAGGACAAACAGATGCCCCCAACTTAAAACAGTTACTAGAATCCCCCAACGTGATTAAAGTCTTTCACTTTGCTCGTTTTGATTTAGCTACCCTCCAGCAAAATCTGGGTATTCACGTCACGCCTGTGTTTTGCACCAAAATTGCTAGCAAGTTAGCTCGTACCTACACCAACCGTCACGGGCTTAAGGATGTAGTTCTAGAGTTAGAGCAGATAGAACTCGATAAAACAGCTCAAAGTTCTGACTGGGGGAATGTTGCCAACCTCTCAGACGAGCAATTGCGTTATGCTGCCAATGATGTCCGCTACCTGCTGAGTGTAAAGCAAAAACTAGTTGACATGCTGCAACGAGAAGAGCGCTGGGCACTGGCTCAACAGTGCTTTAACGCCTTGTCGGTGATAGTAGCTTTGGATTTGTTGCACTACAAAGACATCTTTGAACACTAATTGGTGGTGGAGAATCTAGGGAATGGAGAATAGGTTACAGGTGAGTCGGTTACGGGTTGCAGTTTGCAGATTGGCAGGTGATCGCTTTCAACCTTCCAACATTCAACCTTCCAACATTCAACTTTCTAACCTTCAAGCCTCTGACCGATGACCCATTCTACAGAATCACCGTCGTTGACATCGGCTCCACCGGGTAGCCAACGGCCTTCCAGGCCGCCAACCCTCCTCTGATTTCAGAGACATTTCGATATCCAACTTCGCGCAGTTTAGTTGCCCCCAGGACTGTCTCTTCATCCGTTGCGCCGTAAACATAAATATCGCGGCCCAGTTCCAGCTTGCTCAACACTCGGTCTGTTGGTTCATTCATTGGCATGGGAACAGCCCCCATAATATGACTGATGTTAAACTCCCTGCGATCGCGGACATCAATAATTGTCAAGGCGGGTTCACCCCAGTCTAACCGTGCCTTCAAATCATAAACGCGGGACTGCGCTTGCAGGGGTCGGGATACAGATCTTAACTTAATCACGGCCTTTACCACATCTCGTATCTTTTCATGCAATGTAACAATAAAATTTTTAAATTTCAATTTTTGTAGAGAAATCTTGACTTATTGCTCTTGTTGACTATTGGTTGTCTTGAGCATAGGCAGGGAGCAGGGGAGACAGGGGGATGGGAAGATTGATTCTCTATTTGATGTCCCAATTCCCCAGTCCTAAGGAGAGTTAGGGGTGAGTCGTTAGTAATTCTCTGTTGACTCCTAGCTTGGCGTGAGTACCGAATAGAACTTAGTAGGAGTTCCATAACTTTTGTGTGGTCTTCCTGCAAGCTAGCAAGAAATTTTGTCGCCCTCCTACTCTCGTAGATAGATTTTTGATAAATAGTTGCACCCACTTCAAGGCGTTAGTCAAACATTTGATATGTTGAGGAAGCGCGACCTTCAGCGAGTAAGATTCAACAGTGCTAATTCCAAAGCATGAAACTTATGTTTAATGGGACTCGTGGCTCAATGGGTTGGTGTTTAGGTTCTCTGTTATTGATATTACTGAGTATCCTGCAACTGACTCTATGGCCTAGTCAAGCACAAGCGCAGGTTAGTGTACCTCCCGTAGAACTCACTCAAGGATGGCAATATCACTGGGGTGACTTTCCCGGAGATGAAGCTGGGATTCCCATTGGGACTCAACAAACATTCTCCAGTACTGATTGGCAGCCTTTTCAGTTTCCTAAAAAACTCAAGAAGTTACCTGGAGCCAAAGTTCTTTGGCTACGTGTTTCCTTACCCAAGGGACAATGGCAGTCTCCGTCCATTTATCTGCGTTCAGTCCCTTACCTTTTAGATGTTTATCTTCAAAATCAACGCATCTATCCTCAATTGTCGCTAAATGCTTCAGGCGAATCGGATGCAGAAGGTTATCAATGGCCGATTGTTCCTCTTAAGCCAGGTTTTCCAGGTCAAACGTTGCTTTTCCGAATGGATGTCACGCCTCATTCTTCTATTTATATTGGATTGTTTGACCGAGTTTTGGTCGGTTCTCAAGTAGATTTAGTCAAACATTTAGTCTTACAAGAAATCGATGCGATTTTGGGTATATTTTTTGCTTTATTAGGGTTGATTGCGATTTTACTGTCAGTTAATCGGCAAGAAAAAAATTCTTATTTATCTTTTGGATATTTGGCAATACTTATCGGTCTATATACAATCTCTCGTTCTGAATTTATTAATCTTTTTTATAGAAACTCTCTAGTTTGTGATTACATTCATTACATTTCTTTCTATTTAATGCCCGTTAGTGCTTGCCTCTTTTTTGAGAAGACGTTCGACTCAGGTAGTCGAAAGCTTATTCAGCGTTTGTGGCAAATTCACCTCACTTATGCTGTTATAGCTCTACCATTAGTCGCGACTCAAAAGCTGGCTTGGAGTTCTACTGTTTTTCCAGCTCAGCTCCTCTTGCTATCTAGTGCTGTAATTTTACTAATCATCGCTGGCAAAAATTCTTTAATAGGCAACTGGGATGCAAAAATATTTACGGCTGGATTTAGCATCCTGACAATTTGTGCAGTTCATGATGTTTTAATATATATTCTTGAATCCGTTCATTTTTATCACAAACTTTATCCTTGGGGAACATTAATTTTTATCCTGTTTTTAGCATTTATTTTAGAGCGCCGATTTAATGAAGCTCGCAAACGTCTGCTAGTTTATGCCATAGAATTAGAGAAAAAGAATTCCGATTTGCAGAAAATCAACCAACTTAAAGATGAGTTTTTAGCCAATACCTCTCATGAACTGAAAACTCCTCTGAATGGTATTATTGGCATTGCTGAATCCTTAACAGATGGTGCTACAGGTCAATTATCTCCAGAAACTTTATTTAATCTATCTCTAATTATCTCTAGTGGTCGAAGACTATCACAGTTAGTCAATGATTTACTCGATTTTTCCCAATTAAAGCACAAAAATATTAAATTAAAAATTAAATCAGTAGGGTTGAGAGAAATTACTCAAGTAGTACTCACGCTCTCTCAAGGGCTGATTGGGAAAAAAGAGCTAAAGTTAATTAATAAAATTAGCGCTGATATTCCTCCTGCCGATGCGGATGAAAATCGGTTGCAACAGATTTTGTATAACTTGATTGGCAATGCCATTAAATTTACGCCAAGTGGAACAGTTGAAGTGTTGGCGACTGTAGCTAATCATGAATTGCAAATTACCATTGCTGATACAGGTATCGGCATCCCAGAGGATAAGTTAGACCGAATTTTTGAATCATTTGAACAAGCGGATGGTTCAATTGCTAGAGAATACGGCGGAGCTGGATTAGGTTTGGCGATAACTAAACAACTTGTTCAGTTACACGGGGGCAGAATTTGGGTAGAGTCTCAAATAGGAGTTGGCTCACGCTTCACTTTCACTCTACCTATAGCCAAGCATGAGGCAGAGCATGAACCCCAAGATACCGTCTCGAAGGTTCGAGAGTTTTCGGTTACGACAATGACGGCTAATGAAGTCTTAACTGATGGAAAAATTTTAACCACAAATCCCGGACGCTTTCAAATTTTGATTGTCGATGATGAACCTGTAAATCTTCAAGTATTAGTAAATCATCTTTCTTTGCAAAATTATGCGATTACCCAGGCGGTTAATGGGATGGAGGCATTGGAAATCCTTGATAATGGATTTAGGGCTGACCTAATTTTGCTGGATATTATGATGCCTAAAATGACGGGGTATGAACTTTGTCAAAAAATTCGTGAGCAGTTTCCCGCCAATGAATTGCCGATTGTTTTGTTAACCGCCAAAAATCAAGTGTCCGATTTAGTAGAAGGATTTAGTGTAGGTGCTAATGATTATTTGACCAAGCCCATTTCCAAAAATGAATTACTGGCACGCATTAAAACCCATATTCGGTTAGCCAAAATTAATACAGCCTATGGGCGTTTTGTTCCCCACGAGTTTTTGCAGTTTTTGGAACGAGAGAATATTGTAGATGTGCAATTAGGTGACCAAGTTCAGAAAGAGATGACCATTCTTTTTGCTGATATTCGTTCATTTACCAGTCTTTCGGAAAAAATGTCACCGAAACAAAATTTTGACTTCCTGAATGCTTACTTGAGCCGAGTGAGCCCAGTGATTCGGAATCATTATGGGTTTATTGATAAATACATTGGTGATGCCATTATGGCGCTATTTCCCCAAGCTGTTGATGATGCGCTACAGGCAGCCATTGAGATGCAAAAGCAAGTTTCTCTCTATAATGTTTATCGACAAGAGAATGGGGAACAACCGATTGCGATCGGGATTGGTTTGCATACTGGCAGTTTAATGCTCGGTATCGTGGGAGAATCAGAGCGGATGGAGGGCACAGTCATTGCTGATGCTGTAAATCTCGCGTCTCGATTGGAAGGATTAACCAAGGTTTATGGAGCTGATATATTAATTAGTGAACAAACCTTGTGTCTACTTAGAAACCGTGAACAGTATAACTATCGATTTCTTGATCGAGTTAAGGTGAAAGGCAAAAGCCAACCTGTAGGTGTATTTGAAGTTTATGATGGAAATCTTGAGCCACTCATTGAACTAAAACGGCAAACACGTGCTGAGTTTGAACAGGGAGTATTATTTTATATTCAGGAAAACTTTGCCCAAGCCCAGCAAGTTTTCCAGCAAGTTTTGCACAAGAATGAGCAAGACCAAGTCACTCGACTTTATATAGAACGCTGTAAGAAAGCTCAAAGATTTGGCGTATCTGAACTCAATATAGTAGTTAGCTAATATTCTATAAATAGTTGATGAGGTACGAGCAAGTTTTATGAAAGCCGTTTTTATCAATCAGTATGGCTCGACTCAGGTCCTACAATATGGGGACATAGAAACGCCTTCGATCCAACGGAATCAACTGTTAGTTAAAGTCTACGCCAGCAGCGTTAATCCTGTGGATTGGAAGATTCGAGCTGGACAGCTTCAATTTCTAACCGGTTATAAGTTTCCACTCATCTTAGGGTTTGATGTTGCGGGAGAAGTGATAGAAGTTGGAGAGTCGGTTACGCGATTTCAACCAGGAGACAAAATCTATGCCTACCTTGATTCTCTCCCTGGCGGTGCCTACGCCGAGTATGCAGTTGTGTCCGAACGGGTGGCTTGTCTGAAACCTGATACTATGTCCTACGAACAAGCTGCCGCCGTACCTCTAGCTGCGACTACCGCTCTACAAGCGTTGCGGGATTTGGGGCAGATTTTGCCGGGGCACAGGGTGTTGATTAATGGTGCTTCGGGGGGAGTGGGTAGCTTTGCCGTGCAAATTGCCAACGCTTTCAAGGCAGAAGTGACAGCCGTTTGCAGTACCGCCAATGTGGAGCTGGTACAATCCTTGGGAGCCGATCGCATTATCGATTACACAGTCCAAGACTTTACCAAGGAAACCCGCGTCTACGACATCATTCTCGACGCTGTTGCCAAACAATCCTTTTCGGCTTGCAAAAACATCTTGACGCCTAACGGCGTTTACGTCACTACGTTACCCGATCCTGACAGCGTAGTGCAGAGCGTCCTCACGTTTTTGCTACCTGGAAAAAAGGCGAAACTGATTGTTGCCCAGCCCAATGGTCAGGATTTGGCCTACCTTAAAGAGCTGATTGAAGTAGGTAAGATGCGGTCGATAATCGAGCGTACCTATCCGCTTTCGGAACTGGCGGCTGCTCATGCCGTGAGCGAACAAGGGCACGTAGTTGGTAAGATTGCGATCGCTGTAGCTACATAGCAGTCGCCAAGGCGATTAGGGCGAAGCAAAATACTGAAACCTAGAGCAGCCAATATGCATCCCTTCTGCCCTCTGCCTTTTGCTATAGCTACTGCCAACAGTGTTAGTACGCTGCCTCTTTAAGAACGGACTCTATCGCATCTCGAAGGGAACCAGCGTTAGATAAGCCTTTGCGAATCCGAATTTCACACTCTAAATACTCAATTTTTATTGATTGACAAATCCTGGTTAACATGTAGTTGAGCGAAGACGTTTCATTAAGTCTTAAAAGTAGCCAATTTTTATCAATTTTTATAGTTTGACAAGTTCAAACAAAAAGTTAATTATTTTAATGCGATGCTTTTTCAAATCTTTTAGCATCCGTTTTCATCATTGAGTACAGTCTACTTGAGAACTCTCAACTCATATTTCTTTAGAAACAGGCTTTAGATGCTGAGCTTGTAATAACGAGATGAAGTACGACTACTTAACACAGGTGTGCTCTGCTTTGATGCAAAGATGTTACATTCTTATCTCAAGAAAGCCACCTCTACCCTAACGTTGCAAGCGGCGAACAGTCCGTATTCGTCAGAGAATAGGAAAAAGGTTAGTGCCAACTAGATTTTTTTGTTGCAACTCAAAGAAATGAGCGGCTCATGTTGGGTAATTATTAGCCGTTCAGGTGCTAAAGCACTTTACAAATACAGGGTAAGCTAATACCTATTTCCGTCAGGAAGCTAATATCAATTCTCCATGATTTGGTATAGAGTTTGTGTTCCCAAGCTTCTAAATCGTCAAAAGAGAGTTGGTGCAACTTCTGGCACTCAAAATTCACCATTAGTTTAGAGTAAAAATCAATGACTAACCAACAGTACGTATTGGCATTTGATGGGCAGGATGATTATGTCAACTTGGGCAAAAAATCTGAATTTAAAGTTGAAAAAAATATCACCTTAGAAGCTTGGATTAATGTGGCAGCTCAAAAACAATGGGCTGGAATTATTTGTAATATATTCGATACTGGAAATACAGAGAGTGGATATGGTCTACTTCTCGATGGCAGTAGCGGCTTCTACTTTGGCTTAAAGCTATCATCATTACCAATCAACTATCCCTACAGTGGAGCTAATACAATTAACCTCAGTCAGTGGCATCACATTGCTGGGACTTATGATGGCCAGCATATGAGATTCTACATCGATGGTGTGGAAATATTTAAAAATCCGATTGCTGGAAATAAACTTGAGTACAACCCAGAAAATGATTTATTAATTGGGATGTACAAAGATGATAATGAATCTTATGCATTTAGAGGGAAAATAGCTGAGGTTCGGCTGTGGAATGTGGTTCGTTCTTCAGATGAAATCAAAGCAAATATGAAGCAGCGCCTCAAAGGCAATGAAGCCGGACTGGTGGGCTATTGGCCTTTAAATGAATCTTCTGGAAATACGGTGACTGACAAGACAGGAAAAGGTAACAACGGCACGATTAATGGTGCAACCTGGGTACAGGAAGAATTACCTATCCAACCCACGCCACTAAATCTAGTAACGAATAGCAAAATCAAACTTAAGTCTTGGAAAGGGGATTATTTGCATCGTCCAGATACAGCACAAGGGGTTGACACTGGAGGTACAGGCGCTGTCAGCGAGTGGATAATCGAGTCGATTGGCGACAACAAAATCAAACTCAAGTCCTCGAAAGGAGATTATTTACACCGTCCTGATACAGTACAAGGGGTAACGACCTGGGGTACGGGTATCGGCAATGAGTGGATAGTCGAACTGATTGGCGACAAAAAAATCAAACTCAAATCCTGGAAAGGAGATTATTTGCACCGTCCCGACACAGCACAGGGCGTAACGACCTGGGGTACGGGCATCGGCAATGAGTGGATGGTTGAATTTATCAGCACGGAGAAACCACCAACTTCACAAACACTGGAAGACGGGTTAATCGCGCATTATCTATTTGACAGTAATGCACAAGATACAAGCGGTCATAACCTGCACGGCACTGTACATGGTGCGACGCTGACAACCGACCGATTTGGTATTCCTGAAAGTGCTTACCAATTTGATGGCGTTGACGATTATATTGAAGTGCCGCACAATGACCTGCTGAATCTGACTGACAACTTGACAATTTCTTTGTGGCTCAAACAAGAAGCAGGCAAAGCCGCAGGATATCGATTGGTTGAGAAAGGGTCGTATGGTGTAAACGACGGCTATAACTTTGACACCTACGATGGCAGCACCGGACGGAAACTGCGTTTGTGTGGAGGGGTACAAAACGCTCAGGCTAATACTGTCTACTCTCTCAATGAGTGGCATCATGTCGCTGTGGTGTTCTCCAAAGGTGTCTCGACTTTCTATTTAGACGGTAAACCTGATGGTTCAGCACCACATGGCAGCCCCTCAATCCGAACCAATTCCTTAAGCTTGCTAATTGGGTCAGCACGCGGCTCAAAAGCTGAGTTCTTCAAAGGGGCGTTAGATGATATTCGCATCTATAATCGTGCACTTTCTGAACAACAAATCAAAGCTATTCATCAGCTTCCCTCTCGTAAGCCTCAAGTTAAAACAGGCAAAATAGTTGTAAATGGTGACGAATGGACACTCAGTAACGATGGGATTAAAGTTGCTCCAGATGGGGCTGTTTTCGCCACCAATATTGCCAAATGGTTTGTAGGTGATCGCCCTGGCAAATTCCATGCTTATTCAACTAACTTTGGCTTGACCCAATCGGCTTTAGCAGAAGCAATGAAAAAGGTCGGTCACACTTGGACAACCGGAACCAATATTAAATTTGATTTGCCCACATTGTTAACCTACGACGGCATTTTTGTGGGTGGAGATGCTGCCGATAATCAAGTCTTGATTGAATATGTCAAAGCAGGCGGTAACGTTTACATCATGGCAGGAACAGGATGGGGTGGCGCACAAGGTGAAGCCGATCATTGGAATCCTTTCCTCAACGCTTTTGGGTTCAAACTCTTAGGTGAATACAATGACGTTCGCGGCAATCAACCGATAAATTATTCTCACCCAATTTTGGCGGGTGTCAAAGAACTGTATCAACAAAGTACCAATCCCATTGTCAATCTTGATGGCGCTTCTGGTAAAAATCAACTAATTCTCACCCGCAGTAACGGACAAGGGTTGATTGCCACGTTTGAAGGAACGTCAGGAACAGCAGTAACCCTGGGTGGTAATACAGTTGACGATAAGGCATACGCAGATACACGCAGCAAATTTTACCTAGTAGACACGAACAGTCCCATCAATGGGGTTGGTGAAGTAACTGGATGGGAGATTTGGGCTGAAAATACCCTACCTGTACAACTGATAATTTACAGAAAGGCAGCAAATTCCTGGTCAGTTGTTGGTCAAAGTGAGGTAAAAACTCCTGTTGTTGGATTTAATGATTTCTCACTCTCTGCACCGATTAAAGTCGAAAAAGGTGACTTTGTTGGAGCCTACTATCCACAACAAGGTTCTGTCAGTTTCTCCAAACCCGATAATGAAGCGTGGGACTTAGGTAACTTGAACGGAAAAGTCCTGTTTACTGGATCTGGAGCGGCTTCCACAGCATTTTCGGGTTCAAGTAATCGCATTTACTCAATCAGAGTCAAGGGCAATTTAGCCTAAACAGCCCTGATTACCACGGTAACTTCACGATAACTTTTAGCTAACGATTAGTGAGCTTTGGCGATCGCACTAATTATGGGTGCGATCGCCCAGTCGTTTAGGCAGTCAAGATAGGGGAAATCTTACCCCATACTCGGTCGAAGCGATTTCAATTGCCTTTTCGATATCGGCGGGACTAGGGGGCTTATATCGTTTCTCCTTAAGTTGGCTACAGATGATTGACACGGGGACGCGGGGACGCAAGGACGCGGAGATTGATTTGTAGCAAACATTTAGGTATTTGATATTACTTCGTTATACTCTTGTTCTTCGTTTATTGGCCGGTTTACTAGCTGACCTACTTCGGCAAAAAACTGCTCCCTATGTTCCTCAACAACGAGGGACACTACTTCCTCTTAATCTAATAGGTTTACTTTAAGCCAACTGATACCCTTTTCAGATAGTTGTGCGATAAGTCTTAGCACTTCCAGAGCAATTATATCGGCTCTCAATTACATGAGGTACACCTTGAAGCTCAGTGTGAGGTTCCAGGCGTGTTTATTGCCATGAACTATGAACTATGAACCATGAACAAAAACCTAGATGTTTGTACCTCACCAAGGTGAGAACCGTTATAGCTGCCTTTCAACAATCAACTCTTGGGCAATAACTAACCCTCTATCTCTTCGTCGTCTTCCTCCCAATCTTCTTCCTCATCCCAATACTGTTTTGGTGCTTCGCCCTGCCTTTCCAGAATCTTTGGCTTTTTGATTTTGGCACTAGGCGGCTGGATTTCTTCCAGTTGCACGTCAAATTCCCAGTTATCACCAAAATCAAAGAGAAATATCATCCTGTCGCCGGGTTGCAGTGGCAATTCACCCACACGGACTTGTGCGGTTGAGGGAGAGTTTTCGCAGTAGGGATGACTCACTTGTCCGCTGCGACCAAAGCGGTCTTTATAGCGAAATTCGTACAAATGGTCATTCTCAAAGTCAAAAGCATCCAAAATACTATTGCTTAACCAGTCTAATTTCAGCTTGGCGGGGATAGCAATGCGCCGCCAAGCTTTGCCGAGGGATACTTTAAAGACATAAATTCCCTCGCTGAACTCGCTCTGTGTAAGGACTAGGTTATTTTTCCATTCAGGAAACAAAGGGTTGAAATCCGTTTGTAATTCCCCAAATGTGACATTGACGTTACTTTGAGCTGCCCAGACAAAGCCTTTTTTGCCATAAATTGCAAACAACAATTGCAGCATGGCATCGCCAAACGGCAAGCGTTGTACACGGGTAATGCGCCACCCTTTCCCAGCTTCTGCTTTTCCCGATTTGACTGATACGAAGCCAAATAAATCGAGAAGAGCAATGTTGTAAATTCCAGGAGAATAGGCCAAGTCGTTTTGGTCGGTATACTTGGCAAACGTTAAGCCTTTGTCGGGAATCCTTGACCAAAATCGCAAACATTTGAATAAGTTACCCGTTGGGTCGTACCGTTCTCCCAAGATTTCTTCATGCCCCCAAATCATCCAAGCTTCCAGAAGGGTGAAATAGCGTTCCGTTGGGTTAAGTTTTGTCCAGGATTGCAGCAGGGCTTCGTCTAAAACCAAGATTTGTTTTTTTCCAACGTGTTTGACGTGAGATAGCCCAGAGGCGCGTAATAACAAATAAAGTCCGTTGATGTAGGGGTAGGACTTTTGTTGAGGGCGTTTGAGATTCGTTTCGATGGCATGACTCAGACGAGCGTTGAGTTCGGGTAGCGATTTAAGAGGAAAGAGGTTGTGAATCCCACTGACTTCAGTGCCGTTGGGTTGCAGGAAGTCTATCAGGGTTTGAAAGTCACGCCCAATTGTGCCAGGGCTATTTTCATCAATGGAAAGTTGCAGAAGTAGCTGTTGTTGTTTCTCAGTTAAGGGAGGGATTTCCGGGGCGAGAACCTGGGAGTAAAGCTTTGAGAAGAGGTCTTGCATAACCCTGATTCATTAGGTGATGGTTAGCAGTTTTGTATAGATTTGCTTAAAGACTTTATAGACTTTTTGTACTCAATTCAACGGCTAACTTAACGTTACCATTTACTCCTCATCGCGATCGCACTGACCATTGGCACTTCAGTCCAGGCGTCTCTAATCAAAAACCAGCCCCCAAAAATTGGAGACTGGCACTCATTTGTGTCATTATCGACGATGACGACGGTTCAAAGGGCGAAATGTAGATTCGATTCTAACTAAGCCTGCTCCCAAAGCTCACGCACACGGTCAGGGAGGCAACCGGCAATTTCCTGAATCCGCTCAGCAGACAGTTCGTCCTTGGTGGCTTCAAAAACGGCTTTAACAGCCTGCTCTCGTTCAACCATTGGCGGGAGTGCACCTTCGTTGGCAACACGGGTGAGAAATAGATTGGAATCAATTCCAAGCGGAGCTGGGCCTCTCAAAGGTTGACGGATTCGACTTAAAAATCCCACAATCGGATTAGTATCCTTCCAAAGGTCAGCGACTTCCATCTGAAGTGCTTTCTCCTTCGTCGGCACAGCCTCTTCATGCAGTTCTGACTCGACGCGCTCAATGGCGTCTTTTGTCATTAAGTCGCGCATGACACGAAACACGACTTCGGTAAAGTCTCTAGCGTCGTAAAGATCTGCAAATCCGGCTTTAACCATTACCTTTTCCAGGAACGAGCGATGTTCATCGGCGATCGCAGATCTAGAATCTTCTATCTCTGTGGGGTCGATTTCTGGAAGGTCTTTCCTATAGGTTTGATCAGGCATTGTTTCTTCTTCGTGCTTCTTAACATTGAGTGATTATGCTTACTGTGTAAGGTCGCACAAATCAGAAACGTTTATCATCAGCCAGAAGTTCGAGATACCCTCTAGCCAAAAGTTAGATACCCTTACTATCTAAAATTAAAAAATCTTCCTGTTCAGTACTGAGTAAAGACGGCTGATTTAGATGAGATATACAACTCCTAACTCAGAACTGACAGGACTGATTTGTCGATAATGGCGGCTGGCACTTCGAGTTAGCCAGGAGCGATTTAATCCAGCCTAGTGCGACGGTGTATTGGGTTGGCTGGGAACTGTCAAAGTCTGCTGCTCCTCGGCTTCTGCCTCTGTTTCGTCTTGCACTCGTTGTATCTTAGCTCCCAACTTACGCAGCTTCCCTTCGAGATTGTCGTAGCCTCGATCCAAATGATGCAGTCCTTGAATTGTCGTTTTGCCCTCTGCCGCTAACGCTGCCAGTACTAGCGCCGCAGATGCGCGTAAGTCCGTCGCTACGACAGGTGCTCCCGATAAGAAGGATACCCCGCGAATAATCGCATTATTCCCTTTGACGCGAATATCTGCGCCCATGCGATTCAACTCAGCAACATGACGCAGGCGATTTTCAAACACCGTTTCGGTGATGACGCTGTCTCCTTCACTCAGCGCCAGTAAAGCCATAAACGGCGCTTGCATATCGGTAGGAAATCCTGGATAAGGCAAAGTTTCGATATCAGTTGCCCGTAGTCTTCCGGGAACTAATCGTAAACGGTTAGGCCCCTCGGCAATGATTTTGACACCAATGTCTTGCAGCTTAGCAATAACAGGCGTTAGGTGATCGGGCACTACCGGTGAAATAGTAATGTCAGAGTGGGTGATGGCCCCAGCAACTAAGAAGGTTCCTGCCTCAATCCGATCAGGAATAATCGAGTAGTCTACCGAGTGTAGGTTGGGAACACCGGAAATAATGATCGTATTCGTGCCAGCGCCACGAATTTTAGCTCCCATGGCGCTACAAAAATTCGCCAAATCTATAACTTCTGGCTCTTGGGCAGCATTTTCAAGAGTGGTCTCTCCTTCTGCCAGCGTTGCCGCCATCATCAGCGTTTCTGTGGCTCCTACGCTAGGGTAGTCCAAGTAAATTTTGGCTCCCTTTAACTTTTTGTTGCCACTCCCGCTGATGTAAGCGTGAACCATTCCATGCTCAATTTGCACCTCGGCTCCCATCGCTTGCAGACCCCGAACATGAAGGTCTACAGGTCTAGCGCCAATAGCGCAGCCCCCAGGAAGAGGCACTCGTGCAACTCCTAAACGCGCCAACAGTGGGCCAATTACAAAGAAACTGGCTCGTAGCTGGCTAACTAACTCGTAGGGGGCTTGTGAATGTCCCAGGTGGCGAGCATTAATCTCTAGGATGTCACCCTTGCGCTCTATCTTCACGCCCAGAGCCGAGAGGATTTGGCACATGCGCTTAATGTCTACCAGAGAAGGCACATTGCGCAGTTGACAATCTTCGGGGCAAAGTAAAGCTCCCGCCATAATTGCCAAGGCAGAGTTTTTAGCTCCGCTGATTTTAACCTCCCCGTGTAAGGGATTTTTGCCCCAGATTTGTAACACGGACTTGTCTTCTTGGGGTAGAGACTGGGTGTCTGTCAGGCTGAGAGAGTGATTGATGGGTCTATCCTCCAGAATCAGAGAAATACGCAAGCATTTTTTAAAATTTGGTTCTGATTCTACCTGAAAGATTGTAAATGTCCAGGTTTGTGATCCAGCTTACTGGTCTGCCAGTCTCGCATTGTACTCTGTCTTGGTTCGTTTTCTGAAAAATAAGGGTTAGAGCTTAGGGCCTAGGGGGAGAAGAGTTTTAGGGTAATGGTTAGTGAGCTTTCATTTTAGTGCGCTTCCCTGAAAAAAATCAGGTAGAGGGAGCACAGGAGAGAGATTTGTAGGACAATGTACGTGAGCTTTTATTTCCTGGGTAGGAGTCTCAAACAAAAACAATTAGTTAGTTGACAAGGGCTAGGAATTAAGGCACAATAGTAAATTGTGCGCTAAAGCACAAATTAAGCGGAACTGGCGGAATTGGCAGACGCGCTAGATTCAGGTTCTAGTGCCCGCAAGGGCTTCCGGGTTCAAGTCCCGGGTTCCGCATGTCAATTTTGGATTTGGGATTTTGGATTTATCACCAATCTAAAATTCAAAACCTAAATTCTAAAATCGCCATGCTGACGAGTACTCAAAACCCTATAGTAAAGCAAATTAGGAAGCTGCACAGTGCGAAGGGACGACGGGAGCAGCAGTTATTTTTGCTGGAGGGAACTCACCTATTAGAAGAAGCCTGTGCGGTCGATTACCCGTTGGTTACGGTTTGTTGTACAACAGATTGGCAAATGCGGCATCAGCAACTTTGGCAGGAAGTGGCTTCTCGATGTCAACGAGCTGAGCTGGTGAGTCCGGAAGTTCTCAAGGCGATCGCAACGACCATACAACCTGATGGAGTGGTAGCAACAGCACAGCGCTCCCTTACTTCCCAATCCACGCCGTCACAAGGTATTCCCCTACTTCAGGGCGTCGGTTTAGCGTTGGAGACGGTGCAAGACCCCGGCAACCTGGGAACCATCATTCGCACAGCAGCAGCAGCGGGTGCTGAGCGCTTGTGGTTGAGCACAGACAGTGTGGACATCGATAATCCGAAAGTCCTACGCTCCTCTGCGGGTCAGTGGTTCCGTTTACCTGTGAGTGTGACTCCCGATTTACCAGATGTTGTTCATCAATGCCAGGCTCAAGGAATACAGGTAGTGGCAACCCTGCCAAATGCCCAAAAAAGCTACTGGGACATAGACTTGTGCTCTCCCACATTGATTTTGTTGGGAAATGAGGCGGCGGGACTGAGGACTGACTTGGTATCGTTAGCCGATCAGCCAGTGAACATTCCGCTGATGCCAGGAGTCGAGTCGTTGAATGTGGCGATCGCAGCAGCGTTGATACTGTATGAAGCTCAACGCCAACGCCGAATCAAGGGTTAAAGGTTGGAAGCTGGGAAGCTTGGAAGGTTGACAGTGGTAACGTGCAAACCTTCAACTTTCTTCACCCCATATTCCAGCTTGTGACGATTGAGTATCGCCGAAAAATGCATCAAGGTCAGCAGCGACTTCATCCCAGATTTTGGCCTGAGTTGAGTTGGTGGAAGAAACAGAGCCTTCGGGCTGGCACTCAGATTCAGTCGGCTGATGTTCTAAAGCCCCTATAGTTTGTAATTGGTCAAGCGACTCAATAAAAGCCTTGGCAGCAGCAATCCGAAAGTTTTGTTGATGCTCATTCATGATGTTTGACTCCCCAAAAACTGCTTTTAAGTAGAGCAATCTAAGTTAATCGTCAGGTGAGTAATGCAGAGGATAACCCCTCCAACCCTGACAACAATTCGTTTCTAGGCAATGCCCACCCTACAACTATGTTTGGTTTATTTAAGCGCACTTACTTAATCAGAGAACAGCCGATGAAAACTTCCAAGATACAACAAGGTTTTTCGGAAAGTTTGGAACTCGAAGCGATGCCTGGAAAATAGAGAATTTCACCAGAGAAACCAAGCTACTACTACTGCTATAGCCATCCTAAATCAGGTGTGCAGGCTTTTTCCTGGTTCTCCCTTATCCCCCTTGCATTCTTTGTCACTCTGGAAAAGCCCATCAAATAGGACTGCTATAGTGTTCCCAAACTGGCAGCAAGATGAACGGTGAATTAAACTAAGTACTTGTGTTGCTTAACCGGTCAGGCTAAGAATAGGGAGGGCAATAGGCATTACGGAGATGGATGTGAGTCAGGAATTTGATTACGATTTAGTGATTGTTGGGGCTGGTGTTGGAGGTCACGGCGCAGCGTTACATGCAGTGGGATGCGGATTGAAGACCGCTGTGATAGAAGCGGCTGACATGGGAGGAACCTGTGTTAATCGCGGCTGTATCCCCTCAAAAGCGCTCTTGGCAGCATCGGGGCGAGTGCGAGAGTTACGCAATACCCATCACCTGAAGTCGTTGGGGATTCACATTGGCAGCGTAGACTTTGACCGTCAAGCGATCGCAGACCATGCCGGCAATCTTGTCAATAAAATTCGCAGCGACTTCACCAATAGCCTCAAGCGGTTGGGTGTTGATGTTATACACGGCTGGGGCAGGATAGCTGGGCAGCAGAAAGTAACCGTTACTACAGACAGCGGGGAAAAAACCTTAACAGCTAGAGATATTATTCTCTCCGCCGGTTCAGTTCCCTTTGTCCCACCAGGAGTTCAACTGGACGGCAAAACAGTCTTTACCAGTGATGATGCCGTGAAGTTAGAGTGGTTACCTAAGTGGGTAGCCATTATTGGCAGTGGTTACATCGGCCTGGAATTTGCGGATGTCTACACGGCTCTAGGGTGTGAAATCACCATGATTGAAGCTCTCGACCAGCTAATGCCCACGTTTGACCCAGATATTGCTAAGCTGGCAACACGAGTTTTGATTACACCCCGTGATATTGAGACTCATGTAGGTGTGTTCGCAACGAAAGTTATACCGGGTTCGCCAGTCGTCATCGAACTGACTGATGCTAAAACCAAAGAAGTCGTGGATGTCCTGGAAGTGGACGCTTGTCTCGTGGCAACAGGTCGCATTCCAGCTACAAAAGATTTGGGACTGGAGGCCGTGGGCGTTGAGACAGATCGGCGGGGCTTTATTCCGATCAATGAGGCGATGGCGGTTCTGTCAGGCGGCGAACCAGTGCCCCATCTGTGGGCGATTGGCGATGCAACAGGTCAAATGATGCTGGCTCATGCCGCCTCCGCTCAAGGCATTGCCGCGGTCGAGAATATTTGTGGGCGTCATCGTAGTGTAGATTATCGCAGCATTCCAGCCGCAGCATTCACTCATCCAGAAATCAGCTATGTAGGGCTGACCGAACCAGCGGCTAAGGAACTGGGTGAAAAAGAAGGGTTTGAAGTCGCAACGGTGCGGACTTACTTTAAGGGGAATTCTAAAGCGATCGCAGAAGGAGAAGCCGATGGTATAGCAAAAGTCATCTATCGCGGGGATACTGGAGAAGTCCTTGGTGTCCATATTCTAGGCTTACACGCCTCAGATTTGATTCACGAGGCATCAAATGCGATCGCGCAGCGACAGTCCGTCAACACCCTTGCCTACTTAGTCCATGCTCACCCGACACTGTCGGAAGTGCTGGATGAAGCCTACAAACGAGCTGTCCTGAGTCATTAGTCAGTTGTTTGTTGTTAGGAGTTAGTCGTTAGTAGGACTTAGGACAACTATTAACTACTAATCAATAACCACTAACCAATAATCACTAACCAATAACCCATTAATGCAAATACGCCGACGCCGACCTAATCCAGCTATTGACCTCAACATCATTCGCTATCAAGTTACCGTTCCCGAGGGCGAACCCCGTCATATCTTAGAAAAAATTGTCTGGCACAAAGAGACAGAAGTTGAGCAGATGCGGGAACGTCTGCCGTTAATCGAGTTGCGTAAGCAGGTGCAGACAGCACCTGCCCCTTGTGACTTCAAGGCAGCCCTGCTTTCTGGAAAGACTCGTCCTGCCTTAATCGCCGAGGTCAAAAAGGCTTCTCCCAGTAAAGGAGTTATCCGCCCTGATTTTGACCCTGTTGCGATCGCGAAAGCCTATCAGCAAGGCGGTGCTACTGCCCTATCCGTTCTGACCGATAAAAAATTCTTTCAAGGCAGTTGGGATAATCTGGCGAAGGTTCGTGCTGCCGTTGAGCTGCCACTCTTATGTAAAGAATTCATTATCTATCCGTATCAAATCTACCTAGCCCGCTCTTATGGAGCCGACGCGGTTTTGCTCATTGCCGCCATTCTGTCGGATCAAGATCTTCAGTACTTTGTCAAAATTGCCAAGTCGTTATCAATGACACCTTTGATCGAAGTTCATACTCTTGAAGAGTTAGACCGCGTGTTATCTCTAGATGACGTTACCCTAGTGGGTATTAATAATCGCAACTTGGAAGACTTTTCCGTCGATCTGCAAACAACTTGTCAACTGCTCCTCAGCCGCCGCCATCAGCTCCAAGAGCGTGGCATTCTAGTTGTTAGTGAGTCAGGGCTGCACACGAGTGCTGATTTAGAACGTGTGGCCTCTGCGGGTGCTATGGCTGTTCTCATCGGTGAATCCCTGGTGAAACAGCCTGACCCAGGCGTTGCGATCACCGAGTTGTTTTCCAATGCGTGACTTGTGGCCTACAACCACTTTGTCCATTGCGATCACCCTAACGGGCTGCTAGGCGCTTGTGAGTAATCTCACTCATCCACAGCGCGACCGCCCTAACAGGTGTATTACTTACGCAGATTCGTCCATTTGAGGTAAACCAGGTTTCATGGAGCCAATTCCCCTTCCGTCATACATCCACTACGAACTGCTTCTCCAACTTCTAGAACGCCAAACGTCGTTTGCTGTGAGTCAAAACTCAGCAGTTCGAGAGCAAGTTCATCAGTTGATTAGCACCCTGCGCAAAGCTTTAGCTCAGCAGAAGCAACTTGAACAAAGCTGCCAGCGGGCCAATTTACCCATTGAGTATCGTTGGTCTCTCAACAGCGTTAACTTGGAGCAAGAAAAGGCTTCCGATGTTTTTCCAATAACTCAGAAACCCGAAATCAGCAAATAAATATAACGGTTTTCCAGGACCTGGAATACGCCGACTGTAGGGGCGAACCGCCGTATAGCCTTTAGTATGGCTTCGCTAACGCCCTTACGACTGTACCTCGCTCAATTGAGAACCGCTATAAAGATATTTCACATTTGATTAGCCTGCTCTTGGCTGGGCATAGGTCATATTCTCTATGCTGCCTTGGATGTGGAAAAGCTGAGTAACGATAACGAGCAATTTATGCAATAACTCTACTGTAGGGTGCGTTAGACGCGCCCTATTCCTGTTGAGACAGGATGTGGGGTGTGGGGTGTGGGGTGTAGAAGAATGTAAATTAAATGCCGATTAGCTTACCAAATGGAAAACAAGCTCATGCTAATGATTCCTGGCCCAACGCCAGTACCTGAACAAGTGTTACTTACCCTAGCCAAGCACCCCATCCCGCACCGTAGCGGCGAATTTAGCGAAATTATGGCAGAGGTGACCCAAAACCTGAAATGGCTACATCAAACTGAGAATGATGTCTTAGTGTTAACGGCTAGTGGCACTGGGGCAATGGAAGCAGGCATTATTAACTTCCTCAGTCCAGGCGATCGCGTTCTGGTGGGATGTAATGGGAAATTTGGCGATCGCTGGGCGGATCTGAGTGCAGCTTTTGGTCTTGAGGTTGAGAAAATTAAAGCCCAATGGGGTCAACCCTTAGATACTGAGCAGTTTAGAGAAAAACTGACTGCCGATACTGACAAGAGAATCAAAGCCGTTATTATCACCCACTCGGAAACGTCTACTGGTGTCCTGAACGATCTGGAGACGATTAATCGTCACGTCAAACAGCAGGGTGAAGCGCTGATGATTGTTGACGCCGTTACTAGTTTGGGCTCTGTCAATTTACCCATCGATGCTTGGGGGATTGATGTCGTTGTCTCCGGTTCCCAAAAGGGCTACATGGTTCCCCCTGGACTAGGGTTTGTTTCAGTAAGTCCTAAAGCTTGGGAAGCTTATAACACCGCTAAGTTACCACGCTTTTATCTGGACTTAGGGCTATACAAAAAAGCAGCCGCGAACAATAGTAATCCCTTTACTCCGCCTGTGAACTTGGTATTTGCACTCCAAGTAGCGCTGCGTATGATGCAGGCAGAAGGGTTAGAGTCTATCTTCGCCCGTCACCAGCGTTTAATGAAGGCAACTCGTGAGGCGATGAAAGCACTCTCATTACCCCTGTTTGCGCCCGATGAAGCGGCAAGTCCGGCAATTACGGCTGTAGCACCTGTATCCGTTGATTGCGAACAAATTCGTGCAGTGATGAAGAAGCAATTTGATATTGCTGTAGCGGGGGGACAAGACCATTTAAAAGGAAAACTTCTCCGCATGGGACACCTTGGCTTTATGTGCGATCGCGACATCCTTACCTTCATTAGTGCTCTCGAAGCCACCTTACGGGAGTTAGGCTACGAATCGATGACACCAGGCGCTGGTGTTGCCGCAGCGGCGAGGGTGTTTGCTCAGTCTTAGAAGTTGCCAAAAAAGAGCGAGTCGCTCATTGACCCGCTCTTTTTTATATGGGATAAATTGTGAAGGAAAACCAATATTTTGAATTCGCCTAAGAGTTGCGTTAGCTCGAAGGCGTAAGCGTTTGGACATGATTAATCTGCTCCTCGCTGATTTGTCCAGTCTTAGACTGTTTCCAGCCAATCATAAATTCGGTCTAATTGCTCAAGCGTTACTAACCCGTATTGCCATAAGATCATGGGCAATGGGCCTGGGTCTTGTTCGCGATGCCGCTGCGCGATCGCAATGGAATCAGTCGATATTGCTAACTCTTCTTGGAGAAAGCGAAGAAATCGAGAATAGGTTGCAGGGGCCATAATTACTCTCACCTCCTCTTTTCTGCTCTATTTTGCAATTTGGAGCCTGCGTCCTTGAAACATCGGTAGCCAGTCCCTTATCCGTCTACCGTCCGTTAGTTCATCCCTCTCTAATCATGAGGGTGAGAACTGTTCGTTCTTGTGTCCGAAATCACTGACGAACTGAGATTTATATCAACCTAATTGGCTTTTTTTGTCTGCCGACTAGAATCTAGCTCAGTGCTAGAGGTATCGCCCCTAGAACTTCACAAGATTGTAAAGCCGTTCATAACGATTAGCTCAACTGGTTACAAAAATAAGAACAGGGCAGCTTACAGCAAACCTTGCTTAATTTTTTTTACTCAAGCGCTTTGTTAAAGCCATCTGTAGGATGGCAGATTCACACCTTAGTGTCCGCTGTTCGTTAACTAACCTCACACCGTACGTAAGCTTGTGGTAAACCACGCTTGCGCTCCCAGCGTAACACTCTTCCCCTCGTGCTTAGCTTCTTGAACTCAAGTCCAAGTAAGTTGCTAATGGTTAATAATACCTAAAACTTATCACCATTGCAGTCTGCCTAAGGAAAGAGTACCTTACTTTTCCTAAAAAACTGTAAAATGTTAATTAGAATTTTCAATTATTTTAATAAAAATTTAAGAATTTCCCTAAGGTGTCACGCTGCTGTTGCGGTCGAGAAACTTAAGGCTGATGCGATCGCCAACTTTTAATCCCAGTTCAGCCGCGCGTCCCCCACGTAGTTCCATCACCTGATCAATGATGGCGTTCTGGGGGCCGTAGGAGGGGCAGGGATCGGCGGTGCAAGGTGGGACATTCGCGGATATCGCTTGAACTTGCCCCTTGTGCAGAAAAATCATATCGAGTGGGATTAAGGTATGCTTCATCCAAAAGCTGACGGGTTGCGGCGGATCGAAGGGAAACAGCATCCCTCTGTTATCAGCCAGGGAGGTTCGGTACATCAATCCCATTTGCTGTTCTTTGGGCGTGCGTGCCACTTCTAGTAAAATCCGTTGCCCTCCTATCTCAACTTGAGCAGAAATGGGTAACATCTGACCTGCATTTGGGGATGGGGATGAAACGACTGGGGTAGAAGGGGGTTGCTTGCTTAACAACATTCCGCTTCCCGGTTCAGCTGGTACTGACGACGCACAGCTAATCAGCAAAAGATTCAGCGTAATACCAATTAAACTCATGTGACTTTTCATAGCAAATACTGGTGGCTACCTGGCTGTACCCGTGCTTCTCCCTGAAGCGTTACCCTTCTCGCAATACGTAACCTACACCCCGCACTGTTTGAATCAAACGCTTTTCGCCTTCGTCTTCAATTTTTAGACGTAAATAGCGAATATAAACTTCAATCACATTCGACTCTCCCATAAAGTCGTAACCCCAAACATTTTCCAAAATTTGTTCACGGGTTAAAACTTCGCGGGGATGCATCATTAAATACTTGAGAAGTTCAAACTCCTTCATAGTCAAGTCTATCGTCCGGCCTCCGCGCACCGCTCGGCGCGTTGTCAAGTCTAAAACCAGATCTCCAAATCTTAACTGTTCGGTGACGCCTGTTTTTGGCTCCAAATAGAGACGCACCATTTGCAAAAAGGGTTCCGTACGATAAGGTTTCAGGAAATAATCATCGGCGCCCGACTCTAGGCAAGCGACGCGATCTTCCACCGTATCACGAGCCATGAGCAACAGTATCGGTACACGAGAGCCTGTACTTCTGATCTGGCTACACAATCTCAGTCCTGATTCCCCTGCAAGTGCTCGATCCACAACGATCATGGCAGGTTGGAGTTCACTGGCTTGATGCCAGCCGCTTGTAACATCATGAGCAATGACAGTACTATATCCTGCTTCTCTTAAATCCAGGCTCAGTCGTTCAGCAAAGGTTTCATCTGTTTCTACAACTAAGACACAGGGGTTAAGGTCAAGGG
This sequence comes from Waterburya sp., assembly GCA_036703055.1. Classification (GTDB taxonomy): domain Bacteria; phylum Cyanobacteriota; class Cyanobacteriia; order Cyanobacteriales; family Coleofasciculaceae; genus DATNPV01. The sequence continues at coordinate 31,367 of DATNPV010000038.1, forward strand.
TAGCAGAGTGCATAGGCGGAGCTAGGCTTTACAAGCTTGTATTACACCTGAATCATCTTCCCTGTTTTAGCATGTCTTTACGATTAGTTAAATACCGTTTCAAATTAATCGACTCTGCCAAGAGCCTAAGCGGAATGCTCAGCGTGAGTTTGGGGTAAACCTGATTAAAGAAGGCTAAGTTGATGAGGGAGGCCAGATGCTGAAATTCTTAACAACATTTTTGAGCGCACAAGGGTTTATTCCTCACGGGCACTGCTACCTCTGGAAACCCGAGTTGGTTTGGCTCCATATTGTGTCAGATTCTTTGATTGCCGCCGCCTATTATTCTATTCCAGTCATGCTAGTCTACTTCGTCCGTACAAGGCGAGATGTGCCCTTTGACTGGATGTTCCTGATGTTTGGCAGCTTCATCATTGCCTGTGGGACGACCCATTTGTTAGAAGTCTGGACACTATGGCATCCTACTTATTGGCTATCGGGATTTATTAAACTTATTACGGCTTTAGTTTCAGTGCGGACAGCAATGCTCCTAGCCCCATTGATTCCTCAAGCACTTGCTCTCCCAAGTCCAGCCCAGTTGGAAGCGAGCAACCTAGCACTGAGAAATGAAATCACTCAGCGTCAGTTGGCAGAACATGCCTTGCAAAAAGCCTATGAAGAACTAGAACTACGAGTTCAGGAACGAACAGCAGAGTTAGCCCAAATTAACGCATCCCTGCAAGTGGAAATAGAATCACACAAGCAGACAGAGGCGGCTTTGTTACGGCGTAGTCGCCAGTTGGAAATTTTATCTCGTGCCAGTCATCAGATTAACACTGTGCTTGAAATCCCAGCCGTTATGAGAACTTTAATTGCTGCGGCAAGAGAACTTGTGGGAGCAACGACTGGGACGTATGGACTGATGAGCCAAGGGAAGATGGTCTTTACGGAATACCATGAAAACGGAAACGTCCGCCCAATCGATGTAACATTTGAACCGGGAATTGGCGTTCCAAGTTGGGTGATGGAGACACTAAAACCTTATGTTTCTAATGATGCTGAACATGACTCTTACGTCCTTCCTCACCGACAAAAAGCTTTTGGTTTTTATAACCTGGCAAACATACCAATTTTTAACCGCCAAGGTCAACTAGTAGGTTGCTTTGAGCTGCATGATAAAGCCGACCATCGCGCATTTAGTGATAACGATATTATTATGATGCAAGGTCTTGCCAACAGTGCAGCCGTGGCACTGGAAAACTCGCAAATGCTAGTCGAGCGTAAACAAGGAGAAGAGGAACTCCAAAAAAGCTATAACCTCGTGCATTCGGTGATTGAGGGCACACCAGATGCTATTTTTGTGAAGGATATTCAAGGGTGCTATGTGATGATCAACTCGGCTTGTGCCAGCGTTATTGGTCGGTCTGTAGCAGCAATCCTTGGCAAGGATGATACAGTGTTCTGGCCGCCTGAAATTGCTCACTACCTGATGGAAACTGACCGCCAAATTATGACGACGGGTGAGACTCGTATCCTTGAGGAAAATGTACCAATTCATGGCAAACTGCGGACGTATCTTTCCACAAAAAGTGTTTGGAGGAACTCGCAGGGAAACGTCATCGGTTTGATTGGTATCGCTAGAGACATCACTGATCGTAAATGCGCTGAGCAACAGATCAAACAACTCAATGAAGACCTAGAACACCGTGTTATCGAACGGACTACCCAACTCGCCGTTGCCAATAAGGAACTCGAAGCGTTTTCTTATTCCGTATCTCACGACTTACGAGCACCGCTACGAGGGATCGATGGCTTTAGTCAGGCACTTTTAGACCGCTATGCCGAGCAACTGGATGACAAAGGCAAACACTATCTGCAACGGATTCGTGCCAACACTCAACGGATGGGAGAACTGATTGATGACTTGCTCAAGTTGTCAAGGGTAACTCGTAGTGAGATGCAGCGAATGAACGTTGATTTGAGTATTTTGGCACAGGAAATTGCCATAGAACTTCACTGTGCACAACCCGAACGACAAGTTGAATGGAAAATTGCGCCTGAACTAATTGCCAATGGGGATACACGGCTTTTGCGAGTGGTTCTAGAGAATCTACTAAACAACGCCTGGAAATTTACATCAAACCGCAGCCATGCCCACATCGAATTTGGTAAAATTCTTGAGAAAGATTGTACTACCGCCTATTTCGTGCGTGACAATGGTGCAGGCTTCGACATGGCCTACGCCAATAAACTCTTCGGAGCCTTTCAACGCTTACACCCCACAACTCAGTTTCCTGGCACTGGCATTGGACTTGCAACCGTACAGCGCATTATTCACCGACATGGGGGTCGAGTGTGGGCAGAAGGCACTGTGGAGCAAGGCGCAACGTTCTACTTTACCCTAATCTAGAGGCGGTTTTGTGCTTGCCCTCAATGGAGAGTAATGTGACTCAAAAAAACGTCTTACTCTTAGTCGAAGACAATCCCGACGATGAAGAGTTAACTTTGCTTGCATTTGAGCAAAGCCAAATTGCAAATGAGGTGGTAGTAGCCCGCGACGGGGTAGAGGCACTAGACTATTTGTTTGGTACAGGACTGTACGCTGACCGTGATATGAGCATCATGCCAGCCCTCATCCTCCTAGATTTGCAGCTGCCTAGAATTAATGGTCTGGAAGTGTTGCAACGAATGCGTGCCGATAACCGCACAAAATTGCTGCCTGTCGCTATTATGACAACCTCAAATGAGGAGCAAGATTTAATTAATAGCTACAGTTTAGGGTGCAACAGTTACATTCGTAAACCAGTAGACTATGACCAATTTGTGACAGCAGTACAGCAATTGGGGGTGTATTGGCTACTTTTAAATGAACCACCACCAGCACGAGTAAGTTGAGATGCATAGACCATTGCGTGTTCTAATCGTTGAAGATTCAGAAGACGATGCGGAGTTACTACTATATGAACTAGAACGCCATGGTTATGACCCCAGATCCGAACGGGTGGATACACCAGTGGCGATGAACGCTGCACTGAATAAACAGCAGTGGGATATTGTTATTGCTGATTACACTTTACCCAATTTTAGTGCTCCAGCCGCGTTGAAACTGTTGAAGGAAAAAGCGCTAGACTTACCATTTATTATTGTGTCCGGCACGATTGGTGAGGATATTGCCGTTGCTGCGATGAAAGCAGGTGCCCATGACTACCTGATGAAAGGTAAATTGGCGCGACTTGCACCTGCAGTAGAACGAGAGTTACGCGAGGCAAGTGAACGACGTCAACGGCGTGCCGCGGAGCAAACTGTGCGCCAGAATGAAGAACGTTTTCGACTACTCATTGAAAATGCTTTAGACATTATCACAGTTCTGGATACTGACGGTGTCATTCGCTATGAAAGTCCCTCAATTGAGAAGGTTTTGGGGTATAAATCAGAAGATTTAATTGACAAAAACATTCTTGAATATATCCACCCTAAGGATGTGGAGAAAGTTCTTAATATCCTAAATCAGGTTATCCAAACCCCCAAAGTTGCTCTATCCATAGAGTTTCGTTTTCTGCATCAAGATGGCTCTTGGCGCATTCTTGAGGCGGTCGGTCAGAAATTTATGGATACTGTAGTGGGACGGGGTAGTACTCTGCCTCAAGCAATTTCGAGTATTGTGATCAATTCCCGTGACATCACAGAGCGTAAACGAGCCGAAGAAATGCGTCATGCTCTGGAAAAAGAGAGAGAACTGAGTGAAGGTCGATTTAAGTTTGTTTCCATGATGTCGCATGAATTTCGCAATCCGCTCACCACAATCATCATGTCTAGTGAGTTAGTCAAAAATTTCAGCGACAGAATTACCCCAGAACAGACATCGCGCTGCCTAAATCAGATAAGAGATGCCGCCAAAGAAATGACGCAGCTCCTCGACGATATTTTGAGTATTGCTAAAGTAGAAGTTGGAAAATTATCATGCAATCCCCAGGTATTCGACTTAAAAGAATTTTGCCACAATTTATTGGAAGAAATGAGAATAGATAGTACTAATAGACATAGGGTAACCTTGAGCATTCGAGGTGAATGCCAGCAGGTTTGCATGGATGAAAATCTTCTAAGGCATATTCTCAGAAATTTGCTATCGAATGCAATTAAGTATTCACCTCAAGGCGGTAATGTTCGGTTTGATGTATCCTGCGAAAAGGAAGAGGCTATTTTTCAAATTCAGGATGAGGGAATCGGTATTTCTGTAGACGACCAACAAAAGCTGTTTGAATCATTTCATCGAGGTGAAAATGTCAATGCGATTCCCGGTACTGGACTAGGACTGTGTATAGTAAAAAAATACGTGGACTTACACGGTGGTAAAATAGCGCTGAAAAGTGAAGTAGGAGTGGGCAGTACGTTTACTGCGACACTACCATTAAAGGGTCACCAATCAATTGTAAAACACCATAACGAAAAGAGCTGTTCCTCTGTTTAATACCGCTTCGCGGAATTAAAAATGCTTATACTGCAAGCATCTTAGGAATTTTGAGTGATAGCTTGATTTTCGGCGTCTATACTAGACTGCCAGTCAGTATTAGATGGGATATAAGCTAAATTACGAGATAGCTACTATAGACGGAGTCGCATCAATGAGCCAATCTATTTCTACATTGGTCGATAACTTGCCAGCCAGGGGCATGACAGTTTATATGCTGCGTGCGCTTGATTTTATTGTTCCCGGTGAGTGGCAAAATTTGGTGGGTTTTGACAACACCATTCGTGAAGTTACTGGTGTTACTGACAAGGATTTAATTGAAGAAATTGGCGCTAGGGCAATTGCGTTATACAAAGACCATTTTGAAGTTTATCAGCAAACCTTATGGCTTTATCAAACGGTTGATCGCGCAGATAGTGCCATTGGTGCAGCCGCCCTTGCCAACAAAATTGGTGAAAAAATTAGCTTTTTAGGTTTTTTAAACCAACTAACTCCTAAAGCCGACACCGTACAAACAATTGATTTATGTCTCAAACTGGCTGTTGAAGTGATTGCCTTTAGCCGACTGCACGGTATCCCTACCAGCATTGACGCATTTAGAACGTCCTTGAGCAACTATCACAATGAGTCGGTAATGCGGATGGCTGCCCTAATTGCTGTCGATGGATTGATTCCCCTTGGGCCCAACTTTATCCTAAAAACTCAATCAATCCTGAGTCAGCTACAACCCTCACAATTAGAAAGTAATGCCACATACCAGAGTATCAGTAGCGCCATTCCTGGAGGGAGTACCAGTGGTAAATTGAGTTTTATTGGCCAGAACTTTGCCTCAATACAAGGCTGGATGAATAATTTTGTTGCCTCTCGCGGGTTAACCCAACAACAAGTAGTAAGCCACTTGCAACAGTTTATGAATGTTGCCGATAGCAAGTTGGACTATCTCGCTGCTTTTCTCGATCTGTCAACTAATTACTATGAACACACTGGCACTCAAACTGTTGCTCGGAACTTGATTTTACGTGCAGCTCAAGAGACTAAAGGCAAAGG
>DATNPV010000108.1:0-3479 GCA_036703055.1 Waterburya sp.
CTGCCACGGCGATGAATATTGTACGCTTAGTCAACTGGTGGCAGGGCACTCCCTTTGCTCAAACCCGTTGCTCCCATTTCAAGGCGCTCGCTCCCCTTACTTAACTCAATTTGTAACCAAATATTTCGCCAGCAGTATCAAAGTTGGGGGGATAGGGGGGCGATTGCGTAAGTCCTGTATTTAAGCCTTGGCTGAATTCACAACATCAGCAAGGCTATTATTTGCCTATATCCTCATTCCACAGTTGAGGATTACCCTCAATAAACTTGCTCATCAACTGCTTACATTCATCTAGGTCTAAATCAATCACCTCGACGCCGTGTGATTCCATAAATTCCCTAGCACCAGGGAAGGTAGCAGACTCACCCGCGATAACTTTTTTAATGCCAAATTGAACAACGGCACCGGCACAGAGGTAGCACGGCATCAAGGTAGAATACAGGATCGTCTCTTTGTAGTTGCCAATTCTGCCAGCGTTACGCAAGCAGTCAATTTCGGCATGGGTTACGGGGTCATTGTCTTGAACACGCTTGTTGTGTCCTCTACCGACAATCTGTCCGTCTTTGACGAGGACTGAACCGATGGGAATTCCGCCTTCACTGATTCCCTGTCTCGCCTCTGCGATCGCAGCCTGCATAAACTCATCCATCACACATCCTCCTCACTCCAGTAGTTTCACCCTACTCTCTGATGAAGCGCGTTATACCAAGTTGCATTCAAACGTATAACTCTCTGTTTCTCTTAGCTGGGCGTCCTCTATGCCTCTGTGGTTCGTTAAATTCTACGTCAGATTGCAACTTAGTATTAGCATTCGCATCAGACTTTTCCTGAGTGAGCGAACCTCAAGCTAACCTGTCTCAAGCCTTAATTTGAGCCAATTTTAAGCCAAACGTAGAATTTTTTCCGGGTCAGGCGGCTGAGAAGTAGCCCAAAGAATTTTATAGTGGAGGGGCGCGTAATTATTAAACTATTGTGAAATATCGTGAAAGCGATTAATCTTCTTGGCTCCACCGGTTCCATCGGCACTCAAACTTTAGATATTGTCTCTCAATACCCAGACCAATTCCGAATTGTGGGATTGGCTGCTGGAAGCAATGTTGAGATGTTAGCGTCCCAGATTCGGCAATTTCGACCAGAGATTGTAGCGATCTGTGTCGAAGAGAAATTACCCGAACTTCAAGAGGCGATCGCAGACCTTGACGCTCAGCCTATCTTAGTAGCAGGTGAACAAGGGGTGGTTGAAGTTGCTCGTTACGGCGATGCAGATACCGTCGTCACCGGCATTGTCGGCTGTGCTGGGTTATTACCGACCATTGCCGCGATTGAAGCGGGGAAAGATATTGCTTTAGCGAATAAAGAAACCTTGATTGCAGGTGGCCCAGTCGTACTGCCGTTAGTCGAGAAACATGGCATCAAGCTGTTACCAGCCGACTCCGAACATTCGGCAATTTTCCAGTGTCTTCAAGGCGTACCAGCAGGTGGCTTGCGGCGAATTCTCTTAACGGCATCTGGCGGTGCCTTCCGAGATTGGCCTGTTGAGAAGTTAGCACAAGCCAAAGTGACTGATGCTCTAAAGCATCCCAACTGGTCAATGGGGCGCAAAATTACCATAGACTCCGCCACTTTAATGAATAAGGGGCTGGAAGTAATTGAAGCCCACTTCCTGTTCGGTATGGATTATGACCACATCGATATTGTTATCCATCCCCAGAGCATCATTCACTCCCTAATTGAGCTCCAAGATACGTCAGTCTTAGCCCAATTGGGGTGGCCTGATATGCGTTTACCCTTGCTTTATGCCCTATCTTGGCCCGATCGCATCTATACCGACTGGGAACAGCTCGATTTGGTGAAAGCGGGGAGTCTGACGTTTAGAGAACCCGACCATGACAAGTATCCTTGTATGCAACTCGCGTATGCAGCAGGTCGTGCTGGGGGGTCGATGCCAGCTGTATTGAATGCGGCAAATGAACAGGCGGTGGCGTTATTTCTGGAAGAGAAAGTTGGCTATTTGGATATTGCGCGTTTGATTGAATATGTGTGCGATCGCCACCAATCTGATAACTGTTCCAATCCTTCGTTAGATGACATTTTGGCAGCCGATCAATGGGCGAGGCAGGAGGTTTTGGCAGCTAGTAAATTGATGAGTCAGGGGAAGCACTTGATTTCGTTAGCATCTACTGCCCAGGCAAACGTTTAAGAACTGGTATAGCTGAGGACTGAAAAAACTCAAACAAAAACACGACGAAAGAGCCATCCAAGAATTTTAACCAAGCACTTACATGGACCCCGCTAATTCAGATGCCTGCATTAGCTGGGGTTTTTTTCGCTTCGCCCTGAGCCGGAGGGCGGAAACTTTCTATGTAAACTCATGTAGCGGTTTGTGAAAATTGGGAAAACAGCCAAATAGTCCACTGATTTATTGCAATAGGACTTACGCATTTGCCTCCCCAGCCCCTCAAATCTGGGGGGAGTAAAGATCTTGTTTCCCCCAATCTTGGGGGGTTAGGGGGGCTGGCTCGACGGATATTGCGTAAGTTCTGTCTAAGCAACTTACTTGTGCCACTTGCTCCAATCGTCCAGTAAGTTCATCAGTTTTTGGGATTTCTAGCGGTATCAACGAGCCTTGTCTCAATGCCAATTCTGCTTCTGTACACACACCCATCAATTTTGCCTTCCCAGAAGTCAATCTAGAGGAGTAGTGAAGAGCAAGCGATTTAAAAGCGTTGGCCTCCAACACATTGGAACTTACTAAAAAGCGTCTTGCTCACAAGTTACAAGTTATAGGAAGCAAAGCGACATGCCGAAACTCAAATTGATTTCTCTGTACTGCGAAACAACCGAAGATAATACTGGAGCTGATGAAGCTTACTTACTGGTCAATGGACGACAAGTTGGTGGAGTTAACAGCATCAATGACCGACAATCACGCGACCTCACGTATATTGAGCCAATTGCTTTTACCACTTCCGCTGAAATTCGGCTCTATGACCAGGACACCGGCGTATTTGACAAAGATGATTTCTTGGGGAGCCTAACTGCAACATCTGCACAAGCTGGACGAGGTGAATACCGGGGTCGGTTCAACAGAGATGGTGCGGACTATACCCTGACTTGGGAAGTTCTAAATTAATTACGATTCGGTCTTTCTCCACCTTCACTTGATTCCATCATTTTTACACTAATAAAGAAGCCCAGCTCCAAGAGCTGGGCTTTGGTATAAACAAAAAATGCTCTCCAGATCGGAGAGCATTTTTTTATTCAGTTGTTAAGGCTAAGTCTTAGCCGTTGATTACAGGAGCGGTGAGCGCAACCGGAGTAGCTTCACCAGCCGCCAAGTCGAGGGGGAAGTTGTGAGCATTACGCTCGTGCATGACTTCAAATCCCAAGTTGGCGCGGTTGAGTACATCAGCCCAGGTGCCAATCACCCGACCTTGTGAGTCGATGATCGACTGGTTGAAGTTGAATCCGTTGAGGTT
>DATNPV010000266.1:0-14634 GCA_036703055.1 Waterburya sp.
AACGAGTAAGGCTGATTGTGGAAAGACCACTCATCCGTCCACTTGCCTCCCAAATTCCCCATATTGCTACCACCGTATTCACGGGCATCGCTATTAAACAGTTCCGTGTAAAAACCGATTTCCGGAACACCTACACGATAGTGACTGTGGGGCTGAGGCGTGAAATTGCAGACAATGACCACAAATTCTTCAGAATCTTTAGCGCGACGAATGAACGAAACCACGCTATGACGATTGTCACTACAATCAATCCACTGAAATCCTTCTTGGGCAAAATCCTGCGAATAAAGAGCACTTTCGCTGCGATAAATCTGGTTGAGGTCGGCAATAAACCGCTTCAACTTTTGATGAGGCTCATATTGCAACAAATGCCACTCTAAATCACCCCAGACATTCCACTCACTCCACTGACCAAACTCCATACTCATAAACAGAGTCTTCTTGCCAGGGTGAGCGAACATGTAAGTAAACAAACAACGGATATTGGCAAATTTTTGCCACTCATCCCCTGGCATTTTACCCAGCATATTACTCTTGCCGTGGACAATTTCATCGTGGGAAAGCGCCAGCATATAGTTCTCGCTGTGGTTGTACCACATACTGAACGTGATATTGTTTTGGTGGAACTGGCGGAACCAAGGGTCCATGTGGAAGTAATCCAACATGTCGTGCATCCAACCCATGTTCCACTTTAAATTAAAGCCTAAGCCTCCTACATAAGTAGGCCAAGACACCATAGGCCAGTCCGTTGACTCCTCAGCGATCGAGACGATGCCGGGGAAGTAACTAAAGATGACGTGATTGGTCTGTCTGAGAAAATCAGCGGCTTCAATATTCTCTCTACCCCCGTACTGGTTAGAGACCCATTCCCCATCTTTACGACAGTAGTCGAGGTAAAGCATTGAGGCAACGGCATCCACCCGTATCCCATCAATATGATACTTGTCGAACCAGAATAGAGCGTTAGCCACTAGGAAGTTGCGAACTTCGTTGCGGTTGTAGTTGAATACCAACGTGCCCCACTCTTTATGTTCGCCCTTACGGGGATCGGCATGTTCATAGAGGTGGGTACCATCAAAGAACGCCAAACCGTGCCCATCTTTGGGAAAATGACCGGGCACCCAGTCTACAATGACTCCGATCCCGTTTTGGTGGCACTGGTCAACAAAATACATGAAGTCCTCTGGCGACCCAAAGCGGGAGGTACAAGCATAGTATCCAGTCACCTGATATCCCCAAGAGCCATCAAACGGATGCTCGGCAATGGGTAATAGCTCAATGTGAGTGAATCCAAGTTCCTTGACGTAAGGAATCAACTTGTGAGCCAGTTCCCGATAGGTGAGAAAACGTGCTCCCGGTCTCAGTTCAGAGACCACAACCACTGGTTCAGTTTCACCACTGGGTAACTTGGCCGGTTCTGCGGAGGAGGCATTGAGCCAAGAGCCCAAATGTACCTCATAAACAGAAATGGGCTGAGTCAGAGGCTCATTGTGACGCCGCCGTTCCATCCAGTCAGCATCCTGCCACTTGTAAGTACTCAGGTCAGTTACAATCGAGGCTGTTTTCGGTCGGACTTCTTGCTGAAAGCCGTAGGGATCGGATTTTTCGTAAATGTGACCGTCGTAGTTTTTAATTTCGTATTTATAGTGTTCTCCAACATCCAGCCCGGGAATGAATAAATCCCAAACACCACTGGGGCCTTTACGCATCTGGTGTTTGCGCCCATCCCAGTAGTTGAAATCTCCTAAAATCGAAACGTTACGCGCATTGGGAGCCCAGACGGCAAAGTAGACGCCCTTAACGCCTTCAATTTCCGTTGGGTGCGCTCCCATTTTCTCGTAAATGCGGTGATGATTACCTTCCGCAAACAAATGCAAATCAAAATCTGTTAACAGGGGCGACCGGAAGGCATAAGGATCGTAGATAAACCGCTCATGCTCTCCTTCTTGAATCCGCAACTGGTAATTGGCAAGTTCGGATGTCTCAATGGTGGCTTCAAAAAAGTGAGGATGATGTACTGCCTGCATCGGGTATTCCATCCGCTCTTCTGGGCGAATCACCCATGCGGCGTCTGCAGTTGGTAGATAAGCCCGCACTACCCAGCCGGTCTTACCATTCACCTCAAACCGATGGGGACCGAGGACTTCAAAAGGATTATGGTGTTGATTCCATACAATACGGTCTATTTGTTCAGGCGCGATCGTTAGGGACATTAAGTAATCTACCTCAATCAACAGGGAGCCAGAGCGTCATGATAACTTTAATATTTATATACATTTTTGTTTTTTTCTACACAAATTCCCTCAACTAAATACCACAGGTGGCCTGATGAGGCAAGCCAAGCTTACTAGCAGCATACGGCACAAGGGTCAAGTTGCTCTAATGAGTTTGTCTATCTTTCAAACAAAAAAGTGGCATGTTACAATTGAGAGCCGGAGTCCCATCAGGCAATAGAACGCACTTATCAGCACTACTCAGTTGGCTTTTGCGCTCAAAACAGTCTTCCGATCTACTTCTGAAACCTGTTTATCAATAAATCATCAATAAAATAGACTAGGACACGAGTTCGCTTGTGCAAGCTTTTACTGTCCATTTATTTGACCAACAGAGAACCACCTGGAATACTCCGTATAATTCGACGCAGGCGTAGCAGAAAAATCAATCGTTGAAGCTTATTATTAGTAAGTTGGGGAGGCGCCGCTCGCTCTTCCAATTGGGCTTTCAGTTGGGCATATTCGGCGGCAGTTAAAGGCTTGCCATCAATTGGCGATCGCGCGTCAGTGATAATCTCTGTCCTCAGCACCTCTTCTGGCCTATCCTCTGGTGGTGGTAAACCTACAGCTGATTTAGCTGCCATGACAGTGATACCCAACACAAGAGTCAGTAATCTGCACTTGATCATTGGTTCAGTTAGTTAAATAGATTTATTTATACAAAAGACGACCCCAGACAGGGGCCTGGGTGTCGCAAAGTGCAAGGAGCAATTGTTCTACCTTATGTTGAACCAGCGTACTTTCATGGATAGGCGCATCGCTACAGCGCCAAGTTGGATTAACGCTTCACGCAGAAAGATTCGTTAAAGGCGTGAAGCGTTGACGTTAGCGTACTGATGCACGCGCTCTAGCGTTCCCAAAGGATACGTATCCGCTCAGAAACGACGCTTCTATCTAGCTGGGAGAGGGGCTGGGGGACTCAGATGGTGAACCACCCGGTGAAGCACCTCCATCGCCGCCTCCAGTCTGTTGACAAGCTCCCAAGCCAGCCGTCAGGGTAAGTAAGAGAGCCAAACCAATTAATTTCTTGTTCATACACTCCTCTTCAGTTCACGGGCAGATTCAAAAGAAATGTTACGATAGCCCATTACAATTCTACTGTTTTAACATGAAGAATTGTTTTTGAAGCTATGCCTTTGGCAATATTGATATTCCAAAAGAGTCTATAGTTGACTTGACTTTTGTCACACTTTACCTTATTCGGGCTGACTGCAATCCTTGAAAGTCTTTCGTTATCGTGAATACAGTTCGTTGCCAATTAGCGTAATATCTTAAGCGAAGAGACAATCTTTTAAAAAACTGATCTTTAGGATGATTTTAAACTTAGATTCCTGATATTTGCCTAAAATTTAAATGATGAATCTCCCCTACCGAAGAGGTATGGGTGTACTTGGGAAAGAGGAGGCAATGCTTAAACGCTTATATGAGCAACTCTCAATGAACATCCGCCTGATATCCTCTCTCCTGGTTACTCCTGGGGTGACGAGGCACTTCCTTCAATTTAAAAGGAGGGAGCTGCCTTGGTGTCACCATTTTTCGTTGAGATGGGTGCGCAGTAGTGTCCAAGGGAGGCATTGTGTCCCCTATCATCAATAGGACTTGGCAATTGCTCCAAACCTTCAGTAAGTCTTCACAACGACAAACAGAACTCTTACGGAAAATCGTTGACCGTATCCGTAATTCGCTGGAATTGCAAGTAGTACTCCAAACAGCGGTTGATGAAGTAGCCTCCTTACTCCAGTTAGATGCCTGTAGTTTTTTATGGTATTTCCAGGATAAGCAACAGATCACAGTCGTTTGTGAACGCCAATGTGACAACAAGATCTCTATTCTGGGAGACCACCCGTTGGCAAGCTTTGGCGTTGCTGCTCCTGCTCTTGCCGCAGGTAAGCTAAGCCTAGAACAGGGCAGAGGCCAATCTAATGGGCAATGGTACTGGATAGCTCAAAAACTTCCTGGGTTAAAGCCGTTGTTTTCTCATAACCAGAAGTATGGGAATAGCCCCAAGGAACAGTCGCTTGGTGATGCCCAGGCAAAGCACCATCAAGCCGCTCACCTCGTATTAGGCTATCAGGCTAGTCTACTGATTCCGGTTACTGATAAAGAAGGTGGGATGGGTTTTATGGCCTGTCTTTCAGAGCAACCCCGCCACTGGTCAGCTACTGAGGTAGAGTTTCTCCAGTCGATCGCCGAATCGTTAGAAATTGCCATTCGTCAAGCTCAACTCTACGAACAGACTCAGACACAAGCGATTCGCGAACGGCTGATCAATCAAATCATTAATCAGACTCGCCAAAGTTTCGACCTAGAGACTATCTTAACGGAAGCGATCGCCCATCTATTGGAAGCGTTGCAGATTGATCGGTGTCTCGTTCATCTGGTTGAAGACCCAAATCACCCAGAAATCGGGGAAGACAAACTGGAGTGCCGCTCAATTGGTCAACACGGAGAAGTTTGCCGACGAAAACATCTCTACGAAGTTTACCGCCCTACTGTTTGTGCTTCAATTGATGACTTTGATAGTAATGGACCGATAACAGAGTGGGTAATTCGGCATCGGCAACCTGTGGTCATTACCGACGTTACTCAAGACGAACGAATTGGTTCAGCTAACGTCGAGTATCAAAAAGCACAAATTAAATCCTCGCTAGTGCTTCCCGTACAAGCGAACAGCACCATTCAAGCCCTGCTATATCTAAACCAATGTTCGCATATTCGGCATTGGTCAAAGAACGACCAAGAACTTGCCCAAGCTGTAGCCGATCAACTAGCAATTTCCTTACAACAAGCTCACTTATATGCCCGTACCCAGCAACAGGCTCAAGAAAGTGCCCTGCAAGCCCAAAAAATGGCAAAAATGCTAGAAGAACTGCGACTGACTCAAGCTCAGCTGATTCAAAGTGAAAAAATGTCGAGCTTAGGGCGGATGGTGGCTGGAGTGGCTCATGAAATCAATAATCCTGTTAACTTCATCTATGGCAACATTCCTTATGTCGAAAATTACGTCCACGATCTGATCCGCTTAGTTCAAGCCTACCAATCTCACTATCCTCAGCCGGTCGCCGCCGTACAAAAACTGGCTGACGAAACAGATACGGATTTCTTACTCAGAGATTTACCGAAAATTCTTAAGTCAATGGAATCCGGAGCCGAACGGATTCATGAGATTGTGCAATTGTTGCAAAAATTTTCGCGGCATAATGAAGCCCCTCTAAAGGTTATTGATCTCAATGCAGCTTTAGAAAGTACTGTGTTGATTTTGTATAACCAGATCGGTAGCACGATTAAGGTAGAGCGGTACTACGACAACTTACCGCCAGTAGAGTGTTACCCAAGGCCGATTAATCAAGCCTTAATGTCTATTCTCACTAACGCCATTGAAGCTCTTAACCGTTCGCCTAACCCGAATAGAATCCTTACATTACAAACCAAATGGATAGCCAGTAATAAAATTGGAGATGTGGGCGGCGTACAAATTGTGATTCGAGACAATGGCCCAGGAATTCAGCTAGAAATTCAGTCCAGAATTTTTGAGCCTTTCTTCACAACCAAAGAGGTTGGTCAAGGTAGAGGTTTAGGTCTAACCATCAGCTATCAAGCCATTGTTAACCAACACCAGGGTCAATTAAACGTTCAATCACAACCTGGTCAAGGGGCAGAATTTATCCTAGAAATTCCGATTAGACATCCCAAATCCTCGAAATCCGACTACGAAGGGGATAGAGAATTGGGAAGGGCGCTTCGCTCGCCTGCTGGGGATTGGGGAGTAGGGATTGGTCTTTGGCAGCGAGAGGGGCAGGAGGTGAGGGGGTAAAGGAAAGGAGGGGGGACAGGGGGAGGGAGGAAGGTTTGTTGGACAGTTCCCGGACGTGAGTAGAAAAGCTCTCCCACTCCCCCCCACTCTCCCTACCCTCGGCATCAACCTAAAATCCGTAGCTGCTACAACCAACCGCTGATGCTAGGATGGGTTCGATTATTGACTTGTTAGCAAAAAACGACCAATATTTGCTAAATCTTAAACCTAGAACTACAAAATGTATATGAATGCTGCCCATCGCTCAGTTGTACCTCAACGCCGTCAGCCTAAAAGACCAGCTACTCAATCCAGGGTAACGAAATCCAAGGTTGCAATCACCTCAAACGTGACCAGTATGCCGTCTAGAACGGCTCCGCAAAAGGTAGAAAAGATCGAGGTATCGCAACGTCCCAAACCCATCTGGCTCTCGTCTCTATTATTTTTGCAGCGCAGCTCCGACTTGATTACATTTGTACTGGTTGCCGCTACCCTTTCCCTGTACTCCTTGACCGTTTACACCCAGCAGCAGTGGTCACAATCATTTCGTGACCTGGAAAAAATGCAACGTGAGGAGCGGCAACTGACGGCAGCCAATGAAGACATGAAAAACCATTTGGCTCAACAAGCGGAAAGACCCGGTACAGGTCTGGTTCCTCCCACCCAAGCCAGTAAGATTGTTCTGCAACCAGCACCCCAGCGCCCAGCTCAACAACCTCCCGTGGTGAGTGCACAGCCAGAAACCGTGGCAAAGACCCCCTTGGGGTATTAGGAGCTTGAAAGTGAGCAATTATGAATTCTGAGTTAAGAGAACCCTCCAGCTCAAAACTCAAGACGTCTCAAGGAGATGGGTCTACCCACTCCTCCAAAATCACTCATCTGCCGCGCTTTAGACTGCTGCTGGTTTGGGTCATCATGATGGCAGCGGGCTTGGGAATTCTAGCCAATTTATATCGATTGCAAGTGACGCAGTCACCGATGCTGGAAGAACGAGCACGCCAACAGCAGATGGTGTATTTGCGTCCCTTTGTTCCTCGCCGTCCGATTGTTGACCGCAACGGCAATACACTAGCGGTGGATCGCCCGGTGTATACGCTGTATGCCCACCCTAAGCTATTCAAAATCTCGAAGCAACGCATGGCAGAATTGCTGGCTCCAATTTTGGGGAAGTCATCAACCGAGTTGGAGAAGCGCTTCAATCAAAAACAGACGGGAATTCGAGTGAGCTATGCCCTCGCGGAAAATGTCGCTGACCAGATTGCTAGACTACAAGCGAATGGTTTAGAGCTGATTCAACAATACTCTCGCCTTTATCCCCAGCAAGATCTAGCTTCAGATGTCGTCGGCTACGTAGATGTCGATCATCGGGGTCAGGCTGGAGTGGAATACTCTCAGGAAAATTTGCTGGAACGTGCCGTGCGCACCCTCCGCCTCAGCCGTGCGGGGAATGGAGCGCTGATGCCAGACCATGTTCCCGAAGGATTTTTGCACTTTGATGACTTGCGGTTGCGGTTGACTCTCGACAGTCGCCTGCAACGAGCCGCTCGCTTTGCCCTCAAGCAAAAAATGGATCAGTATAGTGCTGAGCGAGGCACAGTCATCGTCATGGATGCGCGGGATGGTTCCTTATTAGCACTAGCGACAGAACCCACTTACAACCCCAATCAGTACTCCAAGTTTGATGTAGGTTTATTTAAAAATTGGGCTTTGTCAGATTTGTACGAACCGGGTTCGACCTTCAAGCCGCTGAACGTGGCGATCGCACTGGAAGCCGGTGCCATTCAACCCGACAGTATGTTCAACGATACAGGTCAAATTCAATTTGGGCAGTGGCAGATTGCTAACTTTGACTTTGAATCGAAAGGAGGTCACGGTCTCATCAGTGTGAGTAAGATTCTGGAATATTCCAGCAATATTGGGATGGTTCGTCTCATCCAACAGATGAAGCCGAAGGAATACTACAACTGGCTAGAAAAGCTCGGGTTGGGGCAGAAAGTCTCGATTGATTTGCCCTTTGAGACGGCAGGGCAACTTAAAAGTGAACGGCGGTTTACGACAACGCCAGTCGATTCCGCAACAGCCGCGTTTGGTCAAGGCTTTTCCCTAACGCCTATCCAGCTTACCCAGTTACACGCTACTCTCGCCAATGGCGGCAAGCTGGTGACTCCTCATGTGGTGCAGGGACTCTTTGATAGTAAAGGTCAAATGTACTGGCAACCCCGTCTAGGTGTGACGCGATCGCTCTTTTCCCCGAAGACCACCCAAGAGGTGATCAAAATGATGGAAAATGTCGTACGGGATGGGACTGGAAAAAATGCCCAAATTCCGGGTTACCGAATTGCGGGGAAAACGGGAACAGCTCAAAAAGCCAGTCCCACAGGTGGCTATTATTCCAATGCCAAAATTACTAGCTTTGTCGGTATTTTTCCTGTGGAATCTCCTCGCTATGTTGTACTCGCCGTGGTCGATGATCCCAAGGGGAAAGATGCATTTGGCTCAACCGTAGCAGCACCGATTGTCAAGTCAGTTCTCGAAGCACTAATTTCCATTGAGCGAATTCCGCCGAGTCAACCCATAGAACCGACACCTTAGTGTTCGAGTAGACCCTGAACCTGTATTACGAAAACGTATTCTTTTAGAGGAGTTGTAAACCTGCATCCTTAAAGAATTGCTGAAGCCGATATATCTCGATGTACTACACTTGGCTAACCTAAAATTCTTCTCTTGAAAAGATGAGGCGTTCTCAGCCGTTCGCTACACTCCCTAGTTCGGGCAAGAACAGGACTCAACTGGCACAATTTTTCACAAAGAGTACAATACTTGAATTAGCCTCAAGTAAAGAAAACTCAATAATTCTGGAAATCCACCATCTGGCTATTGGCAGGGTTACTGATTAACGCTATTATCTACAGCTCAAGTACGCTAAATGGCATATACAATAGCTTGAACGGGATGAAGTACAAAAACAACTGGCAAGACATCGTACTGTATGATGCCATACTGTTTTTCTTGATAGCTCCCTTGTTGAATTAAAGTCTACAGGGAACTGTCCGGAAAGTCCGTAACCGTTCAGGGAGCTGTTAGCTTAAAGTGTATTTACCTCAACCATCGTTGAGGAAATACCTGACTTCTACTTCTCAACTAATTTGACTGATTCTCTACTGAATTAATGTTCCCTACGCCTGATGCTATGACAGCACGGCCTATTCCGCGCCAACCCTCCAATTCAACTGACAGCAATAGCTCCAAAGCTGCTGCTGACGGAACGCCCGTTTCTGCGCTAAAAGAACTCGTGGCGCGCCTGCACCGGGAACAGCACAAGATTCAAGATTTGTTGAGTTCGCTGGGGTTTGCCTTACGCAGCTTCAACAATTTGAATCAGTT
Organism: Waterburya sp.; assembly: GCA_036703055.1. Taxonomy (GTDB): domain Bacteria; phylum Cyanobacteriota; class Cyanobacteriia; order Cyanobacteriales; family Coleofasciculaceae; genus DATNPV01. The sequence goes on from DATNPV010000266.1 coordinate 9,451, forward strand.
TTTAGAGTTAATTCCGCTGATGGCAGCACGGGTCACCGATGCCGATGGTGGTGCTTTAATTTTGTTCAAGCCGAATGGTCAAATCCGGCTGGAGCAGCTGCACTGTCAGGAAGCACAGGCTTGTAACAATATCCGTAAAGCGTTGGAAAAAGTCACTCGTACAGTCACAGTGACTAACAGTGACGGGGGAGCTGACTCGACGACACCAGTGCCGTTAGAACTCATCCAGGCATCCCTGGATGAGCAGGTGAGCCAGTGCTTGGGAGAAAATGTCCAGTTATTTGGTACGCCGATTCTGGTTAAGAATGCCGAACGGGGCCGTTTATATGTATTTAGCCATGATCCCCAATACAACTGGACGCCAACCCGACAGAAGTTAGTGCGATTAGTTGCTGACCAAACCGCCGTAGCGATCGCCAATGATGAACTCACGGTCGAGTTGCGTCAAAAAGAACGCTTGGATCGAGAGCTAGAGATTGGGGCTGAAATCCAACTGCGTCTGCTCCCGCGCCAATGTCCTCAAATTGAAGGCATTGAACTGGCGGCGTTGTGTAAAACCGCTAACCGAGTTGGCGGCGATTACTACGATTTCATTCCCGCCAACTATGACCAATGGCGTCCCCAAAAACCAAATGGTCAAGAAGCAACGGATTGTAAGCGAGCAACATTACCCTGGAGCCTTGTGATCGGCGATGTGATGGGGAAAGGCGTCCCTGCCGGCTTAATTATGACCATGACGCGAGGGATGCTGCGGGCGGAAGTCTTGAATCGCCACTCCCCAGCCCGCATTCTGGAGCATTTGAACCGGGTGATGTATGCCGACTTGGAAAATTCCCATCGATTCGTCACACTGTTTTACTCAGAATACAACCCTCAGACACAAATTCTGTCGTACAGCAATGCAGCTCACAATCCACCTTTGTTATGGCAGGCATCCACTCAGTCAATCCTACGCCTCGATACTGAGGGGATGCTGATTGGTCTAGAGGCTGATTCTGAGTATGAAGATGCCCAAGTCAAGTTGACAGATGGAGACACCATTATTTACTACACCGATGGATTTACAGATGCCGCCAATCACAGTGGTGAACGGTTTGATGAAGAAAGGCTGATCCAATCGTTCCAGTGGGCTTGTGAACATTGCAGTGGTTCCCAAGAAATTCTCAACTACCTGTTCGAGCAGGTGCAGCAATTTATTGGTGCAACGAACCGTAACGGAGATGATATGACGCTGGTCGTGATGCAGGTAAAATCTTCCGAGTGACTTTATTTGTGTGAGGCAAGAATCGCCATGGTTGTTGAAGGGATGCAAGCCGTACCCACTGTGGTACATCACATCAGTTCTTGGAACAATGCCCTAGAAGGATTTCACCATCTGTTCACCATCGATTGGCAGGTACTTGGTCAACTCCAGACCGATACTAATATTTTTAGTAATTTCAGCAAGTCGTGGGATCACTTTGTTAAGACCGGTCAACTGTGGGCACTACTGATTGGGATAGTCATCGGTTACCTCTTTAAGAGCTTTACCTCGTTTTGAGCGGTTTGCAGGTTGAAGGTTAGCCAGTTGAACGTTTTGGTTTAAATATTCAACGTTCTAACCTGGGAAACTGAAAAACCTTCAACCTTCTAACCTTCTAACCTTCTAACTTCAACTCTTTACCCGCTGTGACTAAACAAACAACTTGGAGTCAGCGCTTTGAATCCGCCCTGCATCCCGCGATCGCTCGCTTCAATGCCAGTATCGGCTTTGACATAGAACTGATTGAGTACGACCTGACCGGTTCTATTGCTCATGCCCAAATGCTCGCCCACACTGGCATCATCTCACCGGAAGAGGCAGAGCAGCTCGTAGCTGGTTTAGAACAAATCCGTCAAGAATACCGTGACGGTCAATTTAACCCAGGCATTGACGCAGAGGATGTTCATTTTGCCGTTGAGCGACGCTTGACGGAAATTGCAGGTGATGTGGGTAAAAAGCTGCACACCGCCCGCTCGCGTAATGACCAAGTCGGGACTGATACGCGACTCTACCTACGCGATCAAATTGACCAAATTCGCCGCCAGTTGCGTGAATTGCAAGGTGTCTTGCTCAACCTTGCCGAAGCTAACGTGGAAACCTTGATTCCTGGCTACACGCACTTACAACGCGCCCAACCGATCAGTTTGGCTCATCACCTTCTGGCTTACTGGGAAATGCACCAACGGGACTGGGAACGACTAGGAGAAATCCAGCAGCGAGTCAACATCTCCCCCTTGGGGTGCGGTGCTCTAGCGGGGACTACGTTCCCCATTGATCGACACTACACAGCGTCCCGGTTAGAATTTGCAGGTGTTTATCGTAACAGCCTCGATGGTGTTAGCGATCGCGATTTTGCGATTGAATTCTTGTGTGCCGCTAGCTTGATTATGGTGCACCTGAGCCGCTTGTCCGAGGAAATCATTCTCTGGGCTTCCCAAGAATTTGGCTTTGTCACTCTCAAGGACAGTTGCGCCACGGGTTCCAGCATCATGCCTCAAAAGAAAAATCCTGATGTCCCGGAACTGGTGCGCGGTAAAACTGGGCGCGTCTTCGGTCATCTCCAAGCGATGTTGGTGCTGATCAAAGGGCTACCCCTGGCTTACAACAAAGACCTGCAAGAGGATAAGGAAGCACTCTTCGACAGCGTGAAGACCGTTCAAGCTTGTCTTGAAGCCATAACAATTCTTTTACAGGAGGGGCTGGAATTTAAGAGCAAACGGTTAGCCGAAGCCGTAGCGGAAGACTTCTCTAACGCTACTGATGTTGCCGACTATTTAGCGACCAAAGGCATTCCGTTCCGAGAAGCTTACAACTTAGTCGGTAAGGTAGTGAGAACTTGCCTGGCTAGCGGTAAGCTCCTCAAGGATTTAAGCTTGGAGGAATGGCAGGAACTACATCCAGCGTTTGAGGAAGATATTGCTCAAGCGATCGCACCTACCCAAGTCGTTGCCGCACGAAATAGTTACGGCGGCACGGGTTTTGAGCAGGTACGTCGTGCGCTTCAAGAGGCACGCGATCGGCTTGGTTAGAGGGCTTAACGCAACAGTTGACTGGCTGAATTCAGCTCAGTAGCTGACCTACGTCCATTAGTCTGCACAGGAGTTGAAAGCGTACCGATTGAATGTTGGAAGGTCTAGAACATCGGCTCAGTAATTGCTTGCCAGGTTTACCTAAGCAAAGTTCATAGTTCATAGCAGTTTTAGATGAACCAGGAATCATCCTCACTTAAATGCGGGATTACTGAACCGACGCCTAGGCTTCAACTGATGATCAACCTTCTCGCCCTAGGTTCCTCGGAGATCTTCTTCGAGTTCACCATTTTCATATTGCTCCTCTTGCATCGGAGGCTTGTTGTACCGCCGATTTTTAGAGAAACGACCTGTATTTTTACGTTTGCGGAACTTACGGGCGTAGGCTTGGTTCCGTTGCGCCTTTTCTTTTTTTAGATTGCGGCGCTTTGCCATGTTTACCTCATTGATAAAAAAACATGCCTCACAAACTCTTGCAAAAGATTCAGCTTGGCTTGTCTATCTTACCAGTGTTGCTCAAGACAAGGAGGTAAGAATAGAGTCGTCCGGAAGAGAATTTCCCACGCTGTATTCTATAAAACAGACAATGGTATATTTTTTTTGCCCGATTTAAGGGCAGAAAGCTGACTTGAGTCGAGAGGGACACTATTGCATGAGCAAAGAGCCTCGATTGAACTCCAGACTATAGCAAGAGATTTTACGGAAAGCCCTCTAACCCTATTACTTCCAGCCATGGCTGAAGCTAGAAAAGAGGTGACTGCCAGAGGCGTTTAACCTTGAATCGCGTTAAAAGAAGCTTTTTTAGGCGTTAAGGTTACCGAACTTGCATCCGTAAAGTCTATGATAACAGTCTGTAAGCAACCCATTCACTGGCGGAGATAGGCTTGTTAACAATGCGTCGAACATGGCAATTTGTACAAACGGTATTGGGAATTATTTTTCGCCATCCTGTCACTGGTACGAGCATCATCCCGATTTTGCCGAATGGTCAAATTGTGCTGATTCGGCGTCGCGACAATGGGAAATGGGGTCTACCAGGAGGCATGGTGAACTGGGGTCAAGATTTACCCACCACTGTCAAGCGGGAGTTGCAAGAAGAAACGGGACTAGAGTTACTCCAGATCCGGCGATTAGTTGGGGTTTACTCGGCTCCTGATCGCGATCCTAGAATTCATTCGATTTGTGTCGTAGTGGAGGCTGATGTTCAGGGAACGATGCAGGCACAGGATACATTAGAAATCAGTGATGTCAAAGCGTTTGATCGCTCAGCAATCCCTCTAGGGGAGCTTAGCCATGACCATGATCGACAATTACAGGATTATTTCAATGGCAAGACAACCTTTGCTTAAGCCTCAACAGCAACGAAGGAAACGGAAAGCCCTCCTCCTGGCTCCTGTCGGGGCGTATGGCAACACGTCTTTACCACCTACTTTCTCTCCATCGTGCAGCTATAAAACAAGACCCTGAGAACAGGATGAATCTACCCTTACGCAATTCTCGAATTAAGCTACCCTTAGGGCAAATTTTCTGGCGTGAAGTCGGTCGGGGGCCAATTCTCGTATTTCTACATGGTTCTTGGAGCGATAGTAGTCAATGGTTACCTATAATCGAACAGTTGAGCCAAAATTACCATTGCTTCGCCCTCGACTTATTAGGGTTTGGCGAATCTGAACGACCCAAACTTCACTATTCGATTCAGTTAGAGGTGGAGTGTTTACTCCAGTACCTAGAAGCACTACACCTGCCCCAAGTGTATCTCATCGGTCACTCCCTAGGAGGCTGGATTGCCGCCAGTTATGCTCTCAAACAACTGGAGCAAGTGAATGTGAGTGGTTTGGTATTAATTGAACCCCAAGGCGTTCAGCCCGAAGGACAGCGCTGGGGTGGAGGATGGTCACGCTGGTTGATCGGGCGTCCTCCAATCTCCTACACTCTTCTACGAGCCATTTATCCTCTGGCTCGGCTAATTAATCGCCACAAATCCATTGAGCAAGCGCTGAAACGGCGACAACAGATACTCGGTTCACCCACAGCCTGCCAGCTTTTATTCCGACGCCGCCGATCAGAAATTCAGGCCGAATTATTACAAGACCAACTCGCATGGCTCAAAGTCCCCCTTTTAGTTCTGCAAGG
>DATNPV010000133.1:0-17844 GCA_036703055.1 Waterburya sp.
ATGCTCGATTAGCCCTTCAGTTTCATCATCAGTGCTGCTTCATCCCAGTAGGACGACACCTTTTGAATCTTGCCGATGTCATTAATCTCAAAGACACTGATTCCCTCATCTGTGGCATGGCGACCGCTTTTTGCAACTACCCGCATCGTCCATTTGACGGCTGCCCCATTCTTCACAAAGAAAATGTTGTCTTTTGACAGTTCAATTTTTTCAAAGAAGTTAGACAATATTTTAAAAAACTGCTGAGAATCCTTGTGTACAAGCCGTGGGTGGGTTCCAACTGGGTCATGGATGAGAGCATTTTCAGAAAAAATCTCTAGCCAACCCTCTGCATTCATAGCTGCCATGTTGTCGAAGTAAATGGTTAGCAACGCGGCAATTTCTTCTGTTGACACTTTGTTTTTCTCCACGTTTGTGTTTCAGTAGGTTACCAATTTTAGTTGGGGTATTTGAGACTAGCTATTCTTCACTCAATTCTGATTCTAGTCATTCTCTTGAATTCGTTGACCTCAGGCGGTAAAATCAACTCACATCGCCACATCTGTGAGGGAGAGCTAAGGACTATGATTTGAATTGGCAAAAACTTATATAACACCCTTGCATCTCAGGGAACCGCCTGCGGAAGTAGCTAGACTTTATCATTTGACTAATGCATAAGTCCTCCTAGAATTGCTAATTCTTAGCAATAGCTGACCTTGACAGACTCACTTAAACGTAACTAGTTTACGAGCCATCGCAATTAACGGGCTGTTCCCAGCGATTGGGGGAGGTGACATGAGGCGCAGTTGCCGTGAGGATAACCTTACCATCAGGTTCAATCACCCACCCAGTTGCTTCCACCACTGCTGATTTAGTGCTGGCTGAGTTAACTGAAGGCGGTAAGATTCCATTCCCAGTCGCGTTCAGCTGACGGCTAACCACAGCAGGCGTGCGCCAATCTCGCCAACGTGGGTCATCGCCTAAGGCTTGTTGAGGGGTAGGCGGCAAACCCCCACGACCCGTGACGACGAAGGAACTGCCTCGAACATCTCGACAAGCTTGATCGATCGCACCCGACGCGTTTACCACATCCGTTGGTAATCGGGCTAGTCCTCTTGTGGGGTCAACATCTTGAACGTTGACTTCTACTGTGCCACTTAACTCAGAACTTGCTCCCGTAGCGGTGATGTCGCTTAAGGGGGTGTTGCGATCGCGGAACTCGATGCCAAACAGACCCGATGTGTTGATAGTCACGTTACCGCCACGAGCGTTCACAGAATCAGCACGGATGTCACTATTTTCGCTAGGGAGGGCAACGAGTGAGGAGGTATTAATCGTGATGTTGCCCCCGTTGCCAGTACCACCCGCAGAAGCTGTAATCGAACTGTTGTTTCGCAGCAGCAGAAAATCTCGCACCTTGAGGTCAATGTTCCCACCTTCACCGGATGCGGTTGCTGCCGTGATAGCAGCTTGATTATCTAGCAAAATAACGTCTGCTTTAACCCGCAATGTCCCAGCATTACCTAACCCATCATTTTTGACAGTTACTAAAGCACCATCAGTAACGCTCAATCTCCCAGTATTAATCGTCACATCTCCAGAAGTTCCACTCGGCACTGGAGGTAGGTTATAGAGCTGTTGTAATGTTGTGTCCACAATATTGGTAGATGAGATGATCTGACTAGGATTTCGGGACTCTGGAACTGTGCCACTAACCTCTACAGACTCAGGAGCATTAATCGTGACACTTCCAGCTTTGCCATTGGCAAAGCTGGAAGCACCAACAATTCCGCCATCTCGAAGCACTAACCTTGGCGTGTTGATTGTTAAGTTGCCAGCATCTCCAGCATTAAACGCTGATGCAGACACACTACTTGGCGTAAAAAAATTTGGGATCACTCCAATCAGTTCTATGAAGCTGTTGGCGTTCACTGTCACGTCTCCTCCCTTGCCAGTTGCAAAGGTGACAGATGTCACGACTCCTCCATCAGTAGCAGTTAACTGCCCTGTTGACACTATGACATTTCCTGCCCGTCCAGAACTGTAACTTGACGCAGCAATGACGCTGAGAATGGCAGGATTAGAAGGGACAAACCCGCTCACTTGCACAGAATCAGAGGCGTTCACTTGGATGTTGCCTGCTGTGGCAGTACTGTAAGTGTCAGTAAGTATTTGTGCCCCGCCCTGAATAACCAAACGTTTGGTTGAAACTACAATGTTTCCTCCATTGCCAACGCCCACAGTATCGTTGATCAAGCTGCTAATAAATACGGGAGCGGGAGAAACTCCGCTCAGTTCTAGAGACTCAGAAGCATTAACACTGATGCTCCCTCCTGGCTGGGTACTTTGGTTTTCAATCAAGACTGTTGAGCCATCAGTCAGCACGATTCGTCTACCAACAAGCTGGATATCACCAACACCAACGCCACTGGCATCGATTAATGCCTTTTGAGACAGGCGAATGTCTTGAAAGCTTTGCTCACCTCCATAACCCAAAGTCCAGCCAAAGGCAGTTGGACTGAGACTGACAACACCACTAGCTACACTACCTAATTCAATCCGTCCCCCTGGTGCTGTAAGCAGTCCACCCTCTAAGGCAACATCACCGCCTACTAAGGCTAAGGTCTGACCTGGCAGTACTCGCAAGCCAGTTAAGCTGCGACCCGCCCCTATAACGGGTGAAAAAAGTGAGCCAATTATATTGTGTCCCCCGCCTTGAACAACAATCCTTCCTGGATTCTGTCCAAATTGCAAGCCAATGGGAATGTTGATAGTCAGTAACGGTAGGGTTTGGGGATTGGTGGCGCTGTAGTGAAAATTATCAGCAAAGTTGATGCTGCTGGCAGTACTGGCAACAAACGAGCCACCAATGTTGAGTGATGCATTAGAACCAAACAGAATACCATTTGGGTTGAGCAAAAATAGATTCGCCGTACCATTTGCCCGAATCAAGCCATCAATATTGGAGATTGACCCACCTGTAACGCGGCTGAAAATGTTCTGCACATCTATTGCATTGTTGAAGTAGGCAGAACCTCCAGTAGGAATAGAAAACGATTGGAAGCTGTGGAAGAGATTGCCACCCCGCCTTGCCCCGCCGTCTATCTGGAAGTTGGGATTGCCCGTCACTTGCGATCTCTCTCCCGCAGGCAGTGTTGTATCTCCAACCACTTGGGCGGCACTCAGGTTCGAGCTGAAGATTGCATAGAAGACACTGCCACAAATGAGCCACTTTTCTAGATGACACCCTTCCATCTCAAGGAACCTCCTGCGGGAGTAGCTAAACTCTATCATTGGACAGATACATAAGTCCTCTGGAATGGCTAATTGTTAGCGATATCTGACAAGAGCCACTTGTCTATGTTTAGTTCTAGTAAAACTTTTAAAGTTCACCGTCGGACTTTCTTTCCTTTTTTGCCTGTCCCATATTTAAGCGGATGCCCGCCATAATCTAATCTCTTGCACCTCTCGCACGCAGTCCTTCGCCTGGGCTTTGACTGAGGTATGACTCCTTAAGGATTCTATCTGTTGCATCTCAATCTCGCTACAGCATTGCTCAACCAATCGCTGGGTGACATATTCCATCACGACGGGTTGCACCCAGAAGTATTCTCCGTCCTTCTCAATTAACGACCGTATCAATAAGGAATTCATTGCTTCTAGTAGCTTACGCTTGGAGGCGACTGTAACGATGTCCTTCTCTAACTCAGCAAAGGATACAGGTTCTCGACTAATTGCTATAGAGTACATCACTTCCTGCTCTACAGCAGACAAGCGATTGAACTGCCCCTGCAAGAGATCGCGGATGTGTTCAACGACTAGAACTCCCTGCTGTGCATACTTCAATAACGAGGCAATTGTGCCATTGAAAAGCTCTTGAGTCGCTGCTGCCACCAGCTTCAATACCAGAGGATTGCCTCCATAGTGTTCGCTCAGTTGTCTCCACTCTGCCTCTGAACCTGCAAATTGCCCTTTTTGCTGGAACAACTCTCGTCCAGCTTCGGCTTTGAGTCCCTTCAATGATAGCGATCTCACTTTTGACCTCTCACCTTCGAGCAATGCGATCGCGCTGGGCTTTTCCCGACTCGTCAGCAGTAAGCAACTCTGATGCGGCACTTCTCCCACACTTTGGAGCAGTTGAGAGTACCCCTCATACCCCTCTCGACATTGCCCTGCCCGTGCGCCACTGCTCAAAATCGTCTCAGCATTGTCTAAGATTAGCAGACACCGCGAGGAACGCAGGCATTCCATCAACTTAGATAGTCTCCCATCCAGCGTCCTGGGTATCACGGGGTCTTCTCCCCGTGCTCGTAGCAAAAAGGATAGTATACTTTCCAGCAACTCGTCTAATGGTGGTGCGTTGCGGAGATTTCGCCACACCACTATCTCAAACTCAGTTTGAATTTGCAGCGCCAGCTTCACTGCGAGCGTACTTTTGCCAATTCCACCAATCCCCAGCAGTGCCACTAATCTGCAATGTTCTTCTATACTCCATTGCCGAAGCTGGAACAATTCCTCCTCTCGCCCATAGAACTGAGACACATCTCCTGCTTCCCCCCAGTCCTGCTGAGGGTTTTCCTGGCGAGTTTCCCATGCCTCAAGCGAGGGCGTAGGGTGAGTATAGTCACTCTTGCTCAACTCCAACCCAAAAGCTCGGAAAGCATACTGCAATGACTGCTTGTCTACAGACTCTGTGCGTCTTAGTACCTTAGTAATGGTATTCAAAGCCAAACTTGTGCGATCGCTGAGTTCCTCAAGCGTAAAGCGGTTTCCATAATTTTCATCAAACTCGGCCTGAGTTTTGGCAGCTTGGAACTTGTCCCAGCCGTGAATGCTGAGGATAACCCCTCGATTACGTCTAGATTTAGAGGGGGGTTGGGCAGTCGTCGAGCGGCGATTTGATTTTTCTAGAGAAAGATTTTCTACAGAGGAGAGAACGTACATATCTGACTGTCCTATTGAGTAACGGCTGTAGAGCTTTAAAAAAAATGAAACTTATGTAGTTTGGGAACCAATAGACAACGATTACTTGAACAATAATGGAGAGCAAATTCATTTTGTGTCTCAAAATTCAGCCGTATCTTCAGCCATGCCCTTCAATATCTTCAGGATTTACAACTTAATTCTTCAATTTATTCAACTGGGTGACTCCCAAAGATCATCCAAGCTAGGCTCGATATAATATCTATTTCCAACCGACTGATGAGTACCGAAGAAATATCACAACTGATCGGGGTCGCAAACGATCGACTTCTTGCTAAAACGGGCAAGACTCTAGGGGATATCCAGCTGTGCATCCTCGAACAAGCCTTGAAAGGGAAGAAACTCAAGGATATTCGCGTAATTGGCTACGCAGATAGTACCATCCAACGAGTCTTCTGCCCCGAACTTTGGGAGCTACTGTCAAATGCTACAGGGCAGAAAGTAAGAGTCAATACTGTTCGATTTTTACTACAGAAACTGCTAAAGGAGTCAAACCCAGGCAGTCTAATAAATGAAGAGAGTTCTTCTGCATTTTCAGCTCCTGCTTTATCCCCTCCACCTTCTCCACAACCTTCTACACAGGTACTGCACAACTTACCGGCTCCAAGCTGTACAACGTTCATTGGTCGCAAAGAGGAAGTTGCTAGACTGATGGAACTGCTTTCACCCAACCACGCTGCCCACTTGATTAGTATTGATGGCATCGGTGGTGTAGGGAAAACAACCTTAGCTGTGGAAGCCGCTTATCGTTGCCTGCGTGCTAGTTACGGTGATAAGGCTTTCCTGGGCGTACCCACCTTTGAGACGATTATCTTTACCTCTGCCAAAGAATCCTACCTGACTCCCTTTGGTGTTTTGAAAAGCCTTGTTCCTCGACGCACCCTCAATGACCTTTTCCGACAGATTGCTCGGACTCTAGACGACTTAGATATCACCGGAGCCAGTTTTGTAGAGCAAGTAGACCTGATTAAAGAATCTCTGTCCCACCAGCGCACTCTAATGATTGTGGACAACCTGGAGACAGTCGAAAACCAGCAGGATGTCCTGGCATTTCTGTACGAACTGCCACCTACGGTGAAAACAGTCATCACTACTCGCGAACAAATTATGTTTGTCCCCGTTCGACTGACCTCATTGCCCCAGCTAGATGCTCTCCACTTGATTCAGTATGAAGCGCAAGAGAAAGGAGTAACCCTGAGTCCCGAAGATTCTCAGGCTCTCTACAAAGGAACTGGAGGTGTCCCAGTCGCCATCAGTTATGCGATTGGACAGTTGGCGAATGGCTTCCCGATTGAGGAAGTGCTGGAACGAATGTCTGAAACCACAGGGGATGTTGCTCGCTTCTGCTTTGAAAGTTCAGTAAAACCCCTGCGAGGGCAAGTTGCGCACAAGCTCCTAATGGCACTTGCCCTATTTCCCATGCCTGCATTCCGAGAAGCTCTCGTTCAAGTGGCAGTACCGGACGCTGAAGCTGATGTTGTCAAGAACGCCTTAGCTAGATTGCGAGGACTCTCTTTGGTGAAGCATGAGGAAAACCGTTATGGTATTTTACCTTTAACCAAAGAGTATGCGCTTGCTGAATTGGCTGCTCACCCCGACTTTGAGTGTGAAGCACGCGATCGCTGGATTGGCTGGTACTTACGCTTTTCTGAAAAATATAGAGGACAAGATGCCCAGGGGTGGCAGGCTCAGTTCGAGGGGTTAGAAGAGGAATGGTTGAATCTACAAGCTGTGATTGACTTTTGTGCGATCGAAGGACGTTATGCCGCTCTGCTCGATCTTTGGCGGAACACGAAGGCATACACTCATATCATGGGTAGCCGGAAAAGTCGCCTGGGACATTGGGACGATCGCTTGATTTGGACGGCATCGCTGATTCAAACCGCAGAACAACGAGGCGATTTGTCAATCCTTGCAGAGATTGTAGTGGATCGAGGCGAGACACTCACGGCAATGGGAAAACCCGCTCAGTTGGAAGAAGCCGATTCACTGTTCATGAAAGCTTGGGAGCTACGGCAGTATCAGGATCGATTTTTTGAAATGAATTTGTCTAAACATCTGGCGATTCTTCGGATTCAACAAAAACGATTTGATGAGGCCCAGTCGTGGCTTAACGAAACATTAAAGTTCTTAACAAATATTGAATTACCGGAGGAACAACGACTGCGATGGTTGACACAAGTCCGTTACTACCAAGCCGAGATCTGTTTTAAGCAAGAAGCCTACGAGCAAGCCAAACCGTTGTTTACAGAAGCACTCAATTATGCTCAGACAATTGATTGGCGGCGAGCCATTTTTTCTATTCGAAATTGGTTGGCTGACATTGCTATCGTGCAAGGAGAACTGGACAACGCCCACAAACTTCTGACCGAAGGATTATATGTTGCCCAAGTCAACCAAGATAAGGTTCGGATTGCATTCTGTCAGTATTCATTATCGAGTTTAGCCAGAGCGCATGGAAATCTAGTTGAGGCGCGGCAGTGGGCAATGGAAGCGTTTAACAACTTTGAGGTTTTAGGAATGCTGCCAGAGGCAGAAGAGGCACGTACCTTAGTCCTCACTCTCGATACAGCTCTTTGAAGAAGCAGTTAACAGCCTGGAATAATACTGCCAATAATATCAACCAATATGTCCATAAGTCAGAAGTTTTGAAGCTTTTAAAAATCTGTATATCGGGATGCTAGCAGACATTGAGAGAAAATCGCTGCCTGCAATAGCTAGAGTAGCGGGGCTAGACCAAGAACAATCATTACATCAATTTCTCACGGTATCCCCCTGGCAGGTAGAGCAGTTAAGAGAGCAACGATTAAAGCTAATTTTATAAGTTCTAGAGGAGAGAGAAATTATCTTAATAATTGATGAAACAGGTGACCGTAAAAAAGGAATGATACGGATTATGTCAAACGGCAATATATTGGAAATTTAGGCAAGATAGAGAATGGGATTGTGACAGTTACAGCTTATGGAGTAATTGACGGGATTACGCTACCATTAACCTTTGAAGTGTATAAACCGAAATAACGCCTCCAAGCGGGAGATAGATACTTAAGTAAACCTGAAATTGCTGCTCAAATGATTAGAGAACTACAGGTCTTAGGTTTTAAGTTTAAACTCGTACTTGCCGATAGTTTATATGGAGAGAGTGGCAGTAACTTCATTGAGGTGTTGTACGAGTTGAAGTTAGCGTTTGTTGTAGCTATTCGCAGTAATCACGCCGTGTGGTTGCCCAAGGAGCAACGGGTGCACTGCAATCGCTGGCAACAATTTAAGTGGATATTTTCAGATGGCACAACCCAGCAAAGATATATCCGCTTAAATCCCATAAATCCGTGATTATAGGTGATAGAGAGTTTCATAGTGTCGAACTGGCGCACTGGTTACACAGGCTTCATAGTCAACTTTGTGTTTCGCCAAAAGCAAGACACAACCTTTCGGCAAAATCGACAAAAATTTAAGCCGCTGTCTCAGGTGGAGATATCTCCAGGCACGAAACAATTCTTAGCGAATATTAATTTGACTAAGAAAAAAGGATTTGGTCGGTTTAATTTAGCGATTTATTGGAAGAGAAAATATAAGGGCAAACAAGCACAATCACCTTGGTATCTTTTAGCAAATTTACCAGATTGTGAAACGGCTGTAAAAATCTATGGCAAACGCTCCGGGATAGAGGCAATGTTTAAAGATTGTAAAACGGGGGCTATAACCTAGAAGATTCACAAGCTTCATCGGATAGATTAGTCCGTTTAGTGTTGTTAATTGCCCTTGCTATGTCCGCCGCTTGGCTACAGGGTCAGCACACTTCTATTCGGGGGCAATCTTCCTATATTTGTCGGCAAAAAGAAACCCACAGAACTCGCCGAAGACGTAGCAACTTTTGGATAGGTTTGTATGGGCAAAATTGGATAGCTGCTTTTCATCTGTGTCAGGAATGGGTGGAATAACTCCTGGGTGTTATTCGCAATAAGCTTCCTTTTTATCAACGGAGGTTAAGAGCTTTAAACCTTATACAGCAATCCCTCTGGAGCCTTTGTCGCCCCCTCAATTAACTGATATTAAACTCCCTCAATGCAAGGGCTTTACCAATAGGGACCTGGGGCATCGCGTCACCCACTATTTCACGAGGGTTAAGATTCCGTTTCGTTCTTATGACTTGCATCATTGTTGGGCAATTAGAAGTATGCATTATGAATTGGACATCCCCTTAGCGGCGCAACAAATGGGACATGTGGCGACGATTCACAGCCAAACTTACCATGCTTGGCTTACCTTTACAACATCATCAACAAGCCTTTGAGCGGTTGCACCAAAGAGCTGACAGACCTTTGCCTCCACACCTTGATTAACACCCTGTGGGAATGACACTCTTTGTAACTATCGTTTCCTACCAAGGAAACAATCCCCTCGTCTTCCTAGCGGGACTTATCGATCTTCCGTCACTCCGGGGTGAAACTTTGATCTTTCGTTGGCTGAAACGAGGAAAATTCGTTAATTTTTCCAAAACTGATGAAAAAGCGTTATTAAACAAAAACAGAAAAACTCTGTTAGCTGATTACTGGCAGCTAATCACTTGATTTGTCTTTGAGGCACATGCGCCGAAAGTTTATCCGCACTCTTTACTTTCTGATGAGATGGGCAGTCGCACAGTAAAAGTACTACCTAACCCAAGCTGACTTTGAACTTGAATACTGCCATGATGGGTTCTAGCAATTGCCTGTGCGATCGCTAATCCTAATCCCGACCCGCCAGTTTGGCGCGAACGGTCTTGATGGACTCGATAGAAGCGGTCAAAAATATGAGATTGGTCTTCTGGAGCAATGCCAATTCCGGTATCTTGGACTTGAATTAGCGCATACTCCTCACTTTGGTCGAGAACAACTGTCACTTTTCCTTCAGGTGGGGTTGCTTGGATCGCATTGACCATTAGATTAGAAACGAGCCGATAAAGCTGTTCTTCATTTCCCCGAACGTACAAAGGTTCTTGTGGAAGCACCTGCATTGACAACGATACTCCAGCCTCAATTGCTAGAAATGCCAGTTCTTCCACTAAATCGCTAACCAGATCGTTCAGACAGCACGTTACTTGTTCTCCTGTCAATTCTTTTTGATCGATTCGAGTCAACAGAAGCAAATCCCCTACTAATTGAGAAAGCCGAGCAATCTGGCGCTGAAGCACTCCTAAAAATTCCTGACTTTCCAACGCAGATTGGGGCAACTCCTGAGACTGTCCGTACAGCCTGATGCCAGCTTCAATCGTAGACTCCATCGCGGCTAAAGGGGTGCGAAACTCATGGGCAGCATCGGCGGTGAACTGCCGCATTTGTTGATAGGACTGATAGACAGGCTGCATTGCCTTTCCTGCCAACCACCAACTCGAAGTGGCAATTAAGAGCATGGCAATAGGCCATCCCAGCAATAATGTTAGCCTCAAAGCTGCTAGATGCTGGTCTAAGTCACTGAGACTTCGCCCCATTTGCAGATACCCCCACAGATGATTCTGGCTGTGTAGTGGTAAGGAAATCTGACGATACTGCATACCTTGACGGTCTGCAAGTGTTTGCCAAGGCTGGGAGAGTGAGGTAATTGGTAATCGTTCAGGCTGCTTACCCGCTAAGGCGATTGGTCTTCCAGCTTTGTCCACCAAGCGCATGTAGTAACTGACTGATTCGCTCACCCTTGGGATGGGTGGCAAAGCATGTGTCGTTTTGGGCAAGCACTCTGCCTTAGTTAAACACAGTTCAAATGAGAGTTCTCGGGCAAGATGCTGTAAGTGTCCGGGTTGCTGCAAGACAGGTTCAATGCTGTCGCGGAGTGCGTTGGCTACTGATTCCAATCCGCGATCGATCGTTTCACGGTTGGCAATAGCAACCACATGATATACCCCTAAACCACATAGACCCAGAATGCAGCCCATCACTCCGGCATACCAGCCAGCCAACCGCCATCGAGTTCGGGAGAAAAGTGGATTTTGTTCCATGTTTGAAAAAGGCAGATGGCAGATGGCAGAAGGAAAGAGAGAAGAACATAGGGTAGAAGACAGATGGGATTTGTTCTCGTACTTCTCAACAGCCGTAGGAAGTAAGGGTTTAATTACTCCACCATATTGCTCCCTTTTGCATAAAAGCCTCCTGCCCTGGAGCCTTTTTCACGTTCATAAGAGCCCTCTGGCCTGGAGCCTTCTGCCTCTATAAACGATTAGCATTAAGGCGATAGCCCACACCATAAATTGTTTCGATCGCAGAATTATTATTGTCCTCTCCGAGCTTGCGCCTGAGTAAACGAATTTGTGCAGCTACGACATTGCTCACGGGTTCTGCACCAATTTCCCAAAGCTGATTCATGAGCTGGTCGCGAGTGACAATTTGGTCAGGATGTTTCATAAAGTGTTCCAGCAGTTGGAATTCCTTGGCAGTTAAAGGAATGACCTCTTGCTCTCCATTCAGATGCTCGCGAGAAACCGCATGAGTGGCATAATCTAGGCTCAGGTTGCCTACCTGAAGCTTTCTAAGTTGATATTGGGGTGCTCGCCGCCGCAATGCCCGTAACCGGGCTAGTAGTTCAAGCATTTTAAACGGCTTGACCAGATAATCATCTGCGCCGCCATCAAGTCCGATAATCTTTTCTTCCAGTCGATCTTTAGCCGTTAGCATTAATACGGGTAGAGGACTCCCCTCATGTCGCAGCCGTTTGCATAACTCTAACCCTGACAATCCGGGCAGCATCCAATCGATAATTGCCATAGAGTACTCGGTCCACGCGCTCTCCAGATAGGTCCATGCCTGAGTGCCATCAAGAAACCAGTCCACTACATAAGCTTCATGGTGCAGAACTTGTTTAATCGCTGCGCCTAAATCTGGCTCATCTTCAACTAATAGAAGTCGCATAGAATACCCCTTTTATCTAACTATTAGCGTTCAGCTATCAGCATTCAGCATTCAGCGTTCAGAGGAAGGGCTAGTCTATTGGCTGGAGAGCTGACGGCTAACAGCTGACAGCTTTTTATGCACTTCGGACTAAAATGACTGTACAATCGCTGTTGCGAGAAATAGTTTCTGGAATGTTCCCTTTCATCGTTTGTTGCAGTAGCCGATCGCGGCTAGCTCCCAGGATAATCGCATCACTACGCTCATCTTGAGCCAACGAGATGACAGCCTCAGGAACAGAACGGGCGCGGACGGGTGTAGCACTTACCCTGGCGCTGACTCTCGGCTTGAGAAAGCGGACAGATTGTTCCAGTACCGTTGTATCAGGTGTAGATTCATTGGGTTGGAAAACCTGACAGAGTTTGATTTCAGATTTTTGACTAAGCGATACAAGAGCAGGGAGAAGTCGAACGGCTTCATTGGCATTGGGCCCTCCTGCCATTGGCACTAACCAACGTTTGAATGTTCTTGTACCATTGAATTTCGCCAACACAACTTCGCAAGGCGCTTGCCGAATTACTGTGTCCACAACTCGGCTAAAAACTCGACCTGGAGTAAGGGTGATACCTTTCCAACCCATGAAAACCAAGTCAATATGTCGCTCTTTTACAGTTTCTAGAATTGCACCGGAGACTTCATGCGCTACCCGGATTTGGGTGTGTATAGGAATCTGCCATGCTTCCCCTAACCTTTGCGCTTGGCTTAGGAGGCGACGGCTGGCAGTGGTTCGCACAGATGTCTCGGCTGGGGGTTGGTTGCGCGGCACGATCATGACTTGGAGGAGTTCTAGTTCGTAATCGCGCTCTTTAGCGATCGCCACTGCCATTTGTACGAGTGTTGCTGCTGTGTCCGGGTGCGAGAGCGGTACTAGCAACCGTCCTTTTCCGGTAGCTGGAGCGCGAGTTTGGTAAACAATATAGCTGGGAGCGGGTTTGGGTCCCACTGCTTCCATCTCGCCATTGAAATGGTCGGCTTCTGCTCGGATAATATCACTGCGCGTAATAATCCCAACCAGCTTTCGACCTTCGGTAACGGGCAAGCAGCTCAGGTTATAACGATTGAGCAGATGAAGAACGTGAGCCAGTGTATCAGTTGGATTTACCGTCACGGGTTCTGGTGTCATGAGTGTACTGACGGTTTTCTCCCCACCTAAACGCTCCTTAGCAATGTCAGCTAAATCTTTCTGGGTGATGATGCCAACTAATTTGCCCTTCTCTACCACTGGGAAGTTGCGATGTTGGGAGTGGGAAAACGCTTGCACGGCTTCCTCCAGATTCATCTGCGCCGATAGAGTTTCGACACGCCGCTGCATGACATCGATTGCCCTCAGTTGCGCCAAAAGCCCACCGGTGGCAGGTTCTTTTTTCAAGTGAATGCCATTCCACTCCAAAAGGCGATCATAAAGCGAGCCAGGAACAACCTGTTCAGCTACCAAGTAGGCAACAGCAGAGCCAATCATCAGGGGCAGTACTAGATTAAAGTCAGTCGTCATCTCAAATACAATGACGATTCCTGTAATCGGCACCCGGACGACGGCACCAAAAAATGTCCCCATGCCTGCAAGAGCATAAGTGACGGGCGCACTTGCATGAAGCAGGCTATGTTCGCAGATACCTACTAACGAACCAAGCGCTGCCCCTAAGATTAAGACAGGAGCGAACAATCCTCCTGCTGCTCCCGAACCGTAAGCGAATATTGTCAGGATAAACTGAGCAACAAAAGCGATCGCAGCAAATTGCCAACTGAGTCCGCCAGCAGTCAACAGTTCTTTTAGTCCAGCACTATCGCGGAAATGAACGGGCAGGAAGGCAATGGCAATACCGCAGACTAATCCAGCTAGTCCCACGCGCCACGGTAATCCGAAGGGTAACAGCCGGCGGTTCAGTGTCAAGCTAGCCAGAACACCCTGATTAAACAGCGAACCCAGCAACCCAGCCAACACTCCCAGCACTATATAGAAAGGAATTTCCTGTGGTGAAAAGCTTGTATGCAAGGCACTCAGCTCTAAGTCTAAGCTATGGCCCCCCAACCACCGGGAAACAACAGCACCAATGAAGGAAGCGAGTATTGCAGTACCCAAAGTAAAGCCAGAGACATCTTGGAGGAGTTCTTCAACAACGAAAAGAACACCAGCAATTGGGGTATTAAACGCTGCTGCTAACCCTGCCCCTGCTCCGGCTGCAATGAGCTGGCGTCGGTAATCTGGTGAAGTGGGAAAAATGCGACTGAGTTGAGCGGCTAAGGCTGCGCCTACCTGGACTGTTGGACCTTCCCGACCTAGAGGCAGACCTGAACCTAGTGCTAAAATGCCAGCAAAAAGCTTAACTAGAGCGACCCGGATATCCAGTGCCATTGGTACTCTAGCTAGTACGGCTTTGACTTGAGGAATGCCGCTACCAGACGCTTCAGGAGCTACCTTTTCTACCAACCAACCCGAAAGCAGCCCACCTGCCAAGCCTATACCGGGAAGTACCAACCAAGCTGGGAGGAGATGAGTGGCATGGACTCGCCATCCCCCCACAACACCCACCCCTTGCTTCAAAAATACCGCAGCCAAGGCTGCCACTAAACCAATTAAACAAGCTTCAAAAATCGCGAACCGCTTGGGTTGTGAAAGTTGGCGAAAAAACTTAAGGAAAAAATTATACCACATTATTGAACTTGTTTTTTTAGTATAAAAATTTACTCAGCGCGAATACAACGCGGCAACCCTAAACGAGGCAAACCACAAAGCGCAAGTAATGTCCTATTAATAGCTTTTCTATAAATTGTGAAATCAAAATGAAATTTAGCTATTCCTTTGCCAGCTTCAGGAGCGCGAACACTGGCTTATAGCAGAAGGCTCCAAGGTAGAAGGTAGAAGCCAAGAGCATCAAGGGCTTCGCCGTGAGGCTTCGACGGTGAGCCCTCAGCCGAACAGTTTCAATAATTAAAAACGTCCTAATCACCTTGGCGGTTGCTATAACTATCTTGATGTCCTTCCGAGTTAGGCGACCACACTTCTCTGGTAGGGTGGGCAATGCCCACCCTACAATCTACGCTCAATTTCTCAAAAATACGGAGTTATTTTTGGACAAGCCCTAAGTACGAAAAATCCATAATTTTTTACCACTAGGCTGCAACAACAAGCGCTTGTGGTGCCGCCTGCTTGATTCGAGTCAGTAACCAGAGTATCTGTCGATCGGTCTGTTCATCGAACTGCTGACAGATTTTTTCCATCTCTAGATCGCGTAACGCTCTAGCGGCCTGTAAGAGAATGATGTAGCACAGATGAATTTCATTGGCTAACAGCCAAAGATCGTGAAGGTCGCGCACTAAAGCAAGACTGCCCGTTCGCGGCTGTTCAAACAAAGACTGTTTTAGGCGATCGGGTTCATCGCTTTTCTCTTCGGAATAGTGATCGACTAAGCGTTTGATGTCCTTGACGTGTTCCTCAGACCAAGATGCCAGTAGCTTACACATGTTGTAAACATCCGGTTCCTCGCCGTGGTGGTCGGCAATGGTTTTAAACGCATCAGCCAGATCCTGTTCGCTGCGGTGGAGTATTCCCAGATAGTTGCCTACGTGCATTGCTCATGCCTCCTGAAGGTTGAGTATCTCTTTGACCGTATCGACTACATCCTGGCTGGCATCTTCCATCATCTTCTCGAAGAGAGCCGACGCTGTTTTGCGGATACGCACAGCAGCATATTTGAAATGCGGCTGCTTACTCACCGGGTCCCATTCCATGATGGTTAGCTCGTTGGCAGCACGAGGACGACCTGACTCATCCCAATAGCCATAATGGAAGGGAATAAACACAAGCCCAGGCTCGATATCCCCTATGCGAGCGGGCACTATGACCCGACCCCGACGCGACTCAACTTCAATAAAATCGCCATCTTTAATGCCGTACTTGGTAGCGTCCTGCGTGGAGATTTGCATAAAGGAATCAGGAGCTGCCTGATGAAGTTCTTTAGAGCGTCCGGTTTTTGTTCGGGTATGGAAGTGATAAACTACCCGACCTGTTGTCAGCCATAGCGGGTATTCCTCATCCGGCTGTTCATGAGGTGGCTGGTAGTCAGCAGCTCTCAGGAAGGCTTTCCCCTTGGGGTCATTGGCGCGATACTCTTGGGGTGGTGTTGCAGCACCCGTAACGAGGTCGTGACCGTAAATTTCGCAGTAGTCAGCGCTGGTGTTGAATACGCCGTCCTCATAAAGGTGGGGCTTTCCATTGGGAAATTGTTCATTGCAAGGCCATTGAATCCCTGACCCCCCAGTTAATTTGGCATAGCTCAAGCCAGTATAGTCACAAGGGCGACCCCGCGTACATTCTTTCCAAGCTTCAAATGCTTCTTCTGGATTGCTCCACTTAATCAGTGGTGCGCCATCTTTGTCGCGGAAATTCATACGTCGGGCGTAGTCGAGGAAGATATCCAAGTCTGAACGGGCTTCCCCAGGTGGATCAATTGCTTTGTGGGAGATGTGTACCGTCCGGTCAACGTTGGTATGCGTGCCAGTCTTTTCGCCCCAAATCGCAGCAGGTAAGACAACATCAGCAAATTGGGTAGTTTCGGTATGAAATGCATCTTGCGCGATGACAAACAAGTCGTCTTTTTCCAGGATGCGGCGGATACGAGGTAGATCTGGCATTGAGACGGCTGGGTTGGTCGCACTAATCCACAGCATCTTGATTGAGCCTTGCTCCGCATACCGCCAAATCTGCATCGCGTGCGTCGGTGGTGCCCAGTGGGGGATGATGTTAACATCGACATTCCAGAGCCGCGCCAGTTCAGCAACGTGTTCTGGGTTGTCCCAATTGCGAAAGGCAGGAAGCGCACCATCTGCACCACATTCACGGGTATTCTGCGCTGTTGGTTGACCGTTCATCTGGTAGATACCGCAACCAGGGCGACCTATTAGACCGCGAATTAAATGGATATTATTAACCTGGCAGGCGGCGGCGGTTGCCTGCATGGATTGATAGACACCTTGCAAGACTGTGGAGACGAGTGTGTTTGTTGTACCTAAAATTTCAGCAGCAGCGCGTAACTTATCGGCAGGGACTCCTGACACCTGCTCGACACGTTCTGGTGTCCACTTGCTGACGGTTTCTTTGAGCTTCTCAAATCCGACTGTGTGAGCTTCAATGTACTCTTTATTAATATGACCCGCTTCAATCATCAAGTTCAGCAGACCGTTGAGTACTGGAACGTTAGTGCCAACCTTGAGCGCTAAATGGACATCAGCTTCCTTGGCTGTAGCTGTTTCGCGGGGGTCGATGACAATCAGCTTTGGGGGATTGGGGCCACGTCTGCGATCGAGGATTCTCATCCACAGTACAGTCTGCTGTGAAGCAATGTTGTGTCCGACGTGCAGAATCGCCTCGGTGGTATCGAGGTCAGTATAAGAACCAGGTTGTCCATCTGTTCCAAAAGACATCTGCAACGCGGCAGCGGATGTAGCCGTACACAGCCGCGTGTTTCCGTCCATATGGGGCGTTCCCAGTCCTGCCTTACCGAGTACAGCCAACGTGTAGTATTCCTCTATGAAGAGTTGCCCGGTAGTGTAGAAGCCAATGGCACCGCTGGTGTACTTATCGCAAATTTTTTTGGAACGTCGGACAATTAAGTCCATCGCCTCATCCCAACTGGCTCGTTCAAGCTGACCGTTACGACGAATTAAGGGATGGGTTAGGCGGTCTTCACTATTATTCGCGACCCATCCGTGCAACCCTTTGGGGCCAAGTCGCCCGTGGCTAACAGCATCTACTGCACGACCGCGAACTCCAACAATTCGTCCATCTTTGACGCCAATATCCATCCCACAGCCATTGGAGCAAAGGACACAGGCAGACTGAACCCAATGGTCAGGCTCTTCAACTATCCGCTCATCTACTCGTACTGGCCAATCACCAACGTAGGGTGTTCGCTCACCCCAAATGTCGGCGATGCTGTCGCGTGTCTGTTTCATTTCCTATCGT
>DATNPV010000146.1:0-58707 GCA_036703055.1 Waterburya sp.
TTAGCTTACTAAATGACACCTGATGTTCAATTTCTACTCGACTTGAGACTAACACGTTCAGGCTCAACTAGTTAGTTTTTTTTGAGATTCGGTATGTCAAACCTAATACCGCTACATATAGCGTACCTGCGTAAGTCCTGATATATTCATCCATATAGTATTCACAACCCATACATTCGACGCTTGATAGTAACAGGAGAAGGGCAGGCTCAAAACTTTGATCGTCAACCCCTCCGATGTATCAACTTACAGGGCGCTAACCTAGCCGATGCCAGCTTCATCGGAGCTGACTTAAGCTCAGCCAACTTGCAAGATGCTGACTTATCCAGAGCTAAGCTAGTGCAAACGCAGCTAGATGAGGCAGACTTAACGGGTGCCACTCTCACGGGAGCCACTATTGAAGACTGGGGCATTACAACTCATACCAAGCTGCATGGAGTGAGGTGTGAGTATGTCTTTATGCGAGAGCCGACAAAAGAAGACCTCAATCCCCGCCGCAAACCTGACAATTGGAATGAAACCTTTTCTGATGGTGACTTTGCCGACTTCATCAAACCCATTGTCCATACCCTCGACCTCTACCACAACCAAGACGTTGACCCCCGTGCCATTGCCATTTCCTTTAAGCAATTAGCTGAGAACCACCCAGAAGCAGAACTAGAAATCGTGGCAATGGAAAAACGGGGTGGAGATAAATTTCTGCTCAGGGCTGCAACTGCTCCAGATGCTAATCATTCTGAGCTGAGTAAGGAGTATTTCGTTACTTATAATCAAATCAAAGCTTTGATACAACAAGAAGTACAAGCATTAATAGAAAATGATAGTCGAATTAGTAATTTAGAAAATACCGTAGAGACGGTACTACAACGCCCTAGATTTTATATAGAAACCTATCAGCATCAAGGAGTTATTGTGTCAGAACATAAAACCGAAAGTGGCAACGTTAATATTAGCGGTGGAAACTTTGCTGCCGTTGGAAGCTTGACAGGAGACAATCCCGGTACAGTTAGCGGGAACATCTATCAGTCTGAGCAACGGCAAACCCTAGCTGAAGTAGCCGCTGAAATTCAACAACTCCTGAAGCAACTAGAACAGACTAATCCTACTGCAACTGAAGTTGAGCAAAAAGCTTTCCTGACTGCCGTAATACCCGCAACAAAGAGACAAAAGTTTGTGAATGCTCTACAAGAAGGCGGAAAAGAGCTATTTAAAGAACTAATGGACAATATCTATGTCAATGTGGCGATCGCAGCGATCGAAGGTTGGCAGTCAGTAGAGTAAACTTACTTAATGCAACACAATTAGTGAAAACTTGTCAAGATGTATTGCCTGCGATCGCGCATTTCTTCGGCTTGTGATCGACTTGATGGCACAATCCCTGAGTCACCCCACCCCAACTCTCCCCTGATTCATGGGGAGGGAGCTAATTTCCCGTTCCCCCTTGGTTAAGAGGGAACAAACAATACATTGAACTAGGAGCAAGCAATTTGACCGAACAATTCGGGCCAGACCCGAATCGACCTTATCCAATGGCCGATCATCGCCGAGTCTGCTTCATCAAAAATTTCATCAAGTCACCCAACATTATCGTTGGCGATTACTCCTATTACGATGACCCAATTGACCCGGAGGGATTCGAGAGAAACGTCCTGTACAATTACGGGAGCGATCGCTTAATCATCGGTAAGTTCTGTGCGATTGGCACTCATGTCAAGTTCATCATGAATGGCGCCAATCATAAACTGGACGGCATTTCCACCTATCCCTTCCCTGCTTTTGGACACGGTTGGGAGAAGGCAATGGACAAGCTGATCAATCTGCCGACGCGAGGCGATACGCTGGTGGGTAATGATGTCTGGATTGGCTATAAAGCGGTAATTATGCCAGGAGTTAAAATCGGTGACGGTGCCGTTATTGCCACGAAGTCAGTTATAACAAAGGACGTGCCTCCTTACACCATTGTGGGTGGAAACCCAGCCAATGTCATTAAGCAGCGCTTTAGCAACGATGAGGTGGCGCAACTGCTAGAAATTCAGTGGTGGGATTGGGATATTGAGCAGATTACGCGCCATATCGACAAAATTATGGAAAGTGATATTCAGGCACTCCACGATGCCCACTGAAGGATTCCTAATCGATAAGTAGTGACGTGTCCCAAGCTGCTTCAGAGACTTACCCCTCCTTAGCAAGAGCTGGTTATTATAGGTGGTATCAGGGAGCTTTTTTCAAGCAAATTGCTTGACTAACGCAGTCGGGCAAGAGAGTTGCGCCCTTAGCGGCTGAAGTAAGCGATTGCGAGCTCCAGGCTTAAGTCAGAAAGAGTCTGTTAGTTTCTGGAGAAACTATAGAGGAAATTATAGGTGAGCCTTAACAGTGACAAAAAAGGCGTCATTTTGATTGTTGATGACAACCCGGATAATGTGGAGTTACTGTTCTTTTTTTTGAGTGATTCCAACTTTGTCGTCGAAGTCGCCAACGATGGAAAAAGTGCGATCCAGAAGATCGAGGCATCTCCGCCCGACCTTATCCTTCTGGATGTGATGATGCCAGGGATTGATGGATTTGAGACTTGCCGTCGCTTGAAGGCCAATGAGTCAACCAGAGACATTCCAGTGATTTTTATGACCGCTCTTTCTGAGACGGTGGATAAGGTTACAGGTTTTAGTGTGGGCGCGGTCGATTATATCACAAAACCCGTTCAAGAAGAAGTTCTGAAAGCCCGGATTAATACCCATTTAACCATCCGAAAACTGAATCGTAACTTAGTTGAGCAAAATCAGCGGCTACAACAGGAAATTAGGGAGCGTCAACAAAAAGAGGAAGAACTGCGACTTTCCAACCAAGCGATCGCCGCGAGTAGCAATGGCATTGTGATTGCGGATGCCAGCAAGCCCGACATCCCGATAACTTATGTCAATCCCGCATTCGAGCGTCTAACGGGTTACACGGCACAGGAAGTTATTGGACGAAACTGCCGCTTTTTGCAAGGACAGGACACCGATCAACCCGCCCTGGATGAATTGCGAGAAGCTCTTCGTGCTGGAAAGGGCTGTACAGTGGTTTTATCCAACTACCGCAAAGATGGAACACGGTTCTGGAACGAGTTAACCATTTCACCCATTTATGATCCAAATGGAAAGGTAACCCACTTTGTTGGGATTCAAACCGATATCACAGAGCGAAAGCAAGCCCAAGAAGCTCTGCATGATCAGCAAGAGCAAACGGAAAACTTGCTGCTCAACATCTTGCCGAAGCCCATCGCAGAGCAGTTAAAACGAGAGCCAAGTACTATAGCGGATAGCTTTGAAGAGGTCAGCGTTCTATTTGCTGACCTCGTTGGTTTTACCGAGTTCTCATCGCATCGATCGGCAAAAGAACTGGTTGAGTTTCTCAATGTAATTTTCTCGAAGTTTGATGAACTGGTTGAGAAACATGGTTTAGAGAAAATCAAAACCATTGGCGATGCTTATATGGTAGTCGCTGGGTTGCCGATGCCCCGACCCGATCATGCTGAAGCGATCGCGCAAATGGCTCTCGACATGCAACAAGCACTCACCGAGGTAAACACCAAAACAGGCGAAGCCTTCAGTATGCGGATTGGGATTAACTCCGGTTCAGCCGTCGCGGGTGTAATTGGACTGAGAAAGTTCAGCTACGATTTGTGGGGTGACACCGTAAATACGGCGAGCCGTATGGAATCTCTGGGAATTCCTGGGGAAATTCAGGTAACGACAGAGACTTATGAGCGATTACGAGCTCAATATTTATTTGAAGAGCGAGGCATCATTCCGGTTAAAGGTAAGGGGGAAATGACCACTTACCTACTAAAAGGTAGAAAGTCTCCATCCTGAATTGCTAGGTTTTAAATTTTCCTGAATGTGGATGTTGCACCATTACCAGCAAAGCTTTTCGATGTAGGGTGGGCGCTGCACAGTAACGATAGAATCAGCCTTCCAGGGTCTAGAGGGCAGTGCCCACCCTATGGTTTTGAGCAAGAGGCGAGATGTCAGCTCCAAAAGTCTATCCGGAACAAGGCTGTTTAACCTTGAATTTATTTTCTTGTATCATCCTTGCCAAATTTTATCTGACACATTCGCTGGAGTAGCTTCTTATGCTACAGCTGGGACAGGTTTTACAGGAGCGCTATCAACTTAAGCAACAATTAGGACAAAATGCAGGTCGTCAGACTTGGTTAGCCGAAGATTTGGCGCAACAACCAACTGAGCCAGTAATTGTCAAACTCTTGGCTTTTGGCGATCAGGTGCAGTGGGATAATCTTAAACTGTTTGAGCGGGAAGCCAATGTTCTCAAGCAACTTGACCATCCCCAAATTCCCAAGTACCGCGATTATTTTTCCATTGATGACCGCATTCTTTGGTTCGGTTTAGTCCAAGACTACATTCCTGGTGCATCCCTTAAAGAAGTGCTAGCGCTCGGACGGCGGTTTCCGGAAAAAGAAGTACGAAAAATTGCCGTTGATGTGTTGCAGATTTTGATTTATCTCCATGAACTAAGTCCAGCCGTCCTCCACCGAGATATCAAGCCGAGTAACTTAATCATGGGGCAGGATGGGCAAATTTATTTAGTTGACTTTGGGGCTGTGCAAGACCGAGCCGCAGCGGAGGGCGCTACATTTACAGTAGTCGGCACGTATGGTTATGCCCCAATGGAACAGTTCGGGGGTCGAGCTGTCGCTGCCTCCGACCTTTACGCCTTGGGCGCTACCTTGATTCATCTGCTCACAGGAACTCCCCCTGCTGATCTACCGCAGCGGAATATGCGAATTCAGTTTAGCGACAAAGTCAGCATTAGTCCCCCATTTGTCCACTGGATTGAAGCGCTTACAGAACCCGATGTGGAGCAACGATTTAGCACCGCTCGCCAAGCGCTGGATGCCCTCAAGAACAGGCGTACTCCTAACTCCGCTCTCGTCACCCATAAACCTCACGGTAGCCGAATCCAGTTTAAGCGGTCTGCCAGTCAGTTAGAGATCAAAATTCCAGGCCGAGGAATCCAACTTTCAGATAGTTTCCTCATCATTTGGCTACTTGTATGGTATGGCGGCACTATTCCCATAGGATTGTTGACATTCCAGCCGATGATATTGCTCTTTTGGATCGCTGGCTTAATTCCACTGGGTTCAGTGCTGTTGCCCGCATTTGGAGCAATTAATATTCGCTTCAATCGGAGTTTCTTTGTCATGGAGTGGAAATTACTGGGTTTACGCTACCGATTACGTCAGGGAAAAACTTCAGGTATCCACAAGGTACGTGAAAATTGTGAATCCACTAGAGTTAATGGTCGTTCACTCACTACAGTCACGCTCCAAGCTGGTGTTCAGGAATACAAGTTTGGTGCTATTGCTCCACCTTTAGCTGAAGTAGAACGTGATTGGCTGGTTCAAGAAATTAAAGACTGGCTGAGACTGAAATAAGCAGGGTGGCTACCAACAATTAAGTGGGACACTCGACCTAACGTTTATAGTTCATGGTTCATGGCTTGACTCCATGAACCATGAACTATAAACCATGAACATAAAGCTTTCTGCCTTGGAGCCTTTTGCTATATTCCTTAAAACTTGCGATGCTAACCCTTAGCTGTCTTTGCTCCTAAGGTTTCATGAGCGCATCAACCATCACACCGACTTCTACCTGGAGTCCCCTACGTCAACCTGTTTTTCGTGCACTCTGGATTGCGTCTGCGGTGTCAAGTATTGGCACTTGGATGCATGATGTGGGCGCAGCATGGCTGATGACCTCGCTTTCGCCTTCACCCTTTTTGGTCGCACTAATGCAGGCAGCATCTAGCTTGCCGTTTTTTCTACTGGCATTACCTGCTGGTGCGCTCGCGGATGTGGTGGATCGCCGCAAGATGCTGTTATTTACCCAAGCTTGGATGCTTGCTGCCGCTACTTTGTTGGGAGTACTGACAGTTGCGAACATCACCACTCCTTGGATACTCCTAGCACTCACATTTGCCCTAAGTGTCGGAAGTGCCATGAATATGCCTGTCTGGCAAGCTGTTACGCCGGAATTGGTGACGAAAGAGGAACTTCCGTCAGCCGTAACCTTAAGTGGGATTGTGATTAATCTATCGCGATCGGTTGGGCCGGCTTTAGCGGGGATGATTATTGCGGCGGCTGGAACTGGAGTTGTGTTTCTGCTCAATGCGGCTTCATTTGTCGGGGTAATGCTAGTGATTTATGGCTGGCAGAGGACGCAGCACAAGAGTGCCTTACCCGCAGAGCGATTTGTGGGAGCAATCCAAGCCGGGATTCGCTACGCCCGTTTTGCACCCCTGCTTCAGACGGTGTTCATCCGCACGGCGGCTTACATTTTCTTTGCGAGTGCGTTGTTTGCGCTGTTGCCGCTGTTGGGACGCCGAGAGTTAAGTTTAGATGCACTGGGATATGGAATTATTCTTGGTTTTTGGGGGATTGGCGGGTTAACTGGGGCGTTTATTATCCCGAATGTGCGGCAACGAACGTCTATCGATCATCTGGTGGGAGGGGCGTCGGTGCTGATGGGAGCGATGATGCTGGTGTTAGCATCTGTCCGCAATTACTACCTGGTGTGTGGGGTGATGTTCTTGGTGGGCATTGCATCACTATCTGTAATGGTGAGTTTGAGCGTATCTGCCCAAACCGCTGTTCCTTCTTGGGTGCGTGCTAGAGCGATCGCAACTCAGATGCTGGTGTTTCAAGGATGTTTGGCGTTGGGTAGCTTGTTATGGGGTGCGATCGCACAACGGACTGGAATCTCCTCTGCCCTTACCGCTGCCGCGATCGGATTGATAGTCTGTGTACTATTAACCACTCGCTATCGCCTCCGGTGTGTCGAGAAATTCGACTTAGCAGCCTCCCTACACTGGAATCAACCGACTCGTGCCTTTGAACCCTGTCCGAATGATGGGCCGGTGCTGGTTACGTTGGAGTATCGCATTGAGCCTGAAAATGCAGAGGAATTCACGAAGGCAATGCAAGCACTCAGCTTAATTCGTCGTCGAGATGGGGCGATTCAGTGGGGAATGTACCAAGATTTATCTGACCCTGGCCGGTTTGTGGAAACAATTATGGTTGAATCTTGGGCAGAACACAAGCGGCAATTTGAGCGGGTGACGAAGGCGGATCGGGTAGTTGAGGATCGTGTTCGTGCGTTTCATATTGGGGAGGAGCCGCCGAAGGTTTCGCAGATGATTTATGCCAATTACACAGATGGCAAAGGTTTCCGACAACCTTGTGGAAGTTGACAGTTGCAATATCACATAATCGTTATGTTACCTCACCCCAGCCCTCCCCTTAGCCAGGAGATTGATTTTCATCTGGGAGAGTCACTCAATCCAAACTAGGTCTAAAAGATTTAGTGTACGCTAACTCCTGGCTACCCTATTTATCTCTCTTCACAATGAATTAGTCCTGCTTATCAAGGGGGGCTGTGGGGATCTAAAGGTTTGAAAACACACCATAGGAGGGCGATTGCGTAAGTGCTGTCTTAGTTTGATCGCATATGGGATAGGTGGTGCGATAACCCTAACGGGATGCTTCGCTACCGCATTCTCTTCAAATTATGCGCTTGCCCAGATTACACCTGATGCCACATTGGGTGCAGAACGTTCTGTGGTGACACCCTTTGATGCAGCAGGCTTTCCAGTTGACCGAATCGACGGTGGAGCCATCCGAGGGGCAAATCTATTCCACAGTTTTCAAGAGTTTAACGTTAATGCCAACAGAGGTGCCTATTTCTTCAGTCCAGCCAATATTCAGAATATTCTGGCGCGGGTAACGGGTAACAATCCATCACAAATCCTGGGCACGCTTGGAACGTTTGGTAATTCTCAGCCTAACCTATTTTTGATTAATCCCAAGGGCATTATTTTTGGGGCAAATGCCAGCCTTGATGTGGGGGGTTCTTTCGTCGCAACAACAGCCAATGCCATTCGCCTTGGTAATACTGGGCTATTCAGTGCGTCTCAACCTCAGACTAGCAACTTACTGGCAATCAATCCTTCGGCTTTCTTTTATAATCAACTCTCTAATCAGGGACAAATTGTCAACCGCTCTACGGCAACAACAACGGTGTTAGGCGCTCCTACCATTGGGCTTCAGGTTCCAGATGGTCGGAGTTTGTTGTTAGTCGGTGGGGATGTGAGGAGCGAAGGTGGGCGTTTATTCGCTTTAGGGGGTCGAATTGAAATAGGAGGAGTGGCTCAAACCGGAACAGTAGAACTGAGTGCAAATGGTAACGAACTGCGGTTAGGTTTTCCTACTGATGTACCCAGAGCAGATGTATCTCTCACGAATGAATCTGAAGTAAATGTACGCGCTGGCGGAGGTGGGAGTATTGCCGTCAATGCTCGAAACGTAGATGTTTTGGGAGGAAGCAAAGTCCGGGCGGGAATAGCGTCAGGGTTAGGTTCACCCCAGAGTAAGGCTGGAGACATTGACGTTAACGCGACAGGGACAATGACTGTTGCAGGAGAGCTGAGTTTTCTGGCGAATGTGGTGCAACCTGAAGGGGTGGGCAAAGCGGGTGACATCAACATCACAATCGGCTCACTGTTTGTCAAAGAAGGCGGTTATTTGATTGCCTCAACTCAAGGACGGGGTGATGCAGGGAATGTAACGATTCTTGCCCGCGATATAGTGTCTTTTGATGGCCTTGACCCCAGTGGAGGCAGCAGTGCAGCCCTCAGTACAGTGAGAGAGGGAGCTGTAGGCAACGGCGGCGACATTAACATTACAACTGGGTCGCTTTTTGTCACCAATGGCGCTCAACTGATTACTGGTACTACTGGACAGGGGAAGTCTGGCAGTGTGAGGATTCGTGCGACGGATACCGTGCGCTTTGATGGAGGTGGAGCCTTCAGCAATGTGGATGCAGGAGCAGTAGGAGATGGCGGTAATATTGAGATTACTACTGGTTCCCTATCGGTTACCAATGGCGCTCAATTGCTTGCCAATACTTATGGAAAAGGGAATGCAGGCAGTGTCAAGATTCGTGCTACGGATACCGTTAGCTTTGATGGCACTACTAGTAATGGCTTCACCAGTGCTGCCTTCAGCAATGTGCAAGCAGGAGCAGTAGGGAATGGCGGTGACATTGAGATTACTACTGGCTCCCTATCGGTTACCAATGGCGCTAGACTAATCGCCAGTACCTTTGGTAAGGGGAATGCTGGCAGTGTGAGGATTACTGCGACGGATACTGTGCGCTTTGATGGCTCCCTCAGTGCCGCCTTCAGTTCGGTGAAAGATGGAGCGGTAGGGGATGGCGGTAATATTATGATTAACACTGGCTCCCTCTCGGTTACCAATGGTGCTGTCCTGTTTGCTAGTACCTTTGGTCAGGGGAATGCTGGAAGTGTGAGGATTCGTGCCACCGATACCGTTAGCTTTGATGGGGGGGGCGGTGCCTCTAGCTCGGTGGGAATAGGAGGGGTGGGCAATGGTGGTGACATTGAGATTATCACTGGCTCCCTATCCGTTACCAATGGCGCTAGACTGTCTGCTAGTACTGATGGACAAGGCAAGGCAGGCAATGTCAGGATTAGTGCGACGGATACTGTGCGCTTTAAGGGGGGTAATGCCTTCAGTTCGGTGGGAGTGGGAGCGGTGGGGGATGGTAGTGACATTGTAATTAACACTGGCTCCCTATCGGTCAGTAATGGCGCTTTCCTGATTTCCAGTACTGATGGACAGGGCAAGGCTGGCAGTGTGAAGATAACTGCCACCGATACCGTTAGCTTTAATGAAGGTGTTGCTATCACTAATGTGGGAACAGGAGGGGTGGGGAATGGTGGTGACATTGAGATTACCACTGGCTCTCTATCGGTTACCAAAGGTGCTGGACTGGCTGGACTGCTTGCCAGCACCTCTGGAAAGGGGAATGCTGGCAATGTGAGGATTCGTGCTACTGATACTGTGCACTTGGATGGAGGTTCTGCCTTTAGCTCAGTGGGCGCAGGAGCGGTGGGGAATGGCGGTGACATTGAGATTACTACTGGCTCCCTATCAGTCAGTAATAGCGCTTTCCTGACTGCTCAAACTGATGGACAAGGCAAGGCAGGCAATGTGAGGATTACT
This sequence comes from Waterburya sp., assembly GCA_036703055.1. Classification (GTDB taxonomy): domain Bacteria; phylum Cyanobacteriota; class Cyanobacteriia; order Cyanobacteriales; family Coleofasciculaceae; genus DATNPV01. Next base: position 10,082 of record DATNPV010000146.1, read on the forward strand.
GCCACCGATACCGTGCGCTTTGATCGAGGTAGTGCTGCCTTGAGCACAGTAGATGCAGGAGCAGTGGGTGATGGTGGTGACATTGAGATTAACACTGGCTCCCTATTAGTCACTAATGGCGCTATCCTGGGTGCCAGCACTAATGGACAAGGTAAGGCAGGCAATGTGAGGATTACTGCCACCGATACCGTGCGCTTTGATCGGGGTTCTGCCTTGAGCGCGGTGTTACCTGGAGGGGTAGGCAATGGCGGTGACATTGTGATTAACACTGGCTCCCTATCGGTTACTAATGGCGCTCAACTGATTGCTGCTACCTTTGGACAGGGGAATGCTGGCAATATCAAGATTACGGCTAGCGATCACGTGAGCTTTGCAGGCGTCGGCAGCAATGGACAATCCAGTGGAGCTTTCAGCACAGTGGAAGCAGGAGCACTGGGGGATGGCGGTGACATTAAGATTACCACTGGCTCTCTTTCCTTAACTGATGCTTATATATCCTCTCTAAGTTTAGGAACTGGTAGAGCCGGTGACATCAACCTCCAGACTCGGCAAAACCTGCAAATGAATCGTTCCTCAATCCTTGCCTCCACCCAAGCGGGTGACGGCGGCAATATCAGGCTGCAAGTGGGGGATATATTACTCATGCGTAACGGCAGCAATATCTCTACCACTGCCGGACAAGCGGGCGCAGGTGGCAATGGGGGCAACATCGACATCAATGCTGATTTCATCGTCGCCGTCCCTAAAGAAAATAGCGATATCACCGCCAATGCCTTCAATGGACGAGGCGGTAATATCAACATCACAACTCAAGGACTGTTTGGCATTAAACCCCGCCCTCGCCTAACTCCATTGAGTGACATTACTGCCAGTTCCGAGCTTGGCATCGCTGGTAACATCAATGTCAATCAACTCAATGTTGACCCCAGTCGCGGATTAGCCGAGTTACCTAATGATGTAGTAGATGCAGCCCGACAAATTGACCGCCGTTGTACTCCTGCGAGTAGCACGCAAGAGCGCAGCAGGTTTATCATTACAGGTCGTGGTGGTTTGCCACCCAGCCCTAACGAGCCTTTACAAGCTGAGTCAGTTGTCACAAATTGGGTGACGCTTGACTCTAAAGGTGAAAATAACACTCCTCCAGCGACTACAACATCCAAGAATTCAGTACCTAGGCAGCTTGCAGAAGCTCAGGGATGGGTTATCAATGACAATGGGAAAGTTGTCCTCACGGCTTCTGCACCGCAGGTAACACCTCAAGGAGAGTGGTTACCACAACCTGAATGCAACCCTCCCCAAACCACGAGGACACCTGAGTCTTAGCACTACCAGGACTTACGCACAGACACCACATCTGGTAGGGGTACGATATATCGTGCCCCTACCATTCAGACAACCCAAAAATAAGCGATCGCCAATGTCATCAGTGTAAGCGGTAAGCCAAAGCGCAAGTGTTCCTTAAACGTCAATTCATACCCCAATTGTGCTGCCGCTTCCACCACAATCAAATTCGCCACTGAACCAAACAATGTCAAATTTCCTGCCAATGTTGAGCCAGCTGACAACAACAACCAAGAAGAGATATCACTCTTCTCAATCAATGAATGCAAAAGCAATACAGCTGGTACATTCGAGATTAAATTCGATAGTATCGCCGTCACTCCCAAAAACCCTAAAGACGTATTTGCTAAACGGGTAAACGGTTGCAACAAATTGAGTTTTTGGGTTGCGTGAGTGAGAATAAACAAGCCCGAAAACATCACTAACAGATTCCAGTCCACTCGCCGCAAGACTTTTTGAGGCTTCACCCGTCGAGTAATGAGTAACAATGCCGCCGCTGTTAGTGAAGCTTCTCCTAGTGGAACACCAACGGCAAATGCTACTAAAAGTCCTGTAGTAACAATTAGAGTTTTGGTAAATAACGGTTTAAAAATCCGGTAGCGAATCTGAGGAGGATTGGATTCGGATTCTATAGAGCGCACTTCTGGATACAACAGCCACAATATTCCGATCTGTAGCACTAAACCCACCAAGGCAACAGGCGTCAGGCTTTTAGCAAATTCTAGGTATTTAATTTGAGAGAAAGAGCCAATTAAAATATTCTGAGGGTTACCGCTAAGGGTAGCAACAGAACCGATATTAGTAGCACCTGCGATCGCTAATAAAAAAGGAATTGGATTCAGCTTTAACGCTTGGGTCAAACTCAACGCTAATGGGGTAAAAACCAGCGCTAGCGTATCATTCAAGAAAAAAGCTGAAAGAATACCACTGCCAAACGTCAAGACAACTAGTAGGCCAAAGGGACTGCTAGTCAGACGAATGAGAAACGAAAGAGCCAGTTGAAAAAAGCCTGAGTAGGAAAGGTTGGCATTTACCACCATCATGCTCAACAAGAAGACAATGGTGTTGGCATCAATTGCGTCCCACGCCTCTCGTAGATTTAGCACCCCCAGCGTGATGAGAAAAGCTGACCCAACTAGAGCAATTGTCGCTCGATTCATGCGTAAACCTGGTACTTGCCCGAAGGCCAATCCTAAGTAAGTCAGACTTAACAATAAGTACCTGGAAAGTGGGAGAAAACTCACAAGTTTTGATGGCCTTGGTAGATGACCGATGTTGAAGTCAAAATAGTGTTAATTGGTAATTGGAATGTATTGCCTATTATCTATGACCCATTACCTATTACCTATTACCCAAATCGATAAATAGGGTTCACAATTCATTTAGATTCGCTATAGATGTCAGTGGGTTGAGTCAGAACTAAACTGAGTTGCCGTCTCACGGGAGAGAAGGGATTAGTGATTGTGAGTGTGGGTTGAATCCACGGGTTCGCTATCATGATCAGCAGAGCAGCGATCGCACAATCCAAAAAACTCCAAAGTATGGTAGTAAATTTTGAATTGGTGAGCCGCTTGCAGCTGTGACTCTAGTTGATGCACGGGGCATTCATCGATCACAATGGATTCCCTACAATTGAGGCAGGTGAGGTGGTGTTGGTCACTTTGCACAGAACCGTACAGCGATTCTCCATTAGCAAGGGTTCGCACTTGCACCGCACCTTCTAGTTTCAAGGCTTCAAGAGAGCGATAAACTGTTGCTAGACCCATACTTTGGTCACGGCTACGTAACTCGATGTAAATATCTTGGGCGGAGACGCCACGGTTTAGAGTTTTGAGCAAATTCAAAATTCGCTCTTGAGAACGGGTACGCTGGACTTTCATAGATTTTCTTCTCAAGCTCCTAAAATTTTCTTGGGGATCTGGGGAAAAGTGGGATTCAAACTTTAAAATGGGCTTTCTGATGATTCGGGGGATGAAAAGTGATTCACAAATATCAGGCTCGCATTTATGTTACCCTTCGGCCTTCAGTCTTAGATCCAGCTGGTGTAGCCGTTGAGTCGGGATTGAAGCAACTGGGTTATGACAATGTGGAACAAGTGCGAATCGGCAAGTATGTTGAGTTAATGATTAGTGCTGCTCATGAAGAAACAGCACGGGAACAACTTGATCGCATCTGCGACCAACTTTTGGCAAATCCAGTCATTGAAAATTATCGCTTTGAATTGGTAGAAGTGGCTGCACTAATGGGGGCGTCATGAAATTTGGGATTGTGGTCTTTCCGGGGTCAAACTGCGATCGCGATGTTGCTTATGTGACTCAGAGTTTACTAAACCAGCCGACACGCATGGTTTGGCATCAGGAAACTGATATCTCTGACATCGACGTGATCGTACTTCCGGGGGGTTTTAGTTATGGGGATTACCTCCGTTGTGGGGCAATTGCTCAATTCTCACCTGTGATGCGGCAGGTGGTGGAACACGTCAAACAGGGTAAGTATGTCCTGGGTATCTGCAACGGCTTCCAGATATTAACAGAGACAGGGCTGTTACCTGGGGCACTGATTCGCAATCGAGACTTACATTTTATTTGCGATCGCGTCCCCGTCAAAGTCGAACGCACTAACCTTCCCTGGACATCAGCGTACGAAGCGGGACAAGTGATTACCCTGCCTATTGCTCACGGGGAAGGTCGCTACTACGCCGATACTGATACCCTAAACGCTTTGGAAGATAACGGTCAAGTTTTGTTCCGTTACTGCACGGCTACGGGCGAGGCAGGTGACACACAGAACCCCAATGGTTCATTACACAATATCGCGGGAATTTGCGATCGCACCGGGAAAGTTTTGGGAATGATGCCCCACCCGGAACGGGCGGCAGACTCCTTATTGGGCGACACAGATGGTATGCCTTTATTTCAAGGATTGTTGAGTGCACTATCCCATGACACCCTACCTACCTTGAGTTTAACAACATAAGCTGAGCTGGCTTTTGCGCCGAACATTAGACCTCTTGCAAAAATACAAAGAACCCCTCCCAACCCTCGTGAGAAACTCCAGAGGGAGTAAGATTTCTTCCCCCGTTTCGGGGGACTGATAGCGTAGCGGGAGGTAGTCCGGGGGGGTAATTCGACTTTTGCAGGAAGTCTATTGAAGCGATACAGCTTACTACTAAGCGGGTAGGGGGTAAGTTGATCTCTCTACCCTAACTTCGGGCAAGGAGTCTCCAAGTCAGAATTTAGTCATCAGGAGAGAATAAATTTCATCCTTGATGAGGCGCGCGACAGCGATGGCATTTACTAGAAAAATATAATAAAGATAATCTAATCTTTCGATACAGGAGGGTACGCAATAAGCTTTCATGACTATGATGGATTTGTCAACCGGGTGCTAAGTAATGCACTAACGCATTGTTTGGGCAGGGGTTGATCAGGATTCAGGATAAAACCTCCGACAAACAACGATATAAGGATTCTGAGAATGCCAGTCATTGCAAACACATCTGATACCAGCTTGCCGATGAAACCGCTGCGATATCGAGGCTGGTTGATTCACACCCAAATTATTGATGGACATTTATGGTTACGGTGGCAGCATCCCAGAGACAGCTTTCCTCGTTATAGCTATCCCGTTACTGAAAGAGGTTTAGCAGGTACGATTCACTACGCTCGATACCTGATTGACTTGATAATCAAGCTAGAAGAGGAAAGTTTGGCAGCGTCTGAACCGAAAGCAAGCTAGCCCAACGCATCGAATGTAGCTTCTGGCTACAACAGCATACTGTTTTTTAGCGTCGATGATGCCGACTCAACTATTCATTAGACCTATTGAAGAGCATTCCTTTTCATCAAATTTTGGGACAGGCGGGACGCTTACCCCACAAGAAACAATGGCTAAGAGTGGGATGGGACGCATTGCCCGTCCTAGAAGAGAGTTCTTCAAGAGGTCTTTTTCAGTGGTCATAACTCGTTATACGCTTGATTGATTTTTGTGAGAACTTCTTGGGCTTTCTGCCGCAATTGGGGATTATGAAAAAATAAATCGGGATGGCATCTTTTGACTAACTGTTTGTAAGCTTGTTTAACTTCTTTAAAAGAAGCATCGGGTTGTAACCCAAGGATGGCATAGAATCGAATTCTTTTCTCCTCATTCATTACTGAGTCAGACCTTGAATTTTGGGGAGAAGTATAGGTTCTATTACTTTGGGATGTAGATGGATTTTCTTGATTAGCAGAATTTTCCAGTTCTTGTCTTAGCTTCTGTAATTCAGCTTCAATTTCGAGAGAGCGGAACTTGTCCTCTATGTTATCCATGTATTAATATCTCCCGTATTTGTAAATTACAGAAGTATACGAACTGCTCAAGACTTTATAACAATTACAATTCTTTATTCATTTATTTAGAGAGATAATTTAGCCTTTAATAATTCCAATTCTTGATTCAGGTTATCCAATAAAGTATGCAATAACTGTAACTGATAATGCTGATTTGTCAATTTTACTGGCTCTTCATTAATCTGAATATGAATAATTTTTTCTGCTGTCTTTTCATATTGATCAAGAGTTGAAAACGCTTGAGTACTGAAGCGTGTTAGATAATCTTTCGCCGCCAGAGAATAAGCGTCTTGTACTTGCTCCAAATAAGAAGCTGATGTGTCACTTTGAGTTGGTTCCGAATTTTGATTAAGCTTATTTAGTAGATAAGTAGCACCGCCAGCCACTACAGCTCCAACCGGCCCTCCTAAAATCCAACCCAAGCCAGTGGTGAGGGCAACTGGAGCAACATCATCTGAGGATTTTGAACTACTTGGTGACTGTGGAGGTTGGGGCAGGATGACTTGTGGCTGCTCAGGAAATGGGATGGATAAATCAGCAGGTTGAGGGCAATCAAAAAACTCACAGGCTTGGTGTACCCATTTCACGATTGACTGTTGATAGTCTGCGATCTCTTGCTGAAATTCTCCGCGTTCCCAGGTACTAAATATACCCTGCTCAAGCGCTTTAGCGAGTTCCGATTGATAGCCATTAATGAGTTTTGGTAGATAGAGCCAACTTTGAAAATCAGAAACGCTTGCAGAGAAGCCTTTTTGAATTAGTTTTTGTGCCTTGTATCTAATTTCAAGTTTAGTCTTACGCTTATTTCCAGCCGCCTCTACTTCGGTGCTAATGGCTTGGGCTTTGGCTTGCAAGGCTGTCTTTATTTGATTAGCGATCGCCTGTACACGGGGGAAACGAATATCATGCTTTTCCTGCTTCACTGCCACAACGGTTTGCAGGGCAGATTCAAACATCGCCAGCCCTGAACTCTGTGCAGCCGACACATCACCTTTCAACCTAGCTCTTAACGCGGGTAAAGCATCAACTCGATATAAATTACTGATATTATTAGGTAAATCTGCCCGAAAGCTTTCTGCAACAAATAGCAAACGATTATAAACCTTTTTTTGGTCTTCTGGCTCTAGTAAGTTCAAGAAATTAGCAACAAAAACAACGGTTCTGATTCCGCGATCAAGCAGCCAATCTCTCAGGTTTTCCCGCTCGTATAATGTCATCAACTTCCGAGCATCGAGTACCTGAATCACCAAATCTGCCGTTAACAGCTTGTCGCGCACCAAAGTATCCTGTGCTTCCCTATCATCTGTCCCTGGCAAATCTACTAGTTCTACACCCGTTTTTAGGAAAGGATGGGGACAGAACACTTGAACTGAGGTAACATCGCCTCGCATTCGTCTTTGGTCATCTAGAATAGCAAACTGCTTCAGAACAGAGGTTCCGCTTTCACTAATTTCTTGACCATCTGTCAGGGTAATTCGAGTCTGTAATTCATTCCCGTATCGGACATGAATTGCAGCACCGGTCGTGGGAATCAAATCGATGGGTAGAGTACGATTTCCCAGGATGGCATTGAGCAGGGTTGATTTGCCGTAATTAAACGGAGCAAACACAGCAATCCGAAAAATCGGGTCTTCAAGGTAGTCGCAGATAGATACCGCATCTCGATAAAGTGGTGAAGTTCTATCGAGTTCAAGTACCCCGATCGCAGACCTAAGATTACTGACGAGGGTTTGATAAACGTCGTGCTGTTGCATACTACTATTCGGTTTAGCCTGGAAATTAATTGATGGGTTGAGTGTGCAGCTATCCCTTCACTCATGATTGGATTGAGTAGTAGAACCAATAGCCATCAGGTGATTCCGAACTAAATATTCAAACTGATAAAGATATGCAGCAGTAATCACCCGGTAAAGCGTGGGGAGTGTGAATAAATCTTTCAGTTCATCCCACCAAGCCAGCAGCTCATACAGGGAGTTATACGAACGTGAGAAGAGAATCTCAATCATGAAGCTCACCACGATCGCCAGAGCGATCGCCATCCAGCCATAGAACCCTTCCCACCAACTCATCAACGTAGGAAGGAATCCTTCAACTGTACTCATTCCTGGCGAACGACTACTGGGAGCATACCGATCCAAAAACAAGTGAAGCAAATGGTGGGCAACGGCAATCACCAAGATGGGTGACAGCAAGGCTGAAAAGTACAAAAAGATTCTCAACTTTTGTGAAATCTCCAGTAAGGAGTAGCCGTATTCAAAAATTATCCTTATAGCAACTGCAATCCCCCGCACCAGCAAAATTAAGAGAATTGCATTCATCCATGAAGTAGGGTTAGGAATCCAAGTAGGCCAATTTCTCATAAATTCAAAACTCCAAATTCAAAATGGGCAATTTAATAGCGGGCAACGCTCACCGGACTATTCACGCAACGGCGGTTAATAACTTCTGGTACTGTGCTTCAATACTCCGTAATTCAGAGGAAATATCATCCTCCAGTTTCTTCAGCCGCTCCAATTCTGCACCTTGATTAATTTCATAACATTCCTTTTGCTTGAGCAGATTATCTAACTCTGCTTTCCGCGCCTGAATATCATCCTCAATTCGCTTGGTTACTTCACGCTCATAGGCATTAAAACATTCTTTGATTGCATCATGAACGGGTAACCATTGCTCATTTGCAACCTGAGGTAAATGTTTTACTAATTCTTTTTTGGCGGTTTTTACTAATTCTTGTCGTGCTTGGTCGGCTTGCACAAACCCAACTCCCATGCCAATTAATGCCAACCCAATTGGGCCAAGAAAAATACCAGTAACAGCAGATAGAATGCCACCAATACCAATCACGGCAACGTAGTTGAAGAGGATGTTTTTCCAATCGAAACCAGCTCCCGCCATCGCCACACCTGCAATGTTACCGCGAGCTAGGGAAAACAAACCCATTGCCCACTTCGTCCATCCTGGGGAGTTATCTTCTTCCATCGTGGAATTGGGATTAACATTCACCTTTTGCCCAGTCAATTTTTCTGTAATTCGCTCCGTCACCTCTTGATAAGAGGCACCATACTGTGCTGCACTCTGAGATAATGCCAAAAATGCCGTATTCATTTCTTGTTCTGCGGTCAGGCTCCAAGCGGCAAACTTATCGGTAATGTACTGCTCAAACGCCTTTTGTAAGGCGGCATTGAAGGCTTCCCGCTTACCTTTACTCAAGAAATCGAGTAGCCTGAGTTCAGGTTGGTAGCGTAGGAAATCGGTTTCAAAGGTGTTTCCAAGATTTAAGATATAGGAACGGAACGAATCTGCGATCGCTCTTGCCTTAGTATCTCTAGTGGAGCGAATTTCTGCTATAAATTGGTCACAGATATGAGTCAGTTTGGTAAATTCCGGTTCAACTGAATTAATTCGCTCTTTCAGTTGTTGGGCATCTTGTTCTAGTAACGGAACGCGACGTGCGATCGCTTCTTTGGTATGCGTGCAAGTTTGGCGTGCCAAGGTTCTCGCTTGCCGCAATTCTGCGATCGCACGTTCCTGAGTCAAAAATGTATTGAGTGACCCCATAAACTCCGGAAATCCTGTTCCTTCCAGAGACGCTGAAGGGTCTTTCATTCGCTTTCTGAGCGCTTTAATTGCAGAAATCTCAAATACTCGTTCATCATAAACATCATGCCCATCCACCTGACAATACTCACCTAAGTTTGCTTTAAAAACTCGGCGCAATTTCTCTTCTGCTTCTCGCAGTTCTTCCTCATCATCCGGGTCAATCAATGCTTCACGCACCTGATCCCAAGCATTAATTAAGAAGAAAACGCTTAACCCTCTACCTTTAATATAATTTTCCAGATAGCGACGTTCCCCAAGAGTACAGGGTTGCGATGCCCGCAGTACAAAGAGGATGGCATGACAATTATTGATATAACCTAAAGACAATTCATTCCGGGCTTCTGTATCGTTGAGTCCCGGACTATCAACAATTTCAACTCCCTTTTCTAACAAGGGTAAGGGATATTCAACGACAGCATAGTCAACCCCAGGAAAGGCTTCCTTTTTTTCTTGTTCCAGCTCCTTGGCTTCAGCGGGGTCGATGGTATATTTCTGCTTAAACTCCTTAAAATCTAGCTGGTCTGGACTTCTCCCATCATTAAAGTAAATCGTTACTTTCTTTTGGGAGCCATAACGTAAAACCGTTAGAACTGCTGTGCAGGGATTGACATCACTGGGTAATAAATTTTCTCCAATTAAGGCATTGAGGAACGTGCTTTTCCCTCGTTTCATATCCCCTAAAACCAAAAGCCGAAATACACCATCCCGAAGATTTTTACTTGTGAGCGTGAGGTCTTCGATTTCCGCTTCTAACCCCAATTTGCCGGAATTATTTTTACCTTCTGATTCAGATTTGCTGAGGGTTTCGGCAATTTTTGCCATAGAATCAGCCACTTCATAGCGAACTTGAGTGACTCGATTCAAATCGTTGATGAAACTATCAGCTTCAATTTTATAACTCATGAGGATTCCTTCAGTTGTAAACAACAAGTAGGGTGAGTTACAGCGCTATTTTAATATCAAATTTTTTTCATTATTTTTAGCCGTAACTCACCACTCTTTGTTAGATGGTGCGTTGCCTGTACAACGTCCCCTACTCTAGACAGCAATTTATGTGGGTGAGGTTAGTAAACACTGATAAATAACCTCAATACTCCGATATTGAGTTAAAACATCGGCGTCTAAACTTTTCAGCCGCTTTAATTCAACCTCCTGATTAAATTCCTGATTTTCCTTTTGTTTGAGTAAATTTTCTAACTCAGCTTTGCGAGATTTAATGTCATTATTCACTCGTTTGGTTACTTCCCGCTCGTAAGCATCAAAACAGTCTTTGACGGTCTGATTAATAGGTGCCCATTGCTCTTGTGCAATTTGAGGAAGATATTTTACCAGCTCTTTCTTGGTTGCTTTAATTAATTCTTGTCGAGCTTGTTCCGCTTGCACCGCCCCAACACCTAAGCCTAGCAGTGCAATGCCGACTGGCCCTGAAATTAACGAAATCGAAAAAACGGTTAAAAATCCCCAAATACCAATTACACCTAAAGCGTTGACTAAGATACTTTTCCAATCGAATCCCGCTCCCGCAAGTGCAACACCAGCAACATTGCCTGTCGCTAAAGATAAAAATCCCATCGCCCAACTCGCCCAAGCTGGCGAATTTTCCTCCTGACTAGTTGTACGGTTGTAAACCGCTTGCCCAATTAACTTCTCACTCATTTGATTAGTGACTTGGCTATAGGTGGAACCATAGTTCGCTGCCCGTTTAGCCAGTTGTGAGAAAGCTTCATTCATCTCTTGCTCAGTTGTGAGTTCCCATGCTGCCATCTTGTCATTGATGTACTGCTCAAATGCTTGCTTGAATGCAGCGGTAAACTCATCCCGTTTACCCTTTTGCAGGGAATCTATAAAGCGGAGAGTCGGCTGATAGCGAACAAAATCTATTTCAAAGGTGTTGCCTAAGTTTAAAATATAGGAACGAAACGAATCTGCGATCGCTCTCGCTTTAGCGTCTCGCATTCCTCGAATTTCATCCTGAAATTGCTCGCGGATATCATTGAGTTTGTTAAATTCAGGTTCAAGTGAGTTAATTTTTTCTTTTAACTTATGGATATCCTGACTCAGTAAAGGCACACGACGTTCAACCGCTTCATGAACACGGGTGTGACTTTGCCGCGCTAGAGTTCTCGCTTGTCGCAGTTCAGCAATCGCTCGTTCCTGAGTCAAAAAGGTACTGAGGGCTGCCATAACCTCTGGAAAGCCGGTGTTTTCTAGCGGATCGAGGCGGTTTTTCAACCGCAGACGCAGCGCCTTCAGGGAGGCAAGCTCAAAGACTCGTTCCTCGTAAACATTAATCCCATCCACCTGGCAATAGTCTGACAGGTTGGTTTGAAAAACTTGGCGGACTTTATTCTCTGCTTCTTGGACAGCTTCTAAATTATCAGGTTCAAGCATTTCCTTGCGAATTTCATCCCAAGCATTGATTAAGAAGAAAACGGTTAACCCTCGATTTTTGATGTAATTATCTAGATATCGACGTTCCCCAAGTGTCAACGGCTGAGAAGCCCTGAGGACAAACAGAATTGCCTGGCAATTATGGATATAACCTAAAGATAGTTCGTTCCGTGCTTCGGTATCATTCAGCCCTGGACTATCTATAATTTCAATTCCCTTTTCCAGCAAGGGTAAGGGATATTCAACTACGGCATAGTCAACATCCCGAAAGGCTGACTTTTTTTCTTGTTCGAGCCGTTTAGCTTCATCAGCGTCAATAGTATATTGTTGCTTAAACTCTTGAAAACTGAGTTGTTCAGGAAGTTTGCCGTTTTTAAAGTAAACGGTGACTTTCTTTAGGGGGCCATAGCGTAAAACTGTCAGTACAGCCGTACAAGGATTGACATCACTGGGCAATAAATTTTCGCCAATTAAAGCATTGACGAAAGTACTTTTTCCCCGTTTCATATCCCCTAAAATGAGCAATCTGAATACGCCTTGACGTAAGCTTTTACTGGCAATATTTAGGTCTTCTATCTCGGATTCTAAACCCAGTTCACCCGATGTTTTTTTTCCCTCTGATTCAGCCTGATCTAAAGTTGTTGCCATTTGGCTCAAACAACTAGCTACTCCAGAACGCACTTTTGCCACTCGCTCTAGATCGTTAATGAAACTATCCGTTTCCACTTGGTAACTCATCTTCATTTCATCCTGATCAACGGGTTCTTGCGTTAGCTGAGAAGAACTTGTAGGCAACCCAGGCGACTCCAGCAAAGATAAGTATCCAGAGGAGACTGATACCAGCAGCAATCCCAATCACGACAGCGACGCCAATTGCTGTTGCCTTAACAATCGCAACCAATTTTCTACTCCACCGTTTCAATGGATTTTCAGACGGCTTCTGCCCAGACTGATACACGACTCGCGGCGGTTGATTGATTTCAGCCTCTAGTTCCCGCAGTCGAATTGCATACTCTCGCGCCTGAATCTCTCGTTCCCGACGCCGAAGTTCGTGTTCTTGATCATCTGGAGAGTTCATTCGTGTTCACCCCGTCTAGACGTATGAAATGGTGTATATTCCGAAGCGCCAGCCTGATTGATCTAAGCTAAAAGGGCGCTATTCCTTCTCTAGTAGGCGTTCGGGTTATCGTGAAAGGTAATTTTTTGAAGGGAGCGCTATTTGACTAAATTTCACATCACCTTAACCTCTGACACTCTCTATCGACTAGCTCAAAGTTATGAAAATTTAATAAGGATAAAACGGCCTTGGATGTACGCTTCAAGTTATTAAAGCGCTTGCCTCAAGGGTAGTGTGCTGTAGTCGAACACAGGCATCAGGGTTTAAAAGGTACCACTAAGATTTTCTACATCTAATGCAGCAAGCGAGAACAATACTCTATGCTCCATGCTCAGTATTTACAAGCAACTTAAATGTGGAATAATTTAGTACTTATCACCGTTTCTTCTGACTTTTTCGCAAAAAGTAGATCAAATTTTTTCGTTTATCGGTTTCTGCTGTCGAATTCCAATAAATAAGGGTGGCGTTCATTCTCAACAATGCCACCCTCCTACATTTACAGCAATTTGCAACTTGATGAAACACTCAGAAAGGGCGCACGTCGGTGCGCCCCTACAAAAAACATGTACTTCACTGACTCGAAAACTGCTGTAATTAAACTTAATGAAATTTATTGGAATTTATGACCTGTCTAGCAGCAAACTTCTGCTAGATTACTAAACTGTTGTACGTTTAAGTTAGACGTTACTGTCCTTCGTCCGTTTGCGTTGCTTTGGAGTTAATATACGTCTCTTTCGATAGCTCCATCCCCTTGGTTTTGGACGAGGAACGCTTACCTAAAGCCGCCTTTAGCTTCGATTTTGCGCTTTCTCCGTCAATGTGAATCTGAATCTTTGGTCCAGAGCTAGCTAGACGAATGACCATACCATCTACAACTGGCATTTGGGTAATGCGCTTGCCATCAATGTAGGTTCCATTCGCACCTAAACTGACAATTTCCCAAATAGAACCGTTGCGTCGTATCTCCACATGATGACGAGAAACTACGGCACTGTAGAGAATCACTTCATTATCTGTTGAGCGCCCAATCCGAATGACAGATTCGGGTTCAAAGGTCCAACTTTGAACGGGCACGGACTGGAGGGGATGGAGCAGGGTCAGAGTAATCACCGATAATACATCTTATAAAGACTTGCGCCTTGCGGTTTCTTGACTCTTGAAACTCCTTTGCCAAGTGACGCGGGAATCTCATCTAACTCAATCAACGGATACCTTTACTAAAGCAAGTACGAGAGAGTTCTAGCGGCTTAAGCGAGGAACTCACTCCACTCAATTGGCCTGAGAAGCGTTGAAAGCCGAACACCCCAGTCTTGTAACCCCTTTAGACGAGAGTACGGTAGACAAAGTGTGGGCTTCAAAGTCTTCATAATTGAATTATCCAATATGTCAAGGAGTACTGCCAGATAAATAGAATTTATTGATACCTATCGCTAGTTACTTGCTGAGTGTCTGGTTACCCTAATTGTTAGGGTACTGTCTTGTCCGAACCCCAAGAATTAGCCACTCATGAAGATGCCATTCTAGCGAATTATCAATTTTAGGCTACCACTTAAAAATCCGGTCTGCAATTTGCTTTGACCCCTCACCCCATAATTTTGGCTTGAGTGAGCTTGAGAGAGCAAGTTGCAGACCAAGATTATCAGACCGATTAAGAAGTTTGGAACAAAAAGGTCACTTGATCACCTTTGCCCAAGCTAATCCGATCGCCTGTGCGCAATCGGTGTCGATTGCCTTTGGTGAGAGGAGTGTGGTTGATATAGGTACCATTGGAACTCCCCACATCTTCGATGTAGTAGGCGTCTCCCTCGACTCGGATATCAGCATGAACTCGAGAAACAATCTCTGAGTTGGGAAAACCAGAAACGTCTATATCAGGCGGAATCTGGTCATTTGGCTTACCTAGATGAATCACCGAGAGATTTGAGGGCAACTCAATCTTCGTGTTGGTTTGAATGTGCATCAGGTAAGAGGACTGGAGCTGCAATTGAGTTTTAGCGGCGCCAGGGGTGCTGATCGGCGGTGGGGGGGGAGTACTGCTCGCTGGGGCTGACGTTGCCGATTGACTCGCCACGGAAGTTGGCGGAGGTGGCAGGGTTGCTGGATCTGGAGAACTCTCGTTTCCTGCTGCCGCGCTAATCGGTTGATTGACGACAGTCGCTGGAAGCGGGGATACAGGGCTAGGCTGTTGAGAGCCAACAGGCACGGGATCGGGTGACTCCAGAGGATCAGGCGTGACCAACTCTGGGATGTCGGGCAGTGAGCCAGGAGCTGATGTCGCCCCTGTGCCCACAGGAGCCGCCTGCAAATTAAACCCACACTGACCACAGAAGCTAGCATCTGTCTGTACAGTGGCACCACAGTTGGGACAACTGGTGGTTGCGGGTAAAGGGGTATAGCAGGCTTCACATTGGGTTGCTCCGTCTGGATTTTGGTGATTGCAGTTAGGGCAGACAATCATAGAACCTCCTTGCCGCCAGTATTTATCCTCCCTATGAAAGCACAGGCAACGCTCAGAATTAATAAATCGTGAGATGTAAAGTGCCTTAATGCTTCAAATCTTGACCTGCTGCTTCATCTAAGAGCCACCAAAGTTCTCCTTGGGGCTGAATTAACCGAGCTGGGTAAGTTAGGAGGTCGGCTTCTGGGGCAAAAATCTGAGCCAACGCAGGTCGTTTACTCTCACCAGCTACCAAAAACATAACACAGCGAGCCTGGTTAATCAGGGGAGCGGTAAAGGTGATGCGGGGCTGACCATCTTTATTACCGACTGTAACAAGGTGGTCTTGCACCTTCAGGGCGTCGGTATGAGGGAAAAGGGAGGCCGTATGAGCGTCATCCCCGATACCCAGCAAAATGATATCCAACCGAGGAAACTCTCCCTGAGGAAGTTGGAAAAATTCACGCAACTGTGATTCATGTTTGGCGGCATCAGCGGCTGGACTTTCCCCATTTGTAGGCATGGGGTGAATGTTCGCTTCTGAGATATCAACCTTGTCTAACCAAGCCTGACGTGCCATTCCTTGGTTGCTATCAGGGTGATCAGCGGGTACGTAGCGTTCGTCACCCCAAAAAACATGGATTTTTTCCCAAGGCAGGTTTTGGGTAGCCAGCGCTTCGTACAATGGCTTCGGTGTACCCCCCCCAGCTAGAGCGATCGTCACCTGACCGCGTTCCTGAATAGCTGCTTGTATGTGGGAGAGAACAAGATCGAGCGATCGCTTA
Source organism: Waterburya sp. (assembly GCA_036703055.1). Lineage (GTDB taxonomy): Bacteria > Cyanobacteriota > Cyanobacteriia > Cyanobacteriales > Coleofasciculaceae > DATNPV01. The sequence goes on from DATNPV010000146.1 coordinate 26,084, forward strand.
ATGAGCGTCGCTTTGTCGGGCAAAACTTCAATCGTTTTGTTCATCGAACTTTTCACCTCATGGCTGATGGACAGACGCACCCAGGTATATCTTTGGGTGGATTCCCTAGAGTTTGGGGCGTCGGTTTTTCCTCACAATACGCTACAGTAGATTACCTCTATTGAACCTAACGACGACCATGACCCTACCACACAGTTCCTAGGAAAATAGGAACTAAAAACTAGCGACTAGGGACGTACGTTAATATGGGCAAGTGCCTACAGTTGAGCCCCAGTTGTTTTGCCTCTACCAGCTTGCTTTAGCTCAGTTACAAAACACGTTCAGGTACCTTGCCCAGTAAAGTTGTAAATGGCTCATACAGTTCTCACAGACCTAACCCATGAAAAGTAGTCCTGTCTATTCCCCGTTTACATCCCTGGCGCTCAAGATTGTCGGGCTGATCATGATTGTGTCTTCCCTATTGGATTACCTCTTTCTGGCAATTCCTTTTAATCCACTTCAGAGGGAATGGCAGCTAGGCTATATGGCTCAACTGGTTGATCGGGGAATTTTACCGATGGTAGGCATTGCCTTTCTGCTGATAGGGTATTGGGTAGATAAGAGTGCCGGTGTCTCTGCATCAGAGCGAAGGCCGATTGTGCAAGACTTAAGATTTTGGGCACTTTTGCTATCCAGCTTACTAGGATTAATCTTTCTGCTGTTGATACCGCTGCACATCAATAATGTTGTCCAGCAAAGCGAAGAAGCTCTCAAGCAGATTAATCAAAGAGCTAATCAAGCCCAAGTTCAAATCGATGTTCGAGCGCAGCAAATCGGTGCTACGGTCAAAGATCCTAAAGGACTAGCTCAACTCAAACAGCAACTGACGGATTTAGATCAAGCCATTGAAACTGGTAAAGTTCCAGCCGAACAGCTTCCTCAGGCAAAGGCATACCGACAACTCTTACAGACCATCACGCAAAACCCCACCAAAGCCATTAGCCAAGAAGTTGATGCGGCTAAAGCCAAAATTGGTAAAGACAAGCAAGAATTAGAAAAACAAACCAAAAGTGGAGCTTGGAAATCAGCGCTTCGGACAAGTCTAAGTAGCTTGCTTTTAGCATTAGGTTACATTGGCATTGGTTGGACGGGATTAAGAGGCTCCGGGGGGTGACCAGTAAACGGTTGCAAAAAAATTAAATTAAAAATACCTCAAATCCGTCATTCATGAGCGTTGTTGCTAAATAAACGGGTGTTAGCGCAGTCTGCACCCGCAATTCGCTCCTGTTACTCTGTCGCACTGGCATCCGCTGAAACACCCTCCTGACGAACGAGTGTGGGCATAAGTACTGGGTTGAGACTGACGCAGGGAAATTTTTGAGACATCGCCAACGAGTTTTGACCGCCCCCCCGACAAACAAAGAAAAGGCGGTTGATGAATTTGGCTAACTTTTCGTTGCTTGGAAAAGCACTTCAAAAAATTACGTATTCCATAGATCAAAAAGCTATCGTTAATTATTCAGTAAATTTAATAGCAATTGATTAGGGCTTGTTGGGTTTGAGGCAAATTAATAGTCTTTTTTGATTTTCTGTGTCTCTTCAGTAAGAGGTTTTTTCCTCTACAAATTCTATATTGGTAATGCAGGATACTCTCTCTGTTAGTATAGATATGTATTACCATTTGTTTTGAAAAATATCCAGGCTTGCACTCGGTGTTCCGTTGGCAACACCGAAAAACTGTCTCATGGACTCGACATTTGAAAATAGAACCCAACGTGGAAGGAGCAGCACGGCAACAGCAGATGTCGATACTTGCAACAATTCTTTACAAGCCTTACAAATAGGATATGGAACCCTCTACGACGAACACTGCTTCACTGGGGCAGCTCAGTGTGATTGAGCAGGGACAAACGCTCATAAAAAGCGGGTTTCTCTGCTGCTATCACTGTTTGTCTGGTTAAAGTTCCGAATCTAGTCTTCCACTCAGGCCAGTGATTGAGGTGGCAATGACAAAATTTTAAGAGCCATTGTAAGGAGAGTCGGTGCTCTGTGATCCAACGCTTAAAGCAGGACTTAAAGAATGACCTGATTGCCGGTCTTCTGGTAGTGATTCCTCTCGCTACCACAATCTGGCTGACGATTACGATCGCCAGCTGGGTGATCGAGTTTCTCACTCGCATCCCCAAGCAGATCAACCCCTACGATAACCTCCACCCCATCTTAGTTAATTTGCTGAATTTGGTGGTGGGACTGACAGTGCCCCTGCTCTGTATCCTGCTCATTGGCTTAATGGCACGCAATATTGCAGGACGGTGGTTACTGGATTTGGGAGAGCGAATTTTGCAGGCGATTCCCTTAGCCGGTGCCGTCTATAAAACCCTGAAACAGTTGCTAGAGACGCTGTTAAAGGATTCTAACGGAAAGTTTCGTCGTGTGGTGTTGGTCGAGTATCCTCGTCGCGGAATGTGGGTACTTGCCTTTGTGACTGGTGCAATGAGTAGCGAGATACAATCTCAGATGACTCGCTCTATGTTGAGCGTTTTCATTCCGACAACTCCTAATCCCACAACTGGCTGGTATGCCATTGTTCCGGAAGATGAAGTCGTCAATATCTCAATGTCGATCGAAGATGCCTTCAAGGTCATCGTTTCCGGTGGAATTGTTAGTTCCAGCACCTCCTCGATCGCCATTCCTCCCCAGACATCTTACGGGAAAAAACCACTAGAGCAACCCCTCCCTGAGATTAGACGGCAAGCTTTACCGACGGAAGAAGCCTGAGAAAGAGGTTAACTCGATGAGTCCGTGAAGTTCTGAGCGATCGCTCTGGTTCGTTACCATCGCCCTTGAGTGTTGAACAGATCTGACCTACGAGGATGGTCACAATCACAGGGGTAGACTACGATAGCGTCGGGGTAAGAGAAACTTGTTCTAATCTCTAATGCCTATCTAATATTTTGCTGTAATCTCTATAACTTTTTCTAGCCTCTTGCTTAACTATGCAACAACCCCGTCGAATTGCCCGTGAACTGGCTCTTTTAAGCCTCTCTCAAATGCCGAGTACACCCGAACGCCTGGATACTCAGCAGATGAATAATTTAGTCCTAGCCGCTGTTCGTACGCTCACTGGAGAAATTCAAGAGGCGTTAGAAACAGCCGCGGCCGAACTCAAACGGGGAAGCGATCGCCTCCTCACTAGCGAAACTCGTGCTGTTGATGTGCGCAGTGCTAAAGCAATGGTCGCAGATGCCATTGAACTGGCGGAAAAAGCGATCAACCGATTGGGAACAGCGGTAGAAATCCCAGAAGTTGTTCAGTTAACCAATCAACAAGACGTTCGCAGCTACGCCTTAGAAATCCTGAAAACCATCAATCGTAGGCAAACTGAGATAGATGAAGCATTAACCCAAGCTCTCCAAGATTGGCAACTGAACCGCCTGCCTCGAATTGATCGGGATATTCTGCGCATTGCCGTGGCAGAAGTATCATTCTTAGGTATCCCTGATCGCGTTGCGATTAACGAAGCTGTGGAGCTGGCTAAGCGTTACAGTGATGAAGAAGGACACCGATTTATTAATGGGGTGTTGCGCCGCGTCACTGACCGCCTGAAAATGGAAGCTCGACTCCAATAAAAATTTTTTCGAGTTGGAGCGCGTGGACGGGCAATTTCCTTGGAGTTGCTCCTGATAAATTTATTTGAGAAAAGTTATTTGACGCCGATAGTCAAGTAGGTGCAATGGTTTTTAATTGGTTTCGCCGACAGTTTGGCACGAGCGAAGAGTCTTCCCAAGAGACGCAATCAGACATCCCTCAGGTGGAGGAGGAACAACAGGCAACTCAGGAGCAGTCTGCCGCAGTTGACGAAGATTACCTGAGTTGGGCGAAAGCGGCGTACAAAAATATTCAGAAGCAGCAGCCCTCACAAGCAGCAGAGCCAACGTCGGCAGAACCTGAGGAGGAACCGTCTACAACGGCGACGGCTGAGGCTATTACAGAGGCAGAGTCTGCTTCTGTAGAATCGGCTGTCTCTGAAACTGAGGTAGAAACCCCCCCAGTGGCAGAAGCGGCAACGGCTCAAATCGCTGACCAAACGGCAGAAACAACCCTACCAGAAGCGGAAGCCTTACCCGATGTTGTATCGCCTGAAGCTCAAGAAGCGGTAGCAGCAGTAGAAGCACCTGCAACGGAGACAGCGGTTGAGCCAGAGACAATAGAGACAGTTGCCCCCGTTGCTGAACAAGCAGAAGAACAAGTGGCTGTTGAGTCAGCCGTACCTATTTCAGAAGTACCTGCAACGGAGACAGCGGTTGAGCCAGAGGCACAGACAATAGAGACACTCACCCCCGCTGCTGAAGAACAGGTGGCTGTTGAGTCAGAAGCCCTACTACCAGCGGCTGTGGAAGCTGAAGCCACCCCTGCTGCCCCCGTACCCATTTGGGCGCGATCGAGTGCTGAGCGGCAAGCCAGGCTGGATCGATTGAAGGAAACGGCGATTGAGCTGCCAGAACCTGAACCTGCAAGAACACCTGCCCAGTCTGGAGCATCCGGGGCAACAACGGTTGAGATGGAGGAAATTCCAGGTCTAGCTTTTGATGAAGGGTTCTTGTGGTCAGCCCAAGTGTTGGCAGCTCAAGGACGTCGGCCTGAAGATGTCTCTGTTGAAGAAATTAGCTGGCTCAATCGGCTGCGTCAAGGGCTGGACAAAACCCGTCGTAGTTTAATTAACCAACTCAAGGCGATTGTCGGTCAAGGGCCGTTGAATCAAGACGCCGTGATGGAGATTGAGGCGCTGCTGTTGCAGGCTGATGTAGGCATTGAGGCGACGGACTATATTATTGATACCCTCCAGAAAAAATTGCGGGAGGAAACCCTGCCACCGGAGCAAGCGATTGCCTATCTGAAAGAAATTCTGCGTGACTTGCTCGACCGACCGTATCAGGAATCTTACAGTTCCACCTTTGTTCCCGAAAAAGATACCCTGAATATTTGGCTGATGACGGGGGTGAATGGTGCAGGTAAGACCACAACGATCGGAAAAATGGCTCATCTAGCGCAGAAATCCGGCTATCACTGCTTACTTGGGGCAGCAGATACCTTCCGGGCAGCGGCGGTAGAACAGTTGAAAATTTGGGGTGAGCGCAGTGGTACGGAGGTGATTGCTAATCCTGGCAAGAATACCGATCCAGCTGCTGTGGTATTTGATGCCATTACTGCTGCCCAATCTCGCAATACAGAATTGTTGCTGATCGACACCGCAGGGCGTCTGCAAAATAAGAAAAATCTGATGGAGGAACTGGCGAAAATTCGGCGAATTATTGATAAAAAAGCTCCGAACGCCAAGGTAGAATCGCTCCTCGTGCTAGATGCCACTCTTGGTCAAAATGGTCTGCGTCAGGCGGAAGTTTTCTCCCAAGCGGCAAAACTCAGTGGTGTAGTTTTAACCAAACTTGATAGCACAGCAAAAGGAGGAGTTGCCCTAGCCGTAGTGCGGGAGTTGGGGTTACCCATCCGGTTTATTGGTGCGGGAGAGGGGATAGAAGACTTGCGCCCCTTCTCTAGCTATGAGTTTGTGGAAGCCCTGCTGAGCGGTTAAGAGCTAGTACTCTATCGCATGAGTTGTGATGATTTTGTAGTAAGCGCTTCAGCGAAGACAGCTCTTACTACAAACTAGACCTAACCTCTCAGAACTAATGACATGAACGACTAGGTAAGTAGCGAAATTTCACATCAAATTCCCCCTCTCCTGATGGAAAAGGGGTTCATTTTTGGGTTTTTAAAAACTGAAAAGTTAATAAAAATAAGCAATCCAGACCAAAATTTAGTAACTTTTGATACTTTTTCGACCCCTGACTGTTGCTAAAAGTATTAACGAGCTGAACAATCCCCCCTAAAGGGATAAAGCAGGCAGATTAGCTAAAGCTATTCTTTTAATACAAAAAGCCGATAAGCGACTAGCTATTTCGGATATTTTGTATACAGTTTCAACTAAGGAACCAAGCAAGAAGAGTCAATCAATCTTTCAGCAATATCAATAATAAATAGCGCTTCTAGGGTTCCGGTTTAAGGAATAGATACTTAAGCGACTGGTCCAAGAGGAGCGAGCTACCTAGTAATACTATTCTTCCTGAGAATTGAGAGACTTGATAGGTAGCTACACGGCGGGAGAAAAGCCCGGGAGGAGTAAATGATAGTGGCTTAACTATCATTACCTTCCTGGGCTTTTCATTTTACCTAGTTTTACAGGCCTAAGCTTTGTCATCAGGTAGTTTTTTGCCATCACACATTATGACTGAACAACCATCCTTTCAACCTCCAAATGCTAATTTCAACGGACATTCTACCGAGGCAAGCCGAGCCTTGGAACGCGAATCACAACTCCCTCTAACGGGTTGGCAGCAAGAGGTTTCGAGAGGGTTAGAGTATGGATTGGAGGCCGCTGAAAGCATACGCGATCGCAAAATTCCTACCTTCTCTCGCGGCGAACTTCCTCACTACGCGGGCATCAATACATTTATGAAAGCGCCCTACTTAGAAGATGTACGTCAAGTTGGGGACTATGATGTCGCAATTATTGGAGTGCCTCACGATTCTGGCACGACTTATCGCCCCGGAACGCGTTTTGGCCCCCAAGGAATTCGGCGCATCTCTGCTCTTTATACCCCCTACAACTTTGAACTAGGTATCGATTTACGCGAGCAAATTAGCTTGTGCGATGTTGGCGATATTTTCACGATTCCAGCGAATAACGAAAAGTCCTTTGACCAGATTTCTAAAGGAGTTGCCCACGTTTTTGCGTCCGGTGCGTTCCCGATTATTTTAGGTGGCGACCATTCCATTGGTTTTCCCACAGTACGCGGAGTTTGCCGCCACTTAGGGGATAAAAAAGTAGGAATTATTCACTTCGATCGCCATGCAGATACTCAGGAAACTGATTTAGATGAACGGATGCACACCTGTCCTTGGTTCCATGCCACGAATATCAAGAATGCTCCTGCCAAAAACCTAGTTCAACTCGGTATTGGTGGCTGGCAAGTACCACGAGAGGGAGTTAAAGTTTGTCGGGAACGCGCTACGAATATCCTGACGGTGACCGATATCGTGGAGCGCGGGATTGATGCAGCCGCAGAGTTTGCCTTGGAACGGGCGCTAGATGGTACGGACTGCGTTTACATCAGCTTCGATATCGACTGCATCGATGCTGGATTTGTCCCAGGCACGGGTTGGCCTGAACCCGGTGGCTTGTTACCTCGCGAAGCCTTGGCTCTACTCGGCAAGATTATCCAACGTGCTCCTGTCTGCGGTTTGGAAGTTGTGGAAGTTTCACCGCCCTACGATATCAGCGATATCACATCACTTATGGCAACCCGCATTATCTGTGACACGATGGCTCATCTAGTTCTATCGGGGCAACTACCTCGCAAAGAGAAACCCGCTTACATTCACCCCGAACCTCAACTAGAGGCTCAAGCTACCGCGTGGACTTAAGCCATGTCATTAACTCCTGGCTTTAGTCGGGAGTTGGTGAAGACAATAATCCTCGCAGCCAAAATCCAAAATCGCTTAAGCCATGCACGAAACTGACATGACCAAGGCGCTGATTGTTACCCTCAGGAATTGGTGGGAATCTCAGCCAGAACATCCTCACATTTCCCGCGTTCATCTTACAGTCGGCAAGTTTACTTGCGTGGAGCCCGTCAGCCTGCAATTTGCCTTTGAGGTACAGACTCGCAACACGTTCCTAGATGGCGCTGAACTGGTGATTAAAGAAACTCCCTTAATTGCCTTCTGCCACAGTTGCCAGCAGGAGTACGCGCCGGATATTGGGATTCAGTACGCTTGCCCTCAATGCCAGGCTCCTATGGAAGATATTCGCTCTGGGCGCGAACTAAAAATTGATCACCTGGAATACTCGCAACTGGATGAAGTGGTTTCCGGCGCACGAGATGCCCACTCTACAAGTACTTGAGGACTAATCTATTTATCCTCCCGAAAATCCAACATTCAAAATCTAAAATCGCAAATCGACCTATGCATCAAACGTTTGACGCTGCTCTCGGCATTAACCTCCTCCATGCTAACCAGGAAGGAGCCGACCACAACCGCGCCCATTTCGATGAGTGGGGCATCACTTGTCTGAATGTCATGAGTAGCCCCGGTGCAGGTAAAACTGTACTCTTGGAGCGCACCCTAGCAACTCTCAGTCATGAATTCAAAATTGCTGTGATTGAGGGTGACATGACGACTGAACTAGACGCCGATCGCTTGCGCCAATATAACGTTCCAGTGATTGCGATTAATACAGGTCGGTCTTGCCATCTCGATTCCAAAATGGTCGCTGGCGGGATTCACCGATTGGCCCATGACTACAATCCTTCAGAATTCGATCTGGTATTGGTGGAAAACGTGGGCAATCTTGTTTGTCCTGCTGAATTTGAAGTCGGCGAACATGGCAAAGTTGCTCTTTTGAGCGTTACAGAGGGAGAAGATAAGCCACTGAAATATCCGGTGATGTTTCAAGAAGCGGATTGCTTGTTAATTACCAAGATGGACTTAGCACCTCATCTGGATATTGACGTGAATCGAATTGCAGCCAATGTCCGGCAAATGAATCCAGATTGCGCGATCGTCCCGATTTCTGCCAAGACAGGAGAGGGATTGGAAATCTGGTTTGAATGGCTGCGCTCTCAAATTCATCACACATCAGCCGTTCGTCATCCATTATCAATTGTTCACTAATAACCAATCCAAAGGTGCGTTGGTGATAGCGTGACGACGTAACGCACCTTTGTTGCTAACTCTTGGCAAATCAAGCTGTTCCCTAAGGATACGCCATGAAAGTGCGATCGCTTCCATCCTACTGCATTCTCTTTTTCCTTAGCTTATCTCTCACTGTAGGTTGCATGAACCCTGCAACCTACGTCAAAACCTCAACTGAAAACAATGCCGCCTCCTCAGCTGAAGCGGGTGCTGTGCGTTTGGGATTCAGTGCGTGGCCCGGTTGGTTCCCCTGGCAAGTGGCTCAAGACCAAGGAATCTTTAAGGCCAATAATGTTCCAGTCGAGCTGAAGTGGTTTGATGGCTATTTGGAATCTATTAATACTTTGACCGCAGGACAAATAGATGCCAACAGCCAAACTCTAGGGGATACGGTGAGTTCTGTATCGGGTGGTGCAGACCAAGTTATTGTCCTAGTTAACGACAATTCCACCGGGAATGACAAGGTAATTGTCCGAGATGGCATCAACTCAGTTGCCGATCTAAAAGGGAAAAAAGTAGCCGCAGAGGAAGGAACAGTGGATCACTTTCTGCTGCTACAAGGGTTAAAGAAGGCAGGCTTATCGGCGAAAGATATTCAGTTCGTGCCTCTAGAAACAGGCAAAGCGGCATCTGCTTTTGTGGGAGGGCAAGTCGATGCAGTGGCAGTATTTGCTCCCTTCACCACCCAGGCATTGAAGCGCTCAGGGAGTAAACAACTCTTCAGTTCCAAGGATTTTCCAGGAGCAATTTCCGATCATCTAGTGTTCACGCGCAAGTTTGTAGACGCACATCCCGATCAGGTACAAGCCTTAGTTAATTCCTGGTTTGCCACTTTGGATTACATGAAAACCAATCAAGACAAATCCTACGACATCCTGGCAAAACGGGCAGGAGTCAAAACTAGCGAATACCAACAATACGCTGACGGCACGAAGATTTTCTCTGTAGAGGAAAACTTAAAAGCATTCCAACCGGGGAATGATATGTCCTCTCTGCAGTTTGCGGCCCAACAAATGAGTAAATTTCTGACAGAAGCGGGTTTAGCTAAGTCACAACCAGATATTAGCAAATTATTTGATGATCGCTTCGTGAAAGCCTATGCCGCAAAAGCTAAGAAGTCTTAGGGAAGGCAAAAGGTAAAAGGCAAAAATAAGATACTTGTTACTTTCTCCAAGTTCCTCATAACTAAATACTAATGACTCTGCTGATAAACCATGAGCCAAAGCACTAGCCCACGATCAATTCAAGAGTTCATCCGACCCAAAATACTACGTCCCACTGTTTTCTGGCGGCTTGCTGAAGACATTCCCAAACCCCTCAACACAGCATTGGTCATCACATCGATCGCTTTGCCGTTGTTGTTGTGGTGGCTGGTGACGACGCTTGGACATGTAGACCCAAAGTTCTTGCCCTCACCCGGTAAGGTGCTTGAAGCCTTTGGACGATTGTGGAGTACTGGTGAACTTCTCAAAGACACGGTGGCGAGTCTCTGGCGAGTCGGTGTTGGGTTCTTCTTTGCTGCACTCTTTTCTATTCCAGTTGGCGTACTGATGGGTAGCTTTGCCAGTATTCGTGCCTTGCTGGAACCGCTCTTCGGCTTGATTCGCTACATGCCAGCTCCAGCCTTCATCCCCCTCCTAATTCTGTACTTAGGCATTGGTGAAGAACCCAAAATTACCCTCATTTTCATCGGAGTCTTTTTCTTCAACTCCTTGATGGTTATGGATACCGTAAAGTTTGTCCCGAAGGACTTGATTGAATCTACCTATATTTTGGGGGGAAATCGTCTGGAAACACTGACTCAAGTGATTTTTCCTCATGTCTTGCCGGGAATCATTGATGCTTGTCGGATCAACCTAGCTTGTGCATGGCAATTGGTCATTGTCTCAGAGCTGATTGCAGCAACAGAAGGCTTAGGCCGTCGCATCAGCGTGGCCGGTCGATTCCTGAGAACTGATGAAATTTTTGTGGGGCTGATTGTCATTGGCATGATCGGGCTGGCATTCGACTTGCTATTCCAATACCTTCTACAGGTTTCTTGTAAGTGGGCAAATCAGAAACGATAACCAGTGTGCGATTTTATCCAATCTGTCTATTCGTGTTAATACCCATTCCCCATTCCCTATTTGGAGCTTTAACCGATGTTTTTACAAATCACTAATCTACACAAACATTTCGAGACAAAGCAAGGAACATTAGTTGTTCTTAAAGACATTAACATGACGATCAAGCAGGGCGAATTTATCTGCGCTGTGGGAGCGTCGGGTTCGGGAAAGTCTACTCTACTGCGGCAGATTGCCGGATTGGATAGCCCCACAAGTGGAGAAATTAGGATTGATGGCAGGCGCATCATTGGGCCAGGGCCTGATCGCGGCATGGTGTGCCAGCACTACACGCTTTACCCTTGGATGAGCGTGCAGGACAATACTGAGTTTGGACTCAAGCTTCAAGGCGTGCCGAAGAAGGAGCGGCGCGAACAAGCGAGCTACTATTTGAGTGTAGTAGGATTGTCCGAGTTTGCTAAATCCTTGCCTAAGGAGCTATCGGGCGGAATGAAGCAACGAGTTGCGATCGCGCGTGCCCTTGCTTCAGAACCCAATGTACTGTTGATGGACGAACCCTTCGGCGCGTTGGACATCCACACCAAAGAGTCAATGCATGAATTTATGCTCGATCTCTGGCGGCGCACCAATGTCACGATCTTTATGATCACCCATGATGTGGAAGAGGCGGTATTTCTCTCCAATCGAATTTACGCTTTGGGTGCTCGTCCCGGCACGGTAAGGAAGGAAATCTCGATTAACTTGCCCAATCGTAGCCACACGGTTAAACGCCACTCCACATTCCATGACTACCGGGATGAACTAATGGATTTGCTGCGTAGGCACGGGCAGGAGGCTGTTACCGCATTAGCTTAAAGAAGAAAGTTCCCATTTATTCGCTGAGCGACCGCTTCAACTGTTCCAAAGTTAAAGTGATTGATTGAGTGATACTGCCTGAGAAACTGGCACCGAAGATAGCAAGATTTGGATTCAGCGCGATATGACTGAGGTGGGACATTGCGCGGGAATTAGTTGCAATGGGGATGCTTGAGGATATTGTCTTGGGGTTACATCTTACGTATAAGCGTCCAGATACGGGGTATGGAGCCGCTTGATTGCTCCTCATCTTGGCAAAACCGATCAAGCAGCGATCGCATAAAGCGCATTAATCGAGGCGATCGCGTTTCATGGATTTGCTGCGTTACACGTAGATAATATTAAGTTTTAGATTCTTCAATTCTACTGTTACTCTCAGGATGTTGAGCTAGGCTGCGATCGCTGTTCATTTTCCCAAAACCCATCAAGAAGTGATCGCAATGCGGCAATGTGCGATCGCCTAGCTCTAAACCATTACGAATTCTTGCTGAGCTTCAGATGCACTTGAATCCGCTATTTTGAAATAAGTCAAATGCGATACTGACGGCAAAGACTTCATCCTAAGCCCCAAAGTAACACATTCAAGATTTTTCATCTCATTTCTGAATTCTGACTCCTGACTCCTAATTCCCAACCCCATAACAAGATTAAAAGCTATGCCATCTGAAAAGCTCACCGAACTCAATCATTATCGTTTACTGGGTCGCAGTGGTCTGCGCGTTTCTCCCCTTTGCTTAGGTACGATGACGTTTGGAACAGAAGCTGGTTGGGGAGCAGATAAAGAAGAAAGCCGAAAAGTATTTGACTTATATGTCGAGCGAGGTGGCAACTTCATTGATACCGCAGATGCTTATACAAATGGCACCAGTGAAACCTATTTAGGAGAGTTTATCCAATCGCATCGAGAGCAGCTTGTCATCGCAACAAAATACACTTGCAATACCTGTCCAGGCAATCCAAATGCAGGCGGTAACCATCGGAAAAATATGATTCAGTCGGTAGAGGCAAGCCTTAAACGGCTGAAAACTGATTACATTGACCTTTATTGGCTACACATGTGGGAGTTTCGCACGCCTATTGAAGAAGTCATGCGAGCTTTCGATGATTTAGTTCGAGCAGGAAAGGTGCTGTATATCGGTGTTTCTGATACTCCAGCTTGGAAGGTTTCTCAGGCGAATATGCTAGCTGACTTGAGAGGTTGGACTCCGTTGATTGCCTTACAAATTGAATATAGTTTGGTTGAACGAACTGTAGAGCGAGATTTAATCCCAATGGCACGGGAATTGAATATCGGTGTTGTTCCTTGGTCTCCTCTCGGTGGCGGAGTACTGACTGGAAAGTACAATCGCTCTAATCAAGGAGAGACTCCAGCCAATCAAGACACAGCAACTCGAAAAAGTTTTAATGAAATGATGGGCAAGCTAACCGAGCAAAATCTGGCGATTGCTGAACAAGTGAAGAAAATTGCCCAAGAAATAGGTCGCTCTCCTGCTCAAGTTGCCTTGAACTGGTTGTTACAAAAACCAGGTGTTCTCAGCCCAATTATTGGGGCAAGGACAGTGAGACACTTGGAAGATAATCTTCAGTGTTTAGATTTTGTTCTCTCCCCGGAACACCTGGAGCAATTAGATAAAATCAGTGCCATTGATTTAGGATTCCCTCACAATTTCCTAGCCAGCGAATTTATTATTAATAATGTCATTGGTGGCGGCACAAAAATTATGTAAGTCCTAAGCCGATGAAACGCGATCGCATGATACAACTCAGTTTCTCGGTGCGGCAGAAACTAAAGTCCACCCCCATTTTGTCTACTGACTTCTTGCACCTTTCCCAATAAGTCTAGGGTGGGCACTGCATACAAAGGAGAGAATAAGCTTTTGCCGTTTTAGCAAGCAGTACCCACCTGACATACAGAAGCTTTGTTGACAACGCTGCCAGATCTGAATCTAACCACGGAGAAGGGTGAAACTCTACCGTTTTACCTTTACGGCAAGAGGCGGGAGTCAGCCTAGGACTGTGGGAGTGACGGTAGGTATACAAGTACCAAGTTGGCTACGCTGTTATCATCCGCCACCCATCCCTACGCCTCTAGCAGTTGCCTTGGTTTTCTGCCGAGCGAAGGCTCAACGGATCGAATCCAGCAATTTCCGTTACAGTGAAAGGAGTAGCGGTCAAGGAAGTATGGATGTCAGCACAACTGTTACTGGTAGACGACGAACCAGGAGTAAGATTATCGGTCAAAGAATACTTGGAAGAAGTCGGTGGGTTTAACGTACAGGTTGCCAGCAACGCCGATGATGCGTGGCAAATGTTGCAGTACACAACCCCTGATTTGGTGATTTCTGACATCATGATGCCCAAGGTAGATGGGTATCAGTTCCTGAAAAAGCTACGAGATGACCCTCGCTTCAAGTCACTGCCCGTGGTATTCCTTACCGCCAGAGGCATGACTTCCGATCGCATTCAAGGGTATCATGCGGGTGTTGATGCCTACCTGCCCAAACCGTTTGACCCCGATGAATTAGTTGCCATTGTTGAGAACTTGCTGGGACGTCGTGCTGCTAGCGCTAGCGAAACTACGAATAATACAGAGTTGGAGCAAATCGCACAGCAGATTGCAGCGATTCGCTCCATGTTAGACCAGAGAAACACCATCTCACAAACACCCCCTCCCATTCGCATTGACTTTACACCGCGAGAACAGAGTGTCTTAGATTTGGTGGCAGAAGGGCTGATGAATAAAGAAATTGCCCGGCGTCTAGATACCAGCGTTCGCAACGTCGAGAAGTATGTCAGTCGCCTGTTTAGTAAAACGGGAACCAATAGCCGTACCGAGTTGGTACGCTATGCTCTCGAACATGGCTTGACGAAGTAAGGAACTACAGCAGCAAAAGCGCAGAAATGTCAGCACAACGGCTACAGCAGTTTTCAAGTCAGTGAAGTACATATTCTCGTAGGGGCGCACCGACGTGCGCCCTTTCTATATATTTCATCAAGTTGCAAATTGCTGTAAGTAAGTAGACATAAATCAACATAACTGTTTCTTGCCGATGGCTCATGCTCAGTCTTCACAGTGATGTTTAATATCACCCACTGACTCACGGATAGATGTCGAACCGACAATAGCAGCATCGGTCAAATACAATCTATTGGACTCAGCGATTCATTGCCCTGTTTTCTGGAACATTGTTATCTTTAACACATTCAATTGCCCAATTACCTGAGATATAATAAAACCAAGTAAAATTTGCACACTCTCATCGGTGCCAACCTCAGCTTTATAAGTATAGATTGAGGGTTGGAAGTGCAAACCCCACCACTGATGGTAGGCGTGAAACAAACCCGGAAGTGAAATTTTTATGTATCACCAAGGGCGAGAATATTCGCCTCAATCTTACAAAAATTTTCGTTTAGCCTCACAGTTACACCGCATTCAGGTGTGGCAAATCGGGATGTACAAGCTTTATTAGTGTCTCTATTAATAGAGCTTGTACTGAAAATAAGACTGGGAAAAAGAACACTCCTTAATGGGTTAGTGTTGCTTTTGAGACTTGTTTAAACATAAGTCTCAAAAGCAACGCCTTAATCGAAATATTTCAAGAGCTGAGGGTTCTGGCTCCCTTAGTCTTTTTCTGCCGTTTTTCCCTACCGAACTTGAATGTAATCAGTCCATGATTTAGGACTGTTAATTTTGTATGACTACTTTAACAATACGCCCCGATGTGGGTGAAGCTCGCTGCTATTCGTTAGCCGTTTCGGAACAGGCGGCGACGGCTACAAAGCTTTTTGTAGATATCGCTGATTTGGTCAAACTCAATGATGCCTCCGGACAGTTGGATGATGACATGTTAGTGAGTGAGCTGCAACAGTTCTTTAACGCGCCTAACGTAGACAGAGAAAGGAATTTACGCCTTTGGCACAATTCCCGTGGTGAATTGATTGCCTTCGGACAATTAGTATTAATGTCTCAGCAGAAGCAGGAAATAGAGGCTTACCTGTACTTTGACATTCACCCAGGTTGGCAAGGTAAAGCCTTGGAAACAGAAATTCTCCAATGGGGAGAAGAGCGTTTGGGTGAAGTAGGACGAGTACAAAATTTATCACTCAAACTGCTTACCTTCTGCCGTAACGACAGATTGGATCGGCTGATACGGTTAGAAAAACAGGGTTTCACCCATGCGCGATCGTTTTTAACGATGAGTTGTTCGCTCAATCAGCCAATTTCGTCGCCTGCACTACCTAGTGGGTTTACACTGCGACAGTTTTCATCTGACGGACAATGCTTTCAATTCCCGTTAGGTGATGTCAAAGACTGGGTACAACTTTTCAACGAATCCTTCATCGATCACTGGCAACACCAAGATTTAACGGTAGAGACAGCAAGACACTGGCTTTTTAATAATCCACATTGCAAGCCAGAGCTCAACTTAGTGGCTGTAGCACCAGACGGCATCTTTGCGGCTTTCTGCGTTGGTTATATCAACTGGGACGAGAATGCCCTTAATCGATGCAACGAAGGCTGGATTAAGGTTTTGGGTACGCGACGTGGCTTCCGTCGGATGGGGTTAGGACGAGCCATGCTACTTGCTCAGATGCAGCAGTTTAAGGCGGCTGGTGTAGAGGTAGTCAAGCTTGGTGTGGATGCGGAGAATTTGACTAGTGCAACACGGCTTTACCAATCAGTTGGTTTCCAACCGATTAAAACGTGGTTATCCTATGCCAAGAAAATTCAGCTTTAATCGTTACAGAGTACGCCAACTTCCTTTCTAATTTCATTAAGTACTAGGCGGCCTCTTTGTTAAGATGAATTGCGTTTGATTAAAAAGCTTGTCCTTTTCTCACAAAAGTTAGGAAGGGTCTGATATGGTTCTTGAATCTAGAATCATAAAAATCACAAAAAATGAAAATTTCACAATCTAAAAAACATCTGGGTGAGTCTATTGCTCTAGGGGCTGTTTTAGTAGCAACAAGTGTTGGCATCTTCGTCGTGATGATAATGCAAAGTGGAGTGTTGCAATAAAAAACTCAATAGTGAATAAGCGTTCATCCCCCAGTTATAGAGTTACTGCGGGATGAACTTTTTTGTTTTTATAGCAAAAGGTGCAAGGCAAAAGGCAGAGAGCTTATTACTAGTACGTGGTCGTTTCAGCCGTTAAATCTGTCCTAACTTTTAGGCGACAGTCATACCAAAAAAAAGAGAAAAGATTCGGGGCAAAGAGGAAGCCAACAATTGGTTTCCCTTTGCCCCTTACTCTTTAGCACTCATCAACGTAACTGAGTAGCAGACTTGCTTAATCAATGGGTGGCAATTCAGATGGCTGGGGCACTTGCTTAAGGCGTGGAAGTGTTAAATACCAAACTGGCTCACCCATCTCATTTCGTAGAACAAAAGCATCCAGTTCCAGCGTTAGCACTTCCCCGCTGTTGGTGCGGCTGGTGACTTCACCACTAAAGTAGCCCTTCTTGAGCAGTTCCCGGATGAGGTGTGTACGTCCCTCGTTTTCCAAGTGGAATGCAAGGGTTTGGCCTAGAAGTTGCTCGTTCGAGTATCCCAGCAGTGAACGATGTATTGAGTTTTGTTCAATGTAGTGTCCGTGTACATCAATGATGGCGATCGCTTCCTTAGCGTGGGTGATGATTTCCCGATATAGGTTAACCTTTTCCTCGGCTTGTTTGCGTACGGTAATATCGCGGACAAAGCTTTGGATCGCGAGTTGACCTCCATATTCAATCACCCGACTACTGACTTCAATCGGCATCCGCTTGCCGTTTTTGCAGTTGTGAACATGCTCAAATACAACATGTCCTGTTTGCCACAACAACCGCAGCACGGCTTCCCTGTCCCTCGGTTCCATGGGTGGACTATATTCCTCAGCGGGCAAGGAAAGAAGCTGCTTGCGGGTATATCCTAACCGCCGTGCAGCATGTTCATTAACATCCAAGAGGGTATTGGTGGAAGAGTCAGTGATAAAGATGGAATCGTGAGCCCACTCGAACAAGTTCCGGTAATTTTTTTCAGACTCCCGCAGCGCCTCTTCTGCCTGCTTGCGCTCCGTGATGTCTCTCGCTGTATACACAACGGCTTCAACACTACCATCAGAACCGTAGATAGGACTGAGAATGTATTCGTAGTCTCGAACTCCGTTAACCGTGGGGAGGCTAATTTCTTCAGCAATGGATTGTCCCGTCGCCAAGGTGATTTGCAGCTTTGCATCGAAAGGCTTCATCGTCTCCACTGGCAAACCCACTTGCTGCCAAGTTTTACCGTAGAGTTCGGTTCGCTCTAGCTTGAAGGATTGCATGAAGGCACGGTTAGCGTAAGTATACCGTCCCAATCGGTCATACATGCAGACATGATCGACAGAAGCGGAGAGTACTTGCTCAAGCATCCTGGCTCGTTGTTCAACCTCCGCTGCCATTTGTTGCAGAGTCTCTTTCATTCCAGCCTGGGCACCTTTGTGCGGTTCTGACGCTTGGCTGGCTCCTTCACCATCTGTCAAATCGACTACAGCACGGTGGTTTTGAGAGTGAGACCCTTGGGGCAGGGTTGAAGAGACGTCATCGACAAAAACTTGACTACTAGCAAGAGACTGATCCAGCCCTTCTAGATGTTCCGTACTACTGTATGACGCGGTTTCCCGGTTGAAAGCCACTGGCTGCTGATTCAAGTTAGCAACTTCTTGACTCAGGGCCTGCCGTTGGCAAAGTTTCTCAACAGAAGTATGTAGTGTTTTGGCAAGAGAAACACCAAACACTTGCTTAAGAGCATCAACAACTACGGCTGTTCTGGGTCTGCCTGTTGCCTGAGCTTGAGAGGTAATCGCCTCCATAAGTTCGTCTGGTAACCTGAAGGTTACTACCTTAGTAGCCATTTTGTGTCCCTTTCAATCAAGTTCATGAAAACAACTTATCAAAATTTTAAATTAATTTTATTAAAAATAATATATAGATATCTATGTTTATATAAATATTTTGTAAATAGATTGTAAATATTTTATGAATTTGTTACTGCTTCTCCATTTATTGGATCGAAATTTTACGACTTATCTCATGCAAACTTTTCATAGAAAGGGAAACATAGAGTCAGAAGTATTGACTAGCAAAGATTAGTCACTTCTGTCTCAAAAAAATTCATTATTCGTAAAAAATTTATAGCTCGCTAGCTTAGTCAACGATAGCTGTATAAATATTACTGCAAGATTTCTTACAGGGGAGCCAAACCCCCTAGTAGCGAGACGCTCTCATCAACGTTAGCATCCTAGCTCAGGAGTATCAAGGAATTCAGCGAACACAGGAGTACAGTAGTGACACGACAGGTAATAGGAACAGAGGTAGTGGAGGCTCAGAGACAAGAATTGTTGCTTTTATCTTCGTTGGACCGAGTTTCCTAGCAAAGCTCTATTATGAATGGTAGTAATCTAATAACTGCAAATCGTATAAAAAAGAACAATTAATAGATTTTTATGAAAATTTAATGTAAAAATTTATTATCAAAATTATTTCAATTTTTTATTATATTAGGTAATTTTATAATTTATATAAAAAAGTCCAATAGCAGCGACTCAATTCAATCTAAGGTAATTGATACAACGCTGAATTGGCATTTGTGTGTTGTCTTAAACTAAGGCTGGCAATAAATTCAATGGAACTAATCAGCCTTTAGTTTATTCCTTATTTCGTATTACAATTACGCTCTTTAGTCATACATAACTTCATTTCTAAGTCTTGTTTTTTGGGCTCCTCTTATCTCTTGCTTTTTTCCCTAACTAAAACTAGAGCGAGAATGAGTGAAACAGCTTACAGCTCTAGATTTTGATAAACCTTGTGTAAAAGAGCTGTAAAGCTTTGATGAATGCTCTTATGCTTCTAATTGACCTGAATATACTGGAAATACCAACTGTGAGAGCCATTGATCTTACCTTATGCTTAATTGCCACCGGTTTACTAGTATTGCAACTTTGATTATCGGTCTACAGGTATTCAGCTCTACACTTATTGATTTGAATAGAGAAATTGGTATATCCTATAAACTTTTCTCAACTTCATCGTTGATTGCCTCTACCGCTCATGAATCATCTAAGTTGGGTTTGATGAATCAGTCAAACCAATTATTTACTCCTCCCGATAATGGAGGACCAGATATTACGCAAGGTTCTGGCACGCGTTAGGCTAGGTAAAAATCAAAAGCCAAAACTATTTGAATTGGCAATCTTTTAACCCTAACCTTTAACCCTCTCCCCAATACCAATAGGTGGCGATTTCCACCATTGATGGTTTTGGACTAATGTATGAAATTGCCAGTTGGAACTAGGTTTTGGATAATCCAATCGGTAATGCCCACCTCGGCTTTCGGTGCGGAAAATAGCGCTTTTAAGAATTAAGTACGCTACATCTAGTAAGTTGTAAGTTTCTCCCCAAGCCCTTAATTGCTGGTCGGCATCGGGTAAGTCAAACCGGATTGTTTGTAGAGGAGATAAATTCAACAATTGTTGGCTAAGGGGAAGAGCGGCAAATTCGGAGCGACAAACCTCTAAAGTGGCGATCGCATCCTCCAAAACGTCCTGTTGCCGACAAATCCCAGCACTTCGCCACACTAGGTGTTGTAATTCAGTACGGAGCCCAGTAATTTGATCTCTCGGAGTAGCCCAGTCTTTTACAACTAACTGGGGAGTGGGAAATTCATCTGAGGTCTTCTGCTGATCGTTTAGGGTAATTTGGCGCAGTTGAGCGCCAAAGACGATACATTCCAACAGTGAATTGCTAGCAAGACGATTTGCACCGTGGACACCAGTACTGGCTGTTTCTCCAATGGCATATAAACCAGCGATCGAAGTGCGGTTGCTCAAATCTGTCATGATTCCGCCCATCCAATAGTGAGCGGCGGGGGCTACAGGGATTGGCTCATGCAAGACATCAATTCCCCACTGCTGACACACCTGAATAATGTTGGGAAAGCGGTAGCGAATTTTATCGGCTGGAATGGGTCTTAAGTCTAAATAGACATGACCCACTCCTGCGATGTTCCCTGCTGAATCGTAGGCGGTATTTTGCAAGTGACTAAAAATGGCACGACTGACAACATCTCTCGGCGCCAGTTCTCCATCTGGGTGGTAATCAAAGGCAAATCGGCGTCCTTGGGTATCGATTAAGTGAGCACCTTCCCCTCTAACCGCTTCGCTAATCAAAAAGTGGGGAGCACCTGGTTTAGTGAGGGCAGTGGGATGAAATTGCATAAATTCCAAGTCTCGCACAATTGCCCCAGCACGCCATGCGATCGCAACTCCATCCCCAGTACTCACTTGTGGGTTAGTCGTCTGGGCATAAACTTGACCCCCTCCGCCCGTTGCTAGCACGACTGCCCCTGCCCTGACCCAAGTGAGCTGACTGTTGTAAATTAAGCTGATTCCCTGACAATGCCCCGTTTGGGGATTGAGCCACAACGATAAAGCAAAAGCTTGCTGTAAAACTGTAATATTTCTACGAGTCAGCACCTGAGACGTAAGCGTACTGACTACAGCGCGACCGGTGGTGTCGGCAGCATGGAGCACTCGCGGACGAGAGTGAGCAGCTTCTAAGGTTAACGCCAGCCGACTATCTTTACGGTCAAACGTGACGCCCAAGTCTACCAACGACTGAATACACTCAGGTGCCTGCTCCACCAGAAACTTCACAGCCTCTACCTCACACAGTCCGGCACCCGCTCGGATCGTATCCTCAATATGCAACAAGGGCGAGTCGGCTGGGTCAATCGCGGCAGCGATACCTCCTTGTGCCCAGTCACTAGCACCCGTTGATAACGTATCTTTGGTAATTAAGCCAACGTGTAACGTCTCTGGTAAGCAAAGCGCTGCATAAAGCCCAGCCGCACCTGCACCCACGACCAGAACATCAAATTGAGTGGGACTGTCTTGCTGCGCTTGAGAAGGGGAGGGAAGCGAATTCAACTTTAGTAATTCCTAGAACAATTTAATTCATAAATTTTAATAAGCAACCCACTCCCGAAAGGAGTGGGTTGAACAAACTAATGATGATTTGTGATGTTTTTTAGTAAACCCCAGGATTGTAGCGGTCTCCACCCTCTACAAAAACTTCTGACGGGTCAGTTACCGTAAACTTGTCCAGGTTCGCTTGCAGCAGTTCTTTCTGACGCTCGCTCAGCCCTGGAATATCCAGAACATCCTCTACCTGCTGATAGGGAGCATTCTGAACAATTTTTCCAGCTAGAGTGGGGTACATCCCCGGATACTTACGAAAGGCTCGAACATGAGTATTGTTCAAATCAATCTTTTTCCCAAACTCAGTCGCCAGCTTGTCGTCTGCTGCATTCCGCAGGTCAGCCGCGGCGATTAAGATAGGTGCTGGCAAATTAACATTACTTAAAACAGCCTCATAACTTGAAGGTTGACCTGAAGCCATGGCTCCCTGAGGTAGTCCTAACCACCCTAAACAGCCTACCAACAAGCTTAAGAGGGCTAGTACGCGACCTAAACTTTTCATCCACTTAACTCCTTCCTTACACAACACAGAATGAGAAGAGATTAAAACTTCTCCTCAGTAAGTTTAATTTTTGTGTTCTATCATCTCATCTTATCCCAGTAAAGCGTGCCCCTTATTGGCTCCTAGCGGTCAATATTCTAGGACTCGACTACAATCCTAAAGAGATCTGAAAACCGACCGGTTTCCCGGTCTTGTGTGGCAAGATCTGAAAATTGTTCATCTTGAGCAACTCAGATAAGGAAATTCACTTATGGCTCTGCGATTAGGCGATACTGTACCTAACTTTACTCAAGCTTCTAGTGAAGGCGAAATCAACTTTTACGACTGGGCTGGTGACAGCTGGGTCGTGCTGTTCTCTCACCCTGCCGATTTTACCCCGGTTTGTACCACCGAATTAGGTGCTGTTGCCAAGCTCAAGCCGGAATTTGATCAGCGCAATGTTAAAGTCATCGCGCTAAGCGTTGACGATGAAGAGTCCCACAAAGGTTGGATTGGGGACATCAACGAAACTCAGAATACCACAGTAAACTTTCCGATTTTGGCGGACCCAGACAGAAAGGTCACTGACCTTTACGACATGATTCATCCCAACGCCAACAATACCTTAACGGTACGGACGGTCTTCATCATCGACCCTGAGAAGAAACTGCGGCTGAACTTGACGTATCCTGCCAGCACCGGTCGTAACTTTGAGGAAATCCTGCGGGTCATCGACTCCCTCCAGCTAACGGATAACTACAGCGTGGCGACTCCCGCTGACTGGAAAGATGGGCAGGATGTAGTGATTGTCCCCACTCTCAAAGACCCAGAAGTCCTCAAGGAGAAATTCCCCAAAGGCTACGAGGTCGTTAAGCCTTACCTGCGGATGACCCCTCAACCTAACAAATAAACAAGTTGAGTGTAGTGGGGTGGGCCATGCCCGCCCTACTTAATTAGCTCACTATCATCCGAGTACGGCTTGGCTCGCCGTATGAGTTTTAATCGAATTCATCCGCCTGTACCGTGGAGGTTGTTCCAAGCGTCAATAGGAATAACATCAGACTAGATACCAAAAAAACAGAGAAGATGAACATCAAAACAGGGTTCGTCGGAACAATTGGCAACACGCCACTTATCCGCTTAGAAAGCTTTAGTGAAGAGACGGGCTGTGAAATCTTAGGTAAAGCAGAGTTTCTCAACCCTGGCGGCTCCGTGAAAGACCGGGCGGCGCTTTACATTATTAAAGATGCAGAAGAAAAAGGCTTGCTTAAACCTGGGGGCACGGTTGTTGAGGGAACAGCCGGGAACACAGGTATTGGTCTAGCTCATATTTGTAATGCTAGAGGCTACAAGTGTTTAATTTTTATCCCCAATACTCAATCGCAAGAAAAGATAGATGCATTGAGGACGTTGGGGGCTGAAGTTCGTACCATTCCGGCTGTTCCCTACTCGGACCCTAATAATTACGTCAAACTCTCCGGACGGGTGGCCTCTGAAATGGAAAATGCCATCTGGGCTAATCAATTTGATAATTTAGCGAACCGGCGAGCACACTACGAAACGACTGGGCCAGAGATTTGGCAACAGACGAATGGCAAAATTGATGCTTGGGTCACCTCTACTGGTACTGGCGGTACTTATGCTGGGGTTGCCTTGTTTTTGAAAGAAAAAAACCCCAACGTTAAAACTGTGGTTGCCGACCCGATGGGCAGTGCGCTGTACAGTTATGTTAAGACTGGCGAAACGAAGACCGAGGGTAGCTCCATCACCGAAGGCATCGGTAGCAGCCGTATTACAGCCAATATGCAAGGTGTACCTGCCGATGACGCGATTCGAGTGGAAGACCCAGAGTGTGTACGGGTCGTTTACCAGTTGCTCAGGAAAGATGGGCTATTTCTAGGAGGTTCTACAGGTATCAATGTGGGCGCAGCCGTGGCGCTGGCTAAACAACTAGGACCAGGGCACACGATTGTCACTATCCTTTGTGATGGAGGGGCACGGTATCAATCACGGCTATTTAATCGGGAATGGCTGGAGGCGAAAGGACTGTCGCCTGATTAAACAAAATTACCCATAGTCTAACTCTTACCAGTCTTCTGCACCCAGAGGATAGGTGAATTGAATTGGGAGACTCCCACGCCTAACAGGTGTGGGAGTCTTGCTGAATTAGGTGTCTGACAATAATTATGGCTAACGACCCAAAAACTGTAAGACAGGTACTGATATGCCAGAGTCGTAGCTGTCGCCAGCAAGGAGCGGCGGAGGTATTGGCAGCTTTTCAACGGTTACCAGTGACGGGAGTCACAGTAATAGGTAGCAGTTGTCTGGGACAATGCGGCAACGGCCCAATGGTACTGGTGACGCCTGACCAAGTCTGGTACAGTGCTGTCCATCCCAAAGAAGTGCCTGCGGTAGTCGAGCAGCATCTACAAGGTAACCATCCCGTCGTGTCTATGCTCTACCCTAAGTATCATCGGTCTGCGCCGCAGTTCTGAGCCTACTGTCTGGGACGTGAAGTAATACACAAGGGTATTGGGTGCAGGGGTAAATAACGTAAACCATGCCTGGGTTAGACTTAGCTGAACCCTGATTCAGTCTGCTGAGTACCCATTTTTCAGATGTTCTCAGCATAGCGCCAATCATCGTTACGCTTTATGCCATACCTGGACAAGAGTGACACCCACCTGAAGTTAGCCTTGCAGGTTATCCATAGTGATACGTGGGAGTGGAGTCTCCTGACAGGTTGTGTTGCTTGGTTTGTTAGCGTTGAACGCCTGTTTGGTTTATCTCTAGGAACGTTGCGACCAACTTACAGGGGCTTACTCAGCTGGATTTCTTCGGGTGAGTGCCGTTTTGTTGCGCAAGTGATCCCCCGTACTATCCGAAAGCGAGCCGACTACGCCATTGCATTTCGCATCTTCCATCCTGACAAATACATAAAATGGTTGAATAGTCAAGACAAGATGCAGGGCGATGTGAACCCAGAACCCGTCAAAATGATGAGTCTTTGCCAGGATATTATCTCCTCGAAGCAGGCAAAAGGCTGCTCTCACGGAGGGACAAAAAGACGGCAACTTGAGGACACTGGCAGGATGGACTTGAAATATCGCCTTGTCCGCCCCCGGAGTGAAATTCGCGGGTGGCGCGATAACCCTAACGGGATGCTTCGCGATAACCCTAACGGGATGCTTCGCGAGCGCACCCCAGGAATTTCCGCAGATCGAGGCAATCTAACCCCGTTGGATGGCATTGTCATAAGTATTCCCATCACCAGCCAATCGTTACGGCCTGCCAACAGGCCAATCAGACAGCGGCAGGACATCTGCCAAAACACCCCACCGTACTTGAGCTTGTCGTGGAACAATTGCGCTCGGAGAACATAGACTTGCAACATCGCGAAGGTCAAAACATTCCGCTGTCCCAGGTCAATCCAGTCAAAAAGAACGGCTTTTCTCCTCCATCTCAAGAGCCAGAAGAATTGCCGTCGCCCTCTGTGCAATTCGACCAATCGGAACATGACGAACTTGAGGGCATTTCAACCCTGAGCCATCCCATGACCCTAGCTGAGCCAGCAGAAGCCTCACAGAACCCGTGTGAAGTGAACAGGGGTGAAGTGTTAATGCCCAAGCGGTCTAAGGTTAGGCACAAGTGGACTCAAGTCGCGCCCAAGCAAGACCTAAGCCAAACCCATGAGCCAGGTGTGAGCCTGAGTGTTAATGCTTCTCAAAAAGAGCAAGCAGAATGGAGCTGTGCCAAACTATCTCTGTGGGAATCGCTCATTCAACACTCATCGGACCTGATTACGATTGTGACAGCTGAGGGCACTATCCTTTACAACAATCCCGTCCTCAAACCTATCCTGGGTTACTCACCCGATGAATTAGTCGGGCAATCGGGTTTGAAATACATCGCGCCCCAAGATGTCGTCGCTATTACACAAACTGTGAAAGAGTTGTTGATTGCAGGTCATGGCGCGACTTCATCACGGTTGATTTGCCGCGCTCTGCGCAAAGATGGGTCTTGGTGTACGTTAGAAGCGATCGGCACTAACTTGCTAGCCGATGAAGCAGTCGGTGGCCTTGTGTTCACATCTCGCGATATAACAGAGCGTTTCCCAGCTCAGGAAGTACTCGAACAAAGTGAAGCGTGCTTTCAAGCTATTTTTGACAACGCTGCTTTGGGAATTGCTTTGAGTAACCCCTCTGGAGAGATCATTCTCAGCAATCCCGCCTTGCAACAGCTGCTGGGTTATAGTGAGCAGGAACTCCGCGAGCGAACAGTAGCTCACCCCGAAGATGTGGCTCGTGACTTCCATCTCTACCAGGAACTCCTGGCGGGTTCTCGCTCTTCCTACCAGTTGGAAAAGCGCTACTTCCACAAAAATGGCAACTTAGTTTGGGGACGGCTGAGTGTTTCTCTGATTCGCGATCGAGCAGAACACCCCATGTTTGTGGTGAGCATGGTGGAAGATATTACTGCTGCCAAGCAGACAGAAGCGGAACTCTTGAGCATTAGCAAAGCCGTTGAGAATGCCAGTGATGCGATCGCGATCGCAGATACAGTCCTGTCTCGACTCACTTACCTCAATCCCGCCTTTTGCCAACTGTTCGGCTATACGCTAGAGCAACTCAACGCAGCTGGGGGGTTTGCTGTGCTTTTTCATGAACCTAACTTCATGCAAGAACTCTTGGCAATCATCCTTAGGGGGCATTCCTGGCAAGGTGAAGTTGAGATGGTTTCCCGTTGTGGTTCAACAAGGCAAATTGCCTTACGGACTGATGCCATTAAAGATGTCACTGGTGACGTGGTAGGTACGCTAGCGCTGCATACAGATATTACAGAACGCAAGCAAGCTGAAGTAGCACTTCGGCGTTCCTACGAACGTGCTGAATTACTCAAGCACATCACCGCCGAGATTCGCTCCTCCCTTGATCCACAGCACATTTTTCAAACCACTGTCGCACAACTGGGACAGGCACTCTTGGTTAATCGCTGCATGATTTTTCTGTATCAAGATGCACCCCAACCCAATCTGTCTTTAGTGGCTGAGTATTTAGAAGCGGGGCATTTTTCCATTCAGGCGTTTGAAGTACCCGTGGAAGGAAATCCTGACGCGGAGCGAGTACTGGCAACCGATCAAGCGATCGCTACCACCAATGTGTATGCGGAACCGCAGCTGAGTGCTGCCATCGATTTGTACCGTGCGATGAACATCAAATCCATGTTGGCGATTCGCACCTCTTATCAAAGCGAACCTAATGGAGTGCTGGTTTTACATCAGTGTGATACGTACCGCCAGTGGGACAGCAGTGACATTGAGCTACTCGAAGCTGTTGCCGCTCAAGTTGGCATTGCTTTAGCACAAGCCAGCCTTTTGGAAAAAGAAAAACACACAGCGGCGCAACTAGCTCAACAAAACTTTGCGTTGCAGTTATCCGAAGCGCAAATCAGCAGCAAAGCGGCAGAACTAGAGCAAGCACTGCTTGAGTTGCAGCGTACTCAAGCTCAACTCGTGCAGACGGAGAAAATGTCCAGCTTAGGACAATTAGTTGCCGGTGTGGCTCACGAAATTAATAATCCCGTCGGCTTCATCACTGTTAATATCAACTACGCCTGTGACTATATTCAAGATCTGCTCAGAATTCTGAATCTTTACCAACAACACTATCCTCAACCAACGGAGGAAATTAAATCTGAACTTCAGGAAATTGACCTAGATTTTCTGATTAAAGACTTTCCCAAACTCCTGAACTCGATGCAAGTTGGCGCTGACCGTATTAACCAGATTGTACTGTCGCTGCGCAAGTTCTCTAGGCCCGATGAATCCGAAATGAGGCCAATCGATATTCACGAAAGCATAGATAACACCTTAATGATTTTGCGACATCGATTAAACGGGACAGGCGGTATTCCTAAAATTGAGGTGATTAAAGAGTATGGAAGGCTGCCGTTGGTGGAGTGCTATGCGGGGCAGTTGAATCAGGTATTTATGAATTTGATTAGTAACGCGATCGATGCGTTAGAGAGTGAGAGTGGGGAAGAAAACAAGGAGAGCAATGCTTTAACTGAATCCGAATCTAGCCCCCAACAACCGATTAATGCTCCCCATGTTGCCTCACCGACGATCAAGATTTCTACTCAAGTCAAGGACAATCAATGGATTTTCATTGGTATCGAAGATAATGGCCCAGGCATGACTGAAAAGGTTAGGCAGCAGTTATTTAAGCCCTTTTTCACGACCAAGCCAATGGGCAAAGGTACTGGTTTAGGGTTGTCTATTAGCTACCAAATTGTAGTAGAAAAACACGGCGGGGACTTGAGCTGTTTTTCGGTACCTGGACAAGGGACACAGTTTATGATAGAGATTCCTATTCGACGTTC
Organism: Waterburya sp.; assembly: GCA_036703055.1. Lineage (GTDB taxonomy): Bacteria > Cyanobacteriota > Cyanobacteriia > Cyanobacteriales > Coleofasciculaceae > DATNPV01. The sequence continues at coordinate 54,592 of DATNPV010000146.1, forward strand.
GGATAAAACTACCTCCCCATCCTAGAAACTAATATCCATTCGCTTTAAGTTTGCTACAGATGGAGGGCTGAGAGAGCGATTTGTAGCAGACATTTAGCAAATTGATGTCAGAGGCGTTCATCCTCATCCCAGACACGCAATTCTCTAATTTTCTCTAATCAGCAAAATTGCTGACCTAAATTGAGCCATATTGCCGAGGCGGAAGCAGGCAACGATCAAGAAAAAATAGATATGGAAAGTAAATGCTCCAGGCTTACGCATTTGACACCTGTTTTCAGTAGGTTGGAAGGCAAATGCGTAGGTTTTTATTTTTGGTTATTGCCGCAAAGGGGAGAAAGTCGTACTAAGTTGCGTTCAATCGTAGTAAGTAGAGGGATCTAATTAATCGTAAGGTGGGCATTGCTACGATAATTCCTCCAACCCTGACTACAATTCGTTTGTAGGCAATGCCCACCCTACAACTAGGCTACAACTAGGCTTGGTTTAGATAAGCGCACCTACTTAGATGGAAAAGCTGGGGGAGAGAAAGTTACCTTAAAAGGTGCAACTCGGTATAAATCTACAAACGCCAGTTCGTATAATCACCTGCCTGGAACCTTGCCGTAAGCTAAAATTCAAGCATATTGGGCATTTTACCAGCCAGCATCAGGATGCTACAAACACTCTCAACTCGACTTTACGAACTCGAACAATTTGCCGACAATCTTGTCTCCACTCAACTTGCCCACTTAACCTGGGTTAGTATCGGCATTATCTTTGCCGCCGGGTTGCTCACCAGCCTGACCCCTTGTATGCTGTCCATGCTACCCATCACAATTGGCTACATCGGCGGATACGAAGCTAAAGGGCGTCTCCAAGCTATCACCCAGTCCAGTTGGTTCGCACTGGGGCTGGCAACTACTTTAGCGGGAATGGGAATTCTAGCAGCGTCCGTAGGGCGAGTCTACGGTCAAGTTGGAGTAGGTTTGCCCATCATCGTTAGCCTGATTGCCATTATTATGGGGCTGAACTTACTCGAAGCCTTGCCCCTGCAACTGCCGTCTTGGGGTGGGATGGACTGGATTTCTCAAGATTGGCCTGAGGGATTACGCTCGTATTTAATCGGCTTAACCTTTGGTTTAGTTGCCTCTCCTTGCAGTACACCCGTGTTGGCAACCTTACTGGCTTGGGTTGCGAAGACGCAAGACTTAGTTTTGGGAGGTGGCTTGCTTTTATCCTACACAGCAGGTTACGTCGCCCCGTTAATTTTGGCGGGTACCTTTACCGCTTCTATTAAAAAGTTATTGGAGTTGCGCCAGTGGTCGGGTTGGATTACACCTGTTAGTGGTGCTTTACTCGTAGGGTTTGGCGTCTTTTCCTTGCTGTCTCGAATTCCTGGCGGAATCTTTTAATTAAAAATGAGTTTAGAAGAAAATACATCGTCACCCAATATCTGGAAGCTGTTCCGGCGTCAGCTACTATCTGTACTTGGTGACTTGCGACTAGCCATTGTCTTGTTGCTGGCGATCGCACTTTTTAGCATCAGTGGTACTGTCATTGAGCAGGGTCAATCCCTCGCGTTTTATCAAGCCAATTACCCAGAAGACCCAGCCCTGTTTGGTTTCCTCTCTTGGAAAGTTCTCTTAACCCTTGGGCTAGACCATGTGTATCGTACTTGGTGGTTTTTGTCAATCTTAATTTTATTTGGCAGTAGCTTAACCGCCTGTACCTTTACTCGTCAGTTCCCTGCCCTCAAAGCCGCTCGTCGCTGGCAATTTTACAAGGAACCCCGCCAGTTTCAAAAACTCGCCCTCAGTGCCGAACTCGATAGAGGAAGTCTAGAAACCCTCACCCCATTACTGGAAAAGCAACGCTATAAAGTTTTTCGAGAAGGTGATACCCTCTATGCCCGTAAAGGAATTGCCGGACGGATTGGCCCCATTGTTGTCCACGCCAGTATGCTCATTATCCTGGCAGGCGCGATTTGGGGAGCATTAACCGGATTTCTGGCTCAAGAAATGGTGTCCAGTGGGGGGGCATTCCAAATCAAAAACATTATTGATGCTGGGCCGCTTGCCGCACCACAAGTGCCCAAAGATTGGTCAGTTCGAGTCAATCGCTTCTGGATTGACTACACCCCAGAAGGCTCAATAGACCAGTTTTACTCTGACTTATCAGTTCTAGATAAGGACGGTAAAGCCGTTGACCAACAAACGATTTATGTCAACAAACCCTTGCGGTATCGGGGTGTAACGATTTACCAAACCGATTGGGGAATTGCCGCCGTTCGGGTGCGGCTGAACAACAGCCCACTGTTCCAAATCCCGATGGCGCAACTCGATACTCAGGGGAAGGGACGCCTCTGGGGGACTTGGATTCCCACGAAACCGGATTTGAGTGAGGGTGCCTCGTTACTGGCAAAAGACCTACAGGGTATGTTACTGGTTTATGATGCCTCCGGAAAGATAGTCTCTACCGTTCGTGCTGGCATGGCAACCCAGGTCAATGGCGTTACCCTGAAAGTTGATGAGTTAATTGGGAGTACGGGCTTACAGATTAAGGCTGACCCCGGAATTCCGATTGTTTATACAGGATTTGGCTTGCTGATGCTGGGGGTTATTATGAGTTATGTCTCTCACTCCCAGATCTGGGCGCTACAAAAAGGCGACCATTTTTATGTAGGTGGCAGAACCAACCGAGCACAGGTGGCTTTTGAGCGGGAAGTGATTGAGATTTTAGATCGATTGAGCGGTCAGATGCCATCATCTGAGGTTCCCACCGTAGCCGCAGAATCTCTAGTCAGCCAAAATTAGTCCAACCTCAAAGACTTGGGAGACTTGCTGATGAGTAGAAACGATGAGAACCCGTCTAAACTACCGCTAACGATTGCTATTGTTTCCTTAGCATTGGCATTCTTCGCATTAGGTGTTGCGGTGTCCTTCGCTGTACCTAGCTTGAGGAAATCGTCTTCACCAACAACACCAGTGATTCCCTTTGCTCCCTCACGCTCTCAATCTCCACCCGAATCGTCACCGACGACCAAATCCAACGCAGGCAAAACACACAACAATGCAGGTAATAGTAAAGCGGTAGCACCTAAGAAAGCATTAGTATCATCACCCCAAAGAGGCGACTTAAAAAATCCATCGCCATCTGCCACTCCAGCACTACCCTTAGAATTGCCTAGTTCCAAAGGGAATGAACCGAATCAATTGAACGAAGATAGAGACTAAGAAAGCCAAAAATCACAAAAGGAAGGGTGAGAAGGGTGTTTTTTCGGCCACCCTTATCCTCTTTATTTCTCTACACTGGTTGAACTAGAGCGTACCTCTTTTTTGTGCCGCACTTCGATAACGGTGTGAACGTTTCCGCGTGGCGAAAAATCTCCTTTTACCGTAGCTTCTAAAGGGTCACACGCCTCCACAAAATCATCCAAAATTTGATTAACACTCTCTTCGTGCGAGATGTAGCGATCGCGATAACTATTGATATACAGTTTAAGCGCCTTCAATTCCACCACTCGCTCATCAGGAACATACGTGATGTGTATAGTGGCGAAGTCCGGATAACCGGAGAAGGGACACTTACAGGTAAATTCTGGCAAGGTAATGTTGATATCGTAGCGACGACCGACACGCGGATTGGGAAAGGTAATTAACTTACCCTCGGCAATTTCGCGTTCACCGTATTTCATCTCTAGCGTCTTTACGTCTGCTGAGAGTTGTTCCTGGGCTGGAGATTGATGCATATAACGTTCTTAGTGCTTGAATGATTCCCAGTCAGGGCAGTTTTCTGTATCCCATCCATAAGGGTGCATGGCACAGACAAATAAATTACCACCATACACTTGTCCGTGATAGTGATGGCAACCTCGACAGGCTGGGTTTGTCTCTAAAGTAGGTTCTACAGGATAGCTGTAATAAGTCTGCTCTGTTTCCCCGACCATCTCTTCTAGCTCAGCATAGATGCCAGCGATCGGTTCAAACATATCCTGCAAGCATTGGTCGATATCGATGCCAACTGTATTTTGCACTTCATTGGCAACGACTTCAACTACCTCGGTGACCCCTAGGAAGAATTCATCAACCATATCAGCTACCGATTCTAAAATCTCAAATATATTTTTGGGCCACTCGT
>DATNPV010000157.1:0-132697 GCA_036703055.1 Waterburya sp.
CTCCCTAGTGGTCTGAGAGCATTGTCACTGGTATTCACTCGATTCGCAGGTTTTACTCCAGTTCTTTTCCTCCTGTGCCAGCCATTTGTGAGCAAAGATGAATCTCTTGTCAACAAAGATGAATTTCGCCAGCAGTATCAAACTTGGGGGAACAAGAACTGACTCCCCCCAGATTTGGGGGGCATGGGGGGGGCTAATGGGTAAGTCCTGTTCAAGAACGAGTGCGATCGCTCTCCATCGAGCAATTAAAATCATTGCGAGGAATGCTGCTACATGTCTCCTACAGTCGAGGACTTAGTAACTTGGCTAAATGAGCTAGAGCAATAGGCTAAGGGCGCTATCATGATTCTTGTAGATGTTAAGTTTTGTAAATATTTTGACTGCTACCTTTCAACCCATTAATAGCGCCACTGGCCCAACAGCCTGGCATACTCTTAACCCCATCTGGGAGGGAGGAGAAGCATCGGTACAGCAAGGATTACCCCATAGTCAGCTAGCACCCGCTTGGCAGATACTCCTGTTAGGAGATGGCTCTCCCACTCGCCACCTCCAACTGCTCACAATGGAGCCAACTGAAGTGGATGTTATCGATATGTCTGTGATTGGCATGGCTGATGATGGAGCACCGAAGCACATCCAAGCGGTACCTGGGCCAAGATTGCGACGACAAGTCTGGCTACGCAAAGCTTCAGGTCAACGGCTAGCCTATGCCGTTTCTTGGTGGGATGCTAACCATGTAGACGAGTATTTGCAAAATCGCAATATCCCAATTTGGGCCAGTTTGTCTCGGCTGCGGAGTGAACTGTACCGAGATATTCAGGGAATTTATTATGGACACTCAGCCGCGTTAGAGTCAGCGTTTGGTGAGAAAGGGCCATTTTGGGGTCGTCATTATCTGTTTTGGCATCACGGACAACCCTTAACGCTAATTTATGAAGTGTTCTCGCCTTATTTGAAAAAGTATCTTGGAGAGACACAGCTTGAGGCAGAAAACGCTGACTAATCATGAGAAAAAAGCCATCAGGTTGTCTACCTCTGGCTTTTCTCATACCAAGTTGCGTTCAAACGTATAACTCTCTGTTTCTCTTACCTCAGCGTCCTCTGTACCTCTGTGGTTCGTTAAATTCTACGTTAGAGTGCAACTCAGTATCAGTAATCAATGAGTAGAGATTTTTAAACCTTAGCCACTTTTTCCAACATTAGTTTGGAACGCTTGAGCAGTTCTGGTACTTGAATGGGGTAATCACCCGTGAAACAGGCTGTGCAAAAGCTATTGGGGTTTTCACCTGTGGCTTCCAGCATTCCCTCCCAGCTCAGATAAGCTAAACTATCTACCCCAATTTGTGAGGCAATTTCTTCCACTGACTTTGTTGCTGCAATGAGTTGGTCTTGGCTGTCAGTATCGATGCCATAAAAGCAAGGGTGAGTCACTGGCGGTGAGGAAATTCGCATGTGTACCTCAGTTGCACCCGCATCCCGGAGGGCTTTAACAATTTTGCGGCTGGTGGTTCCTCGGACAATGGAGTCGTCTACAATGACCACTCGTTTTCCTACTAAAACATCTTTGAGAGGATTGAGTTTCATGCGAATGCCCGACTCTCGCATGGTTTGAGTGGGTTGGATAAAGGTACGACCCACATAGCGATTTTTAATCAGCCCTTCTGCGTAGGAAATACCGGAGTGTTGAGAAAATCCAATAGCCGCAGGAACTCCGGAGTCAGGCACACCAATAACAATATCAGCCTCCATGGGTGACTCCTTGGCTAGCTGACGCCCTAGCTTTAATCGATAGCTATACAGCGTTTCATCATGCATAATGCTATCGGGCCTAGCAAAGTAAATCATTTCAAACACGCAAAGCTTGCGCTGTGGCTTTGGACTCCAGTGGAAGGAAGCTAGCCCATCTTCCGTAATCCAAACCAATTCTCCGGGTTCAACGTCTCGCAGGTATTCCGCACCAATAATATCTAACCCACAGGTTTCCGATGCTAAAACGTAGCGCTGAGGATTGCTGCCTAAGGTACCAATCACCAGAGGACGGATGCCGTTGGGGTCACGCACACCCATCAAGCCGACCGGAGTACCAACGACTAAACTATAAGCCCCTGAACAGCGACCAAAGGCACTAATGGCAGCATCTAACCACTCTTTGCCACTATCGACTTCTGCCCCGATCGCGATCGCAATCATCTCAGAATCCGTCGTCGTAGTAAAGTTGCAATTACGCTGCTGGAGATCTTCACGCAGCTGTGCCGTATTTACCAAGTTACCATTATGGGCGAGCGCCAATGCTCCTAGACGGGTTTCTACCAAGGCGGGCTGGGCGTTAGCAACCCGACTTGACCCTGTTGTCGAGTAACGAGTATGACCAACCGCCATATCTCCTGGTAGTTTGGCTAAAATCACTTCATTGAAGACTTGAGACACCAGTCCCATGTCCTTATATAAATGCACCTCTTCTCCCTTAAAGGTCGCAATTCCCGCTGATTCTTGACCCCGGTGCTGTAGCGCATAAAGACCAAAGTACGTTAGCTTGGCGACATCCTCCCCCGGCGCGTAAATGCCAAAGACTCCACACGCTTCCTCCTGTTTGTCAGGTCGTTGTGCAGAGTCATCATTCAATTGCGCAGGATTGTTGGTAGAAGAAAGGGGCTGATGATGCATCATGATAAGGTAGGCTCCTGATAAAGGCAGAGAGTCAGTGCAAACAAGTCGCTCTAATTTTTAACCAAACTTAACGATTCTTTAACAATAGCATTAGAGAGTCCTTAGATGTTCCCCACTAATGCTATTGATGTTCAAGCATCAAGTTTGTGATCACCAAAGTTTTTACCGATGAGCTAAACATCCAAACGCCGTGCGATTGCGTTGGAAAAGCGGTCACTGATATCTGCCATCGTAACGTTGATAATGGGTTGGTTGTCAGCAGTAAACACTTTAAATTCAGCATTTTTGGGCTGAACAATACCTATGTTTTGCCAATGGTGTGCCTGTTCTCCCAACTGCTCATTTAGGTAAGCTTCCCAAGCTGCTTGATGTTCAGGCGCAATAGACACCAGAATGCGACTGGCACTCTCACCAAAAAGCACCTCATCCCAACGGCGTCTCTGTAGAGACGCACCATGGCGCGTCTCTACATCTGTCAGTCCCAGGTTAATCTGGGCACCCCACTGGCTAGCGATACAAGATTCAGCCAGGGCAACCACAATTCCGCCTTCCGAACAGTCATGAGCTGAACGTAGCCAACCTTGACGAATGCCTTCCCGCGTCACGGCTTGAACACGACGTTCTAAGTCAAAATCCACGATAGGCGGTTTACCCGTCACTAAACCATGAATGGTTACCAGATATTCCGAACCGCCCAAAGAGAGGTGAGGAGTGGCATCATTCAGAGGTAGTCCCAACAGGTAAATTAAATCTCCTTGGGCTTGCCACCCTTGACCACAGATATGGGTAAGATCGGCAATCAGCCCGACCATACCAATAACTGGGGTTGGGTAGATGGGTTGAGGATTGCCAGCCGAGTCGAGAGTTTCATTGTAGAGAGAGACATTACCCCCAGTAACGGGCGTTCCCATCTGCCGACACGCTTCTGCGATTCCCTGACAAGCGGACGCTAGTTGCCAGTATCCTATCGGCTTTTCTGGACTGCCGAAGTTTAGATTATCGGTAACCGCCAAAGGTTCTGCACCCACGCAGATGAGGTTACGTGCGGCTTCTGCCACAACTGCCTTCGCGCCTTCATACGGGTCAAGATAGACGTAACGGGAATTGCAATCCACTGTTGCAGCCACTGCCGACCTATGGGTTGAAGGTTGAATGTTAGCAGGTTGAGTGTTGTTTTGAGAACCTTCAACGTTCAACTCTTCTGCCACCGGGCGCAACCTTACAACGGCAGCATCAGCACCACCAGGCACAATTAGGGTATTGTTTTGCACTTGATGGTCGTACTGGCGATACACCCAGCGTTTAGACGCAATAGTGGGAGTATCTAGCAGTTGGAGGAGGATGTCGTTCCAGGTTTTGCGGTTACCTTGAAGTTCAATGCCCTCGACAGTACAGGGTGGGAGAGATTGAGCTGTCCACTCCCAAGCGTTACGGGCATATTCCGGTGGTTCTGCTAAGATTTCTCGGTGATAGATTGGCGTGTTATCTGCCAAAGCCGTCGCTGGAATTTCTGCCGCTACCCCACCCTGGTACAGAATCCGCACAATTGGCTCTTCAATTACCGTTCCTGCTACAACAGCCTGGAGTTCCCAGCGATGGAAAATATCAATTAACTCCTGTTCCCGACCTTTATGAGCTACAAACAGCATCCGCTCTTGGGATTCTGAGAGCAAATATTCATAAGGCACCATACCCGTTTCCCGCACGGGGATTTTGTCTAAATCCAGTTCAATCCCTACGCCCCCTTTTGCAGCCATTTCTGAAGTGGAACAGGTAATACCAGCCGCACCCATATCTTGAGCTGCAACTACGGCACCTGTTTTAAAGGCTTCCAGGCAAGCTTCAATCAACGACTTTTCCAGGAAGGGGTCGCCCACTTGCACCGCCGGACGGTCATCAATCGATTTATCACTTAATTCCGCACTGGCAAAACTGGCGCCCCCCATGCCATCTCTGCCCGTTGTGGAACCGACATACAGCACGGGATTACCGATACCCGAAGCCCCAGATTTGACGATTTCCGGGGTTTCCATCAATCCCAGTGCCATGGCATTGACCAAGGGATTGCCCGTGTAAGCGGGATCAAAGTAGACTTCTCCGCCGACAGTCGGTACCCCCACACAATTACCATAGTGTGAGATTCCTTCCACGACACCAGCGAATAGCCGACGCGTCCGTGCATCGTCCAGGGAACCGAAGCGCAGGGAGTTCAAGATGGCAATGGGACGCGCCCCCATAGTAAAGATATCCCGTAGGATACCTCCCACTCCGGTTGCTGCACCTTGAAAGGGTTCGACGGCTGAGGGGTGATTGTGGGATTCAATTTTAAAGGCCAGTCTTAGCCCGTCTCCTAAGTCTACGACTCCAGCGTTTTCTCCGGGGCCGACGAGGATGCGTTCGCCCGTGGTGGGAAATTGCTTCAGCAGGGGGCGCGAGTTCTTGTAACAACAGTGTTCCGACCACATCACACCGAACATCCCCAACTCAGCTTTATTGGGATGACGCCCCAGCCGATTAACAATATCTTCGTATTCTTCAGGCTTCAAGCCTTCTGCGGCAATTTCGTCGGAGGAGAAAGGAGCAGGGTAGATGCTGGACATGGAGGCTTTGCAATGGGCAACAGAGCCATATTCTATCGATATTTTTGGTATTCCCGACAACTAAACCGTTTAGATTTTAGATTTGGGAGTTCAGATTTTTAATTTTTCCCTCAAGCGCTCAGAGCCATTGTGAAGTGATAGGGTGTTGCGGCGTAAGCTGGAGGTTGGCGATACAGAACCACAACGGTAGCTTGCGGTTGGCGTGCTGCGATCGCAAATTCTTGCTCGAAGATAAATTCGCTGTAATCAGCAAGGTTATCCAGTCCCAGCAGATTTAATATAATCTCGGTTACTAGCCAAATGGCGGCTTTAACCCATATTCGTTTCCACTGCATCTTCATAGACCCTTGCCTCTTTCGGTGGCTAGAAGAAGAAAGAATGCGGTGGTTTCTATTGGAGCTGCTCAATCCACTTAAGAAAAGCGTGCTGAATCAGCATCCCGTAAACGTTAAGTGAATCAAAACTCACCGCTTCACTACCGATCTCAAGTTATCTAAAGTTGTGTAAAGGAATTACCCTTCGAGGCAGCCAGTGGAATAAATCTTTGATGAAATTCTCCGCCGACTACGCCTCAAGACACGGAAGGAAAAAGGCAAAACGCTTTGCCTGTCCTTTTTTGCTTGTTGACTTCAAGCGTTCAGAGCCATTGTGAAGCGATGAGGCTCTGCGGCGTAAGTTGGAGGTTGGTGTAACACAGCCACAACTGTTACTTGCGGTTGGTGCGTTGCGATCGCGACTTCTTGCTCGAAGATGAATTCGCTGTAGTCAGCAAGGTTATCCAGTCCCAGCAGATTCAAGATAATCTCGGTTACTAGCCAAATGCTTGCCTTAACCCACATCTTTCTCCACTGCATCTTCATAAACCCTTGCCTCTTTAACTGGCTGGTAGAAGTTCCCTGTTGACTTCAAATCAAGATGCGGTGGTTTTCATTGAAGCTGCTCAATCGCTTTATTTAGCTTCATCCTGGCTGCTGAATCAGCTTTCCGGTCTTCCGTTGCGTAAAACTTTGAGATACCTCTTATACAAAGTTCATGAAAGCCTACCGCTCCATTAATAATATAAACATTGCTAAAGTTTTGTAAAGGCGTTTATCAAAGAAAACCCTTGGAGTGGAATACACATTGTTGGCGATCCCTGTACCCCCTTGGCGTTACCGTTGGGCGAAGCCCTTCCTGAAGGGTAGGGTATCGCCCCTACGATGAGTTCTAGGGCGTGTTTTTAAACTTTATTGGCTTCGTTGATGTCGGTGGAGATCCCCCTAAATCAGAGTTAAAAAGGGGGACTAAGACTTAATTCTCCCCCTTTGTTAAGGGGGGCTGGGGGGATCTAAAGGTTTGAAAACACGCCCTAGGCTAGAGCCAACGACTTAGCTACCCAAGAGCGACGCAGGACGGGCAGAGAATCCGGCATTCTTAAGCGCGGCAATGGCGGCGTTACAATCCTGAACCCAGTATTTGGAGTTAAAGCGAACAAATTGCTGCTGATTGGGTACGGCTAGTGTGGCAAGAACGGGAACTTTGGCTTGGTTTTTTTGTCCTGACTGCTCTTGCAAAACAGCTTTGAGCTGATGCAATCCATCTTTAGAGAGTTGTTGGGGTGGTAGTTCCACAATCACCATGGGGGCAGTTTCAATCAACTCAGCATCCTCGATAATCAGTTGGATTTGCTCATCTCGCTTATCGACCTTACCCCAGACGATCAGACGAGCATCCGCTTGAATTAGCTCACCGATGCGCTTATAACTTTCAGGAAAGACAATACCCTCCGCTTGACCACTTAAATCTTCTAATTGGACAAAGGCCATGCGATCGCCTTTTTTGGTCAGGTGAGGTTTAACATCGGTGAGCATGACAATAGCACTAATCAGCGTTCGCTTGCCTTGCTCTGCTAAATCCGCAAGACTAATGGGAGACAAGACTTTAGCCGCTTGATTCGCTGCTTTCAAAGGGTGGTCAGATAAATAGAAACCGAGTAATTCTTTTTCTAAGCGTAATTTTTCCTGAGAGGAGTAATCCAGAATATCAGGAAGTTTAGGGGCAGACTCTAAGCCTTTATTTTTGGGGTTTTTGCTCCCGTTCACAGTACCTAAGAAATCAAAAATAGTGGTCTGACCACTGTCTCGATCTTTAGCTCGATCTTGTGCCCAACTGATAACTATTTCCAACGAATCAATCAGTTGCTTTCGATTGGGTGAGATGTTGTCAAACGCACCACAATAAATTAAAGCTTCCAGGGCACGGCGGTTAACAGTGCGTAAATCGATGCGGTCGCAAAAATCGGCTAAGGACTGAAAGGACCCATCCTTATTCCGAGCTTCTAAAATAGACTCAATCGCTCCTTGCCCTAAATTGCGGATTGCGGAGAAGCCAAACAAAATTTGACCGGATACTGGGGTGAAATCAATATCCGAACGATTGATATCTGGTTTTAAGACATCAATTCCCATCTTGGAACAAGTGGCAATATATTTTTGCACCTTGTCTTGGTTGCCACTACTGCCCGTCAGTAGCGCTGCCATGTATTCAACGGGATAATTGGCTTTCAGATAGGCTGTTTGATAGGTTACATAACCATAGGCGGTTGAGTGGGATTTGTTGAAGCAATTTGAAGCGACTAAACCATTGCCTAAAAGGAAATTATGGTCTTGTTCGACTCCAATATCATATACGGATTGAGTTTCTAATGATTTACGACTAATAATTTTAACCACGTTTATCTCTCCTCTCCTCAATTTTATTTACATTCCATTGCAGATGTTAGAACAAAAAACAGGACATCTCGTGAACCCATTTGAATGCCACCCCTCTGCTTGGTTCCCCATTTGGTTATGTATTTCTGCCCATCACGACCTTTACCAACAGCCATTGTAAAGTTATAGCGTAGCTCTTGGTAACAACCGGTTTGCAAACCGGGCATCTTGGCGGCTGGGAAATCCAAGGATTCACCCGCTTTATTAATAATGGCAAGACCCTTACTACCGCGTTCGATGAAAAGCGTATTGGGATTGTCTGCACCGGGAAAAATTTCATTTCCATTTCGGAAATATTGTGGCTCTCCCATCATTTTTTGGTGAAATAATACACCTGCCTTAGTGATAGCATCTTGGGCATCATCTTTGTAGACGCTAGGAAAGCCTTCTTGGCGTGCCAGAATATAAGCATTTCCCAACTTTGTATCTTGAGGAGTGGGTAATTTGTAGCCAATTTGCCCTTTGGCGATATCATGGTTCTGAGCAAAAGTGACAGCCCTAACCCCCGGTAGCGCCTTGCCAGAAGCGACAGGATTGATGAGCGATCGCAAATCGCCCCCTATACTAAAAGCTTGGCTCATGGTGCTAACCAGTTGGAAGTCCGTTACAAAAAAAATTCCAGTGTACTCATTCGCTTCTTGGCTAGTTTGTCCAATAACTTCGCCATAAACGAATTTATCAGATGGCACGACCTTGAGGACTTCGAGAAAAAAGTCGGGTTCAATATGCTTTGCGGCATCAAACCGAAAGCCATCCGCACCAAGGGCAAGGAGTTTTTTGAGGTAATTTTTTGCTTCCTGCCTGACGTGAGGCGAAGCGGTATTTAAATCCGGGAGATCGCAGTTAATCCAACCTCTTGTGACGGAAAGACGGTTGTGGTAATCGATGCAACTTTGAGGATGGAAATCTTGCGGTGAGAAGTGGGGATATTTCAGAGTTTTGGCGTAATTACCATAGTTTGCCATGTGGTTGAGAACAACATCGATGATAATTTTCATCTTCCGGTTATGGGCGGCATCGATGAGTTCTTTGAGTGCTTTTTCATTACCCAGAGGGCTATCAATTATTGTGTGATCGATAGGTTGATATCGTGCCCACCATTCGGTGGAAGGATTACTTTTCTGAGGAGGTGAAACTTGGATGTAGGTATAGCCTAACTTTTGCAGTTCGGGCAGTTGAGCTTTGATATCCCGGAAACGCATGTCAAAGGCTTGATAAAGTACATCTGCTTTGGCAGCCGGGCTTCGGTTGGGATGCTTTACAGGACGAGAAGGGAGGGAAACCTGGTTGTTTGCTGTCGTGGATGGAGCGTTACAGGCAGGGATGGCAGCAGAGGCAAGAGCAAGAACATTACACAAGCTAAGGAAGGATGGAAACAATCGTCGCATGAACAAGTCTCAACGTGAGCCAGGCGAGTAGCTACAGCCAATCGGTGCATTTTATTGAAGTATCTATTCTCGCCTAAAAATCACTGAGGATAGCAGATATAGGCGCGATCACACGCTTGAGGTGGGTGGAGTGCTCGGACGCGATTCAACTTCGGATAAGAGCTAAATGAGGTTAGGTGAAATACTGCCCTGTTTCAAGCCGCCTTTTGGAAGCGGTTATTCTGCTCAGCTTGATTTCCGTTTGGTATGAGTACAGGTTTGACCACTTCTGGCTCTCGATTTTTCGAGTCAGTTTCTAGCTGCAACGTTGCGAAACTTGGTTGAATTGCTTCATCTCTGAGGGCAGATGGACTGGATAGAGACAGGTATACGCCCATCAACGCGATCGCAAACGCTACCAGATTCAACAAACCCAATTGTTCTGAAAACAAGGCCCAAGCTCCAACTCCAGCTAGTATCGGCTCCAAAAGCAGGAATAAAGCCACGAATTCTGATGACAACCGGTCGAGACTATGTACGAGCATTCCCTGCCCCAGGATTTGACAAACACCAGCTAGAGAAATAACAGTTAGCCATCCCTGCCAGGAGGTCGGAAACACTTGACCTCCATTAATCAGTACAATCGGCAACGATACTAGTGCAGCGATCGCTGAACTCCACAACACAATCTTTGTGACCCCTAACTGGCTTTGGAGTCGTTCCAGTACCGACAGATAGACGCTGAAAGATACAGCAGCAATCAAAGCAGCAATATCTCCAAGGAATTTGCCACTGGCAAGTTGACAATCATTCAATCCAATCGCAAAAATGGCAGAGATCGCAATGACCATACCAAGCAAAAATTGCTGATCGAAGCGTCTGCGACAGAACAACCATCCGCCTAGACAGGAGAATACTGGCGTCAGGTTTGCCAGTAACGTTGCGTTAGCCACGCTAGTTTGCGTCAGTGACCATGCCCATAGAATCAGGTCGGCAGCTAAAAACAGCCCTACCAGAAATAACTGTCCGATCATCGCTCCTGTATCAGGGGATGATTGGGGCGTTTCGCTACTCTCCTGTGGTCGGCGTACTGCCTTCAAGCCGCTCCACAATCCCAAAATGACTGTGGTAATCCAAAAACGGTTAAATGCTGTAGCGTAGGGGCTAATTTCCTGTTCGCTGAATTTGATAAAAATTGCAGCAGAAGCAATCGAGAGCAGAGCAAGACAGAGCGAGGCTATAGTAGCGGGCGTGAGTGTTCCGCCCAATGAGCGTTCTGGTAGTTGAATGGGATGCGCCATTTTTGTATCATAAACTACTTTATTAAGTTTTCTAATAATTCCTCATCTCACCCTCATCCTTGGGAGAGGAAACTTGAATTAGTCCAATGAGAGATGTTTTTCATGCCTCGCTAACATTAAGGCTTGGTTTGGGAGTCTCAAGATACTGTTTTGGAAAAGTTGACTCGGAAGTGCGATCGCACTTCCCCCAAATACCCCTACTCCCCATAAATCGTCACCACTACTCGGCGTTGACGCGGCTTTACATCACATTCCAGATGAAAAATTTGCTGCCAAGTGCCCAATTCTAGCTTCCCATTCTGCACCGGCACTGTTAACGAAGGCCCAAGCCAAGTCGCTTGCAAATGAGAGTGCCCATTGCCATCGTGCCACATTTGCTCATGTCCGTATTCCCGACTCGGTGGAATGAGCTTATCTAATATTTCAGGTAAGTCCCGCTGCAATCCTGGCTCAAACTCAATCGTACCAATGGCTCCCGTACTCCCAATATTAAAGATATGAGCCATCCCCATCTGGATGCCGGACTTCTTGACAATCGCATTGACTTGAGCCGTCAAATCATGCATCTGCCCATGATTGTCTGTGTAAAGTTGGATTTGCTCTTGATGAACCATGATCTGAGTTGAGTCGGGTTTCCACTCTACTAAGACCTATCTAGCAGGTCAAGAGGGGATGCTATCTAGCTCATTTGACGCTGAATCTCTAATAAGGTCGATGCACCATCTTTAAACTTAAAAGCTAGTCTCCTATTAATTCAAAAAATTGCGAAATCTGTTTAGTCGAGCGAATGTGATAGACACTTTTGATGCTTTGAGCCTGCTCGATGTACTCACGATATTTTGGAGTCAAATATTTGTGACATAACCAAAGTACACGGTAGCTCGTCAGCGAACTCCTCAAGATTGGACTCTTTTGGGGCCAGCCTTCTGGCGGTTTAACGTAACCTGTGATTAGTCGTTTAGTTACCCACCAGAAATGCACATATAGCGGTAGATCGACAAAAACCAGAGTATCCGCCTCGTTCAGTCTTAGCCAGAGGGTTTCCATGCAACCAAACCCATCAATAATCCATTGGTCAGTAGCTAAAATTTGTTGATGGGCGCGCTTATAGTCTTCATGTGGAACCTCAACGCCTCCTGATTGATATTGCATCTTGTCCAAGACGTGAAGTGGCAAACCAGTAATTTGGGATAATTTCTTGCTAAGAGTTGATTTACCGCCTCCAGCATTGCCAAACACCGCTACTTTCTTCATCCTAACTAGCTTCAGCTTTGAATACGCAACGTTAAGCGAACCGTGCCACTCACCGATGGGGGAACTTGCCAAGACGTGAGCGATCGATTAATCATCTCAATCACCTGCGATTCCTGGAGTGTGGAAGCCTTTTCATCTAACATAACCCGTACCACACGACCCTTACTCACCGGGAACTCGAAGACGATTTTACCACTGAACCCAGAAGGCAAATTGAGCTGTTGCAGATGTTGCGTCAGCTCTGACACGGCGGCTTCATCCAACCCTGCCGCGCTGACAACTTCCAACTGCGGATGTAAAGGTGCTGGTGTTGGAGCAGACAAGGATTCGATGGAGTACATTACGTTACTCTCCTCATCGTCATCTGCGCTATCAACTAGAGTAGGGTCAATCAAGGTGACATCAAATGCATCCACCGGAGCCTCGTAACTAGCACTTGCTTCAGCAAAGCTAGCGGAACTCTCAAGGCGTCGAACACTAACCTGCTGCAATTTCGGCAAGGATCCTGCTGAGCCTGGAGCAGGGGACATCATCGCTCGGACAGGAACACCACCAGCATTAGAACTGCCAAAAATTCCCTCATAGCTGACACCCTCTGGCATCTCCACTGGCACTTGCACCGATACAGAGGTTCCTTCAGGATCGACTCGCACGTCTTCACTAACCGCGACAAAAGCGGTATATTGCGACAACAACTGATAAGTCAGTGCTGTTTCTGTAACAGCCTCTACTCCAGCTTTCGTTTCATAGCTCAACATCTGATTCATCAAGTCTTTAATCCGTGCCCGTCCCCAGAGTTGGGCAATTGCCGGATTGCCAGTCGCGTCAAAATTCAGGTTAAATGTCTTCTCGTAGTGCTGTCCACCAGCTGCAATACCAGTAATGCGGAGAGTACCAGCATGAGTTTCAGGTTCCTCTTCAGGTTTCGGGTTAACAGGTTGCACATCAGCAGGTGAGTTTGAACCTTCAACGTTCAACCTTTCAACCTTCAACTCTTTTCGTCCAAACAAAACTAACGGCTGTTCGGCAAACAAATCCGGTGCAACGCTGGGATAAATTACGGGGGCTTCCCCTGCACCTTGCCAACTCACTTCGATATTCGCCAATACGGGGTTATTGATCTGGCGGAAAAACTTCTGTGCAACCTCTTGTGTGGGTTCATCCTGCCGAACAATTCGAGAGATTCCCCGCCCAATCTCAGCAATGCGATTGAGCAAAAATCGGTTCACCGAACTACCAGCACCGAAACTATAAAGACGATTACCTGGTTTTAGGTACTTCTGTACCTCTGCCAAAATTTCATTATCGTTACCAATGTAGCCATCGCTGAGCAGTACGACACTCCGCAACCGTCCTTCTGGTACTGGAAAGTTTATTGCCGCACGAATGCCACTAAGCATTTCGGTACCGCCAGAAGCGTATAACTGATTGATGTAGTTAATCGCTAAAGCCCGATTTTCCGGCGTATTCGGCAATGGTGTCGCGGACAACTGCCTGACACTCGTGGAAAAATCCAGAATTGTAAAAGTGTCGTAGGGGTTCAACCCATTGATAAACCGCCGCATCAATTCCTGACATTTCTGCAACGGATCGCCCTCTTGGGAACCGGAGGTATCCACTAGGAACACCGCATCTTTGGGCACAATTTCGTCTGGGCGATAGTCC
Source organism: Waterburya sp. (assembly GCA_036703055.1). Classification (GTDB taxonomy): domain Bacteria; phylum Cyanobacteriota; class Cyanobacteriia; order Cyanobacteriales; family Coleofasciculaceae; genus DATNPV01. The sequence continues at coordinate 13,605 of DATNPV010000157.1, forward strand.
AAGGCTGGAATCAGATAAACCGCAAAGTTTTCCCCCCGTTCATCTGACTGAGTGAGGACTGTTGCCTGCGTGTTGTCTCCACTTACCCGATAGCGCACAATCAAGTCTTTGTTAGGAATCGTGTCTTCTCCGCCCAATTTCACCCGTACTATTTGCCCATCATGTTCAATTCTGATTTGATGGGACGTTGAGCGAATGTCAGAAACCGCCACACCTGCATCGATTTCTACTGTCACGCCAATGTCATGTCCTGAACGAGTGCCTGGGGGAACTACTGGCGGAGTAATACGCGAGGCATCGGGAACTCGATCTGTATCACCACTTGCATCAATAGTATTACCTGGAATATAGCGGGGACCAACCACCATCGGGAAGACAAATTCGTAGTTGCCACCCTCAAATTTGAGGCTGTCGGTGTAGCGGATGGTGACATCAATTTGTTCTCCAGGTTTAATGTTAGCCAGAGATTGAGTAAAGATATTATCCCGTTCTTGTTCTAATAACCCTGCTGTGCGCCCTTGTTGTTTAGCTCGTTCGTAAATGGCTCTAGCTTCTTCGCGTTTTTTAATCGTGCCTTTGATGATGCGATCGCCAATTTTAATCTCCATGTCGTCCACTGCTGCCTCATCCGGCAACGGGAACACGTAGACGCCTTCTAAGGCTGCCGTGAAGGGATTTTCAAACGTCTGCGTCACCTCTACTCGTGACACGTTTCCAGCAATTTTTGCCTGAACTTCAGTATGTTTCAAGGGGAAGACTAGTTGCTGCTCACCCATCTGGACGTATAATCCCCCGATAGGTCGGTTAGTGGGTTCAAGTTGAGGTGTAGGCATAAGTGTAGAAGGTTAATGTGGGGTGACGTTGCAGTTTTATTGATAGTGTGTGATTTGCACTCCGAAAGCAAAAACTCGTTCATCTGCATTTTCTAGAGCAGGAGAAGGTGTTCACTTAACAAGAGATTTATCTTCTTGATAAGTAGAAATGGGAGTAATGCAGCTCTTGTGGCTTCATGAGACAATCACTAAAGATGGCTCCATGCTAGCCTCAGAGGACTAGTACATCCCAGAAAGATTAAGAAGGATTAATGCTTGCGGTATTGAATCCCTTCACTTGCCACAATCGGAATTTTTTATTGAAGCGTAATTTCTATCAGTCTTGGCTTCCATGAAGAGAGTGGAAGCTTCAAGGATGAGAAGATGGCTGCTCTCAACTTCTCCTCATACCAAGTTGCATTCAAACGTATCACTCTCTCTTTCTCTTACCTCAGCGTCCTGGAGTGCCTGGAGTGGTTCGTTAAATTCTACGTTGGACTGCAACTCAGTATCATCCTCTTATTGCTTAGCCTTCATATTCACTGTCAATCTCAATATCGAGGGTATCTTCATCAATTCGCACATACAAAATATTCGGACGACAGCAAACTTGACAATCCTCAACATACGATTGTTGTCCACCCGCACTGAAGTCAACAAAGGTTAAATTTGGTTCGCCACAGTAGGCACAGAAAAATTCTGCTGTATTTTGCATTCCCCTTTAATCCTGTAAGAGTGCCGCAATTATTCTACAGGGCAAATGTTAATAATTATTGCATCTCACACCCACTTCGCGATTTGTAAGTCTGATGTGTAGAAGGATTGGCTTCTTCTAACGGCTAACTCGAAGAACAGAGATAGGGGTATCTCCCCCAGCTCAAGCTAGCGCAAGAATATATAAAGATTGGTCGTGGCAAAACTGGAACTGCCGACAACCTCCTTACTAATTCTAAAAACAGTCCTCAAGATTTTTTTGTACACAGCTCAACAGACCAGTCAAAAGATACTTGACAAAAATTTCCGTCGCCTCCATTTACTAAATAAAGCTAGCGAACATGCCAGAAAAATATGCGATTGTCATCTGCTGTTTAGTTATTGCTGTGATCACTATTCCCATTCTTGTGGTTATGCAAACTCTCTCAACTCTATTCTGGAGCGGAGTTATGGTTGTGGCACTGATGAGGGGTAAGGAATTATTGGATGATGAAGACGGGTTTTTTAACTGATTTATGGCTCCAGCTAAAGCAGGTGTGGGTGATACTCTTACAAGCAGGCGATCGCTTACTCGCTGACTTGTCTCAACGCCTAAGTGACTACTGCCATTAATCGTTTCCGCCTCCTTAGCTGATTCCATTGTTCACCGATGAATTACATTCCACTTATTGCCAGGGTTTGTCTGTCTTTAGTATTTTTGTACTCTGGGATAAAAAATATTACAGCCTTCTCAGCAACTCAGCAGATGATTGCTGAGAAGGGACTTCCGTTACCAGGTCTGATGTTACTGGGTAATATTGTTTTTCAATTAATTGGGACGATATCTCTAATTTTGGGCTACAAATTGCGTTGGGGAGCAATTTTGTTAATCCTATTCTTAATTCCTACCACCCTAGTTTTTCATAACTTTTGGGCTAACCCTAAAGAAACGATCTCTTTTTTGAAGAATGTGGGACTGATTGGTGGTTTGCTCATGCTGTACTACACGGGTGCAGGCTCAGTGAGTTGGGATGCACGAAGCAGTGTGCAAAATCGCCCATAATTGCAGGGTACAACCTATTGCCAGTAAATAAAATACACTCAATTCAGTCCATCAACGAATATAGTAAAAGTCAATATCAAGGGTGTAGAAATCTTCGTCATGTTCGAGGCTAGCTCATACCACTGGGTGAAGGCTAATCTTTACGCTTTGGTGTACCTTAAAGTTAGCTCATAGCCCGTTTGCATCAAACTCCAGCTTTATGGGGAACTGAATTCCCAAGTAATCCTTCAATTATCTTATTAATCCCCTGCATGTTTTGAGGTGAAGCTATGCTTTCCACACTTCCATCTCGGCAATCTGATTTAAATTGGTTCAGGGTGACTCAAATGTTAGCCCCCTTGGCAGTGGGAGTCGTGCTGCTGACATCAGGGGGGAGAAAAGCAGAGGCGCAACCTGTGCTAGTTCAACCGCAACTTCCCACTACCCAAATTATTGGTAGCCCCATTCCTAGTCCTGTACCCGTGATGCCTGGCACGAACCAGCCTTATTCGCTTTCACCCAATGGCTATAACTCTGGTAGCTATAGCTATAGTGACTATAACTATGGCGGTTACAACTATGGCGGTTACAACTATGATGGCTATAACTATGGTGGTTACAACTATGGTTATAGTAATTACCCCCAAGTTATTACACCGGGGAGAGCCGCCATTCGGAATTCAACCCTAATTAATCCGACGGTAATTAATTCCAGGATTAATGATTCGGTGTTGGTTAATCCCGTGATTGTTAATCCATCCGGCTATGGCAGAAGATTAGTCGCACCGTCTTCGCCTATCTATTATTCACCGAGAGTTTATTCACCTGGAATTAGGGTTCGCATTGGGTACTAATAAGTAAAGAGTATCTACCTCAAAAATTCTGAGGCTACAATCATGGAACCAATTCCTTCATTGGTGAAAATTTCCAACAGTAGCGCATGGGGGATGCGACCATCAATAATGTGAGCAGCTCGAACACCTTGAGCGAGCGATCGCACACAACAGTTCACCTTGGGAATCATGCCCCCGCCAACAACCCCTCTCGCAATTAAATGCCTCGCCTCTTGAATATCCACCTTACCAATCAGGGTAGACGGGTCTTTATAATCCTTCAAAATTCCTGCCGTATCGGTCAGCAAAATTAACTTCTCTGCCCCTAACGCCGCCGCAATTTCACCCGCAACGGTGTCAGCATTGATATTGTAGGCTTGACCCGCTTCATCAGCAGCAACACTAGACACAATTGGAATGTAGCCATTCTCAACCAACGTCTCCAAGATACTGATATCCACACCGCTGACTTCCCCAACAAAGCCAATTCCCTCTCGGCCTTCGGGACGGGCTTTAATTAAGTTACCATCTTTGCCGCAAAGCCCTACAGCCCTGCCACCAGAACGGTTAATCAAAGAAACCAATTCTTTATTTACCCGACCCACTAATACCATCTCCACCACATCCATTGTGGCGGCATCCGTCACGCGCAGACCATTTTTAAATTGTGGCTCAATCCCTAGCTTACCCAGCCAACTGTTAATTTCTGGGCCACCCCCGTGAACAACCACCGGTCGCACACCCACACAAGATAAAAAGACAATATCACGAATCACTTTATCTTTGAGAGAGCTGTCCTTCATCGCGGCTCCCCCGTACTTGACGACCACCGTCCGACCTGTAAATTGTTGAATGTAGGGCAGTGCTTCACTCAGTACCCGCACACGGGTAGCCTCAGCTTCGCTAATGTACTCGCTTTCGTTAATCATGGGCAGCTAACCTAACACTAAAGAAGCGTCCAACGTCGTTTAAATCATTATTTCACTGCTCAGGTTCTCAAGCTCAAGAGTCTGCGTTAGCTAAGTAAGGTAATCCTGACATGGGAATGTCAAGTGTCAGGAGTCATGGCTTCAATTGCCGTCACCACTGCTGAAAATCTCTCTTCCCTACCTAACCCCTGACTCAGCTTTAACCCAACCAAGCAAACCATAAAGGAAGTGCCAGCAGTAACCCCATAAACGTTATAGCAATACTACTCGCTAGTAATTCCCGGTCGAGGTTATACACTTCTGCCAAAATCAACACAGAAAGTCCTGTCGGCGTTCCAGACATCAGCACCAGCAACAGGCGAGAGTCACCCATTATCCCAAAATACGTTGCACCTAATCCCACTAGTCCAGGGACAAGCGCAACTTTGATCAACGCTGGCAGCAAGGCGCGTTCCAAACTCCGCCAACCTTTCACAGAGCCTAGGCGGATGCCAACCAGTAACAGAGCACAGGCAATTACCACCCAGACGGCTTGCTCTAATCCTGATTCGAGGCTAGAAGGCAGTTCCAGTGAGCGAGTACTAAAGCCAATCATAAAAGCCCACAGACTAGGAACTGTGAGGACATCTCGCAACTGAATCCACCAATGATTTTTGGTTTCGCTATGACCGAAATAACTAGCAATAAAAACAGCAATACCATAATTGCCGAAAACGTTACTCGTAACACTGAACAACACGGCCCAGTTAATATTTTCTGCCCCAAACAAAACCTGTGATAGAGCTAAGCCAATAAAGCCTGTATTGCCCAGCATCGAAGCTAGGATATAACTGCCCAAGCTGGCCCGCCCCAAGGAATTCAATCGAGAAAATAACCAGTAGAAAAGGTTAAAAATGAAATTTCTGCTGGTCGGAGATTGCTCTGCTGTTTTTCGATGGATTAACCCTTGCATTCCCCACCAACTCAACACCGCCAAGCCCATACTCAGCAACAAAACAGCTATGGCTACCAAAGGAATAAATTCACTCCCATCGGACAATGTAGTCTGATGCCCTAAAACTAACAGTTGCAGGGGTACTCCTACCCAATAAAGAGCAAGACCTAGTAGTTTAGGAAAACTATTGGGAATGAACCGAGCCAGAAAAAATCCTAACCCTGACCAAATCAGCAGGGGGGTGTAAGCATGGACCAGAGAGTCAATCATAGTCAGTAGAATGGCAATCTCTTGAGGTGAGATTAGGCAGTGAACGCTATGAGTTTACAAAAATTCACACAGCAACGTTTTCCCTTGGACTTAATCCCAGGTTCATGCAACGTTTTAGGGATCGGTTTTTCATGACTTTGCAGCGATAACATTCGCGGCATTCAATCCAAACTCTCAAATCCCTAATCGGAAATTGATGATTATGTAAGCGGAAGTGATTAAATGACTGTGCTAGGAGAAAGGATAACCTATTGTCAGGAAAAAAAGTACAAAATTTAAAATTCTGCTCTCATCATTTGAACAATTTCTCGGAGAGTTTCTGATACAGTCCTAGGCTGCCAACCCAGTTCCTGACGGGCTTTGCTGGCATCCACTCGTACACAACGGTCATAAATATAGTGAACTCGCTCTCTACTCAGGGGAGGTTGCCAGTTGAGCAGTCGTCCCATAGGGTCGAGTAAGTTTCCCACTAACCTGACGAGAGGTTTAGGAGCCTCACGCGGGACGGGAATTTTAGTTTCTTGACTAAGAATATCAAACATTTCACGAGTGGTAAGGTCACCCGCTGAAATGATGTAATGCTCTCCGGGTTTGCCTTTTTGTGCGGCAAGAATCATTACGGCGGCTAAGTCATCTACATGAACAATACCTGTGATGCGATCGCCTCCCGCCCACACTTTCAACCCACCTTTAAGAAATTGCTTCAGCACCGGGCCAAAATGGGGGTCATCTGCACCAAAAATCCCAGAAGGTAGTACACTCACGACGGGTAGACCTTGAGCGGCAAATTGATCAACAATTTGTTGTGCTTCATATTTGGTGCGATCGTAGGCTGAAGAAAAATCAGCCTGGGCGCGTTGAAATGTTTCATCAACGACTCGCCCCTGCGTATCGCCAAATACGCCAATGGTGCTGCAATAAACGACTTTAGACACGCCCACAACTTGAGCAACGTCCATCACAGCACGGGTTCCTTCTACATTCACCCGTTCCATTTGGGCGGCATTAACTAGCCCTAACTCGACATAAGCCGCTGTATGAAACACCCAGTCTACCCCAGTCATGGCTGTTTTCAGTGCATCTCGGTCGGTGAGGTCGCCATACATTAATTGCACATTGCAACCTGAGAGACTTTTGAGATTGCTGGACTTTCGGACTAAACCGATAACGGTATCTCCTCGCTGTTCTAAAGCTTTTACTAAGTGAGAACCCGTAAATCCGTTTGCACCCGTTACAAACGCTTTCATCACTCCTCCTCTACTTACCTGAGTGCATCCCTTTTCAAGGCTGATAGTTCAGTCCATCGCTAATTCAGTTTACTGGTAGGGTGTGTTGTTAACGCACCTCACTACTACTTAACTATTTCATTTCGAGAAGTTTTGCTACTCCTTGCTGAATTCGGTGTTAACTCAGGTGGCAAAGATTGAACGGCGGCCCATTGGTTGACAAAATCGTTCAAAAGTGCTTCTTGCTGAACCCGAAATCCTTCCAAGTTTTTTCCGCCATTCATGGTGGCAAACCAAACTGTTCCCTTTTGCTGAGTTGGTAAAGCTCCCGCTAAAGCGCTAACAGTATCCAAACTCCCGGATTTAACCACCGTTAAGGGAGGAATCTTACGCTCCTTTAAGATTCCTTCATCATGTCCCACGATCGCAAACAAATCACCAATCGTCATGTTGTAGGGTTGAAGCTTACGTGCAAGTGCCAGGAACATGGCACACACAGCGCGAGGAGAAATTCGGTTGAGTGGACTCAATCCAGAACCGTTAACCAAGATAATTTCCGTTTGAGGAACCCCAGCCGCTTGCGCCGCTTTGAACGCTACGATTTTTGCACCACCGACAGAAGTGGCTAGCATCTCTGCCATTTTATTATTGCTGTACTGATTCATCTTTTTGAGCAGTTCAGCGAGGGGAAACGAATAGTGACGAACGAGAGGTTTCACGTTTCTCGGCATTGAGGGTGTTACCTTCACGGAACCCGCGATCGCAACTTGAGGTTTAGGCGTACCTGGGGGTAAGGTTTGATATTGAGTTTGTGCGGCGGGAGGCCAAGCGTTCGCATCCAACCCTTGCTTGAGCAGATTACCTGACTTCAGGGGGTCAAACTCAAAATTCATGTAAAATCTGCCTGTGATGACTAAATTGCCCTTCACCTGCTTGATGCCCATTTGATTCAAGAGATTACCGATCGCGATCGCTTCCTCCCAAACAAACAAGGGGTCTTCCCCTCCCTGAATCACCAAATCACCTTGCAACACTCCGTTTTGAATCGGGCCAGTTGCACCAATTTGGGTAATAAACTGGTGGTCGGGGCCAAACGTAGAGAGTGCGACCAAAGACGTTGCTACCTTTGTCAGAGAAGCCGCAGGCAGGGGAACTGTACCTTGATGATTGGCTAAAAGAGTATTCCCCGCTTGTATCCACATTCCTTGGCTTTTCTTGGCAAATCCTTTAGCCGCTATCCCATTGAAGTATTGCTCGATTTTCTGTTGAGTGGCTGGATCTGGATTATTGGAAGGCGCAAGTGAGGGTATAGTTAGCTTTTTCGCCAGTGCTGTTGAATTACCGGGTTCTGTGGCACTCTCTGCCTTGTTGACTGATGATGGGGAAGAATTAGAGTGAACAGAACATCCGGAAATCAGTGCTAGTAAAGAAATGGATAGCGCAGCTGTCAAATGCAAGGGTTTTGGCATTGGATTCATTGGAAGACCATCTGGCTGAAGTATAGGGGTAATTCCATACTTCATACTTACTCGCTGCGCTGTGTCCGCTTCTCTAACATACTTCAGCCTTCAGTTGGCTCCAAAGCGCTGGCAACTTTAGAACTCTAAAACAGGCCAGTCAGGTTGACGATAGTAGCGTACCATATCATCAAACTTCCGCAGTTCTACCCGATGAGCACATAAAGGCTTGATTTCCTCCTCTAGCGTTTGCTGACTTAAGTCCGATAAGGTGTTGGCGAGGCGTTCGCGATCCAAATCGGGTGAAACTTGGCCAAAATATCCCAAGGTAATGTGAGCTGTAAAGTTATATTGTTGTTCTACCCCCAAAGCAATTAGACCCGAATTTTGATAAATAGAACGGCGAAATAGTAACATTCGCTGGTAAGAATCTTCGTCCTGAGGTGCCAAAGCCACTGCCAGTGCACGGGGACGAATCATAATTCCTAATATCTGCCAGCAAATAGGATTCCCGTCGGCAAATGACTTCTGGTACTGCTGAAAGCTTTCTTGGATGCGAGCATGAAGTTGCTGCTCAAAGTTGGGATTTTCGCGTTCCCTATCCCGGAAGGCACTATCCCAAATCAAATCCGCTAGGGTTAAATGAAAGCTCTCAGGTGGCACTAGTACGATTAAACCAGGCTCTAGCTTTTGCAACAGCTTTTGTTGCAGCACCTTCAAGGGAGCGTAAAATGCAGAATGCTCCGACTCTTCCTCCCAAGGAGGTGTAATCACCGAATAGCCAGGAAACGGTATCGCCTGCTGCGTACCGTCTGGCAGAAGCTTAAACTTGGGTGATTCCTGAATATGTTGCAACTGTGACTGATAAGTCGCTGGTAGCGTTAGTCGTGCTACCCGATTTAGATAGGTTTGAAACGTCTCGTCCAATCTCGATCCCCTCGCTAACCGTGGGTGTTACTTATGCCAATTTACCTCTACTGGGGAGAAGATGACTTTGCCCTGACACAAGCTGTAAACGATCTGCGTAAATCCGTACTCGATCCCAGCTGGGCTAGTTTTAACTATGATAAAGTCTCCCCAGACCAGCCAGACGCCGTAATTCAGGGGTTGAATCAAGCGATGACTCCACCGTTTGGCATGGGGCAGCGTCTAGTCTGGTTAGTTAATACCACTGTCTGCCAGCAATGTTCAGAAAATTTACTAGCAGAACTAGAGCGTACCTTACCTTTAATTCCCGAAGAGTCTGTTTTGCTACTAACTACGCCCAATCGACCCGATGGGCGTCTCAAATCGACTAAACTGCTACAAAAGTACAGCAGCATCCGAGAGTTCTCCCTCATCCCGCCTTGGAAAACAGAAGAACTCGTGCAGCGGGTACACTCCTATTCTCAACAAGTTGGTGTCAAACTCACTAGAACGGCTGCCGATCTCTTAGCGCAGTCGGTTGGCAACGATACGCGACAACTGTTCAACGAACTGGAAAAATTACAACTGTTCGCCACTGATTCAGCCCAAGTTTTAGACGAACAAACCGTCGCCGCTTTAGTCACATCCAATACACAAAACAGCTTACAACTGGCGGAGGCCATTCGCCAGGGGGATGGGGTAAAAGCCTTAGGATTGGTTGCTGAGTTGATCAATAAAAATGAACCCGCTTTGAGGATTGTGGCGACTTTGATTGGGCAGTTTCGTACTTGGTTGTGGGTAAAGCTAATGGTGAGCCAGGGGGAACGTGACCAAAAAGCGATCGCAGATGCGGCTGAAGTAGGGAACCCCAAACGAATTTATTTTCTCACTAAAGAAGTTCAGCGCCTTTCCCTGCCTAAACTCACCTCAACTCTGCGCGTGCTGCTTGAATTAGAATTCGAGCTTAAACGAGGCGGTGAACCTCTGGCAACGTTACAAACTAAAGTAATAGAACTCAGCCAAATTTGTAAGGATAACTAATATCATGTCCGCTTACCTGGATCAGAACACTGGTGTATGACGGTATCAAGGCGTCTCGCCCTACATACTGACTGATTTTTGACTTCCCCACCAACTCTCTACACCCTAGTGCAAGGCGGCGAAAGTTTCCCACCAGCTAGGTGAAAGGAGGGGGAGAGGGGGAGAGAGGGAGAAACGCCGACAAGAAAACTGGTGGATTATTTCTGCCAGTCTGCACTAGTTGCTTAAAATTCATCGATGTTAAGGAACTTATGCCCCGTAAAATAGTTCAAAACTAACTAGCCTTCAGTAATTTTAGTTGCTTGTTTTTTGGTCGCACGCGATCATTATGATGACCTCTTACTACTTCCGCTCTAACTTAACCCGAATGTTCTTCCAGTCCCTACTTATAGGGTCTTTTACGGCAATTGGTTTACTTTCCGGACTTATCCCTGAGCTATCTCAGGGTTCCCTTACCCTGGTTTTTAGTTCCTCCGTCTCCGCTCAACCTACTGTCTCTACTCAAGATGTCCGGAACTATGCCGAGGCTGTCCTAAAAATAGAGCGGCTGCGTTCCGCTGCCTATCAGGAAATTAAAAACATTCTAAACTCTAAGGATGTTCCTGAAATTGCCTGCAATAATTCTGCTACGATTAACTCGCTCCCTCCACAGGCACGAGAGATTGCTCAAAATTACTGCAACCAGTCTTCAGCTATTGTGGCTAATTATTTTCCTAAGGGAAAAAATGCACGATTTAATGAGATTACAACCTTGATGCAATCCAATCAAAGTTTACGAACCCGAATCCAAGAAGAACTGATTCGTATACAACAATAACGTTATGGCCTAATCAACGGTTGAGCTGCTTTTTAGGCCATAATTTAACTTGTAAATTGGGAAAGAAACTGTCACTTTTATCTTTAATTTGTAATTAGCTAGACATAAATAAACGTAACCTACTTAAGTAGCTCTCATGAACTGCGTACACCAGAACGCATAGAAAATTCTTATTCCTTCTGTCTTCTGACTTATTTTCCTAGGAAGTCGGTACAATTAAACATCGCTTTGAGGACTGAGCGTCTTGCCTATTGACGTTACACCAGGTGATATCCAAAGATAGAATGTCGTTTTCAGGCTTGAGCCACGTCCTGTACCATCTACTTCTATGAAGACATCTACTTCTATGAAGAACCTCTTTACCGCAGGGAACCCTGAGTTGAACCTCCTCAGTTCTCAGTGTAGTTATAGGCTTGTCTTGTCTATCGGTTCGCTTGCCGCCATCACCCTGATTATGGCTGGATGTGCTGCACCACCCTCGTCTGAATCTGCCACCCCTAGAGCTACGGTGACAGCCGTTAATGATCAAGACGTAGAAAGATACGCTAGAGCCATTCTCGCGATCGAACCAAAACGTCAAGAAGCCCACAACGAAATTCAGCTAATCACTCAAAGTGAGCAAGTTCCTGATTTCACTTGCACTCAACCTGACAAAATTTCTGCCCTGCCGAACAATATCGAAAAAATTGCTGTGAATTACTGTAATCAGGCTAAAGAGATTGGTCAAGGCCAGGGATTGACAATGGCTAAGTTTAATGGTATAACGAAGGGCGCCCAAACCGATCAGACCTTACAAAAACGTATTCAGACTGAGTTGCTGCGTCTCCAAGGGAAATGATTCAGTGCTAATCCAAGAGCTTCGTGATGCTGACTTTGACACAACGTCTGAATGCTGATGTCACCCTTTCAGCCAGCTTTAGCCTCTGGCTGACGGCTGAGGAACGTACTCGTACACGTCATCGCTTTGAAACACCTGAGGGGAAAGTCATCTATCTGCGCTTACCCAGAGGGACTGTCCTAAAAGATGGGGATTTGCTGCGATCCGAGGAGGGGGACGTTGTAGTAAAGATTGCCGCTAAGCCAGAACCCGTCCTGACTGTAACCGCCTACAAACCGATTGATTTGCTCAGAGCCGCTTATCATCTGGGTAATCGTCATGTCCCAGTCGAGGTGGCAGCTAATTATTTACGGTTGTCTCCTGACCCTGTTTTGCAGACAATGCTGGAACATTTAGGAGTGGAAGTTAAGGAAGAAGTCGTACCCTTTCAACCCGAAAGCGGGGCTTATTCCCATCATCACTAAATGTATTAGGGATTCAAGGGTTGAAGCTTAGGAGGTTGTACTTCGGAGAAGAACCCGTTTGAGGAGAGCGAAGCGAGACGTACTCCAGCATGTGCGTAGCATGTAGGGTAGGTTGAAGGTTGTTTTCCCATACTGGGAAGCAGCACTCGAAGAGTAGGGGTTGCCGCAGGGAAGGGTAGGATAGGTTTGAACTTCCAGCATGTCAACTTTCAACCCCTCTTCGGACTCAATGAGTAACCCTAAAAAACTCCCGACTGATGCTGAACGATTTTGCTCTGTTACATCTTTTGCAATTGGCTAGTCCAGCACTGCCAGTGGGTGCGTATAGCTATTCAGATGGTTTGGAAACGTTAGTAGAAATGGGTGTGGTTCATGAGCAAAACAGCTTGCGGCAATGGTTAGAGCAAGAACTGCGGTATGGAGCAATTCGTGTGGAAACAGCCGTGATGGTGCGCGCCCATCGGAGTGTTGTCAGTGGGGATATGGCAGGGTTGGGTTACTGGAATACTTGGCTGACAGCCGCCAAAGAGACTGCTGAGTTGCGATCGCAAAGCCGGCAGATGGGTAACTCTTTAATGCGGCTATTGCTAGAGTCGTCCCACCCTGTAGAGACGTACCCTGGAGCATCTCTGCCTGATTTAGCTTCAGCCGCAGGTAAACCTTGTAATTATGCGATCGCTTTTGGAATTGCAGCCGGTTACTGGCAAATTGCCCTAACCCCTGCCGTCTTAGGCTACCTACACAGTTGGGCATCCCATCTCATCGGTGCTGGCGTCAAATTAATTCCCCTCGGTCAAACCATCGGTCAACAACTTCTGTTGGAACTAACCTCTAGCCTCACACTGGCAACTCAAGACATTTTAGACCTCGAGGATGAGCAATTAAGCAGTTGTGGTTGGGGATTAGTGCTTGCCAGCATGGCTCACGAAACCCAGTACACTCGCTTATTTCGCAGTTAGGCATCTTCTGCCTTTTGCTATTTTTGTAAAAATTCGTTACATCCATATTGCATAATTACATAGAAAGATTACGCATCTTTACCTCCACTGATCTTGCTGATTACAATGTAGGTTGAACCAGGTAGCATCCATCCAAAAGCAAATATTATCCGGGTTAAAGGCGAAAGAGATCAGCTAGAATGAGACGAGTGGATTAAGGGTGTTCTCGATTCATTCAGTGCATAAGAATACAATCCGCGAATCTGGGTGCTGACTAGCGTCACAATCTTCTAAAACGTTCGAGGAATGCTGCTTACTCTCTTGGTTATTGCATGACTGTTAAATGTAGGCTAGCTTGCAGAGGCTTTGCGTGGTTTTCGCTGAGGTTAGTATAAGACTGGAAGACCCTTGGAAAGAGTAAATTGGGTCGAGAGAGAGTATTGCAAAAATAGAAGCTTATCAGACAATTATTGTCTGTTACTCGATACTATTGGTTTAAATTATTAGGAATTATTGTCCCAATTAAACCTACTTTTTCCTTGCTGCAAAAACCTTGGCTTGTTCTAGCTATCCCTTGTGGATGCTAGCGTATCTTCCCTGATTATCCGGATTCTGGTCTTCAATACTAGTTATTTAAAGTAGTGAACAATGTCTAATTTTTTAAGCTGTTAATTTATTAATTTCATGGAGCCCCCTATGGCAATCCAGGAGGTAGTAACCATCACCGATTTAGCAAAGCGGATTCAGGTTTGCAGCCAGAATAAATTTACAGGGCAGTTAGATTTACGGCTAAAAGAAACTGACACTAAGCGCTGGAGCCTGTTTTTCTGCTTAGGTGCCTTGATTTGGGGGTACAGTCCTGTGCATCCAATTCGCCGTTGCCATCGGCAGATATCTCAACACTGTCCGCAACTGCCGATCAGGGTAGTTCGACCTCTATATTGGGATTACAACTATTTAGTCGAACTGGTGCAACAGGGGAGAATTCAACGAGAGCAGATGGCAGCCATCGTTGAAAGCAATATTGGAGAAATCCTGTTCGATCTCCACCAACAAGGAACACAACTACCCTATGGTTCAGGGCTTAAACTGGCTGCCCAGTCGATGCCACAAAAAACTATCGATTTATTAATTGATTCCAGCTTAGTTTTAATCCCATCAGACAGGGTTTGGCAGCAAGCCCAACAAGATTGGGAAGCTTGGCAGCAAGCTGGCTTGAACAACTGTTCACCCAACCAAGCTCCCATAATCTGGAAAACCGAGGAATTGCAACGACAGACGTCACTGCTTGCCTACTATAACTTGAGGGCTATGGCAGATGGTAAGCAGACGTTAAGGGATTTAGCGGTCAAATTGAAACAAAACCTCTTGCTCCTCACCCAATCCCTGATGCCCTCAATCCGTCAAGGACTGATGGGACTGGTCGAAGTTGAGGACTTTAACAGTTCTTTTCAACCCGTTACTTTACCTAACTCTAAGCCTCAGCTTGCGGCTGTACTGACCTCGAGAAACCAAACTCCATCTCAAGCGCAGAGTCCCTTAGTAGCGTATATTGACGACAGCCCGAATGACAGCCGGACGATGAGTCATATTCTCACCAAAGCTGGCTATCGATTCGTCAATATTCAAGACCCAGTAACAGCTCTGCCGATATTACTAGAACAAAAACCCGACCTGATTTTCTTGGATTTGGTCATGCCGGTGGCTAACGGGTATGAAGTGTGTGCCCAAATTCGCCGCGTTTCCATGTTCAAAGACACACCAGTCATTATTCTCACGAGCAATGACGGAATTGTAGACCGGGTCAGGGCAAAGATGGTTGGTTCCTCAGGCTTTTTAGCAAAACCTATCGATGCAGACAAAGTGCTGAGTGTGTTGCAAAAGTACCTAGTGACTCCACCCTCTGGGCCAGCGCCTCGCTCACAAACGGTTCGGGAATGGTCTCCAGGTCAGTAGGTTTGAAGCCAAGAGTTTTTAGTTACAAGAGTTTTGGATCACGAAAAGTATTCTTATGACTACCATTCTTTTAGTTGAAGATAGTTTGACAGAGACTGAGGTGCTGACTCGTTATTTGAAGCAGGCTGGCCTCACAGTGGTTAGTGTTTCTAGTGGCGAGGAAGCCCAGATTAAGTTGCAATCGCAGAAGCCAGATTTAGTCATCCTCGATGTGATATTACCCGGTCAAAGCGGGTTTGAACTGTGTCGCGAACTCAAGACCAATTCAAGTACCCAGCGCATCCCAGTTGTGATTTGCTCCACTAAAGGAACCGATGCAGACAAGCTCTGGGGTTCGATGCTGGGAGCAGATGCCTACCTATCTAAACCAGTAGACCAGCAACAATTGATGCAAACCATTCGGCAATTGACTACTGTTTAGTCATGCGTCCGAAAACAGGTCGCAAGATGGCAGGTTGAAAGTTAAAGCTTTTAACCTTCAACCTTCAACCCTCAACCTTCACCCCTCAAACCTTCAATCGGTTGACCAAGGACTAACAACCAGGATTTTAAGATGTTCACCCCCCAGTTTGTCAGCTCAACAGCGACTACTCTTGACTTGCTGACATTAGATCCACTGCCCCTTGAAACCGGAGAGCGGCTGTTGCGCTTTCCCCTTGGTCTTCAAGACAGTGCGCTACTCCCCCTAGAGCAAATCACCGAAATTATCAGGGTGAATGTGGCGGAAATTTTACCCGTCCCGGAAATGCCGAGTTGTGTTTTAGGAATTTGCAATTGGCGGGGGACGATGCTCTGGCTGATTGACCTGAATCATTTGTTGAGTTATCCCCCCCTATCTCAGCAAGAACGAGGGTTGGCAACCCCTATGGCAATGGTGGTTCAGGCTAATGACCAAACGGTGGGTTTGGTAGTGCAGCGAGTCAACGACATTGAATTGCATGAATTGCAGCAACTCCAGCCAGCCGCCCCAGGCTTATTTTCCCCCAACCTCTTACCCTTTGTCTTGGGGGCTTTGCCGGGGGGCAAAGGTACAGTTTTAGATGTCACAGCGATTAAGCAGTGTCCGCTGTGGCAAGTACACCGAACAAGAGTTTCTTAAAAGGGCGTACTGAGAGATTAAACCAAATTGACGCAGAGAGTGGGAGACGCTCTCCTCCAACGGTGAGTCCCGACCAATTCACCGGGTCTCCCCCTCTTTGTGTCTCTAGTGTCGTCTGGATTCCCCAACCGTTTTACGCCCCCGTGTGAGATGCATCTACCCTGACATTTCCATGTAGAGGCTAAACATGACCAACCTAAGTCACACTCCCAGAAATCTAGTTAATAACGATAGCGACATGACCCCAGAGGAAGCTGGTCTGGTTTTGCCAGACTCTGAGTCCTCTGAGTCAATATCCCACCTCGACCTCTCTGCAAGTAAGAGTAATGGGGATGGTACAACTGCCGGAGTCAACGGCAATTTTGAGAATCCCCAGCAAGCTTTGGCTTTAGTTAATGCGATTAAAGCCGACTTGGAACAAGTGGGAGACCTGGCTAAACCTGAAACCCATGAGAAAATTCTTCAGTTGGAAAAGTGGGCTCAAAGTTTGCAAAACGGGTCTAAGCGTCACCCGGTCGTCGCAACGGAGGAACAATTAAAGCGCGATCGCCAGTGGTTATTAAAACTCGCCGCTCTGCTGCGCCGTGCCTCAGATCTTGATCTTGACACCTTGCTCAGAACTACAGTAACTGAGGTTCGCGAGCATTTACAGGTAGACCGAGCATTAATCTACCACTTCCAGGCTGAGAACTCGGGTACGGTGCTGGCTGAGTCGGTGGTATCTGGCTACACTCCCAGCTTGGGAGAATCTTTACCCGCGATCTCGTTTGGTGCTCAAACTCAACAGGACTATCAGCAACAGCAAGTCGTTGCTCTGGAGCATGTCTACCAAAAGACTCGCAGTGCTCACCAACTGCAATTGATGCAACGGTTCCAGGTAAAAGCTAGCCTGAGTTTGCCAATTTTCTTGGATGGGCTAGTTTGGGGCTTGCTTGTCGTGCAGCAATGTTCTGGTGTTTCCCGACGCTGGCAGGAAACTGAAGTGAACCTATTGTGCCAAGTTGTCAGTGAGCTGAAGATCAACTTACAACCCACAGAACTTCGCACCCAGCAGCACAAGCAGGTTGAACAAAACAAAGTTGTTGGTAAAGTCACGGCTAAAATCCTCAAAAACATTCTCTACTCCTTAGACGTTGAGAGTGTCTTTCGTACCGCCACCCGAGAAATCCGGCAGCAGCTACAGTGCGATCGCGTGGCTGTCTATCGCTTCAACCCTGACTGGAGTGGTGAGTTTGTGGCTGAGTCGGTAGGGTCAGACTGGGTACGGTTAGTCGGACCCGATATCAAACAAGTCTGGGCTGATACCTATTTGCAAGAAACGCAGGGAGGTCGGTATCGCAATGAAGAAGCCCATACCGTAAATAACATCTACATGGCTGGTCTTGCTGATTGTCACATTACCTTATTAGAACAATTTGAGGCAAGAGCCTATGTGATTGCGCCTATTTTTGAGGGAGAAACGCTGTGGGGACTGGTTGCAGCTTTCCAGAACTCAGGCCCCCGTCAGTGGGATGCAGCAGAAGTCAGTATGCTGGTTCTAGTTGGCCGGCAGTTTGGCGTAGCCCTGCAACAGGCTCAACACCTGGGGAAACTACAAAATCAAGCAGAGCAAATTGCGAAAACCGTCGAGCAAGAGCGCTCAATCGCCCGCGTGATTGAGAGAATTCGCCAATCATCAGACGTTGAAACGATTTTCAAGACAACAACCAAAGAAGTTTGTAAACTTCTCAATGTTGAGCGAGTAACCATCTACAAGTTCCGTGACGACTATTTCGGTGACTTTGTCACCGAATCAGAGACGGGAGGATGGCCCAAGCTGGTGGGTAGTGGTTGGGAAGACCCCTATCTCAATGAACACAAAGGTGGACGGTTCCGCAACAATGAACCCTTAGTGGTAGATGATGTCTACAATGGCGGCTTAACCGAGTGTCATGTAGAAGCCTTGGAATACTTTGGCGTCAAATCTTGCGCTGTTGTGGCGATCTTCCAAGGGAAGAAGCTTTGGGGATTGCTTAGTGCGTTTCAACACAGTGCCCCCCGGCATTGGGAAGACAACGAAGTCAATTTACTGTTGCAAATTGCCGCACAACTGGGAGTTGCATTGCAACAGGCCGAATACGTCAAACAGATTCAAATCCAGTCTGAACAACGAGCCAAAGCAGCAGAGCGGGAGCGAGCGCTGGCTAGAGTTGTTGACAAAATTCGCCAGACCTTGGAAATTAACAAGATTTTCGAGACCACAACTCAGGAAGTCCGTAAACTCCTCAATGCTGAGCGAGTCACCATTTACAAGTTCCGTGACGACTATTTTGGCGACTTTGTCACCGAGTCTGAAACGGGAGGATGGCCCAAACTGGTGGGTAGTGGTTGGGAAGACCCCTATCTCAATGAACACCAGGGTGGACGGTTCCGCAACAACGAACCCTTAGTGGTAGATGATGTCTACAATGGCGGCTTAACCGAGTGTCATGTGGAAGCCTTGGAGTACTTTGGCGTGAAGTCTTGCGCCGTTGTGTCTATCTTCCAAGGGAAGAAGCTTTGGGGCTTGCTCAGCGCGTTTCAACACACTGGCCCCCGGCATTGGGAAGAGGATGATGTCAGGATACTCAATCAAGTTGGTACACAACTGGGAGTAGCTCTCCAACAGGCGGAATATCTGAAGCAATTGCAGGAGAAATCCGCTCAGATTACCAAAACCGCCGAGTTGGAGCGAGCCGCCGCCACCATCGGTGCCAAGCTCCGCCAGCCCCTAGGCTTGGATACGATTTTCCAAATAACGGCGCGCGAAATCCGACAGATTCTTAAAGCTGACCGGGTGGGTGTATTTCGCTTTTACCCTGAATCTGGCTTTGATGATGGGGAACTTGTGTCTGAGGATGTGCTCCCAGAGTACACGGTGATGAAGAACATCCCGCTTCACGATCACTGCTTTGGCGAACGGCACGCTGAAAATTATCGGCAGGGACGTGTCTGGGCGTCTGCCGATATTTACCAGGAAAAGCTTCTTGATTGTCACATTGCTCTCCTCTCCCAATTTCAAGTGCGGGCTAATCTGGTGGTGCCACTGCTCAAACAAAACAACTTGTGGGGATTGCTGTGCATTCACCAGTGCAGGGGTCCACGTCAGTGGCAGGACAATGAGATTCAGTTTGCCAAACAGATTGCCATACAGTTTGGAGTCGCTCTGGAGCAAGGCGAGTACCTGGAACAGTTGCAAGAGCAGTCCAACAAACTGGCGAAAGCGGCTGAACGGGAAAAGGCTGTCGCCAAAATTACCACCAAGATTCTCCAGTCTCTCAACGAAGCAACCATCTTCCAAATCACCACCCAAGAAGTCCGGATGCTGCTCAAGTGCGATCGCACCGCCATCTATCGCTTCGAGCCAGATTGGAGCGGTAAATTTATCGCAGAGTCAGTGGGTAAAGGCTGGGTACCGCTGGTGAGTGGCGATATCCAAACCGTTTGGGCGGATACCTACTTGCAAGAAACTCAAGGCGGTCGATATCGCCATAAAGAAAGCTTTGCGGTGGATGATGTTTACACCATCGGTCACTCTCCCTGCCACGTTGAGATCTTAGAGCAATTTGAAGTTCGAGCCTACTTACTCGCGCCGATTTTCATCCGCGATCAGCTCTGGGGTATTCTATGTGCTTACCAGAACACCGGCCCACGCCACTGGGAAGACGCTGAAATCCTTGCGATGGAGCAGCTCGGATTACAGGTGAGCGCTGCGCTGCAATTGGTTAAGTACGTGGATCAGGTGAAGGAAACGTCCGATCAATTGACGAAGCTAGTTGAGCGGGAAACCAACTTCATCAACCTGATTTACAAAACCGGGAATCGCATTACGGAGCGATTGCAGCAAGGAACCCTCAACACTGACAGCCTGTTCCGTGCCACTGCTCAAGAACTCCGGCAACTGTTTAAAGCAGACCGAGTGGCGGTTTATCGCTTTAACCCCGACTGGAGTGGGGAATTCATCATTGAGGATGTTGCTGGCGGATACAAGAGCATTGTAGGGACTGAAGCGGCACGGGTTGTCGATCCGGTCTTACAAGAAACTAAAGGGGGCGTGTACAGCAAGAATGAAGCCAGTATCGTTAGCGATATTACCGAAACGGAGACTTTGACCTTCTCCAAGGCAGTGTTGGAAGAGTGGGGGGCGAAAGCCTATGCCATTGCTCCTCTGTTCAAAGGTGACCAGCTTTGGGGCTTACTGACCACGTACCAAAACAGCGAACCCCGGCAGTGGGAGGAAGGCGAGGTGAACTTCCTGGTGCAGATGGCGAGACAGCTAGGGCTTGTGCTGCAACAGGGTGAATCCCTGGAGCAAATCGAGATGCAGTCTCAGCAGCTTGCCCAAGCAGCACAGCGCGAAAAAGCGGACAAAGAAGCGCTGCAACAGGAGGTCGTGCAGTTACTCATGGCAGTGCGACCGGCTCTCAGTGGCGACCTAACCGTCCGGGCTCCGGTAACAGAAGATGAAGTGGGTACAATTGCCGATGCCTATAACAATACTCTGCAAAGTCTGCGCGGTATTGTGAAGCAGGTACAGGTGGCTTCCCGACAAGTAGCTCAAACCTCCCAAGTCAGCGCGGCCTCGATTACGGGTCTGGCTAGCCAAGCTCAGCAGCAGTTTCAGTCTCTAGAAGGCGCTCTAGAACAAATCCAAACCATGGTCGGTGCTACCCAAGCGGTGGGCAGTAGTGCCCAGCAGGTGGAAGTGGCTGTACAACAAGCCAACCAAACGGTTCGGGAAGGGGATGCCGCGATGAACCGCACAGTAGATGGGATCTTGGCGATTCGGGAGACGGTGGCAGAAACCAGCAAGCGACTCAAGCGCTTAAGTGAATCGTCTCAGAAGGTGTCTAGGGTGGTGAATTTGATTAGCAACTTTACGACTCAGACCCAACTCCTAGCGCTGAATGCGGCAATTGAAGCCACGAGGGCAGGAGAGTACGGACGTGGTTTCGTGGTGGTTGCAGATGAGGTGCGTTCTTTGGCGCGTCAGTCAGCTGAAGCCACTAGCGAGATCGAGCAGCTGGTTCAAGAAATCCAGGAAGGTACGGCTGAGGTTTCGATGGCGATGGAGACTGGTATCCAGCAGGTTGCTCAAGGTACGAATCTGGTTACCGATGCTCGCCAGAATTTGAATGAGATCGTTGAAGCGACAACTCAAATCAGGCAACTAGTGAACGGCATCACCGAGGCTACGCAAGTCCAGACTCACCAATTCCAGTCGGTGACACAAACCATGACGGAGGTAGCTGCGATCGCAAATAAGACCTCGGAAGAGTCTATTGAGATTTCCACGTCCTTCAAGGAACTTCTAGCCATGGCTCAAAACCTCCAAACCAGCGCTGACCAGTTTAAGGTCGATTAATGGGTTGAAGGTTAGAACGTTGCAGGTTGAAGGTTTTGCAGAGTTGGGGGTTCAACGGTTAGAAGGTTAAAGCTTCCAACCTGTCAACTTCTCAACCTGCTAACTTTCAACCTTTTATGGACTCAGGACGAAGAACTCATGACTAGTGACCCAACCATTCGCGAGCAAAGCTACCGCTACTTTCTCCAAGAAGCGCCAGAACTGTTGCAGGTTTTAGAGCAAGATTTGTTCAGCCTCCGAGACAGCTACAGTATCAATAAAATTCACAACCTGATGCGGACAACCCATACCCTGAAAGGGGCCGCTGCTAGCGTCGGGTTGGAAACGATCAAAAGCGTAGCGCACTCCTTAGAAGATATTTTCAAAGCTCTTTTCAACCCAGACGTGTCGATTGACCCGGAAGTGGAAGCCTTACTCTTTGAGGGGTATGAGTGTCTGCGTCTGCCAATCACCGCTCAGTTGACGGGAGGACAGGTGAATGACACCGAGATTCTCGATCGCACCGCTGCTGTTTTTGCCCAACTGCAAGACAAGTTAGGAGACTGCTTTAGTCAGGAAGCGCGCATTCCTTCTTCTGTCGAATTGGGATTTGATGTAACCCAGTCTATTTTTGAAGTTGGGGTCAGCCAACGCTTGGAGGAACTTGCGGCTGTAATTGCCAGTGCTGATCCAAGTGCGATCGCTACCACGCTGCGGACTCAAGCGGGAGTGTTTCAAGGATTGGCTGAATCTTTGAATCTACCTGGATTTGGAGCGATTGCCCAAGCCGCCGTTATGGCCTTAGACGCTGACCCCGAGCAGGCTGTGACCATTGCTCAAACAGCTCTAGAAGATTTCCGAGCTGGGCAGGAGGTGGTTCTCAATGGCGATCGCACTCAAGGCGGTCAACCCTCTCTTACACTACAACAACTGGCTGGATTGACTACTCCTTCGACATCTGTGGAAATTGACGCAGGAGACACCCAGATACAGGAACCAGACGAGGCAGAGAATGCTGTCGTTGATTTTTTCAGCGATTCTTCTCCATCCTTCACCACAGATACCCCTACTGCGTCAACAGAGGTAGACTCAGAATCTGAAGCCGAGGAAACCATCAACTCCCTGTTAGAAGTCATCTGGGGGGGCGAAACCGTCGGCGATACTGAAACCTCTGAGCAAGAGCAGGAAATTGAAAGTAGTCAGGATCGAGAGCCAGCCGCTGCCTACGCTCCCTATCAAGCCACTTCCTCATCTCAGCCGCCTGAGGTTACGGTTGAAACGGCTTCATCCCGACGTGTCCGTACGGACGGTGAGCCAACTCCCATGCCTCAACGAGAGGCGGGTTCACACTCATCCACTGTGCGGGTTAATGTTGAGCATTTAGAACACCTAAATTACTCAATTGGGGAATTACTCACCAACCATAACCTCCAAGAACTCCAAAACGAACAGCTCCAGGTGGCGGTTCGAGTTCTGCTCACCCGCCTCAAGCAACATGAACAACGGCTCAGCCAACTCCAGGATTGGTCTGACCGCTTATTTATTGATGCAGAGAAACGGCGATTGAGAGAACTGGGGGTACGTTCTGGAGATAGAGGGTATGGGGAAATAGAGGCTAGAGCTAGGGAATGGGGAGTTCAGGATTCTCTGGACGTTGGGATGAGGAACATTGGAAAGATGCTATCTCACGATTCCCCAATCCAAAATCCAGGGCGCTACTTCAGTTCACAAGAGACTTCCAACCTTCATCCCCCCAAATCTAAAATTCAAAATCAATTCGATTCCCTAGAGCTAGACCGCTATAACGAAGCTCAACTCCTCGTGCAGTTCATTTTGGAAGATGCGGTGCAATTAGCAGAAGCATCCGAAGCCATTGACCTGTTTTCGACTCAGTCTACTCAAACGTTAGGCAAGCAACGTCGGCTGTTAACCAGCACCCGCGACGCCTTAATGGAAGCCCGGATGCTGCCCTTGGGAGAGATTATGAGTCGCTTCCCCCGTGTCTTACAGCAGTTGGAAGCACTGCATGATAAGTCGGTCGTATTCGAGCTACGGGGAACGGATGTCTTGGTGGATAAAGTGGTCGCAGAGAAGTTATATGGCCCTCTGCTCCATTTGGTGCGTAATGCCTTCGATCATGGAATAGAACTCCCTGCGCTGCGGCGGCAACGCGGTAAGTCAGAGAAAGGTCGGATCGAGATGCACGCCTACTATCAAGGCAAGTCTCTAGTGATTGAAGTCCGAGATGACGGTCAAGGGTTGAATTATGAATCGATTCGGCAACGAGCTGTAGAACTGCAACTCGTTACTCCACAAGAGGTTAACCGTCTCAATGAAGCTCAACTCACCGATTTCTTGTTTGAACCGGGCTTTTCTACAGCCTCTCAGGTGAATGACCTCTCTGGACGGGGCATGGGTTTGGATATTGTGCGTGCTCACTTGAACACTCTCCAAGGTGTAGTTTCAGTTCATTCTGAACCGCAACGAGGCACAACATTCCTGTTGCAAATTCCCTTGAGTCTCACCATCACCAAGTTACTCGTGGCTCAGGCGGGTGAACGAATCTATGCCTTGCTCTCCGATGCGATCGAGCAAATTCTCATCCCCCAATCGCACCAAATTCGCTCTTGGGAAGGTGGCAAGGTTCTCCAATGGGGCAAAGATAAGGAAGAGCGGCTCATTCCAGTACACTCACTCTCAAAAGTTCTCAATTATTTCTCGCAGTTGCCCGAATCGTTTATCTCCCACTCTAGGCGTCCTGTGGTTGGTCAGGAACAGTTGATGCCGATTATTCTGATTCGTTGCCAGGAAAAGCTGGTGGGTTTGGAAGTAGACCAACTGATTGGGGAGCAGGAATTGGTCATCCGTCCCTTGGGTTCAATGATTACACCACCGAGTTATGTCTATGGTGGCAGTATCCTAGCGGATGGTCGGCTGACTCTGGTGATCGATGGGGCAGCCTTAATGCAGCAGGTGTTTGACGAACAAACTGAAGTCCGTACTGATCAGATTTTAGCGAGTTCAACAGCTCATCTCCTACCGCTGAGTCCACAACAACGGCAATTGCCCAGCCACCCTCGTGCAGCCTTACCTGCATCACCAGAACCGGATTTCCGGACAAGAGCGAACAAGAGGATTCTCTTAGTGGATGACTCCATCACCTTGCGCCAAACTCTAGCTCTGACCTTACAAAAGGCAGGCTATCAAGTACTTCAAGCGAAGGATGGATACGAAGCGATTGAACAACTACAGCACCAAGCTGGTATTCAGTTAATCATTTGCGATATTGAGATGCCTCGGATGAATGGCTTTGAGTTTCTCAAACACCGTCAGCAGGATGCGGCGCTGGCAAGCATTCCCGTAGTTATTCTCAGCTCCCGGAGTGGTGAGAAGCACCGCCTGATTGCTTCAGAGTTAGGGGCAACGGACTATATTACTAAACCCTTCTTAGAACATAAACTGATTGCGAAGGTAACAGATGTAATTGAGAACAATGCTGTGAATTCTGTTTCGAGGTGAGGGCGAGGAGAACCATGAATGACGACGCAAACGTAGGTAAGTTTATTGTTTTTAAGATTGCAGATTATCACCTAGCACTTCCCATCGGTCAGGTATTGAAGGTGATTAATTGTTCCCCTAAAGTTAGCGGTGGGCTCAACACAATGGGACTCATCCAGTTAGGGAAGCATATGGTTAGAGTTGTGGATTTGCATCAGCAGTTGACTTTAGCAGGTTCTGAACTATTAGCCAGCCATTCGCCTTTTTTGATGATTACGCGCTTTCCAGGAGGGGAACTTTGTGGTGTCCCGGTGGGAGAACCCCCTAATTTAGTGGAATTACCGCTAGAAATGATGCACAAGCTCCCTCCATCTGACTCGTACAGTCAACCGGGGCTTAATCTGATGAGTCATGCGGCTATCCTGTCTCAGGGGAATGTAACAACTACAATTTTTCTCCTAGATTTGCAGCAAGTCCTGAATACTACCTCCCATCACTCTCATCGACTGGCTTTAAAACCGTCCTGATAGAGTGAGTCAAACCAATAAAACAAACGACACGCGTCGGATGTGTTAGAGCAACGTAACGTACCATTCACCCTTGACTCGGTACGTTATGGCTTTGCATAACACATCCTACATTTTATTTTGTTGGTGAATATTGCGATTTTTTGGAAGGAGTCTAGCTGGATGAGTTACTTCTGTTAATCGGCAGGTTTGTTACTACTTCATTAATATCAATAATTTGATGGGATTTAAATCAATAAAAGCCATTCATCTATTGCTTTTTGGGGCATTCCTTAATATAATATCGCTATTTATATAAGCTACCTACAGAGTTTAAAGATTTGATAAAGTTTTTGTAAAGACGATACTAAATATAGACGTTTTAGTTAAAAATAGGATTAAGCATAGAAATAAATCTTCTTAGATAAGTTGAGCGTTTACAACTTATCTAAGCCAACGAAAAGAGTTGTTTTAACCTCATGACTGAGATAGCAAAACAACGTCTTATACAGGGTAAACTGATTCAAAACTGGACGTCTACCGCCAGCAAAAAATTTTCAAACGCTGGTTTTGTAACGCTATGTAGAGACACTTGCGTTTGTTCGCGGGTTTCTACATAAAACCCTAGTAACCAAGATTTACCATGTACAACCCAACGGCTTCTCGCAACAGCTTAGTGTTCATCGGCTCCCAAGTAGCCAATGCCAATGAGCCGAGCGAAGACGTAGCATCTGAAGTCGAGGTAATTTTCAAAGACGTAACAAAGAATGGGGTCGCGCAAAATATGCAAGTGCTGACCCGACACACCAATGTTTCCAGTATCCCCATCATTTCCAAGGGCAAGCCGGGAGCTGGCAATTGGAGCCAACCCGACTAAATCAACAAATGCCAAAAACCAAGTTTGCTGCATCTGTGCAATCGTAAGCAACAGTCTTAACTCTCGATGCCAATAGCCGACTATACGATTGCCATGTCCCTGCTAGTACAAGAGCCGTTTATGTCCGGTACTCAGTGGCGACGAAAGCAGCGCAAACGATAAAACAATTGCTGACGCATTCCTTCTTGAAACGCCACTAAGGTTTTCTACGATGACGACATCTTATCTTCATCAAGTCCTCATCGAGTTACGCTAACTGTGCCGTAATTGTTGAATTTAACACAATAGAAAACCCCATTTCGCTGTGCTTTTGAACACATTTGTATCAGCTTTGGCTTGAGCCATAAACACAGGTTTCTATTATGCAACGAGTCAGATGACCATTGAGCTGATTGGCCTTTCGGATTATGTTTTTGCCATCAACAGCTCGATTTCACCGATTCCTCATTGACCTATTTTTAAGGTCATTCGTTCTTAGTCGTTGGTCATGAGTTATTGGCGACTAACTAAAGGCTAATGACTAATGACTATTAACAAATGACCAAAAAAAAAGAGAGGAGAGTAATTTTTCTCTGGGTTACTCCCTCTCAGGTCAAGACAAACAATACGTAAGCACAAATTTACCATGAGTATCATCACGGTTACGTCCACTACTGACAGTGGACAAGGCTCTCTTCGAGAAGCAATTGCTCTTGCTCAGGCAGGTGATACCATTCAGTTTGCCTCGACGCTTGCCAATCACAGTATTACGCTCACTTCAGGCCAACTTACTGTCAGCAAAGACCTGACGATTGACGGTACTGGTACTGCTGGTTTAACCATCAGTGGAAATAACACTTCCCGCGTATTTGATGTCCTCTCAATTTCCTTTACCCTCCGCCATCTCACGATCGCCAATGGTAAAACGACTGGCGTTGCTGAAGAGGGTGCTGGAGCAGGAATTCGGACGGCAAACAATACTACATTAGTGGTCGAGAATAGCCTGTTTCAGAACAACAGCGCCAACGGTACGGGGGGCGGTGCCATCTTTGCCGGGTATCGCAGCACCAATACCGTGACAGATAGTCAATTTATCGGTAATAGCTCAGCCGGTAATGACGCCTTGGGGAAGAGTGAGCGAGCAGGTGGTGCGATCGCCGTCAAAAGTGAAAGTCAGCTGACAGTTACAGCTAGCGAATTCGCCAATAATACGGGCTTGAACGGCGGAGCAATTAACACCGTCTTGAGTACGTTGAAAGTAGAAAGCTCACTCTTCAAAAATAACGACACAACGGCTGGTGCTGCCGTCACGTCCCAGACGATGGGATACGGGGGTGCAATTTACACTGATGGAGCGAATGGAAAGACCATTGAAATAGAAAGCAGTCGATTTGAGGGCAATCGCGGTGCTGGACAAGGGGGAGGACTGTTTCTGTTTGCTTATTCCCCGGACAAAGTCATCGTTGACGATAGCACCATCATCAATAACGAGGTGATTAAAGATAGCCAAGGAAACTCCTTCGGGGGTGGACTACGCACAGGCAATGGCGTGTTGGAAATTACAAACACCACCTTTGCCAACAATAAGGCACTCGAACAAGGCGGTGGCTTATGGGTGGGAGAGACGGCACCCGCCACCATTAGCAACAGTACCTTCTACGGCAACCGAGCCGCAACCGCTGATGGCAAGGGCGGTATAGGCGGAGCGATCGCCCTGCTCAATGGCATCAGTCCGACAACCATTAGCAACACCACCATTGCCGACAATTATGCTGGCTTTCAGGGGGGCGGATTTGCCGGGGGTAGTTCGTCCACGACTCTCACTAACACCATCGTTGCCAATAACGTAGCGAACAACGGGGGCAACGATTGGAACATAAAGCATCAAACTGGTAATCAATTTAGCGATGGTGGAGGGAACGTTCAATGGTCAACCCTCAATCTCAATGACGACAAGGTTACGGCTGGCGTTAGTCTAATCGACCCTAAACTAGGAACCTTTACTGACAATGGCGGTGCCTTACAAAAGCCGCCCCTACCGGGGAATTCTGTGGTTACGGCTGGTGCCATTACTCCTCCCAGCACTCTGGCGGTAAGTAGTAACCTTGCGATCGACGGAACGACTGGCGATGACAGCCTCCTCGGCGGTATTAGCCATCAAATCATCCAAGGCTTCGCTGGCAATGACAGTCTTAATGGCGCTGTTGGAAACGACACGCTCCTTGGTGGTATGGGCAATGACAACCTCGTCGGTGGTATCGGTAATGACGTGCTCACGGGTGTCGATACCGTCACGAATCCTGGAAGAGGGGAGATTGATCTGCTCAACGGGGGTGCAGGAGCTGATCAATTCATTCTAGGGAATGCGACTCAGGTGTTCTACGACGACGGCGTCATCTCCTCCACAGGTCAAACTGACTATGCGGCGATCGCAGATTTCAACAAGCTCGAAGACAAAATCGTACTGCATGGGTCAGCCAGTTCCTATCAGCTTGGCGAGTTACCAACGGGCACGGGTATTTATTATGCAACAGGTCAGACGACCAACGAACTGATCGGCGTCGTCACAGGAGTTTCATCGACTCAGCTCAATCTCACCGATAGCTCGTTTACCTACGTTTAGACCCCACCTAGGAGCGGATAACCTCCACTTGCCCTGCTGTCCCCTAGTGCAGGATTTGAGATTTCTTCACCAACCAACGGTGAGGCATGAACCAGTAATCCAAAATCCAAAATTCCTAGTCAATCCAGGGGCTCTACCGAATTATTTACCCAAGAAAAGGATTGACCATGAGCAGTTATTATGTCGCGACTAACGGCAGCGATGACAATCCGGGGACTATAGACCTTCCCTTGGCGACGCTTTCCCAAGCCGCTACTAAGGCAGCATCGGGTGACACAGTAAACGTTCGCGGCGGAACCTATACCTTCTCCAAAACACAGTACATTGGCAGTGCTGGTATCGCCAATGCACCCATCACATACCAAGCCTACCCAGGTGAAAAAGTAATCCTTGATGGCAGCCAGATGGCAGCCGACAGCAGCTTGGTCAACATAGCTGGACAGTACAACACCTTTCAGAACTTTGAACTCACCAAGGCGAAAGGGGTAGGAATTATCTCTTTAGGTACCCAGCATATCCAGATTCGCAACAACATCGTCCACGATTCCTATCGCGATGCCATTTTAGTTGGATCGATGTCTGATATGACCTCGACCACGGACATTGTTATTGATGGCAATACAGCCTATAACAATGCTCTGGTTACCCTGGATAAACCTAATGACTTCCCAGCGATTATCAACAGCTACGGAGCCAGCAACGTAACCATAACCAACAACCAGGTGTATCAGAACTATGGAATCGGAATCGACTTCATCCTCACTAAAGGCGGTGTCGCATCGGGCAATGTCCTACATGACAACTACAGCGTCAACCTGTACCTAGACAATGCCAGCGATATGGCAGTAGAGCGCAACCTTATCTACACCACCAACGACCCGAAATTTTATTGGATGAACGGGGCACTAGTGGGGCACCCAGCTAGCGGTATTCAGGTCGCCAACGAACCCTATAAAATCTCAAATCCCGCTAACAACCTCAAAATCCGCAACAACCTTGCGATCGGGGGAAGTTCAGGCTTTTTCTATGGCAATTATGGGAATGGAGGCGGCTTGAAGAACTCCGAAATTACCCATAACACCTTCTACAAAAGTACGAATGCTCTATTCCACATCGATGATGATGCGGGTCATGCAAATAATGCGATCGCCGACAATATCTTCTACCAAACTGATGGCAAGCCGATAGTCAAGCTCACGACCAACCTGGGCATGAGCTTCCAGCACAACACTTGGTTTGGCGGTAGCGCCGGAGCAGCAGTCGGTTCTGGCGACACGAACGCCGACCCTCTGTTCGTCAACCCAGGAGGTACAACGTTTAACGACTACAAGCTGCAAGTCGGTTCGCCCGCGACGGGTACGGGGATTGTTGACATCGCTAATGTTCCAGCAACACCCTCAATAGGCAGCAGTGGTAATGCCCTACTGTTAAGTCAAGCTGGAAATGATTCTCTCCTTGGCACTACAGGTAATGACCATCTCGTCGGTGGCACAGGTAATAACTCCCTCACGGGCGTCAATGCTGCCACTAACGCCGGAAAAGGGGAAATCGACCTGCTCAACGGAGGTGCAGGAGCCGACCAATTCATGCTTGGGGATGCTAACAAAGTTTTCTACGACGACGGACTCATATCCTCCCCAGGTCAAACTGACTATGCCACCCTTGCTGATTTCAACACGCTCGAAGACAAAATCGTGCTGCATGGGTCAGCCAGTTCCTATCAACTAGGAGAGTTACCAACGGGCACGGGTATTTATTATGCAACAGGTCAGACGAGCAACGAACTAATTGGCGTCGTCACAGGAGTTTCACCAACCCAGCTCAATCTCACCGATAGCAGCTTTACTTACGTTTAGACCGCATCTAAAGCCTGCCTGCTTTCCTTCTGTAGAGCTAAAAAACTCCACCTCACTTTTCTTTCCTCTGTGTCCTCTGAGTCTGGAGTGGTTCGTTAAACGCAGAATCTGGCACGGTCTTCATCTCAGGCGGGACTTAGAGCAATTTGCAACTTGATGCAATACACCTAAAGGGCGCACGTCGGTGCGCCCCTACGGGAAACATGCAACTCAATCCAGGGACTCTACCGCATTCACTTACCCACGAAAGGATTGACCATGAGTATTATTACTGTTACGTCTGCTACGGATAATGGAGTCGGTTCTCTTAGAGATGCGATCGCTACTGCCCAATCAGGAGACACCATTCAATTCGCCTCAACCTTCGCCAACCAAACCATTACTCTCACCTCAGGTCAACTGGAAATTTCGGTTGGCAAAAACCTGATTATTGATGGCGCGGGTGTGTCCGGTTTAACCCTCAGTGGCAACAACCAAAGCCGCATTTTCCACCTGCAATCAACGTCGGTTAACCCAACCAGCTTGACGCTAAAAAACCTCACCCTTGCCAATGGTTTCACCAATGAATTCGGTGGGGCAATCCGGACGGAACACCAGGGCAAATTAACCGTAGAGAACAGCCAATTTAAGAACAACGTGGCTAGCCAAGGTGGGGGAGCCATTTTTGGCGCGTATGAAGGCATCGTTACGGTGACGGGCAGTAAATTTGACAGCAATACGGCTACAGCCAGTAACGACGAGCGAGGTGGAGGTGCGATCGCAACTTGGGGAGGACTACGCACCACCGTCACGGGCAGCGAATTCACCAACAACGCAGGCATTAACGGTGGAGCCATTAACAACCTTGCAGGTGAACTGGTGATCGAAGGCTCGAAGTTCATCAACAACAGCACGATCGCAGGGGCTGTCGCTACAGGGCAGGAAAACCCAACCTTAAGGGGGTACGGCGGTGCTGTTTACAGCGACAGGGGCTCCAATATCAACAGCCCAACTGGCACGATTAGCATCAGCAATAGTGTATTTGATGGCAACAAAGGTCGGGGTGAAGGGGGAGCCGCCTATCTTTATAGTGGTAACCAAGACAGCGTCCTGATCAACTCCAGCACATTCAAAAACAACGAAGTTTTGGCACTCCCAGGCGGAAATGGGGGAAATGGGGGTGCGGTAGTGCAAATGAGCAATGGAGCCAACAAGGGCTTTACGATTAGCAACACCTCGTTTGCCAACAATATCGCTGCTAGTCAGGGAGGTGGTTTGTGGATGATGGATGCACCCACCACGATTACCAACAGCACCTTTTCAGGTAACAAGGCTCAAGCCACCGACTATAACGGTAACGGTGGAGCCATGTCACTCTACGGCCCCACCAACATCATTAACACCACCATTGCCAACAATTATGCCGGATGGGTCGGTGGTGGAGTAGCAGCGAATGATTCCCCTGTCACGGTTCAAAATACGATTTTTGCCAACAACACGGCGGCAAATGGCAACAATAATTGGGGAATTCAACAACAAACGAGCCGTCTCCTAACCGATGGTGGCGGTAATATCCAATTTCCCCCAAAATCGACCAACAACTCGAACGACTTTAATGCTACGGCTTCTATCACCATCGCCGACCCCAAACTCGGTGCATTGCAAGAGATTAACGGTCACCTTGTCCATCCCCTGCTTGCAGGAAGTGCCGCGATTAATGCTGGGGTAAGCGTCGCTGGTTTGACCACTGATGAGCTGGGAACGCCCCGCAGTGATGGAAAGATAGATATTGGAGCCTTTGAGTTTGGAGGCACTCTCGCGATTAATGCACCCTCTACCGTAGGGAATGCCTTGCTTGCTAGTTCAGCTGGAAACGACTCTCTCATTGGTGGTATAGGCAATAACACGCTCAGAGGTTGGGAGGGGAATGACTCTCTCACGGGTGTCAACCCCGCCACGAATGCCGGAACCGGTGAGATGGATACGCTCATCGGTGGCACGGGTGCCGACCAATTCATTCTGGGAAATGCTACTACAGTGTTCTACAATGACGGCATCTTATCCAACGCAGGTCAGAGTGACTACGCGGTGATTGCTGACTTTAATCATCTGGAAGACACTATTGTGCTACACGGCTCAGCCAGTTCTTATCAGCTTGGGGTATTAGGTACGGACACGGGTGTTTTTTATACGGCGGGTCAGACGACGAATGAGTTGATTGGGGTTGTTCAAGGAGTCTCTCCGGAGCAACTCAACCTCACTGATAGCTCCTTTAAGTATGTTTAGACGGCCTTAGTTTGCGTTCTATTTCCGTTAGCAGCGGAATTGTTAAGTTTTTAGGGCAAAGTACGCCGAGGGGAACGCAAAGAGCGCAGAGGTTTCAGAGGAAGATATTCCGATACAATCGGAAACGAGATCAGGAGCCAAGAATTACAAGGCTCCTGACTTTGCCTCATTTATAGGAGGTAAGAAGCTGTGACACATCGGCGTGTGCCAACACTACACCTGGTTCACGCTGGATAGCGTTGTAATATTTTCTCTCGAACGTATTACCTAGTTCTGACGGTGTGAGCAGCGTGCGGGTATGAGCAATCAGATTTTGGACATCGTTTAATGATAGTGGTTCATCCGCTTGGAGCATTTCATCAATCTGTACAACCAGTTCAGAGATGCGATGCAACCAAGCAAATTGTTCGTGTTCAATGACCAATTGAAGCAATTCTGTACTCGATACTCGTCCGTGCACTTGTTCGTAAGCAATGCGTTCTGTATCAAGCAGCACTCTGTGCAAATGCAGCAATTTGTTCCGCAATTCGCGCAGATATTGGTGTTGATGTATTCGTTGTAGAAGTGTATTAGAAGTCAATTTGACTTATCCTCCCGTTACGATAGTCTTCCAAAGCTTGAACAATGTCTGCTCTGAATCAGCCAATATGTAAAAGTTGGTTTAGCTTAGGTCATTCAATTTGGATTTAAGATGGTAATGGTTTGTCTAACCTAAGACCAAGTTGTTGAGTTGCGTGTTGACGTACACCCTAATCAATATGCTTCTTTAGGATAAATCTTTTATAGAATTAATCACATAGTAGCGCTTACATTAGAAGTAACAGGTAGAGCGAACACTACTTCAAGCATCGGATTACCGTTTCATGTCTCTGATTGCTGCGGAAAATAGGTAATGGGTCATGGATTGGACAAATCATGCCTCTAAAAATTGTCTTAGAAATTCCCTAATTTGTTTTCCTTTAAACTCTTGGGCAAGTTGGCAGAGATAGGTAGCAAACGGTATCCATTGCTCATCTGTCTCCTCAAGTTTGGAGGCTCGCTTGATAAGAGCTCGGAGGTCGCCCCTCCTCGCCAAATCAAGCAGAGTAGCAATCTCTTCTACAGGCGGAACAACGAATTCTTTATTTTGCTGTCCTCCAACTGCATCCGGCGGGTAGATTTCGGATTTTGGATTAACCTCTTCTTGCTGATTGTCCCTTACCTCCTCATATATCCATTCGAGTTTCAAGTGAAGGCGTAATTTCTCTAAAAGCTCCACTTCTCGAATAGGCTTGGGGAGAAAATCATCGCAACCTACCTCCTGACTCTGCTGCCGATCAAAATCAAAGACGCTAGCTGAAATAGCAATCACCACCACATCTTTAAGGTCGGCTAAAGCTCTTAAGCGACGAGTCGCTTCAAAGCCGTCCATCCCGGTCATTACCAAGTCCATAAGAATTATATCAGGTTGAAATTCATGGACTTTAGTTAGACAGTCTAACCCATCTATCGCTTCACAAATTTCAAACCCTAATGATTGCAATATATTAACTAAAACAGAGCGATTTGCCCACTTGTCGTCTACCACTAAAATTTTTCGTTTAGAGCCAACGAAACCAATAATGTTGTTCTTCTGCACATGAGTAACATCATCCGATGGCGTCACTTCCGATAAATCCAAATCGAACCAGAAAATACTACCGTGACTTAAGGTACTCTTTACCTTTAATTCACTATCCATCATCTGGACTAATTGACGGCTAATTGCCAATCCCAATCCCGTTCCTTCGGGTTTACGGCGATTCTCACCTACCTGTTGGAATGGTAGGAAGATTTCTTCTAATTGCTCCGCTGCAATACCAATTCCTGTATCTTCTACCTGAAACCGCAGCTTTTCTTTTTGATAGCCTACTATAAGCTTTATACTTCCTTGTTCTGTAAATTTGACTGCATTACTAATTAAATTAATTAAAATCTGTCGCAACCGTTTTTCATCGGCTCGGATAAATTTTGGTAATGGGGAAATCGTTTCATACATTAACGAAAGACCTTTTCTTTCAGCCTGGATGCGGCAAATTTCTGAGATGCCATTGAGGAATTCAGGGAAATGAAATTCAGTTGGATAAACTTCCATTTTCCGAGCTTCAATTTTAGAGAGATCTAAAATATCGTTGATGAGCGTCAGTAGGTGTTCACCGCACTGATGAATGATGCCAATCCCCTTTTTTTGTTGGTCAGTTAAATTTTTATATTTTTTAAAGATTTGCGTATACCCCAATATGCCGTTTAGCGGGGTGCGAAGTTCGTGGCTCATATTAGCCAAGAATTCACTCTTGGCGCGATTGGCTGCTTCGGCAGCTTCTTCGGCTCGTTTGCGATGCCTCGCAGCGGCTTCGCTAACGCGAATTTCCTCTTGTAACTCCTGCGTTCGCTCTTCTACTTTTACTTCTAGCGTCCGACTATAATTTTCTAAATCCTTATAAAGACGTGCATTCTCAATCGAAATTGCAGCTTGAGAAGATAAGACTTGTAATATTTCCAATCGGTCTGGCGTGAATGCATCCCTAGTTAGATTGTTTTCTAAGTAAAGAATGCCAATCAATTTACCTTGGTTGATAATCGGCATACATAAAATAGATTTGGGTTTAGAGGTGAGGATATAAGAATCTGTCGTAAAAACTCCCTCACCCATAGCATCATTCAAGACAATATTTTCCTGAGTCTGCCGCACATAATTAATGATAGATAAAGGGAGTTGATTACTAGTTTCTACGGCTACTGATTGTTGCACGACTATTTCATTTTTATCCAAACTTGCTGAAGCTTCTATACTCCATTTCCCTGCTTTTTCTAAAATTAAAAAACCAGTTTCTGCTCCCGCATTTTCTAGTAATATTTGCATCAATTTATTCAGTAAATTATCCAAAACTATTTCACCTGAAAGCGCTTGTGATGCTTTTAATACAGCGGCTAAATCAAAATCTTTATGCCTGCCTTGAGTTGTAAAAACAGTTGTAAGACTAACTTCTAGTTTTTGTTTTTTTTGCACTAGTGTTTGGGAGAAAAAGTTAGGATGTTTTGCTTCTAAATTTTTGACCTTTGCGGTAGCTCCCCAGCGAATATATCCATAATAGGATTCAGTCAGATAGATTTTTGCAAATTTATCCTTGCCGATCAAAAAATAAAAGTCTGCTGCCAGCTCATTAGCGAGTGCTTCTTCTTGAATATATCCATGTTCTTTTGCTCCAGCGATCGCACGGTCATAATACTCCCCTGCTTGCCAGTATTGCTTCAACACCCGCGCCTTTTCTGCTTCCACAAGCTCGTACTTATGCTGAAAATTCATTGGGGCATAATGAGACCATTTTTGCATTTTCCCTTGATTAATTTGTACGCGCTCAAGAATCTCGCGTTGCTCCGACTTTGGGGTTTCAGAATATACCGCTAGACGCACCAGAGAATCATAAAAATGAAATAAAGCAAAGATGGGCATCCCTATCGCTGCCCCCAAATAATTTTCAAATTGAGCGATATTCTCCAAGGCTTGGGAGTAGTTATTAAACCAATAACAAAGCTCTAGTTTATGGAAGTATAAAAATTGGATGGCTACTTGGTCGTTGGTTGAGTAGTGCAGAGGTAGCATTTTCTGTTCATCGTAGACTTCACCTCTAAGCAAGCACGGATTTTGGGTTCTGCCCATCAGGTTTAAAACAGCTTGCCAACCGATTTCTTGATAATGAAGTCCTGTTTTTTGTTTAATTTTATGAATGGCATCCCAATAGCTTGCCATTTCTCGTTCAAGGGCAGTGAGTGGCTTGCCAACAAAAAATGAATGATAGCAATATTCAAATGCACTATAGGCAGCATATTCTATATCTCCGATCTCCAATCCTTTAGAGTAATCTGACCGCAAGGGTTCTAAACTATTCCTAAGATGTTCTTTCCAAGGGCGTATCATGAGATTTACGATGTGGCTAGTCTTAATACTGATTTCTTTTGCATTCAGTTTGGATACCAACTTTAAAGCTAATTGTCCGAACTGATAGCCTTGCTCGATATCTTCCACGACGCCGCATAGAAGGAAACCATAATTAGCATAGGCAAAGGGAGACATCGCCGCATTGCCATATTGAATCGATAAATCAATCTGTTTACAGATCATCAAGGGCAACAGTTCTGGAGTACTCATATAGGTAGGAGAAAATAGGCTTGCTAAAAGCTTCATCGCCGCTACTTGATTGGGTTCTCTCATTTGAGGTAAATCGATTAAGTCGGCGGGTTCCTTCCCACTCAAAGTTGACGCAGTTTCCTCCAGCCCCCGCCCAATATCTGATGGGTTCGGCTGTTCGGGAAACTCTACTCCAAACAGTTTTAAGACTTGTAACCCTGTACTAACTGCTTCCTGTACCTTGTTTTGTGCTAGACAAGCTTGAATTTGGACTTCATACGCTTTGACTTTGTCCAATAGCGTCTTGGCGAAGCTTTGCACTATTTCAGCCAATCTCTGCATTTGAGCAAAATCACCACTCAGATAGGCTGCCTCTAAAGCTTCGTTATACAGCGCTAACGTCAGGTGGTACTGAGTATCCCAGCTATCTACTGCCAACATTTCCAAACCGACATTCAAATATTTGACAGCCGACTCATACGCGGCTGATGCTTTCGCTTTCTGTCCTGCAATGAGATTGAGTTCAGCTAGCTCATATTTTTCTGCTTCTAGAGTAAGTAATTCGATACCATAATTCAGGTGATTAACTAATGAAAAAATGTTTTCTATCCGTTCTTCAGCCATCATATTTTGCAGCAGTAACTGACCGATTATTAGGTGAGTTTCTTTTTTCCGTGAGTCTGGAATGAGAGAGTAAGCGGCTTGTTGAACACGGTCATGCAAAAACTTGTAGCCAACCTTCAATGAGTCAATTAGCAAATAATTTGAGGCTTCTAAGTCAAGTAACAGTGGAGTTTTGTAAGCCTCAGAAAGAGGTAAAATTAAACCACTCTGTAGCGCTTCCCACAAATCCTTGGCTGTTTCTGGCTGAGATTTTTCGTTAACAATAGCTAAAACATCTAAAGTAAACTTATCCCCAATGCAAGCAGCCAACTTTAAGACATTCTGTGTCTTCTGAGATAGTTTTTGAATTTGGCTAATCATCAATTCAACGACATTTTCCGAGATATCAATATCTTGTATACGATTGATATCCCACTGCCAACTTCTTTTATGGAAATTAAAAAACAATAATTTTTCTTGGTGGAGAGATTTTAGTAACTGAGTTAAGAAGAAAGGATTGCCCTGAGTTTTACTGAACAATAATTTAGCCAGTGGCTTTGACGTTTCTATGTCGGTTCGGAGAGTATCTCTGACTAACTGGTTGACATGACTAATCTGCAAAGCATCAAGAACTATGTTGTTCACAACTAAGCCAGTTTTTTGAATTTCCTCCAAGGTCAACATCAAGGGATGAGTAGTGCTGATTTCGTTGTCTCGATACGCTCCAATCAACAATAAATATTGACTCTCAGGGTCACAGGCTAACAACTGAATTAACCTAAGGGAAGCTAAATCTGCCCATTGTAGATCATCTAGAAATATAACTAATGGATGTTCAGGTTGAGTAAATACATGAATAAATTTTTGAAACAGCAAATTGAAGCGGTTTTGAGCTTCAACCAACCCCAACTGAGGAACCTCTGGCTGAGAACCAACAATCTGCCCAACTTCAGGAATCATATCAATAATGACCTGAGCATTAGAACCAAGAGCATCCAAAAGTTTGCCTTTCCAAACTGCTATTTTGTCAGTACTTTCTGCTAGTAATTGTCGCATCAGTTCCTGAAAGGCTTGAATTAAGTAAGCGTAAGGAATACTTCGCTTAAATTGGTCAAATTTACCAGAAATAAAATAACCCCGCTGGCGCAGGATAGGTTTATGGACTTCGTTTACTAACGAGGATTTGCCAATTCCTGAGTAACCGCTCACTAACATAATCTTGGTTGCTCCTCTGCTGACTTGCTCAAAGGCATCCATTAAAGTAACGACTTCTTTGTCACGACCATAAAGTTTTTCTGGGATAAGAAATCGGCTGTATAAATCTATCTTCCCTACCTTGAATTGCGAAATCTCAACTGATGCTTGTACCATCATTTGATAGACTCCTTCCAAGTCAGCTTTTAGCCCCAAGGCACTTTGATATCTGTCTTCAGCCGTCTTAGCTAATAATTTCATGACAATGTCAGAGACAGATTGCGGAATCTCTGAATTGAGTTCATGAGGTGGTACGGGTGTTTTAGCAATATGACAGTGAACTAATTCTAGGGGGTCAGTCGATTGAAAGGGTAGCTGTCCCGTTAGTATTTCATAGAAGGTAATGCCTAAAGAATAAAAGTCTGTCCGGTAGTCAATTGAGCGATTCATCCGTCCAGTTTGTTCGGGTGACATATAGGCAAGAGTGCCTTCAAATAACTTAGGATTACTGATAATTTTGCTTTCTATCGCTAAGCAAGATGAAATGCTAAAATCTATAATTTTGATTTGGTTACTTTTCGGATGAATGAGAATATTGTGAGGCTTAATATCTTTATGAATAATATTATTTTGATGGAGTTGAGCGAGGGCAGAAGCTAATTGAATAGCAATCAGCAAAAACTGGCTTAACCCTAATTTGCCAGTTGTGATAAAATTCTTCAGACTTTCTCCCGCAAAATCCGATAAAATTAGCGCTAGACCATTTTGATAGCTTTCTAAAGCTATAGGCTTAACGATTTCTTCTATCTCCAAGTCCTGGAGGATTTTATACTCATGTCTTAATCGAGTGAGCTCTTCTATACTGGGATACTCAGCTTTGAGAGTTTTAATCATAACCAAAGCTGGCTCTAGCTCTCTTGAAGCACGATAAACAAGGGTAGTGGAGCCTTCATATATAATTTCGATGAGGTTATAGTCGGCAATAAACATACTCATTTTCCTCTTTTCATCTGTATGAGGTTAATGGGCAACACAGTAGGCTGTTATCTTCTGTTACCACTAACTTCTAGAGTTAACAATTGAATAATTCCGTCTGTGGAAAGTGTAGCTCTTTAGCCAATGCTTTGACAGGCAAAAACTCGCTGGTTAAGCCGTACATCTTTCTCTAGCTGATTAAAGAGTGGGGACTTTTCACCATATTCTTAGCATTTTAAAACAAAGTATTACTTTTAATTACAAAGCTTAAATTTCAATGAAGCAATGAATACATAACTAAGATATGGGAAAAAATTTAATGTTATTTCTAAAATAAAACAGGAGGAGAGCTGAGGCCGGGATTTACCCTATTCGTCCTCTCGAATCGGCACGTAAACGCGCTGAAGCCTTTCTGGAGGAGTCAGATGAGCAAGGAATACTGTTGGCGGCCATCTTGGTTAACTGGCTGAAAATTTTAAAGAGAGCCAAAATTGGGAATTTATCAAATAACGTTAAGAGGTATTAATGAGTTTTGATACTACCGAAAAAAGTGTCATTTTACTTGTCGATGATACTCCCACTAACTTGGAGATGTTGCTCGATTTTTTAGAGGACTCCGGCTTCAAAGTTGTAGTAGCTGAAGATGGGGAAAGTGCGATTGAGATGGCGGAATATGCCCCACTCGACCTAATTTTGTTGGATGTGTTTATGCCAGGTATAGACGGATTTGAAACTTGCCGTCGGTTAAAAAGCAATAAAGCTACTCAAGATATTCCCATCATCTTCATGACAGCTCTGGCTGAGAAGGTAGATAAAATCAAAGGATTGAATTGCGGGGCGGTGGACTATATTACCAAGCCACTAGAGCATGAAGAGGTGTTAGCACGTGTCAACATCCACCTACGCCTACGGAACTTAACAAAAAGACTAACAGAACAAAATGAGCATCTACAGCAAGAAATTTCTCAGCGCAAGCGAGCACAAGAGGAACGAGAGCAAGCTTTTAGATCACTGCGGCAAAGTGAATCTCGATTTAGGCGCTTGGTTGAATCCAATATTATTGGGATTGTTTGCACAGACCTTAAGGGCAACATTACAGATGCTAACGACGCCTTTCTAGAAATAGTCGGATATGAGCGCTCCGAACTGCTAAGAGGAGATTTGGGTTGGGACAAAATGACTCCACCTGAATACCAAGGTATGGATGAAAGAGCGATCGCAGAATTCACCCGTTCTGGAGTTTGTACTCCCTTCGAGAAGGAACTCATTCGCAAAGACGGGACGCACATTCCGGTGATGGTTGGTGGTGCGCTTCTGGAGGAGTCGCCACAAAGTACAGTCGGGTTTGTCCTCGATCTCACTGAGCGCAAGATTGCCGAACAGAAAATCCACGAACAAGCGGCTCTACTTGATATCACGACCGATGCCATTATCGTGCGAGACTTGAACAAGCAAATCCAATTTTGGAACAAAGGCGCTGAACGTTTGTACGGATGGAAGTCCCAAGAAGTACTCGGCAAGAATGTGAATCAACTTCTATATCGACGGGAAACCTTAGATCAACTCGAAAGTAGCTGGAAAAGTTTGGCTGAGCATGGCTCCTGGCAGAATGAATTGTATCAAGTCACCCAAGACGGCAAGGAAATTGTGGTGGCTAGCCGCTGGACTTTAGTGTGTGATAAAGATGGGCAGCCTAAATCTATTCTGACCGTCAATACGGATATTACAGAGAAAAAACAACTGGAAGCACAGTTTCTCAGAACCCAGCGTCTAGAAAGCCTCGGAACTCTAGCCAGTGGGATTGCTCACGACCTTAACAATGCACTGACACCCATGATGATGGCGGCTCAACTTCTAGAGTGTAAACTCCACGATGAGCAGAGTCAGCAGTGGCTTTCGATACTAGAAAGCAACGTTAAACGGGCAGCAGATTTGGTCAAGCAAGTGCTGTCATTTTCACGAGGAGTTGCAGGTAAGCACACCCCTTTAGATGTGGGGTGCTTAATTAAGGAAATTGAGAAAATCGTTAAACAGACATTTTCCAAAGCGATTACCATTCACACCGATGTCCCAACACAAAACCTTTGGACAATCTCTGGCGATGCGACTCAGCTACACCAAGTACTCATGAACCTCTGCGTTAATGCTCGCGATGCCATGCTAGATGGGGGCAATCTCCAGATTTCTGCCAGAAATTTCTGGGTTGATGCTCACTATGCTCGGATGAATATTGAAGCTAAAGTAGGCCCCTACATTGTGATTACTGTATCGGATACAGGAACGGGAATTGAGAAGGAAATAATCGATAGAATTTTTGAGCCATTTTTCACAACAAAAGAGGTGGGCAAAGGCACAGGACTTGGTCTTTCCACAGCAATTGGTATTACAAAAGGTCATGGCGGTTTTGTCAAGGTATCGAGTCAACTGGGGAAAGGAACACAATTTCAGGTGTACTTACCCGCCACGCCGATCAGAGAAACGAATGGTTTACCCGCAGAGCAATACGACTTTCCCGCTGGACATGGGGAATTAATTCTTGTGGTCGATGACGAAGATTCAATTCGTGAGATGACAAAAACCTTGCTAGAAACCTATGGTTACAAAGTTTTACTGGCTAGTGATGGGATTGAGGCGATCGCGCTGTATACGCAACATCAGAAAA
Organism: Waterburya sp.; assembly: GCA_036703055.1. Taxonomy (GTDB): domain Bacteria; phylum Cyanobacteriota; class Cyanobacteriia; order Cyanobacteriales; family Coleofasciculaceae; genus DATNPV01. The sequence goes on from DATNPV010000157.1 coordinate 56,407, forward strand.
AAATTAGCGTTGTGTTAATTGACATGATGATGCCATCGATAGATGGCCCAACGGCGATCGGCATCCTCCAAAAAATTAATCCTAAGGTCAAGATTATAGGCATTAGCGGGCTTGTATTGAACCATCAGATCAGTGAGTTCCTAGGGAATAGCGTCAAAACCTTTTTACCAAAGCCCTATACATCAGGTGAATTGCTGAAAAACTTACAGCTTGTTCTCAACCTAGACTAGAAATTTGCCTTCTTCACATCGGGTTAAAAATTCAAGTTAATAACTCTAGAGTATCCAAGAAGGTATGAATACTATCGTCTGATAAATCGGCTAGCTGCAATGTTCGTTCCACATCAACATAGCTCCGGCCCATTGAACGGCTGTAAGTTGGGTCATAATGACAAGTCACTAAATCTTCTACTAAAGCGTGCCATTGGCCTGCATCAATTAAGCTGTACCACTGGTTGATTTGCTCCCGACCATAGCGAGATTTAAGGTGTTGTAGCAGACGCTTAACAAGGTCAGGATGAGTGGTGAAGTGGGGATATTCCTGCAACAACCATTCAATTCTGGCAGCTTTCGGTACTTGAACTTCAACGCATTTAGCCTGTTTCATTTGTTCCCAAAGGGATGGGGGTAAATAAATCTCTCCAATTTTGTTGCTTTCAGCTTCCACCCACACTGGCTTACTGGCATCAAAACTGCACAATTTATCGATTAATAATGATTCAAAGCGTTTTTGTGAGGGTTGTGGTGAGGGTTGACCCTCCCACTCTTGACCTAAGAGAGAACCCCGATGATGGGCTAAATTTTCTAAATCCAGTACTTGCACACCTCGCTGAGCTAGCTGTCTCAGAATATGGGTTTTACCACTACCCGTCAGCCCACATAATACCCAGTAAGTAAATTGTTTCGGTAACCGTTCACTTTGAGTACGCACATAAGTCCGGTAAGTTTTGTATCCTCCTTCCAAAACTGTAACTTGCCAACCAATCTGACTCAAGACGGAAGCCATACTGTTGGAACGCTGACCCCCACGCCAGCAATAAATCAGAGGATGGTAGTGTTTGTCTTTTGAGATGAAGTGGTGATCAAGATGCCGAGCAATATTTTGGGCTATGAGGGAAGCACCAACTTTGCGAGCCTCAAAGGGGGAAACTTGTTTGTAGAGAGTTCCTACTTTGGCACGTTCTGCATTATTGAGTACTGGAAGGTTGATGGCATCGGGCATATGATCTTCGGCAAACTCGCTTTCGCTGCGAACATCAATAATTTCACTATAGAGTTGTGTCCAAGGTTGTAGGGTATATTTAGGCGATCGGGGCATAACACTAACAGATAATGGCTATCTAATCTTCGAGAAGAGTTAAGTACGACTGCTTCACAATATTCGCTATCTTCAAGTTAGATCCCAGTAAGCGTGAGGATGGGGTGTGCCGTATTTAATTTACGATCCTGAGACTCCGAACCAAAGAATTCATAAATTGAGGTTTGGGACAAACACCATCGGACGAGAGTGGGACAATAGTATTTTTATCGAGCATTTGAGCCTTTCCCGTTACCATGCAGAGATTACGATTGGCTACAATCACTCGGCTATCACCGATCTGCATAGCTGCAATGGCACGTTTGTCAATGAGGTGCAAATTGAGAACTGCGAACTCAAGGACGGAGACTGGATTCGCTGTGGAAATGTGGTTTTCCATTTTGTTGACCAATTTGGACGCCCTCGGCAAGAAGTTGCACACCAGAAAGATTCTCAGATCTCTATTGTGAAACAAGTTTCCCCACAGCCAAGCCGCACGGCGATCCAAACCTTACTGGATCAGGAAGGAGCAAAAGGCTCCATCATCAGGCTACAGGAGCAAGATGAGAAGCAGCGAACGGTCGATAAATTGAAAATTTTGCTAGAAGTCAGCAAAGAGCTTTCCACGCCTGAGGAACCTGACAAACTTCTAGAAAAAATACTCGACCTGCTGTTGAAGATCATGAAGGTAGACCGAGCTGCCATTATTATGGTTAATCAAGCAACGGGTCATCTCGAATGCAAAGCCGCCAAGTTGCAGTCGGGTATTGCTGCTGACTGCCAGTTCTACAGCAGAAGAATTGCCAATTTTGTTCGTAACACTGGAGAGGCAATTTTAACAACGGATGCCTGCATCGACGAACGATTTAGGGATTCGGACTCCATTCTTGGGCAAAAGATTCATGCCTCAATGTGTGTACCTTTCAAACCCAGAGAGGAAGTCATTGGAGTGTTGTACGTCGATAATTTGTCCCTGTCAAATGTCTACGCGGCAGAAGATCTGCAGTTTCTGACAGCGCTTTCCAACCAAGCCGCGATCGCAATTGACAATTCCCAGCTTTATAAAAGGATGCAAGAGGAAGCGATTATACGTGATAAGCTAGAGCGTTTCTTTCCTCAGAGTGTCAGTAGAAAACTCCGAGAAGAAGGTCACTTTGACATTGTCGAGACTGAAGTAACGGCCTTGTTTGCTGACATTAGCGACTTTACAAAAATATCTTCCACGATGGAGCCGTACCAAGTCATTGAGATGCTCAATGAATATTTCAAAGTTATTGTGGAGGACATTGTCTTTCCCTATGAAGGCACTTTAGAAAAATATATTGGGGATGCCCTGCTGGCAATTTGGGGAGCGCCCTATCGGAAAGAGGATGATGCCCAGCGAGCCGTTCGAGCAGCAATTGAGATGCAGTGGGCTGTTTGTCGGTTGAATGAGGAGTGGGCACAGCGAGGCAAGCAACCGATTCAAATCCACATTGGCATCAATACGGGGAAAGTGGCAGCAGGAAATATTGGTTCAGAAAAACTGATTCAGTATGCGGCAATTGGCGATACTACGAATGTGACTAGTCGGATTTGTGGTGTGGCTAAAGCGGGTGAGATTCTAATTTCTCAAAGCACTTTTTCTCAGCTTAAGAGTTGGAATTTTCCCCTAAAAAAGCTCGACCCTGTCTCAGTAAAAGGGAAAGAGCAGCCTTTACAACTCTATCGACTTCTCTGGGAGCAATGGCCTTGAATAAGTTAAATGTTGAAAGTTAAAAATATTTACGTTTATTATTTTCCCATTAATTAGACGGTATAACTGTCTATTGAATTGCTAAGAATAATCTAATAGAACTCGGTACAATTTTATACAATACTTGACAAACCGACTGTTTTTCCAAGCCATCCTAAAGGCTGGCATAAAACAACTTGTGATTTACTAGGTCATATCAGAATCAATAGTGAGACTCCACGATGGAAACAATTTTGGCGGGTCACTATCAAATCGTCAGAGAGCTGAGTGAGGGTGGATTTGGTCAGACGTTTCTGGCTCAAGATACTCATTTACCTGGCAATCCCCTGTGTGTCGTCAAGCAACTCAAGCCTAGAGTTAGCGATCCTGCCATGCTGGAAACCGCAAAACGCTTATTTGATCGCGAAGCTCAAATCCTATACCGCTTGGGCACTCATAACCAGATTCCCCGCCTATTGGCTCATTTTGAGCAAGACAATGAGTTCTATCTCGTTCAAGACTATATCGAAGGTCAGCCCCTCGACCAAGAACTCACTGACGGTAAACAGCTAGATGAAGCCTCTGTCATCGGGCTTTTGCAGGATATCTTGCAAGTGCTGGCATTTGTGCATCAGCAATATGTGATTCACCGCGATATTAAACCGGCGAATTTAATTAGACGCCGCCGAGATAGCAAAATTATTTTGATTGATTTTGGTGCGGTTAAAGAAGTTAGTGTTCAAGCCGCTTATTCCTACGGACAAACGAGCATAAGCGTTGCGGTTGGCTCTCCTGGCTACATGCCGAGCGAACAAGTCTCTGGGAAGCCCTACTTCAGTAGTGATATCTATGCAGTGGGGATGGTTTGCCTACAAGCTTTAACAGGGATAAACCCCAGAGAACTGCCGCAAGATTCTCGACACGAGTTCTGTTGTGACATATTAAGCGATCGCGCCTCGATTAGCCGAGGATTTGCCACAATCTTGGACAAGATGGTGCGCTATGACTATCGCCAGCGCTACCAAGATGCAACTGAAGCGCTGCAAACACTGGAGCGATTTCTCAAGCAGGGGAAGGCAGAGACAACCATCTTGATGCCACCCACACCTCGAACTCCCCTAACATTAGATGAACCGGATGGTCAAGTGAGTTTAGATTCTGCCTTTTACGTCGAACGTCCTCCAATTGAGTCGGACTGTTTCGAGACAATTTTGAAGCCTGGGGCATTAATCCGGGTGAAAGCGCCTCGACAAATGGGCAAAACTTCCTTAATGAGTCGAATTCTTTACCACGCATCCCAGCATGGCTGTCAGACAGCTCGGTTAAACTTTCAGTCAGCGGATGCTGAATTTCTCACCAACCTCGATCAATTCTTGCAATGGTTCTGTGCCACCATTGCTATGGAATTCAATCGAGAAGAGAAGTTAGATACTTATTGGAAAGGGATACTAGGTAGCAAGAACAAGTGTACAAATTACTTCCAAAGATACCTATTATCAGAAATTACCACTCCACTTGTTTTAGGCTTGGATGAAGTCGATCAAATATTCCAACATCCTGAAATTGCCACTGACTTTTTCGGACTTTTGCGAGCATGGCATGAACGGGGTAAGAATGAGGCGGTTTGGAAAAAGCTCAAGTTAGTCATTGTCCATTCTAAAGAAGTCTACATTCCTCTGAATATCAATCAATCGCCGTTCAACGTGGGATTGCCAATTGAGTTGCCAGAGCTGAACACCGAACAGGTACAAGACTTGGTACAAAGGCACGATTTAAATTGGTCTCTAGAGCAGGTTGAACAATTAATGACAATGGTGGGAGGACATCCTTATTTAGTGCGGGTGGCACTCTATCAAATTGCACGGGAAAGGATGACTTTAGAAAAGCTACTGCAAGTGGCTCCTACGGAAGAAGGGCCATACTATGACCATCTTCGCCGCCATTTGTTGAATTTAGATGAAAATACTGAGTTAGTAGCAGCCGTTAAGCAAGTGGTGGCAGCGGATAAACCTATCGAGATAAAGACAGCGGAAGCGTTTAAACTTCGTAGTATGGGATTAGTTAAGTTTCAGGGAAATGCAGTAATGCCATTGTGTGACTTATATAGGCTCTATTTTCGCGATCGCCTGAAATGAGAGTGCTGTTAGGCTCATCGCTGGGGGAAGTAACGCCTAAAAAAGACTATGGTTGCAGTACAAAGTTATAGCTACCACTATCAAGTTGGGGGAAGTTTGCCAGTTGATGCTCCCTCCTACGTGAGGCGGCAGGCAGACGAAGACCTCTACAATGCCTTGAAAGCAGGAGAATTTTGCTACATTCTCAACTCCCGCCAGATGGGCAAATCCAGCTTGCGAGTGCAAACCATGAAGCGGCTACAAGCTGAAGGAATTGCCTGTGTTGCCATTGACATGACAGCAATTGGCACCTCGGATATCAGTCCAGAGGAATGGTATGCCAGCTTAATCGATAGCCTTGTTGGTAGCTTGAATCTGTATGAAACCTTCGATCTAGAAACCTGGTGGACTGAGCGCAGTTTGCTCTCGTATATTCAGCGATTTAGCCGATTTATTGAAGAAGTTCTGCTGCCTTCGATTTCGCAAAACCTAGTCATTTTTATCGATGAAATTGACAGCATCCTCAGCTTAAATTTCAATATTGATGACTTTTTTGCCCTCATTCGTGACTGTTACAACAAACGAGCAGATAATCTAGAGTACCGACGCCTTACATTTGTCTTGATTGGGGTGGCAACGCCATCAGATTTAATTGCCGACAAGCGGCGCACTCCCTTCAATATCGGTTGCGCCATTGAGTTAACCGGTTTTGAACTCCAGGAAGCCCTGCCATTAACTACCGGGTTAGCGCAAAAAACTAGCAATCCTCAAACCGTGCTACAAGCGGTACTTTATTGGACGGGGGGGCAGCCATTTTTAACGCAAAAGGTATGTAAGCTCATCCTTGCGGCTGAATCGGGGATTCCAGAGGGACGTGAGGCGGAGTGGGTCGAGCAATTGGTACGCGCCAAAGTGATTGAAAACTGGCAATCTCAGGATGAGCCAGAGCATTTGCGGACGATTCGCGATCGCATTTTACAAAGTAGTGGACAGCGCACGGGTCGGCTGTTGGGACTGTATCAGCAAATCGTGCAGCAAAACAAAGTAGCAGCCGATGACAGTGCTGAACAAATGGACTTGCGGCTGACAGGGTTGGTGGTGAGGCGCGATGGGACGTTGAGAGCCTATAACCCAATTTATGCACTGGTTTTCGATCGCAACTGGGTCGATAAGGCACTGGCAAATTTGCGACCCTATGCTGAGGCTCTGAATGCTTGGTTCGCTTATGAATGCACGGATGAGTCGCGATTGCTTCGTGGGCAGGCATTGCAGGATGCGATCGCCTGGGCAGCCAATAAGAACCTCAGCCGTGAAGATTATCAGTTCTTAACCGCCAGCCAAGAGCTGGATATGCGAGAAGCGCAAAAAGCGTTGGAACTCAAAAGGCAAGCATTAGAAGCTGAACAGGTTAGGAAGGCGCTGGAAGCCGAAAAACAGGCCAATCGCATATTAGCGGAGGCTCAAGAAAAAGCCGAGTTGGCGTTAGAGGAACAGAGAAGGGCTAACCAACGAGCCAAGCAGGCACTTCGCCGGGGATTTCTGGGATTGGCGGTTATTTCGGCATTGGCAGCTATCGTGGGAGTTTTAGCCTTCCGCGCCAACCAAAACTTAGCGGATGCGCAAGCCAACTTAAAAAAGGTCAATGTAGAAGCAGACCAAAAGATACAACAGGCTAAAGCAAGAGAAGACAAAGCCAATACACAAGTAGCCGCAGCAACCCAACGAGCCACGCAAGCGGTTATGGCAGCCCAGAAAAAGCAAAAAGATGCAGAAACCAGAGTTCAAAAGGTTAGGCAAGAGTTAGCAACGGCACAAGCAGAACGCGACAAGGTTAATCAAGAAGCTCAGCACAAAATCCATACAGCCAACCAGAACGTACAGGAAGCGGAGCAAAGAGTTAAGCAGGTCAACCAGCAAGCTGAGCAGAAAGTGCAACAGGCCAACCAAGACGTGGCTTCGGCTCAGGTCAGACTCGAAACGGCACAGAAGGACGCTCAAGCCGCCAATCAAGCCGCTCGAACCGCCAATGAAATCAAACAGGATGCCGAGCAGAGAGTAAAACAGGCCAGTCAGCAAGTGGCTTCTGCCCAGATAGAACTCGAACAAGCTCAGCAGGAAGTTCAAAAGGTTTCGCAGCTCTCTGCATTGGGCGGAAAACTTTACAAGGAAAGCAAGCTATCCCAGGCAGAACAAGCCTGGAAACAGGCAGCTTTGTCCCTGGAAATCAAAGAGTATGGATTGAAGCAATCCATGCTGTTGAGCAATATCTCGCTAGCTTATCAGCAACTTGGTCAGTTGCCTGAAGCAACGCAGGCCGTTTCAGAGAGTTTGAAGTTGCTACAGGCAGATGGCAATAAAAGCGACTCTACTGAGCGATCGGTAATTTTCGTCCAAGCTTTAAACGCCAAAGGGAGTCTACTCGAAGCGCAAAAGGATACTCAAGGGGCATTGTCTGCTCACACGGAAGCATTTAATCTCCTGCAATCTTTACGGAGTAATCTGGCTACTATCAACCCAGCACTAAAAGTTTCCTTGCGGGATACCGCAGAACCAGCCCAGCACAAGTTAGTCAAGTTGCTCTTGCAATCGGATCGAAACAACTCCGATCGCACAAATCTCGAAAAAGCCCGTCAAGTCATCGAATCGCTTCAGTTGACTGAACTGAATAACTCGCTTGTCATAGCGCCATCGGATGCCAATCTGGTGCAGATTCAACAGCTCGATTCCAAGGCAGCCGTAATCTATCCAATCGTTTCTGACGACCGATTAGACATTATCCTGCAATTGCCCCGGCAACCCCTGCGCCACTACACGACTCCTCTCACCCCAGGCACAGCTAAACCCACCCTAGAACAGCTAAACAGCTCTATCGTTTCTGTCTCCGTACAATCTGACAGAGGTCTCGCAGTAGAGCTGAAGCCGATAAATATAGGAAGAAACACTCAAAAAAGAAATGAAAAATTTTTACAGCTGTCTCAGCAGGTATATAACTGGTTGATTAGACCAGTCGAGGTGGATTTGGCGAAGAGCGATGTCAAAACACTTGTGTTTGTACTGGACAATTCCTTGCGGAATGTTCCACTGGCAGCTCTTCATGACGGTAAGCACTATTTGATAGAAAAGTATAGCGTTGCTCTTACCCCCAGTTTACAAGTCATAGACCCTCAGCCCTCGGCGCGAAAACCGTTAAAAGCTCTACTCGCTGGAGTGTCTGAGGCTCGCAAAGGCTTTTCTCCACTCCCTTATGTGGTAAAGGAATTGAAGCAAATCTCTTCTGAAATACCGAGTGAAATACTACTTAATCAGCAGTTCACCAGTACAGCGCTGAAAAATGCAATTAACTCTTCTTTTTTCTCCATAGTCCACCTGGCAACTAACGGCGAGTCTAGTTCTAAAGTGGAAGATACATTTGTTCTGACCTGGGATGATCGCATCAATGCCAATCAATTGGGTGACTTGTTCCGAGCTACAAATCAAGGCAGAGCTAGTAATATTGAGTTGCTGGTCTTGAGTGCTTGCGAAACAGCTCAGCCAGATAAGGAGACTCCTTTCGGGATGGCTGGAGTAGCTGTTCAGACTGGAGTGCCCAGTGCGCTTGCAACACTGTCCTTGGTTAACGATGAAGCTACAGCAGAACTCATGACTCAGTTCTATCGGGAGTTAGCCAACCCGACAATGAATAAAGCTGAAGCACTGCGTCGCGCTCAGTTATCACTCCTACAAAACTCCAAATACCAACAACCGAGCTTCTGGGCACCTTTTGTTTTATTGGGCGATTGGCGATGAGGGTGCGTGCATGGTCGTTAATCCTAATCGTAGGGGCAATGTTTTTTATTAGAAACTTCGGGTGTACAAAACTTGTAGAGAAATTCATGATTGGCCTGAGCAGTATTTTAGCGTTCATTTGAGGTTCGGCTAATGACCTCAGAACCCAACCCAGCCTATGAATATCAAGTCGGGGGCAGTCTGCCGCTTGACGCCCCTACTTATGTCGTGCGCCAAGCTGATTCTGACCTCTATGAAGGGTTGAAAACAGGTCAATTCTGCTACGTTCTCAACTCCCGCCAGATGGGTAAATCTAGCTTGCGAGTCCGCACTATGCAACGGCTCTGCGCTGAAGGAATTGCCTGTGCTGCCATTGACATTACCGCCATTGGTACCTCAAATATCACCCCAGAGCAATGGTATGCAGGCATGATTGATAGTATTGTCGGTAGCCTGAATCTGTATGAAACCTTTGATTTAGAAACTTGGTGGTATAAGCACAGTTTGCTGGCTTATGTCCAGCGATTTAGTCGATTTATTGAAGCGATTCTGCTTCCCTCAATTCCTCAAAATATTGTTATTTTTATTGATGAAATTGATAGTATTCTCAGCTTAAATTTCAAAGTTGATGATTTTTTAGCTGCCATCAAAGCCTGTTACAACAATCGCGCTGACAAGCCAGCCTACCGACGCCTTACTTTTGCTTTGTTTGGTGTGGCTACGCCCTCGGATTTGATTCAAAATAAAAACCGCAGTACTCCCTTTAATATTGGCAGGGCAATTGAACTAACTGGCTTTCAGTGGCATGAAGCCCGACCGCTGGGTCAAGGCTTGGAGGGAAAAGTCAGTAAACCTTCCGCCGTGCTTGCAGAAGTGTTGAATTGGACGGGGGGTCAGCCGTTTCTGACTCAAAAGCTTTGTAACCTGATTCTTTTATCAGACAACTGTATCCTAGCGGGTAGCGAAGCTGAATACGTTGAGGAGTTGGTGCGATCGCAAATCATCGATAATTGGGAAACTCAAGATGAGCCAGAACATTTAAGAACGATACGCGATCGTATTCTCCACAGTAGTGAGCGTAAGGGTGAATTACTCCAGCTGTATCGGCAAATTTTGCAAACCGGAGAAATTACAGCGACTAACAAGCCAGAACACCTCGAACTACGGCTTACGGGGTTAGTAGTCAAGCAGCAGGGGAAGTTAAGAGTTTATAACCGCATATATGAATCTGTTTTTAATCCAAGTTGGGTTGAGAATGCTTTAGTAGAAGCAGACTTATTACCAAAAGGAGAAAAAGTAGCACACTCAGAGGCAGAAATTCAGGCGGTAGAACAATCTGCTAATGATGCCTTGCAACAGTTTAAATCACAAGAAATCGAAGCTTTAATCTCAGCCATGCAAGCAGGGCAAGCATTAAAAGCCATTGTCGGTGAGAATTGCCCGGTTCAAAAATATCCAACAATTGTACCGATGTATGCTTTACAGACGATTCTCGACAATATTAACGAACAAAATCGGTTTGTTGGGCATCAGGGTGAGGTCTGGAGTGTTAGTTTTAGTCCCGATGGGCACTACCTAGCTACTACAGGAACGGACGGTCTTGTCTGCTTATGGAGCTTTGCTGGACAACAACTAGCTCGATGGAAAGGTCATCAAGATTGGGTTAGAGTTGTGAGCTTTAGCCCCGATGGACAATGTTTGGTAACGGCAGGCGAGGACGGATTGGTAAGACTCTGGGACTTATCAGGACAACTATTAGGTGAATTCCAGGGACATCAAGGCGGGATCTACAGCATGAGTTTTAGCCCAGATGGTCAGTATTTAGCTACGGTAGGAGAGGATTGCGCTATTCGCCTCTGGCATCTGTCTGGGCAGTTGGTGACTGAATTTCAGGGACATCACGACAAAGTTAATAGCGTCAGTTTTAGTCCTGATGGTCAGCAGTTGGCTACAGCATCAGATGACCATACCGCACGGCTGTGGAACTTGTCGGGGCAGCTATTGACTGAATTCCAGGGGCATGACTATTGGGTCAATAGTGTTAGTTTTAGTCCTGATGGGCAATGCTTAGCTACAGCAGGAGAGGACGGCACTGTCCGCCTCTGGAATCTGTCCGGGAACCAGCTAGCTCAATGGAACAGTCATCAGGTTTCACTCAGTAAGTGGTTTGACAAAAGTCTTTTAAGTGTGAGTTTTAGTCCCGATGGACAGCATTTAGCTACGGCAGGAGCAGACGGGATAGCCTGCGTGTGGAGCTTATCTGGACACGTAGTTGCCGAATTGTCTCATCGTGGCAGGAGTAAGAGTCTGGATAAGCGCAAGTGGTCTGTGAAGTGTGTAAGCTTTAGACCGGATGGACAATACCTTGCTACGGCAGGGAAAGACGGTACAACTCGACTCTGGAATTTGTCGGAGATGAGCTTCAGTCCTGATGAGGAGAGACTGGCTATGGCGGGAAAGGAGAGTAAGGTAAATCTGTGGCTGGCTGAAGGGGCTGAAGGATTAGATGAACTGCTCTCTCGTGGCTGTGACTGGCTCAAAGATTACCTTGCCACTCATCCCGAAGAGCTAGAAAAACTAGAAGTATGCCAAAACAGATTTAACTTAATTGAAGCAGCTAGGAATATAGCTAAAATTGGTGAAGTTGAGAGTGTGACGATTGTTTCTCCTACTTCTGCTTCAGTTGTTCAGGATAACCTAAGTTCTGAACGTGAAATTGATTACACTTGGCTACGTGAGCTACTGGCAGCAGGGCAGTGGCAGAGGGCAGATTGGGAAACTACGGCTATCATGCTCAAGATAGCTGGTCGAGAAGCACAAGATTGGCTTAGAGCAGAAGACATTGAAAAATTTCCCTGTACAGACTTACTGACTATTGACCAACTTTGGGTTAAATACAGCAAGGCGCGCTTCGGCTTTAGCGTACAAAAGCGCATTTGGCAGAGCGTAGGTGGGACGAAAAACGCAGAGTACAAGATTTATCAAAGTTTTGGTAAGCGTGTGGGTTGGGATAATGGAGGCGGCTCTTGGCTATACTACTCCGACCTTACTTTTGCGCTTACGGCTCCAGTTGGTCACCTCCCTGGCGGGGTATTGAGTTGGTTGTGGTCTAGTTTCAGAGAGGTTTCACAACTCGGTTTGTGGGTTGAGAGCGGTGATGGTCTTGTTCTTCGTGTGTGGTGGAATATTATCTCTTCTTTCGCGTCAAGACTCGAAGACTGTAATAATCAGTAGCTAAAGATTTCAGGGCATCGATGGAAGTGATGACTTGGGGAAAAAAGAGCGATCGCATCCTCAACTCTTGCATGCGATCGCCCTTCACCTAATACAACCCCTCAGCTAAAAGCAGCTTAACGACGCATATGCTCCTCTAAAATCTGCTTCGCCCGTGGCTTATAGATCAGATAGAACAACGACTCAATGTAACGCAGCATATCCTCCCGGTTTTCCTGAGAGGTATAGTTCCAGAAGCCATAAATCCGCGCCAGAGATAGCAGTCGTGTAGTGTGAATCTTCCAGGTATAGGTGGTGTAGACTCGCTCCATCCCCTTACTGGAAATCTCCTCCCAATAATTCGGATTTTGGTCACACTTAGAAACAAAATCTAGAATCTTCTGAGCCGTACCCTCTTGGTCAGTGGGGTTAATTAAAAACCCGTTAACCTTATCCTGAATAATCTCTAACGGCCCGCCAAACTGCGTAGCTAAGGTTGGCAGACCAGAAATCATTGATTCCAAAATTGTCAAACCGAAGGCTTCAAACAACGCGGGTTGAACAAAAAAGCCTCGGCGGTCTGCAATTACCCGATAAATCTCACCCGAGTCACCCTTGGGCAGGCGCACGCCCAACCAGCGAATCTTTCCGTGTAGATTGTACTCATCGATAATCCGGTAGAGCTTGACGATTTCGTCCTTTTCTTCGTTGTCGCCTGATTCCTCAACGCGCAACTTACCCGCCACTAAAATCAGGTTACAACGCTCCTGCAACTCCTTGCTCTTGCCAAAGATTTCCGCTAAACCCGTCAGGTTCTTAATCCGGTCAAGACGCGCCATCGAGAACAATGGGCGCTTGCTGGGGTCATCCAGTTTACCGAAAATATGAACAGGGTCTTCTTGGGTGAACAGCATGTCTTCCAACCGTTCAGCCGCATCTGGAATCCTGTCCTCCGTGCGTGTGTAGGGGAAGTAGACATTCTCATTCACCCCTGGCGGCACAACGTTGAACTTGGGAGAGAATAACTCAATCCCATTTACAACGTGATACAGGTCGGGCATCGTGAAACACTTGTAGGATTCATACTGACCCACACTATCCGGTGTGCCCACAATTTCCTGGTAGGTGCTGCTGATGACAAAATTCGTTGCATTCATGGCAATCAAGTCAGCCGTGAATTGCAGCGAGAAGTGGTACTTGTCCTCCAACTCTTGCCAGTAGAGGTTACTGAACAGGTATTTGGATTTTTCTAGGGCGTGAGCGATGATACATTGCGTCACCTTCAGCCGTCGTGCCAGCAGGAACGCCACCAGGTTACCATCGGTATAGTTACCGACAATTACGTCCGGGCGACCTTGGAACTCTGCCAACAGTTCTTTTTCGGCGTCGATCGCGTATGTTTCCAGATAAGGCCAAATCTCAAAGCGAGAAATCCACTCCTGGGTCACTTTGGGATTGAACTCACGGAACGGCACCCGCAAAATCCAGGCATTATCCGTTCCGTGAACTTTTTCCAAGCGTTCGTTACAGCGGGTACCATCTGCATTAGGAATCAGACGGCTGAGGATGATGACCTTGGGCTCAACTCCCAATCCGTCTAATCCCGCCAGTTTAATATCTTCTTGTAGCTGCTTTTCTAGACTCCGTGCCTGGTCAAGCACGTAGACCACCTGGCCCCCCGTATCCGGACGTCCCAAAACACCTTCTTGTCCAAACCAACCGTGAACTGAGACAAGAACGATGCGGAAGATCATCGGGATGCGAGAGAGGAACTTTTCGAGTCCCTCATCATCGGGAGAGTCAATCAGTTCATCAAGAATTTCCAGCGTTTCCCGCACCCGGCTGGCGGTGTTACCCCAACCGGCTTCAAACCCCATTTCTTGGAGTTTAAAGCGAAACTCCTCATACGATTCTTCATCCGGGCGATCGCTGACAAACAACAATGCCTTCTTCACTTGATCGGAAAGCTGCTGTTGGCTTTTAATTCGTGCGTTAATCAGCAGTTGAGTTCCCTGGAACTGGTGGACTCGAAGGAACGTGTACAACGACTCCAACCACTGCCGAGGGTCTTGGAACAGCTTACTGGATAGATACCGATTCAGGAAGCGAACGCCCTTACCGATGTTTTTCGGGTCGCGAATGGTGGGACTATAGTCATAGAACGGCTGGAAATCCAGTTCCAACACATCGCCTTCTTGGGGATGGAAGTGGTTGACCAAGCGATCGCGCAGATCCAGCAGTTCTTGAGTACTGACCGACTCAACGGTTAACTCGTCTGAAAATCGGTAGACTTCTTGAGACGCAATCTTCGGTCGGATAATTAGGTAAAAACTCTCGTTGTCAAGAATAATTTCTTGGGTGTAATACACCAGTTGCCCCAGATGGGAATATTGAAAAAAATGTTCCGGTTTCTTGTGGCTGGTGCAGTATTCACTAAAAGCAGCAATAATGTCGTTACGCAATAGGTACTTTTTCTCTGAGGCATGTAACTGACTCGCGAACTGCCGAAGATCGCTTCTCTCGTCACTTTCAAGAACGTCCTGGATCAGATTGATCATTGCAACTCCCAAAGAGCAAATTAGAACAGTGATAACAACAATTTACAAATTGCTGTCCTGAATGCTTATTCCCTGAGGTAGATAGACGCAAGTTAATTTAAGCAACTCTTACAGGGTGTAAAGTTGCCCATACTTTCGCCGGATATAACGGATAAATGGATCGATGCATAAAGCTGCACCGGTGACGCCCCTGATCAATTCGGTTGCGGTGTATTTGCAACCGTGTTGATAGATTTTTTCTTTCAACCAACTATGTAGTGTAATACACTTACCTTGCTCTATGTTTGTTAAGATTTCTGGATGTTCGTTAAGTGCTGCTTCAAAAAACTGTGCACTCATCAAATTACCTAGGGTATAGCCTTGGAACATGCCTCCGATCTGACCGGTATACCAGTGAACATCCTGTAATACGCCGTCGGTATCGGTTTCTGGGATAATACCTAGATCTGAGCGATAACGTTCGTTCCACGCTTCGGGTAGGTCTTTGACTTCTAGAGAACCTTCCAGCAGTTGCAGTTCTAGGTCAAAGCGAATCATGACGTGGAGGTTGTACGTTACCTCATCAGCATCAGTACGGATGAGTGAGCGCCCTACCTTATTAATGGCTCGATAAAATGTATCTAAAGAAACATTACCTAATTGTGAGGGGAAGAAAGTTTGCAGTTGGGGATAGAAGTATTGCCAAAAGCCTAAAGTGCGACCGACTAGATTTTCCCACAATCGAGATTGGCTTTCGTGAACGCCGGACGATGTACCCGCCGCTAAGGGTGTGCTTTCGTAGTCTTGGTTAATGCCTTGCTCGTACAAGGCATGACCCATCTCGTGGATAGTGCTAAACAGCGCTTGGCTTAAATCATTGTCATAAACTCGGGTGGTAATTCGTACATCTCCGATCGAGAAATTAGTCATAAAGGGGTGATGAGTTTTGTCTTGACGCCCTCGTTGAAAGTCGTAACCTAGTTGTTCAAGTATCTTGAGAGAGAACTCTAACTGTTGAGCTTCCGGGTATAACTGATGTAAGCAGCTATCATCAACGGAGGGTTGAGACGTAATGGCTTCGACAATGGGGACAAGTTCCTGACGCAACTCGGCAAAGAGCGATCGCAAAAATGATGCTTTCATGCCATAGTCAGCGAAGTCGATTAATGGATCGGCGATATGCTCATAACCGGGGAAAAAGTTGGCGAGTTCGCGGCTCAAGTCCAGCATTTTTTCCATGTAAGGCTGCACTGTCGCAAAGCTGTTTGTTGGTCGTGCTACTACCCAAGCTTCGTAGGTTTGCGTGCGATGCATCGAGAGTTTCGCCATGAAATTTGCTGGCACCCGCACAGCGGCTTCGTAATTGCGTCGAGTGACACGGATCAGGCTGGCTTCGTCGGAATCGTAGGGTAAACTTTCTTCGTAGGGTCGTAAATCTTCTAGAAGCTGACCAACCGCCGAATCGATAAATTTGCTGTGGGAAATTTGTTGTAGAGTAGCCAGTTGACGTCCACGAGCAGCGGCGCCTCCTGGAGGCATATAAGTGGCCTGATCCCAGTACAACAGGGATGCCGCGGCTTCGATATCATGGATTTCGGCGAGGCGGGTTTTGAGTTCTAGGAGTTTGGGTTCGGTCTTTTCGATAGTCTGCATAGTTGGGGGTTGATGCTTGATTTATCTTTTTTGATTGATCTGCTGCTTCGCAGATTAGGTAAATGTACACCTGACGACCGAAAAGGAAAATCATCCCACACTGAAGAGGCTTACAGCTCTTGAAAAAGACTTAGCATTTATGAGTGTTCCTTGGCAGTTGACGGCTGCTTTGGCAAACGCTTCATCCAACACACAGATAGCTAACCCTGACCAAGCTTGAGATTAAGGAATTGGCTCAGATGCCATTTCCTCCCAACAGCAAACGCACTCTTGCTCTTTGGTTTGGGAGATCTAGAAACTATTATTGTGCCACCTTTACCTTAAATGCGGCACAACTTCGAGTTATTCCTTGCCACCCTGAATCAAAGCCGAAGACTCAATGTCGGAAATCGCCCATAAACCCAAATGCTGTCACAATTTGTATCTGTTTTTGCCATTTCTCAGTCTGGCTCAGGATGGAAATGGATAGTCAGTTACTTTGTTCCCTAATTTGTTCACTCAACCGTGCTACGCCCAGCATAACAGGAAGTTGTATCAGCAGTAGCTGTATGCTCGATGCAGAAAAGCCTGGGCTGGGTGCAGGGAAGGGATGGTATTGGCTAAATAGGTGCGTAGTTGGTTGTTCTCCCAGGGAAATAAGGGTAAGGGCGTCGGGGCTGGGGCGTTGGGAAAACGGATTTTCATTAAATAGGGGTTAGGGGATGGGGTCTAAGGAAGAGTGATTTTCATTCTTTCTTTGCCTACGAACAGCCCATGGTATCTATTACGAACAGCTCATGGTATCTATCTAGAACAATAACCAACTGAAGTGTAAAATATTGAGATTTTTAGAAACAACAATTTTGCTTAATTGGCTTAGCCTGTCTAGGGGAGGGCGTTCAACATCTATCCTTCGGTCAAAATTTTTCTGAGTCTAGTTTAATTGTTTACAGGAATTTCGACACCTGATTGACACAAGTTGTTCATAAATTTGTCACAGACTTATTTTACTTTTAAAGTATCCTCAATTTAAACTAAATTATAAGATTTTGTTAATAAATGGTTTGTCCTATGCCTATCTTTCTTTTGGCACTTTTTTGGATAACTCTACTAATGTTATCCGGATTTGTGGTAATTACTTACCTGTTTCCAAATCAACCGCCTTGACAATTAATATCAACAAGACTTATTTATTTTGATTTTTTCTATTAAATCTTACTTCCTTTCCCAAGGATTTATTAATTAATATGATCCTCCAATCTTGACGTTAAAATACCTCTCCTACGGAGGCTTTATGCTTGAGCTGATTCTTCCCATTGTTTTTGACTAAATACATTAAACGGTCAGCACACTGTATCATTTCTTCGACCGACTTGGGTGGATTAATAAAAGTAACAGCGCCAATACTAAAGGTAACGGGCCAGTCATTATTTTGCATAATGATTAAAAGCTCTTTCTGAACTCGGTAGATAACTGTTTGGGCAGATTCATATCCGTTACCTGGCAAGAGAATGATAAATTCATCTCCTCCAATTCTGGCAATGATATCTGTTTCTCGAAGATTAGCTCTCATCGTTTCAGCGGCTACCTGTAAGATTTTATCACCAATGCCATAACTTAATTCCCTATTGATTTTTTCAAAATCATCAATATCCATGTAGACAACCGTTAAAGGATGTCTATAACGATTCGCTTTTTTGACTTCTAGCCTTGATAATTCCAAAAACAGTCGTTTATTTGCTACTCCGGTTTTATCATCGATTCTTGCCAACTCTTGTTCTCGATCTAGACTAGAACGTAACTGGTAGAACAAATAAGATATAAGTAAATACCAAAATATTTGAACAGTAAAATTCCAGTAAACAGATAGAGATAGGGAGCCTAAAGAAGTCCTAGGAGAATTAACCAGTAATTCAATGCAAGCACTCAAGATAACCATCAAAAAACCAATTTCTTTACTAATAAACCAACTAGAAATTACAATGGGAAATGAGTAAAAAACTGAAAAAGAAATATCTAGTTTAATTTTAAGGTCAAGTAAAGTAATAAAGATTAATGTAAAAATTACCAAAGCAAAGGTAATACGTTTATGGCTATATTCGAGATAATTATTAATTTTTTTCAAAACCCTAAACCAGATATTCATAGAGATTTGATATCAAGCAATTTGCGCTTTCAAGCGAGATTCTCTCCAACTGATTATCGAAGAGCGAATCCTTTTCATTAGCCATCACTCATATCCCACCAAGCAACACTGAAAAGCTAAAACTTGGTGCGAGTAGACGCGGCGTTAGTCCCTACTATAAAATCACTTCGAGGAAAAAAAAAGATGGGCGAACTCCCATCTCTGTTGCTATTTGTGGAAATTTTTAGCAGAAGCGCAAATAGGAGTGACAATCAGCCCTATGCACTGAGACCCAAATTACTGTCGCTGAGCCTGCTCAATAGGGAAGTCACTCGGCTTCACGGTTACATTCATCTCTCTTTGATTACGGCGCAACTCAATTTGTAGATTGCTGCCTACCTGGGAATCTTCAACAGCTTTTTGGATATCCTCCGCATTCTTCACCGATTGACCGTTGATTTTATGGATAACATCCCCAGCCCGAAGTCCAGACCTCGCTGCGGGAGAATTTGGCAGAACTTTGGCAATCAATATGCCGTTATCTTCATCTACGGTGAGACCTGCATTGGGATTGCTGTTAATGTTTTGTTTCAATTCTGGCGTTAAGGTGACCATCTGGATGCCCAAGTAAGGATGTTGAACCCTCCCCTTTGCTATCAATTGGTTAGCAATCCGTTTAGCGGTATTGATAGGGATGGCGAAGCCTAAACCTTGAGCTCCCTGGATGATAGCCGTATTCATGCCAATCACCTGACCAGAGGCATTAAGCAATGGGCCTCCAGAGTTTCCAGGGTTAATGGCGGCGTCGGTTTGGATAAATTGGACTCGCTTATCCGGCACACCCACTTGAGAGCTAGAACGCCCTGTAGCACTGATGATACCTTTGGTTACTGTATTATCAAGTCCTAGAGGGTTACCGATCGCGATCGCCCATTCCCCGGGCTTGAGTTGCTCGGAATCACCAAGAGTTACCGTGGGGAGGCTGTTTGCCTGTATCTTAACGATGGCAACATCTGTCACCGGGTCGGTTCCTATCACTTTACCTGCAAAGCTACGACCATCTTTGAGCGTTACATTAACGGTATCTGCACCATCGACAACGTGAGCATTGGTGAGAATCTCTCCATCACGGCTGATGATAAAACCTGACCCAGTACCCCGTTCAACTCGCTGTTGCGGTCCAGTGGGAATATCAGCACCAAAGAAATCGCGGAAAAACGGGTTATTAAAGATTTCTGGAACCTGAGATGTGACAGTTCGCGATGAATCAATTCGCACCACGGCTGGCCCAACTTTTTCGACCACATTTGCGATAAAGTTCGGGTCTTGAATGAGTACAGGTGCTGTCGCAGGTGGGGTTTGGGCTAGAACTTTAGAGGAATTTTGAGAATCAGGCGTACCTTTGCTCAGCAAATTGCCTGACAGAAAATAGCTGCTGGAGAAACTGACACCAGCTCCCAGCAACACCAGGGATAAATAAGTTACTGCTTTTCTAAATTGAGCAGGAGCAGCATTTTGAGGCTTGGGGGATTGGGTGTCTAGTACCATGAGATTCTGTTGGGGAAAGCGGTTGATTAAGATGACGCTGCCCTAACTGAATAGTAGGCAATACATCAGCAAGCAGAGAACCAAAATAAAGGGTCAGCGTCTTATTTTTCAGCGCTGAGGTCAGCGGATTTGGGCAGCAGACAGAATCATGAGCACCTACAGCTGACATTTACTAATATATACAGTCTTTGTTACGTCTTTGTGACAGCTCTATTGCACTGGTGTAACACATTTCCCTCACTGCACTACCTTTGAGACAGGGCTTATTTCAACCTGGCGATAAGTAGGTGGACATCCATTGATGTAACTGTTTCTTGTCTATGCCCCATGCCCTACGCCTTATCCCTAACCCTCCTAGTAATATTTAATTTTACCCAACTAATTATAGGCATGCTACTGAATTTCAAATTAGGACACAAAAGGTGGACGATGGGATTGAGTTTGTTGGAATCTTTTCTGTAAACTTTGCCAATTTTCCTGTTCAATTAACTCGATAATTTGGTCAAGGCTATGGCGATAGGAGAGGAGCGATCGCAACAGCGATGCTCGATTGTAACGAGCCATCATTAGACCCAGTTCTGGATTACCGCCTCCAACACGACTAGTATCCCGAAAGCCAGAACTGGCTAACTGTTGGGCTAACTCTAGAACCGTTGGATCAGCCTCACTCATACAGGCATCAATCAAACTGGCACTAACCATCACGGGCAGGTGAGAAATCCACGCAACAGCTCGATCATGGTCTTCCGGGCGGCAAAAATAAAGGCCTGAGGTGAGCGATCGCACAATCTCTTCCAAAAGTTTTACGGCAGGTGCAGGAGTATTCTCAATCGGCGTCAAGACGTAAGGATTCCCAGCGAATAGACCTGATACCGCCGCCTCAATACCACTCTCTGCGGTACCAGCCATGGGATGTCCACCCACAAAGTTGTGCCACAAGGGAGTCACCTGTTCAACAACCACTGCCTTGACTGACCCGACATCGGTAATTACAGTATCAGGGGAGAGATGGGGAACTAACCGCTCTACAGTAGGCGCGATCATGCCAATGGGTGTGCAAATAAAGACAACATCTGCGGCTGCCAAAAGTGTCAGATTAGTACTGGCATCATCCACAACACCTCGCTCAATGGCTCGCTGGCAAGTTTGCTCTTGGCGAGAGACGCCTAAGACTTGGTAACCCTGCGCTCTCAAATCCAACCCCAGCGATCCTCCAATCAGCCCTAGTCCTATAATCCCAATGTTCATCGTCCTGCTTAACCATTAATAGTAATATTCTCGTATCCCACGCCTCCCTATCGGCTAGGACGTGGGACTTATAGCTCCCCCAGACCGCCTCAAAAGTTAAAATTTGTGCAACGCTGAAGCTAGAGAAGACTAGACCTTCAATCTTGCCATCCATGCCTCGGTTGATCGCTACCCTTCATCCCTTAACTCAGACCTGAGTTCAGCACAGAACTGAAATGCTAGTAGGTAGCGCTTGGTTGACAACTCATTCCACTTGCAGTCAGTTCAAGGTAGTTTTAATGAATGTCAGGGAAATTATCAAAAAATATGCTGCGGGAGAGAGAGACTTTTGTGGCCTTAACCTCTCTGAGCTCAACCTGAGTACTGCCAACTTGAGCGGTGCTGATTTGAGTGATGCCAACTTAAGTGTGGCTAATCTGAGCGGTGCTAACTTGAGTGGGACGAACCTGAGCCGAGCCAAGCTCAATGTCGCCAGACTGAGTGGCGCTAATCTCTCTCATGCCAACTTAACACAAGCTAGTCTTAATGTTACCAATTTGATTCGCACTGATTTAAGAGAAGCCGATATAACACAAGCTACACTCATCCGTGCTGAGCTGATTCGTGCTGAATTGAGTAGTGCCAATTTAAAAGAAGCCAATCTCAGTGGAGCTGATTTGCGAGAGGCTGCCCTCAGACGAGCTAAACTAAGCCGCGCTACGTTAAGTGAAGCCAATCTACGGGGTGCCTTCCTGACCGGAGCCATTTTAGATGGCGCCAACTTAAACAAAGCCGATCTGAGTCGAGCTGACCTCAGCGATAGCCATTTGAGAGACACTGATCTTCGACAAGGGAATCTGAATTTCGCCAATCTCAGGGGAGCAGACCTCAGTCGAGCCAATCTCCGGTGGGCAGACCTCAGTGGAGCGGATTTACGCTGGGCCAATCTCAGCGAGGCCAAATTAAGTGGAGCCAACTTAACAGGGGCTGACTTAAGCCATGCCAATTTGCACAATGCCAGTTTGGTTCACGCTGACCTGACGCAGGCTTCCCTGATTAAAGCAGATTGGATGGGGGCTGATTTGAGCGGTGCTACACTGACTGGAGCCAAACTCTATTCTGTTTCTCGGTTCGGTCTCAAAACAACGGGGATAACTTGTGAGTGGGTTGACTTAAGTCCCGAGGGCGATCGCAGCGAAATTTTTTACCTTTCCCAAGAAGGGTCACAAAAGTTTTTTAATGAAACCCAACCGACAGTACGAATTACGGTTGATGCGCCTTTAGATCTCAGTGCTAATTTAGCGTTAGCCTCCAGCTATTATCAAATAGCCCAAATCTATCCCGTCATTAGTAAAGCTCCCAGCCTTGATATTGGTGTTCGGAAAACCACGATTACCTTCAATATTGATAACAACGCTGACTTACTTCCCCTGCTTTATTTTGCCATTATTCCCTTCAAAGATGCAGCAGTAACTCAC
Organism: Waterburya sp.; assembly: GCA_036703055.1. Taxonomy (GTDB): domain Bacteria; phylum Cyanobacteriota; class Cyanobacteriia; order Cyanobacteriales; family Coleofasciculaceae; genus DATNPV01. The sequence continues at coordinate 79,056 of DATNPV010000157.1, forward strand.
CGCAATATTCTTTCCCTTCTCAAGATACTCCAACCCCAAAATTTAGATGTATTGGAGAACAAACACCAAACGCCTCTTAAGCAATTAATCACGAATACTCGTCGAGTCATTGAGCAGATTAAAACCCTTGACCTGTCAAAGTTTTTACCTCATCAGAGAGAGCCCTTTGACTTCTTCCAAGCTCCTACCAACACCGTTATCATTAACTCTAGCGACCAGACTTTAACTATCTATTATCACCCCAGTTTTGGTAAGTCCTGGATGCATCAATCTGGCTTTGTGGATCAGGCGAAAAATATCTCAAGGCAAACGATTGAATCCACACTGCCGCCCGTCAATGCAGTCATAGAATTTATCAAAGCCTTTGAGTATGCAAGGCCATCTCAATTAACGTGATGATTGGGATTCAACTTCTCAAAAGAGGAGGTAAGGAAGCGCAGGTAGAAAGGAAGATCCACACAGATGAGACTGGCTCTCTCAAGAAGTGGACATTGTCCTCATCTCCTCGTGCCCTGCCCCGAAATTTTCCCGTGTTTTCTCCCCATCTCCCCCTCTTCCTCCCCCAGCTCAAGAGTCCCCATTCCCCAAACCACCAATTTAGCCCTGGCATAATGGGAAAGGGTGTCACTGCTGCTATTCCATCGCTCAGGTATAAGAGCCATGCGTAAGCAGATAGAGTGAGGCATGTCAATTTTGGGGAGCGTTTAGGCGCTAGGAATCGAGTGATTGAAGTAGAAGTTCATTCTTCTCTACGTGCGTTTCTGCGAGAGCAGGGTCAACCAAGCTGGCCCCATCATTTGACGATGGCACGGTTGGTCGCACGAGCCTTGCGGCGATCGCGTTCTGCCTTGATTCAGACGGGCAGCACTCACTCCTCGTATCGCCTGAGTTATCTGGCACCAGCATTAATTTGGCAAGGACCAGTGATTCTCGTAGCACCTGTATCGATCCAGCATTGGTTGTTGAGGGTCGAAATTCCTCGGCTGCAACAGTGGATGGGCACCAATAAGCCAGTTCAGATGGGTAATACGTTCCCCGATGACCGATTCAACGGGCTGTTGATTACCTCTCCTGCGGCTTGGCTGGCAGACCGCTTAAAAGGTCACCAGTGGTTTCCTCCGGACATTCCCACTCTCATTGATGGTGCTGATGAACTGGAAGGATGGGCGCGTGAGCAGCTTCAAGCCTGCATCCAGTCAGGGGACTGGGACGAACTCATGCTAGCCTGCCCCCAGCAGGCTGACTTCATTCGCGACGTGCGTGTACGGCTGACCAAAGCTGTCTTTGTCCACCCAGCTAACCCTTATGAGTGCTATCTGCTGGAGGCGGACGAGCAAAATACGCTGCGGCACTTGTTTGACGTACTCCAGCCCGCAACGGAGGAAAACCAATACTACTATGTACCCAAACCGTGGAAACAGTTTTGGCAGTGCTGGCAACAGCCCAGCCAGTTACTGTGGGCATCGATTGCGCGATCGCAGGGCCAGTTTTCTTTGTATTGTGAACCTGTAGAGGTAGCGACAGCGTTAAGTCAGGTCTGGACTCAGCAGCCGGTGGTTTTAATTGGGGAGGCACTGGATTTGGACGCTGAGGCGTTGATTTACCGTCAGCAGTTGGGATTGGGAGACTTGACTTGCTTGAAGTTTTCCCCAGACCGAAACAGCAGGCTAATTCAACTGTATCTACCTGATGGGCTACCCATGCCGAATTCGCCCCGATTTCAAGATGCCCTCATTCAGCAAGTTCGCACCCTCCTTATGCTCAGTGCCAAAGCCCAGGGATCAGCCGTTCTCCTAGTGGGAGATGTGCCACTCAAATCCCAATTAGGGGCTGTTTTAGCCGCTGAATTTGGTTCACGAGTACAGGTAGAAAAGACTAATCTTGATGAACGAGGCATCCTGATCACCGGCTGGGAATTTTGGCACAAGCATCAAGCCGTTTTACCCCCTCCTCAACTGTTGATGATTGCCACCTTACCCATTCCATCTCTGGAAAATCCTCTCGTTGCAGGCCAAGTGGCTTACTACAAGCAGCAGCGCTTAGATTGGTTTCGTCTTTATCTCCTGCCTGCTGCTTTGAGGGAATTACAGCGAGCGATCGCGCCCGTGCGAGAATCTCAAGGTGTTGTAGCCCTCCTCGACAACCGCGTTAATCACCGTAGCTACGGGCGTCAAGTCCTCTCAGCCCTCAGTCCCTTTGCCCGGATTAACTATCTAGATGCCAGTTGGTTTAAACCGGACACTCCAACCGCCCAAGACCACTGGCTTTAATATCAATCTCCATCTGCTCACACGTAATACAGGTTAGGAAAGATGAAGATTTTCTGTTCTGACGGCTAGATTTTATGCTCCTGCCCATCGTTGTAGCCAGCTATACTTGTAATATTAAAATTTCTTAACGATTGGCGGGTTACCACTTTTCAATTCGTAAACTATGTACCAATAACTCTGATCCAGAGCGTTATGATCAATCTCAATTCATTAATGTAGAGTGTTCATGGGTGAAGCAAAACGCCGTAAAGCCTCTCTAGGAGAGAAGTACGGTAAAGAAGCCAACATTTTTCCCTGGCTCCCGGTTACGAAAAGTCAGGGTGAGCAATTCGTGACATGGACGACTAAGGGAGCCTGGATTGGGATCGGCTTTCTCGTTGTCTACTGGCTAACGATTCGGGTGATTGGGCCGACTTTTGGTTGGTGGCAAGTTAATTAGTGTCAGTCCTTGACTCACTGGGACTGTGAAACTTCGTATTTGCTCAAATCGAAAGTTATAGACTACCCGAAACAGATAATAATTACTTATCTGTATGACGGAGATTAAGAATTTTAAGCACTAACTAGAGGTGACTTGACTGACAAGTCCATCTTGAGATAGAACCGAACCAAGATTGCTAGGGTCTAGGATGCAAGCATAAGCTAGCGAGTGTTGCAGTTGATACTTTAAAGCAACATCTGACCCAGTTAATCTGATCCAGGTTGACTCAACCCTATTGAGCGAATTTTTTAAATTCTGAACTGGCCTCTCCCAGAAACTGCCAGATAAATTCTTAAGAAAGTATAAAAGATCTAAAATTTTAGGAGTGGTGTTTGGAGGACAAACGTGTTTATACGACTTGCAGAGCAACACCGTCAATTTGTCCAAGATTTGGTGATGAATCTCCAAGCCTTGGCAACTGTACTAGAGAACAGAGGCTATCTCGCTTCCTGCTATACCTGCGGTAGCCAGATGAATAGTGCCTCTTTTATGGTCAGTCTGGGAGATAACCACCTGATTCGTTTTTTAGTGTCAGATTACGGTATTACTTGGACTGAAATGCGGGATGACCGAGAACTGATGAAGTTAGAGGGTGCTGAGGCAATTAGTCAATTACAAGATCTTGCCAATCTTGTGAAATACCAGATTCGACCGTCTGAATCTCTTGTTCCAGCGACGCCTTGGGTCTAAACCTGGTTCAGTCAACTAGGTGGCTCAAGAGGATGCGGGAATGTGGAGAGCGGGGGACACGGAGAAATTTTTAGGAGTCTCTGTAGGGAAAGGTCTCTATATCTCTGGAGTCCTTCATGGCATAAGAGGAAGTGGTGAACTAGAGAGGTGCTAATCGTGGCAACTGTCAACTCATCATGTAACACTCTATATCAATTTAGTGTATTACCTCTTGCTTCTACTGAGCTTTATCTCCTTCCCGTGTCCTTTCCGGTCGAATTACAGGTGTAATACGAATAACCGCAGGGTGTAATCTAAAAAAGATAATGAACTTCATAATCGTCTGGAGTTTCTGGCAAATTAGTTAAGGATTTCAAATGGGCTCAGCAAATATAAAGACCCTAGGTATAAAAATAAAAGCCTAAGAAGACTAAACGTTCGTAGAGCGCTAGTTTCCCTAGAGGACAACTAGCGCTCTAAGTTTTAGAAGAGCTTAGAGCCAAGGTTTTACCGCACTCCCGACTCCCGGCTTCCGACTCCCCATCCTCACGAAAAATACCCAATGTTTTGCGCGCAACAGCTTATACCCAAACTAGAGCGCATCTCACGCCTTTGAGAGTGCCATAGAGCATCACTGGGTCGCCTTAAGGGTGACCCAGTCTTAGGGTGAAATGAGGTTCAGATATCTTCCGCAAAAATGTAGCGGTACAGCTCATTTGGGGAAGGTTCAGGGCTGGATTCGGCAAACTGAACTGCTTCGTTGATTAGGTCTTGAATTTTGCGGTCAATGGCTGTGAGTTCCTCTTGGTCTGCCAGGTTTTGCTCAATGAGGTAAGCTGCCAGCTTTTTAATGGGATCGCGAGTAAACCAGAATTCCTTCTCTTCCCTAGAGCGAAGTTCGTCGGGATCGGCTAAAGAGTGGCCTCGGAAGCGGTAGGTAAGTGCTTCGATGAGGGTTGGTCCTTCCCCAGCACGAGCACGAGCAACTGCCTCTTGAGCGACTGCTCGCACTGCCAAAACATCCATGCCATCTACCTCAACCCCGACCATGCCAAACACGCTAGCTTTCTTATAAATCTCCGGTTGGGAAGTCGCCCGTTCATGAGCCATGCCAATGGCCCACTTATTGTTTTCTACAACATAAATAATCGGCAGCTTCCACAGGGATGCCATGTTCAAACACTCAAAAAACTGACCATTATTGCAAGCCCCGTCCCCAAAAAAGCAAGCGGCTACGAGGTCGGCACTCGTATCTCCCAAAGCTTCTCGCTTGTACTTGGTGGTGAAAGCTGCTCCTGTGGCAACGGGAATCCCTTCTGCCACAAAGGCATATCCTCCTAGCAAACCATGTTCAGCGGAGAACAGGTGCATCGAGCCACCCCGTCCCTTACTACAACCGGTGGCTTTGCCGAACAACTCCGCCATGACTTCCCGTGCCGGAACTCCCGCACTCAAGGCATGGACATGATCGCGATAGGTGCTGCAAACGTAATCCTCACCTTGACGCAACGCCCTGATGACACCCGTTGATACCGCTTCTTGACCGTTATAGAGGTGGACAAAACCAAACATTTTGCCTCGGTAGTACATTTCAGCACACTTGTCCTCAAACAAGCGACCCAGTACCATATCCTCGTATAGGATGAGTCCTTCTTCTTTTGTAATTTTGGCGTCTTCTACTTTAAATTCGGGTAAAGTTCGTTCCTGAACCATTGGTTTGTAGTATCCTTGCAGCAACAACTAAGATAAATTTTCTCTCAACAGATGTTCAGCTTTTTTTCCACACCGCTGAAGTTCAGTTGAGCCAAGCAGACTAAGAAAGGGATTGAGGATTGAGAAAAAGACTCTCCTTGAGGAAAAACGCTCCCGACAAGAGAGAGTTGTGTTGCAGCTTTCCCTTGAGTAGAGAGCGCCCTATCCGTCTATTCTCCTGCCCCAGTCAGAAAGCTTCCTTGTTGACTTGAGTCAAAATAGCCTCATCAGTTTAGCTTAAATTGGGAGCGATAAGCCCCAAGCCAAACTCAGTTCAGAGCTGGGATCAGCGGGCCTAAACTTTTGAAAAACTTTCTAAAATAGGTCTGAATTTTATCAATAAAGAAGCTTAAAGTCAGTAAAATTAAGAGAAGCCTACGCCAAGATTGGCTTAATGCTGGATGTACGTAACAATCAAGCCGTCTTAATCAGTAGGAGAAGCGTTGAGTCCGCTCCCGCGACGGCTAGCGAAGCGGCGCCCTCTTAGCGCAAAGTCCGGGGGATTCGTAGGGTAATGGGGAATTGGTTTTCGGAGCCTTTACCTATTCCCAATTACCTTCTCGGCAAGTCCTCCCATGCCTTTCAGTCAATGGGCTTCCTCGCCGATCCATTCTGTGAGCGAGGCAATTTCGGCAATGATAGTATAGGTATGGTTGGAAACTCCACCTGGCTGGCTGAAAACAAAACCCAGCTCGGGCTGAAACTAGCCGTAGATAACCAGGGAAATAGAGATAAAACATCCAGAGGGATAATAACTGTTGTACGCAAAAACCAAGCCTATAAACAGAATGTATCGACTTGCCAAAAGCAAGAGGTTACCAGGGTTATATCCTAAGATGTGACAGGAGTTAGGTCGCCGCACAGGCTGGAGATCAACCTCCAAACGCCCAAAAAGACCAATCAAGTCCCGGCTTGTGAGGCGTTGGCGGACGATACTGGAAGCCACTATTGAATTGCGCAGCAATCAAAAGGGGTAGTTCACGAGAGAACGCTATTGGTTACTATAAGTTAATTCAGAAGCTCGCATCGCTGGGGAAGTGAACCGTGCGAATTCCGCTCGATTACTATCGAATATTAGGACTGCCGATTCAGGCTACGGCTGAACAGCTCAGCCAAGCCTATCGTGATCGCGCCCTACAATTGCCGCGCCGAGAATACTCGGAAGCTGCGATCGCTTCTCGCAAACAACTCCTAGACGAAGCTTACGCCGTTCTCAGTGATCCCGAACAGCGTGCAGCTTATGATGCTAGCTTTCTGACAAAAACTTACGAGCAAGAGCCGACACAACCCGTAACGGCGGGATTGAACAATGGTGAAGCCCCAGAATCGGCGGTTGATCCCTATACTCCCAGCATTGAAATCAAGCATGAGCAATTCCTTGGAGCCTTGCTGATTTTGCAAGAACTTGGGGAATATGAACTCGTCCTGAAACTCGGTCAACCCTATCTGGGCACTCGTGACAGTATTAATTTAGACAAGGGTCGTTTGGGAGACCCCCAACTCGTTCGACCGGATATTGTTTTAACCCTAGCATTAGCCTGCTTAGAACTGGGTCGCGAAGAATGGCAGCAAGGTCAGTATGAAAATGCCGCCACTTCCCTTGAAACAGGTCAAGAATTACTCTTCAAAGAAGGCTTATTCCCCTCCGTGCGAGGTGAAATCAAAGCCGATCTCTACAAACTCCGTCCCTATCGCATCCTAGAATTAGTAGCGCTACCCGAAGACAACGTGGCAGAACGGCGTCAGGGCTTGCGACTGCTACAAGAAATGCTACAGGAGCGAATGGGCATTGATGGCACCGGTGATGACCAATCTGGATTAAGTGTTGATGATTTTCTCCGCTTTATCCAGCAGTTGCGCGGTTATCTCAGCGCCGTAGAACAGCAAACCTTATTTGAAACTGAAGCTCGACGGCCCTCCGCGGTTGCGACTTACTTAGCTGTTTATGCTTTGATAGCACGCGGGTTTGCCCAAAGACAGCCTGCTCTAATTGCTCGTGCCAAGCAGCTACTCTTACGCTTAGGGAGACGGCAAGATGTTCATCTAGAGCAGTCCGTGTGCGCCTTGCTGCTGGGTCAAACTGAAGAAGCCAGTCGCGCCTTGGAACTCAGCCAAGAGTACGAACCCCTTGCTTTTATTCGTGAACATTCTCAGGGGTCTCCAGACTTATTACCAGGGCTGTGCCTCTATGGAGAGCGTTGGCTGCAACAGTCAGTATTTCCTCACTTCCGGGATTTAGCCAATCAAAAGGCATCGTTGAAGGAATACTTTGCCGATGAACAGGTACAAGCCTATTTAGAAACTCTGCCAGATTCCTCTGGAGAGAACGATAACGAGTGGGCTGTCGTACAATCTCAGCAGAATGTAGCGTACACGACAGCAGGAGCCTCCAAAAGTGTTGCAGCGTCAGTGGCATCTCGTCGGCCTGATTTTCGTTCAGTCTCAGAGCCGAGTCCGAACCTAGGACGTGAGGCACAACCATCTGGCAATTCCAGCTTACGCCACTCGCTGAATGAACCCACTACAGTGGTTTCGTCATGGGCACTGGGACGCGCCACTGCTACTGCCACCAGTAGTCGGACGGCAACGCTGGGTGCTACAACTGAACGCTCGTCTGCTCAGGGTGTCTCAACGCTACCTACGTCCCAACAAGGTTCTCGAACATCAGCCGTAGGAGAGTCAACCGCTACCGATCCGCGTGACTCTTCTGGACGCCCACAGCGCCGACAACGCTATTCACGCAGCTCCGATGAAGCACCGATGCCTCGCTCACCCCAAGCTGAGGTTACACCAGGAGCATCATCGGCTGATAGAGACAGTGTGAAACGTCTACCACCCAGTCGTGCTCACGCAGGATCGGACAAGTCCAAGTCTTCTGCCAAAGTCAGACGCCTGATTTTCCTAGCTATTGCCAGCGTACTCGGAGCAGGAGTGCTGATTTGGGGGCTGACGAAAATTTTCCAAGGTGCCTCCCCTCCCCCCTTACAGGGAGAGCAACCTTTGGTCAAGCTAACGCAACCGCCGTTCCCAATTCCAGAACCAGGCAGTCAGACGAGCACGGCACAAGGGCCGTTGACGAAGGAAACCGCCAAGGAACTAATCCAAGTTTGGTTGTCTACTAAGTCCCTGGCTTTCGGGCCCAACCATCAAACTGAGCAATTAGAACAAATCCTCATCGAGCCAGCTTTATCGCGCTCCAAGGCCAGTGTTCTGTCCGATAAACAGAATAATGCCTACTGGCAGTACAAGCATGGCGTTGAAGTGAACTCGGTTACAACCAGTAATACCAACCCCGACCAAGCCAGAATTGATGCCGCCGTTCAGGAAGCTGCACAGTTTTATCAGGATGGTGAACCGAATCCAGCCAAGTCCTATAACGATAATTTGCGAGTGCAGTACGACGCAGTGCGCAGAGATGGTCGATGGCTGATCAGAGATATGAGTGTTGTGAGGTAGGTTATTCGGTCATCAGAGGAATAGTGGATTAATTGAACGCAAAAGCGCCCCGGTTCTCCGTTCCCTTCAACGCAAAAGACTCAGGGACGCTATAGGAAGTCGATTAAGTAATCTTAGAAGCACCCCTCCCCGATGTGGAAGAGGGGAATTCTTGCTTCCCTTGTCCTGCCCCCCTGCCGTTGGTTGATGCTGAGGTAGATGAGCGGTAGCTCCTATTTGTCATCAAATTTTGATATTAGTCCTGTAACTAGTACCGCTTCGCCAAATTCAACATTCAAAATGCTGATATGGTAAGCGTTTCAGTGATGCATGGAGGGTAACTTTATTTCTACCACGCTGGACTACGAGCCAAGCCCAATGAGCTTTATCGAGAAGGCGATCCCAGTTAGCCGCAAATGTCAGGAAATTTTGACAATATGATCCCGCCATGCCTGTAAATTCGTCAAAGTACTAGATATCGGCTGAGAATCCCCCTTGACCCAAGCCCAACCTTTTTTGTTACATAGATTAATAAGGCGATCCCAAAAAAATACTAAGAAATTAGTATTTCCAAGCTCATCGACGGCTGGCTCGATCCCAAAAACCTGTTTGAATGATTCCCCGTTTTGCCCTAGGGAACAGGGCACTACAAACCAAAATCGGTGAGTAACAAAAAACTAAAAAAGCACAGAAGTCTCAGCGATTGGAGTGTTGAACGATAACTAAAATTTTTGTCCTTAATTCATCAGGATTGACATCCCTGCCGTCTTAACGATTGGAGAGCATAAATCATGGCAAAAGAACGCCCACCCTTGGAAGAGATGACCTTGCGGCAACTACGTAAAGTTGCCAGCGAGTACGGCATCTCTCGTTACAGCCGGATGCGCAAGGCGCAACTGCTAGCAGAAATTCAAAAAGTACAGCGCACAAAAATTTCGACCAGTCCATCTCGTACAGTGGAGGCACAATCAGAAGTGGAAGCAGCAAAATTTGAATTAGGTCAGGAAGACCGCACTGGCGGCACTCTCGCTTCTGTTGATGAAGGGTTAGCAGATTTACCAGGAGGCTACGGTGAAAGCCGGATTGTTCTGATGCCGCGTGACCCACAATGGTCTTACGCATATTGGGATATTCCCAATGATCATAAAGAAGATCTACGGCGTCAGGGAGGGCAACAGTTAGCACTGCGGATTTATGATGTCACTGACATCGACCTGAATTACCAAGCACCCCACAGTGTCCAAGAATACCCTTGTGACGAACTCGCACGGGAATGGTATCTGCCCATGCCTGTGAGTGATCGCGATTATGTGGTGGATATTGGCTATCGGTGTGCTGACGGTCGTTGGCTGGTACTCGCTCGTTCCATCCCCGTGCATGTTCCCCCTGTCTATCCCTCCGACTGGATTGAAGATGTCTTCATCACCGTCAACTGGGAAGATGACCTGCGTGGAAAAACACTCTACAAGCTTGTTCCTCCCAGCCAACGGGTGGCAGCGACGACACAACAGCAGGGGAATCCCATTTACGACGAAATCTTCGGCATGGCACAGTCCGCTGAAGCTCAGCGCGTTGCGGGTTCTCTGTTCGGCTCCATGCAGCATGTGCCAGGCTCGATGGTTCCCTCTCAATCCATCAGCTCTTATGTCTTCCCCTCTGGCATCGGTATGTGGGCTGTCCCAACCGTGTCTGGTTTAACCATGTCGGGCGTTGGTATGTCTGGAGTTGGCTTCTCCGCTTCTGCGGTGCCCGTTCGTCCTCGCCAATTCTGGTTGGTTGCTGATGCGGAGTTGATTGTCTACGGTGCAACAGAACCGGATGCTACCGTGACAATTGGCGGTCGTCCCATCAAACTCAACCCCGATGGCACCTTCCGCTTCCAGATGTCCTTCCAAGATGGTTTGATCGACTACCCAATCATGGCAGTGGCATCGGATGGTGTACAAACTCGCTCAATTCACATGAAATTTAACCGCGAGACGCCATCGCGTAACACCAATACCAAAGAAGAAGCCGTTACCGAATGGCTGGTGTAGAAAGTTTTGAGCGTTGAAGTTTAACTCAAGCGAATCATTCCCCCGGCAATAGTTGGGGGGTTCTTTGTTTGCTCTCTATTCAGCTTGGCTTGAATAATAAATTAAGTAAGGGGGATCTAATTAATCGTAAGGTGGGCATTGCCCATGATACCCCTCCAAGCCTGACAAGAATTCGTTTCTAGGCAACGTCCTACAACTATGTTTGGTTTATTTAAGCGCACTTACTTAAATGTCAATGTTGAATGATGAAGGGGTTCAATTCCCTGTAGATCTATGCGTTCTCAATTGAGTAATATCAATTCGTTTGGGATTGAGTCAGGAATAAATTTTAAAAAACAAGTCTAATTAACTGCGAGCGTACCCAGACTGAGCTAATGGAGAGATAATAAGCGATTACAGCAGTTACATTAGTGCCGTTTGGACGAGCTGCTTTTGATCTCCCAATAACAAAACACGATGACATCTGAAGAAATTGCCAATCAACTCTCACAACTGTTTGATGCAGCAGCAGTCCAGAGTATAGAACCCGGTGTATGGCAGGTAGAAACGCCGCAACTGCGACTATTGGTACTCCTATCAGAAGACGAGTCTTGGTTACGGATACTGACACCCATCGCACCGCTCCAAGATGCTCAACCCTTTATTGAACAGCTACTAGAAGCTAATTTCGATGAAACTCAGGAAACTCGCTATGCCCTGAAGCAAAATGTCCTATGGGGCGTCTTCCAACACAACCGCTCAACTCTTACACGGGAGGACTTCTCCGCTGCTGTTGCACGTCTAGTCTTTCTGTGCCAGCAAGGCTTGAGCAGTGAATTTGACCAGTTTGTTGAAAATCGGATTCGGCAGATTATCCAGGTGGCAAAGGGGCAAGGGCAATCCTTAGAAGCAACGCTTCAAACCCTAGATCGGTTCTATCGAGAAGGACTCATGGGCGACTTGGAACAAGGGCAAGAGTCGCGTGAACAAGTGATGGAGGCATGGCGGCGACAGCTAAGACGACTTTGGTCAGAAGTGGAACCTTGAGAAAGCTACTTCTACTAAATTGCAGTTAAACGTCCTACACATTCTCTCCTCCCGTCTCTCCATCTAGGAGAGTGATTATCTTGGAGAGCAACTCGGTATTGCTAGGGAATCGTTTCCCTTTTTCCTTTATTTTTTTCTTTGGCTGAATTATTTCCCGATTCAGTCGCAACCGCTTGAAGTGAGTTGGTCATATGTCATTAATTCGTAATAAATCTCATGGGATCAGGAGGATAACCAATCAGCTATAACCGTGAAAGATCAAAATTTCGCGTCTATCCGTCATCTAGAGTAGGCTTTTTGGGAACATTCGCTGACTTAGTCAGCGTTGTGGCCCCAAGTCTTGCCATATATTGACCCAAGGAGAATCAGAAACCCATGCGCTTGAAGATGGGATTGCGTTGGTGTGAGGTTGTTATCAAAGATGGGGTGACCAAGCATTGGCTTTGGAGAATTGCTCCCTTTGGTGCAGGAATTGCCGTAACTGGCAGTTTAGGTGCAGTGCTGGCTCAGAGTCGCTATGTCGAGGCAGCCCCCTGCTGTACTAGCGTTAATCCAGCAACTCCAACTGAGCGTATTCAGCAGTTGGAGGAGGAGATGAGAGAAGAAAAACCTCCCAACCGATACAGCGATGGAGTGACGAGTGCCAACGGCCAATCCACTCTCCCACTCTCTCACTCCCCGTCTCCTCCTGAACGATGGGATGCGTCCACTCCCACCTTTTTATTAAAGGCATCTTCAACACTATCTGAAGCCGCAACAAACCCCCTCAGGGCAAGCCAATCGCTATTGGAGTTTCTCGGCACACAGGAAAAGGTTTCCTCCTCGCCGTTCATGGCTTTTGGGGGCGGGAACCTTACTCAGACGGCACTCCTGCAAGTGCAGAATCCTTCTGTTCCCTCCACTGTTCCCACACCGGCCCCTGTTCCCACACCAGTCACCCCGGAAAATCTACAACCCAACCCAAACCAAGAGCGCTTCTTACAACCGCCCCCCAATCCAACACCCGTCACACCCAATTCAACCCCACCCATTCAACCCTCTCCCACTCCAACTCCACCATCTCCCTCAAACCAGACCCCAAGTCAACCGTCTCCCAGTCCCACCACACAGACGGTTCAAGTCAAAAAAATCAACGTAACGGGGAGTACGATTTTTACCCCTGAGCAGCTCAATCGCATCGTACAGCCATACGAAGGACAGACTCTCACCTTGGAACAACTGAGAGAAGCTGCTGATAAAATCACCCAACTGTACCTGGATCAGGGTTATATCACCTCTAGAGCGATTCTCAGAGAACAAGTGGTCAGTGATGGCGTCGTGGAAATTGTCGTTCTGGAAGGCAGTTTAGAAGAAATTCAGGTGGAGGGGACGCGCCGAGTCAAACCCAGTTATATCCGGAGTCGCGTGCAACTCGGTGCGGGGAAGCCCCTAAATACGGGTAAGTTAGAAGACCAACTGCGATTGCTCCGGGCTGACCCCTTATTTGAGAATGTAGAAGCTAGTCTGCGAGCAGGGACTCGCGTAGGACAGAGCATTCTAATTGTTCGCGTTACAGAAGCCAATCCCTTTGAAGGCAGCGTGGGCATTGACAACTATTCACCCCCTAGCGTGGGTTCCGAACGCTTAGGTCTCAACTTGCTCTATCGCAATCTCACAGGCTATGGAGATGACATTTCAGCCTCCTATTACCACACAACCACCAGTGGTGCAGACACCTTTGATTTTAGCTATCGCCTCCCGCTCAATCCGATGAACGGCACTCTGCAACTGAGAGCTGCCCCTAATCGCAATAAAATTACCCAAGAACCTCTTAACGTCCTAGATATTCGTGGGCAATCCGAGTTGTATGAAATCAGTTTCCGGCAGCCCTTAATCCGCTCACCCAGAGAAGAATTTGCCCTGTCTTTAGGCTTTACCTACCAGGACGGCCAAACCTTTTTGTTTGGCTCACCGGCTCCTTTTGGCATTGGCCCAGAGGCGAATGGTGTCAGTAGCACTAGGGTGATTAAGTTTGGTCAAGATTATTTGCGCCGTGATGTTAAAGGTGCTTGGTCTTTGCGATCGCTCTTTAGTATCGGTATCGGTACACTCGGCGCTACGATTAACCCCGATCCCATACCCGATGGACGCTTTGTCAGTTGGCTCGGTCAGGTGCAGCGTGTTCAAATTCTGAATGAAAATAACTTTTTAATCGTAGGAGCTGATATTCAGCTAACACCTGATAGCTTATTGCCCTCCCAACAATTTGTCATTGGTGGCGGTCAATCTTTACGGGGGTATCGGCAAAATGTCCGTTCAGGAGATAATGGTGTGCGCTTCTCCATTGAAGACCGTATCACGCTACAACGCAATGAAGCCGGCGCGGCAACATTTCAACTGGCTCCTTTTTTCGATTCTGGTATTGTCTGGAATAAATCGGATAATCCAAATAACCAATTTTTACCATCGCAACGGTTTTTAGCGGGCATTGGTATGGGATTAATTTGGGAAGCTCAACCTGGCCTAACCCTGCGGCTAGACTATGGCTATCCGCTAATTGATATCAAGGATCGGGGGACTAATGCTCAGGATGAGGGGTTTTACTTTAGCGTTCGTTATCAATTTTAGTGAGATGCGTTTAGCGGTTAGAGAAGTCAATATAGGAGAGGGAATGAAAATTTATTGCCAGCTATTTTAATGAAACTCAAGGTAATTCCGGCTCCTAATTGTCTAAATTAGCCGCTATTGAAAAAATCAACAACGGAATCAGTTTGTGCAAGAAAATTGAAGTTAGCACAGATAAAGATGAGAAAGTTCAACGATAGGCAAATAAAATATAATATATAAAAAAAGTGATACCGAATTCAAGAATTGTGGATTGCCCCACATCAATCCCTAAACATTTTTGTCTGTATTCATTCATTGAAAATTTATATTGATAGTTATTAAGTTTTTTCAATAAAAGTGAAGTTATTATACAGCCGAAGAAAGACCATTCTATTCCACTTGTTCGTACTCGTCCCGGAGAGTGCCGCCAGATCCTAGCAATACTAGATTACTGTTCATTTTTGCCAAGCTAGCGCAACAACAGCCATACGTTAGTGCAGTCAAAAGAAGCAGGCTGCACTATTATGATTAAGTATCAAGGGGTTGAAAAACAAGCGCCGACAGTTCGTCAAGAGGAGAGAAGACCTTGGGCAATTAGGCTCATTCCCTCATCACCTCATCCTGCATCATCGCTGGTTTGATAACGAAATCAGTGTTTAGCCCCTTGCCCCTCATCTATACAAGTTGACTATTGAGGCTTACTCACGGTTCAACCGGATTCGTTTTCCCTCATTGTCTTTAAGTCTATGATTGAGGGCGTACCGTGTTCAAGCAATCATTCACCCGTGACTCCATCTAGTCAGTTAAAATCTTGGCCCGATCTGGCAAATGCATGGCACACTCTGAGCGTTGAGAAGACGCTCTTGGAGTTAGACAGTGATGTACAAACTGGTCTGACTTCCCAACAGGTTGAAGAGCGGTTGCAGCAATATGGCTCTAATGAACTAGAGGAAGCTGCCAGTCGTAGTGCTTGGCAAATCCTCCTCGATCAGTTCACAAACATCATGTTGGTGATGCTGATTGTGGTGGCGATTATCTCAGGCGTTTTAGATTTGGTAGCGCTGCAACAAGGCAAGACCCAAGGGATTCCCTTCAAAGATACGATCGCGATTATGGCGATTGTCATCCTCAACGGTGTTCTAGGCTATCTTCAGGAAAGTCGTGCGGAAAAAGCGCTAGCCGCCCTCAAGCGCCTTTCTGCGCCAAAAGTCAGAGTGATTCGGGATGGCAAGCCCGCAGAAGTCGATGCCAGACAACTGGTACCTGGAGACATCATGCTCTTAGAAGCGGGTGTTCAGGTATCAGCAGATGCCCGTTTGATTGAAGCCTCTAATCTCCAAGTTCGAGAGGCTGCGCTAACAGGGGAAGCTCACGCCGCCAACAAGCAGGCCGATGCTTACCTGAATGAAGAAACCCCATTGGGCGATCGCGTCAATGTCGTTTATCAGGGTACCGAGGTGGTGCATGGACGAGGCACCGCCGTTGTCACGGGCACAGGGATGCGGACAGAACTGGGCAAAATTGCCTCTATGCTGCAAGCCGTGGAGAGTGAACCGACGCCTCTGCAACAGCGGATGACCCAACTGGGTAACGTCTTGGTCAGTGGTTCGCTAATTCTAGTGGCGCTGGTGATCGTGGGCGGTATGCTCAAGTCCTACCTGGATACAGGCCGATTCAATGGTAATGTCTTGCAAGAACTCGTCGAAGTTTCTCTCTCGATGGCCGTCGCTGTCGTTCCAGAAGGGTTACCCGCCGTGATTACCGTAACTCTGGCGTTGGGAACACAGCGGATGGTACGGCGCAACGCCTTAATTCGCAAACTTCCGGCGGTAGAAACCTTAGGCAGCGTCACTACTATCTGCTCTGATAAAACCGGCACCCTGACGCAAAACAAAATGGTGGTGCAGCAAGTTTCCACAGTTGAGCAGACATTTTGTGTGACTGGCGAAGGCTATACCCCAACGGGTGAATTCAAAATTGATCAGCAAAGCATTAGACCTGAGCAGTATCCAGAACTGCAAACGTTACTGATTGCCTGTGTCCTTTGTAATGATGCGATCTTGCAGCAGGAAGTCCCACAAAATAACAACAACGGGAAAAGGACAGCCCAGTCCACTAGCACACAGGCATGGGCGATTTTAGGTGATCCAACAGAAGGGGCATTACTCTCCTTAGCGGGCAAAGGCGGGTTGGAAAAGGAACCTTTGAACCGCCAACTGCGACGGGTTGAGGAGTTTCCGTTTTCCTCCGAACGCAAGCGGATGAGTGTGATTTGCGAAGGCAGTACCCAAAACGTCGCCCTTAACGCTCAAGATTCACCCTTTTTAATGTTTACCAAGGGCTCGCCTGAACTGATTTTAGAGCGTTGCACGACCTATCAACAGGGCAATAGGATTGAAACTCTCACCCATGCTCAACGAACCTCCATCTTGGAGCAAAATAATCAGATGGCAGGTGCTGGCTTGCGGGTACTGGGATTTGCTTATAAACCGTTGAGTGCCCGACCCCCAGTGGAGGCAGAGGACGGTACTGAACGGGAGTTAATTTGGCTGGGACTCGTGGGAATGCTGGATGCTCCACGTTCAGAGGTGCGGGATGCTGTGGCACGGTGTCGAGACGCTGGCATTCGTCCTATTATGATCACGGGTGACCATCAGCTGACAGCACAAGCGATCGCGCACAGTTTAGGGATTGCCCAAGAAGGCGATCGCGTCCTCAGTGGTCAAGAGCTACAACGACTTAGCCAAGAGGAACTGGAACGGGAAGTCGATCATGTCAGCATCTATGCCCGTGTCTCTCCAGAACACAAATTGCGAATTGTCCAAGCGCTTCAGCGTCGCGGCAAATTTACAGCCATGACAGGGGATGGGGTCAACGATGCGCCCGCACTCAAACAGGCAGATATTGGCATTGCCATGGGGATTACTGGCACCGATGTGAGTAAAGAAGCCAGTGATATGGTACTCCTTGATGACAACTTTGCCACGATTGTCGCCGCTACAGAAGAAGGTCGGGTGGTTTACACCAATATCCGCCGATTTATTAAATACATCCTGGGCAGTAATATTGGTGAAGTTTTGACCATTGCCGCTGCACCTATCATAGGGTTGAGCGGGGTTCCTCTCACACCCTTACAAATTCTCTGGATGAACCTGGTTACCGATGGTTTACCCGCCCTCGCTCTAGCCGTAGAACCGCCGGAACCCGATGTGATGAAACGCCCCCCTTTTAGCCCGCGCGAAAGTATTTTTGCTAGGGGATTGGGGTCTTATATGATTCGTATCGGCATCGTTTTTGCCATTATTTCTATCACTTTAATGGTGTGGGCTTTCAATCATACCCATGCTCCTGGGTATCAGGGAGATAAAGATGCTTGGAAAACAATGGTGTTTACTACCCTGTGTATTGCCCAAATGGGTCATGCCTTAGCCGTGCGTTCCGTCAATCGGTTAATCATACAGGTCAACCCCTTCTCTAACCCCTATTTGCTCTGGGCGGTGATTGTGACAACAGCCCTACAACTAGCCCTTGTTTATGTACCACCCCTGCAAAGTTTCTTTGGCACTCACCCGTTAAATATGACAGAACTTGCCATCTGTCTCGGCTTCAGTTCGTTACTATTTGTCTGGGTTGAGCTGGAGAAAATCTTTTTCCGCTTTTACTTCTCCCGTCGTCGTTCTTAATTCAGGTGTTAGGTACTACGCTGTAGGTTTTAGCTTCCTAACACCTACAACCTGATACCTACCACCGCTGAAGCAATGTACTTGAAAACGCTCCACCTTAGACAGTTTCGCAATTACCGAGACTGCCTTGTAGATTTCGATGCCCCCAAGACCATTTTGGTGGGCAATAATGCTCAAGGAAAGTCGAATCTACTAGAGGCGGTGGAGTTGCTCTCGACGCTCAAAAGTCACCGATCCGTTCGCGATCGCGACTTGGTTTTAGAAAACGCCTCTGTGGGTCAGATTCGGGCTAACCTAGAACGTGCCTACGGTTCAGTCGAACTCGCTTTGACTCTTCGCACTCAGGGACGGCGTACCGTTGCTCTCAATCGAGAAGCCTTACGCCGTCAACTCGACTTTTTAGGCATCTTGAATGCGGTGCAGTTCTCTAGCTTGGATTTGGAGCTAGTGCGAGGTGCACCCGAACGGCGTCGCAACTGGCTTGATTCCCTCCTCATTCAGCTTGAACCTATCTATGCCTATATATTGCAGCAATATAATCAAGTGTTACGACAGCGCAACGCCCTGCTCAAAAAATACCGCTCGTGGGTGGTAGAAGGTGGCGTTGAGGCAACGTTCAAAGACTTGAATGCAGAACTAGCGCTATGGGATATTCAACTCGCCACTACAGGCTCACGAGTCACACGGCGTCGAGCGAGAGTTATAGAACGGTTAGCTCCCCTTGCCGCTGAATGGCACGCTAGTATTAGCAAGGCCACAGAGGTGCTGGAGGTGACTTATGCTCCTAATGTTTGCCTAGACACTGATGAGCCAGAAGCTGTACAAAAGGCATTTTTAGACAAAATTCAACAGCGTCGTATCCCCGAACAACATCAAGGGACAACCCTTGTTGGCCCTCACCGGGATGAAGTGGAGTTTACCATCAACCAGACCCCTGCAAGGTCGTATGCATCCCAAGGGCAGCAGCGAACGTTGGTATTAGCGCTCAAATTAGCAGAACTCAAGCTGATTGAAGAAGTGGTAGGCGAACCTCCACTATTGTTGCTTGATGATGTTTTGGCAGAACTTGACCTTAACCGTCAAAATCAGCTCCTTGACGCTATTCAAGACCGATTTCAGACTTTAATTACAACAACTCACTTAGGTGCGTTTGATTCCCAGTGGCTGAACTCCTCTCAAATTCTTTCGGTTCATGCTGGGGAAATCAGTAGTTATTAATCTTAGTCTGTAGTTCATTTTGCATGTTTATTTTTTTGAAGCTCTCTCATCTAGCAAGCTGAATATTTTAAGCTTTCTGGGCAAAATAAATTAGAGATAAGTACTTCATAGAAACTTAGAAATTTAGGGTTTATTTATATCCTGTTCTTGATAAAGAACTAGGTATAAATAGACTGATACTTCAACGGCATTATTTCCAGAGAAACAATATGACTTCTGAAATGACTTCTGAAATGACCAAAACTGAAGAAACGGTTGAATCAACAGCAGAAATACCTCTGGTGGAGAGTAAGACAGAAGAGAAACTTGTAGTAATTCAGACGCCGAAGGCTCAATCCTCAAATCAGGAACAATGGCGGCAGTTTGGAGAAAAAACTTCTGTGTTGATTACCGATCTACAAAACTCTGCTGGTGAATTTTTCGAGAATTACAAGCCACTGTTAGGTAGCTTAGCTTGGATTTTTGCAATTTTGGTCAGTGTAAAACTAACGCTGGCTTTACTGGATGCCATCAACGACATTCCCTTACTCGATGTGAGCCTAGAACTCATTGGTTTAGGTTATGTAGTTTGGTTCATTTACCGTTATTTATTAACGGCTTCAAGCCGTCAAGAACTTTCGGGAGAGTTCAATAACTTGAAGAAGCAAGTCTTTAACTTAGAGAGCTAATCCAACGCTGTAAAGCGCTCCGAAGATTTTACTGAATCGGGGCGCTCTACCATCAGTATTGGCTAAAAGTGGGATTTTAAGGCAGCGCTACAAACAAACAACCTCCACGAGATTCCACTACCTGATTAGGCGCGATTGCCCAAAGGGCAGCGCCAAAGGCGATCGCGTGTTTGACGGATATACCCCCGTTATCTTTGTCATAGGTAACGATTAGCATCCCTTTAAAGTTCTTTGGCTCATAGTCCACTTTTTGGCATTTCCCATCCTGGCAAGGCTGCTCGTTACGCTGCACTAGAGGCAGGTTGGTGTAAAGTGGACTCGCTTCCTCCTGCCCAGATGGCTTTGTATCGACTGACAGAACAAGATTTTTTTCATCCAGGTTAATATTAATTCCGTTCTTCACAACCTCTGGAAATCCGTGCGCTCTCATGTGATAGCCATATTCCTTGGCAGTATCTCCTTGAGCTGAACCCAAAGCATGGCATTCGACAAAAAATCTGGGTAGCTCAGCAGATGTAGAAGAAGTACTCATCAAAGCCAACAAGGCTAAACTTTTGGTAATCCAGTTAAATAAGTGGGTGAAATTAAACATCACTGCTTTGGGCTGGGCATTGGGCATGGGATAGGGGGGCATAGAAAAGACATAGTTATGTTTATTTAGGTCTAGCTCCCATGAAAATAGACGGGGAGAGGCATTTTCATTCCTTGGATTGCATTTTTTTGACCCTTCAACTTTCATCCTTCAACCTTTAATCGACCCTTGGAGGGTGTATTCCCTGCGTAAATCAGCTACTCTGGTGTCCATCCCCTGTTTCCTCTGGTCACCTGAAAAGCCAGCTTTGGTTGTAAAATTTTGCCTCAATGAGCCGCTACCCTAATATTTTTCCCATGCATCGTTGGCCCTACTGGCAACGCCTCCTGTTTATCGGTCTGTCTGGCCCCCTTTTGGCGCTCAATTTGTGGATTTTATCTCAAGTCTTCCGCTATTTTGAGCATTTAATTACATTGCTAACTATTGCGGCAATTCTCGCTTTCCTGCTGGATTATCCTGTCCGGTTTATCGCAAGGTTTTACCGGAGTCGGTCTCAAGCCGTCATCCTGGTTTTGCTCTTAACCATGACAGTTTTGGTTATTCTCGGCATCACATTAGTACCTATTGTCATTGACCAAATCACCCAACTGTTAAAAAATATCCCAACTTGGTTAGCAGCGAGCAATGATAATCTCTACAGGCTAGACACTTGGGCAAAAGATCACCGGTTGCCGCTCAACCTCAAAGCGATTAGCGGTCGCTTCAATACTCGCATTGAAAGCCAAGTCCAGGTGCTAGCCACTCAGGTAGTGGGGTTTGCCCTAGGGACATTGACGGGACTGCTCGATGCCGTCCTGGTGATCGTCTTGGCTTTTTATATGCTGCTGTATGGCGCAAGCCTCTGGCAAGGTCTAGTCAGCTTACTACCCCGACAAATCGGTGCACCCTTTGGTGAATCCTTACGGCTAAACTTTCAGAATTTCTTTATCAGCCAATTCCTCCTAGGATTATTTATGGTCAGCACACTGACCCCAATATTTTTGATTCTCAAGGTGCCCTTTGCCCTGCTGTTTGCCTTGTTAATTGGCCTGGCTGAACTGATTCCTTTCGTCGGTGCTACTTTAGGAATTGGCCTGGTGACAATTTTGGTCGTGCTTAACAGCTTTTGGTTAGGTGTGCGGGTGGCAATTGCCGCGGTTATTATTCAGCAAATCAAGGACAATCTCTTAGCTCCCCGATTAATGGGCGAATTTATCGGACTCAATCCCATCTTGATTTTCATCGCTTTATTAGTAGGAGCGCAGGTGGCAGGTGTGTTCGGTGTGTTAGTTGCTGTACCCATTGCTGGAACCATTAAGGGAACCTTCGATGCCATCCGCTTGCTGTATCATCCCCAAATGCTACCCACCGACAAAGTTAGTCGTGAACCTTCCGTCAAGTGAGGACTCCGGTATGAAGTACAGCAGAGAGGGACAGTGGAAGAGGGGAAATTATCACCCTCTCACCTGGATGAAAGACAAATTAAAATTACAAAGTTAAAACTAGAAAAGAGGACGGATTCTGCAATTTCCCTCTTGTAAAATTAGCAAGCAACTGAAAGATTAAGGATTCATCTGATGCGACAGATTAATTTTTTGATTATTTTTGCTATGTGTTTGGCTTTGGTTTTATTTAGTTTGGAAAATACTGAGCCAGCTGTCATTCGCATTGTCAAGGATGTTCAAGTTCAAGCCCCCATTGCCATTGAACTAATTTTGGCAATGGGGCTTGGTGCTACTTTGGCCTGGATTTTCAGCATTTGGACAAGGTTGCAGCACCAACTGGAGTCTTTTAGAGCTAAGCAACAGCTCCGTTCCAAAGAAGAACAAATCGAAAAATTGGAACAAGACGTTGAACGCTACAAGGCAGAGATTGAACAGTTACAACTGCCTGCTTTATCAGCCTCTCAATCATTGACAGAAGAAGTGGCAAGTTAGCCAGGTGGCTTGGTTGAAGGTTAGCAAGTTACTTGGCTACAAGTTATAACATTCAACCGGCTCGACCCTACGCGCTACGCACATTCTGAAATACTTCTGGCTACCCTACGGGAACTGCTCTACGGTACAGGAAAGCTACGCCCAACAACCTTCAACCCTCCAACCCATCAACCTTCAACTCTCTAACAGCCATGTGTTATGACTGGAACACCCGCCACTGAAGCGATCGAACTCCTCATTGATTTAGCCCAACGAGGGGAAATAGACCCTTGGGATGTCCAAGTCATTGAGGTAATTGACCGCTATTTAAGTACCCTAGCGCTAGGGGATGAGACAGAACCTGGACGCCGTGATGCTGACTTATCTCAGTCTGGGCAAGCTTTTTTGTGGGCATCAATGTTGGTTTTACTCAAAGCTGACACCCTGGAGCGCCTAGAGGAGCCAGAAGATTCAGAACTCACTGAATTTGAGGAGGAGAGCAGCACTTCAACAGGAGTTCGATTACCCCTAAATCTCGAACGTCATCTCAGCCGTCGCAGAGCTGCCCCGCCGCCCAAGAGACGCCCGGTTACACTCAATGAACTGATTGAGCAATTGCAGCAAATGGCTGCGCAACTTGGGGAAGCCCCCTTGCGCCAGAGAGCGATTCGCCCCCGCCCTCAGTCTCGAACTCAAGCTGCCAAAGCGATTGCCCATCTAGCTCACGATGAGAACCTTACAGAATTGGCTATGCGGCTCGAAGGGTTTCTCTCCAGCTATTGGCAAAAACTTGCGGCGGAAAACGATTGGCTGAATTTAGATCAGCTGTTAGAGTGGTGGACGTTGTCATTAAGCGCGACCGAACAAGTTGATTCTTTTGGGGATAGCTTGTCTGAACGGGCCGCAGCGTTTGATACAACAGAACGAAGTTATGACCGAGTAGGTGTTTTCTGGGCGCTTCTACTGTTGTCAGCGCAGTCTAAGGTGGAGTTATTCCAAGAGGAGTTCTACCAAGACTTACAAATCCGTGCGCTGACATAAACAGCTTAAGGGTGTAACTCTAGGGTTAGAGGTTGAAGCTACGACAACCTACACCCTGGACAAAAAGCTGTTTTCCCTTTCCTAATAGATAGAGTTACCTGTTGCCGTCCCTTTCGTTGAAGGAGTACGGTGGAAGTAAACCTCGGTGAAAATGAGTTCTCGATCTGCCAACTTTCTACCCAGGAAGTAATAGAGGTGCTGGTTCGGCTGTCTGTAGGGGAGAGCGTGGACTTTCAGAAGCTTCTATAGGTGACTCCGTAACAATTGATTTTTTGCCGATTATCGGCAAGTGTTTTGTTAGTCTATCGTTTTGTTAACTGATCGCTGTCATTTCTCCTAGTCAATGGGAAAAAGTCTACAGGCAAAGTCCGGCGTAGCCAACAACGGACTGGTTAAGATCAAACTCAATTCACCAAACTAAACATTTGTGGCCTAGGTTGAGGAAGAAAAATTCATGAAAGCCATGATTCTGGCAGCGGGTAAGGGGACGCGGGTTCGCCCCATTACCTACACCACTCCCAAACCCTTGATTCCCATCCTGCAAAAACCAGTGATGGAGTTTTTATTAGAATTGCTACGACAGCATGGCTTTGACCAAATCGTGGTTAATGTCAGTCATCTTGCCCACGAGATTGAAAGCTATTTCCGCGACGGACAGCGATTTGGTGTCGAGATTGCCTACTCGTTTGAGGGGCGGATTGTGGATGGTCAACTGATTGGGGAAGCCCTCGGTTCGGCTGGCGGAATGCGGCGAATCCATGACTTTTATCCCTTTTTTGACGATACGTTTGTAGTTCTGTGCGGTGATGCCCTGATTGACCTCGATTTGACGGCAGCCCTGAAATGGCACAAAGAAAAGGGAGCAATTGCCACAATCGTGATGAAATCGGTACCACAAGAGCAAGTTTCCAGCTACGGGGTCGTCGTCACGGATGAGACGGGTCGGGTCAAAGCCTTCCAGGAAAAACCCTCCGTTGAAGAAGCTCTTAGTACCAATATCAACACAGGCATTTATATTTTTGAGCCAGAAGTCTTAGATTATATCCCTTCTGGTCAAGAATATGACATTGGTAGTGAATTATTTCCCAAGTTAGTAGAAATGGGCGCTCCGTTTTATGCGGTGTCCATGGACTTCCAATGGGTCGATATTGGCAAAGTACCAGACTACTGGCACGCTATTAGGAGTGTCCTACGGGGAGATATTAAGAATGTACAGATTCCAGGGAAAGAAGTATCCCCAGGTATCTACACTGGTTTGAATGTAGCGGTCAATTGGGACAAGGTTGACATCAAAGGCCCGGTTTACATCGGTGGCATGACCCATATTGAAGATGGGGCAAAAATTATTGGCCCAACGATGATTGGGCCTAATTGCTGGGTATGTAGCGGGGCAACCGTTGATAATAGCGTGATTTTTGAATACTCCCGCTTGGGAGCAGGAGTTCGCTTAGTGGATAAGCTGGTGTTTGGACGCTACTGCGTTGACAAGACCGGCGCTACCATTGACGTTCAGGCCGCCGCCTTGGATTGGTTGATTACCGATACCCGTAGAACGCTACCCTCTCAAGAACCGGCAGAGCGACAGGCGATCGCGGAACTACTAGGAACGGATAGCTAGTTGAAGTTAAAGGTTGAAGGTTGAAAGTTGAAGCTTATAACCTGCAACTTACAACCTGCAACCTGCTAACCTTCAACTCAAATACGTGTAACTCCCCAGACTCTGCTCGTAGTTTTGCAGCAGAAGTTGAGATTCTTCAAGGGTAATGCGGTTTTCTTGCAGTGCTTGCTCAGTGCGACGGCGGATGCTCTCGACCAAGTCCTCCGCATCGTACTGAACATAACTCAGGACTTCTGTAACCGTGTCCCCTTTAACCACATGTTCAATTTCATAGCCTCTAGGCGTCAATTGAATGTGGACGGCGTTGGTGTCTCCAAAAAGGTTATGTAGGTTGCCCATAATCTCTTGGTAGGCACCCGCCAGGAATAAACCTAAGTAATAAGGTTCTTGGGATTTTAGATTTTGGGGCGCGGCTTTGAGGAGGTTTCTTCCGACATAGGAAGCGCTCTGGAGTCTAGATTTTGGATTTGGGGGATTGATACCTGAGGGTAAATTTCTCCCTTGCTCTCCCTCTCCCTCGCTTCCCTGCTCTTTTAAGTCCCTAAGGGGGTGTAACTCTAGCACCGATTTCACATCCCGCAGGTCGATGAATTGGGAAATCTTGCCATCGCTATCACAAGTGAGGTCTGCTAGAATACCCCGACATGATGGTTCTTCATCCAGTCGGTGGATGGGTAGAATCGGAAACAGTTGGTCAATTGCCCAAGAATCAGGAACGGATTGGAAGACAGAGAGGTTGACGTAATAAATGGACGCCATTGTTTTTTCCAAGTCTTCCAAGTCGTCAGGTACGTAGTCTTGGGTTCGGGCAATTTCCAGAATCTTTTGGCAACAAGCCCAATACAACTGCTCGGCTCTTGCACGCTGGGTTAGGCTGAGGTAACCCAGATTAAAGAGACTTTTTGCTTCTTCGTTGAATTGGATGGCGTCGTGGTAGGCTTCTTGGTAATTCTCGACGTTGATGGTGCTGCACGTTTCCCAAAGGTTGCGGATAATTAGATGCTCTTTTTCTTGTAACGGTTCAGGTGCTGCTGAGGGAACATTGCTAGTGCCCAGAACGTCGAAGATGAGTACCGATTGATGGGATGCGATCGCTCGACCACTTTCACTAACCAGGACGGGAACCGGTAACTGACGCGCCTCGCAAGCTTCCTTCACCTCAGCCACAATATCATTGGCATAATTCTGCATATTGTAGTTTTTCGAGGAGTAGAAGTTGGTTTTGGAGCCATCGTAGTCGATCGCTAAACCGCCACCGACATCCAGATACTGCATATTGGCTCCCAAGGCGCTCAGTTCCACGTAAATCTGACTGGCTTCTCGGATGGCATCTTTAATCACCCCAATGGAGGAGATTTGAGAGCCGATATGGAAATGCAGCAACTGCAAGGAATTAAGCATTTCAGCAGTTCGTAGTTCGTCTACACAACTGAGGATTTCAGGAAGGGTGAGGCCAAATTTAGCGCGATCGCCAGTCGATTCGCCCCAGCGCCCTGTGCCTTTCGTACTCAGCTTTGCCCGTACCCCTAACAACGGTTCGATCCCCAACCGCCGCGCTGCCTCAATGACTACCTGTACTTCTTCTAATTGCTCTAGAACAATGATGAGTTTTTGTCCTAAGCGTGTTGCTAATAAAGCCGTTTCTATGTATTCCCGGTCTTTATAGCCATTACAAATGAGCAGGGAATTGGGCGTCTTCAACGTTGCCAAGGCAATCATCAGCTCAGGTTTGGAACCCGCTTCCAAACCAAATTGATAAGGTTGACCAAATCGCACCACATCTTCAACCAGATGCCGTTGCTGATTGCACTTGACCGGAAAAACACCTTGGTAAGTGCCAGGGTATTTGTAGCGGGCAATCGCTTTGGCAAAACAGGCATTTAACCGCTCGATTCGGTCTGCCAAAATATCTGAAAAGCGAATCAACAGCGGCAATCCCAGGTTGCGCTGTCGCAGGGACTCCACCAATTCAAACAAATCCAACGAGCCGCCGCGATCGCCTTTCGGAGAAACCGTAACATGACCTGCGGCATTAATGGAAAAATAAGGCTCTCCCCATCCCTGAATCCGATAAAGCTTCTCACTGTCCTCAATCGTCCAAGATTTAGAGGGCGATTGCCAATGAGGCTGGTTCGTTTCGACATCAGTCTCAGGTTTGGCTTTGAGTTGTGTCTCATCACCCTCAACCAAGTCAGCATTGATGGCGCTGCCAATTTTAGAGGTCAGCTCTAACCCCATTGTCCTGAGTCCCCTTCCCATTACTATTTACTATGTGCGATTGCCACTTGCCACTCTAGCGCATCTCTCGATAGCTGTGTTCACGATGAAACATGAAGGCAAGTTTAAGGGACTAAAACAGGAGGAGGAGAGGGGGAGAGGCAAGACTGGGGGAGAAATCCGGAACTCAGAATTTAGAATCTTCCAGCAAAGCTTCCCACGCTCCTAGCGTCGAAGAGAGCTTCGCTATCGCTGTTCCCCATTCCCCATTCCCTGTTCTATTGAAAACCTATTAAAGCAATCCGTAGCAAGAAGGAGATAGGTACAAGGGATAGGCGTGCTAAAATTCCGTCATCATGGTAACCATACCTGTAAAAGCTCGAAAAATCGCATTACAAAAGATTATTCTGACCGTTAAGGGCGTCGATGCTCAACTTATCTGATAATTCTCCTGAAGCGCAACACCGCTCACAATCTCTTAGCCAGTTGCTCCATAAGCATCCGTTTGCTGTTTGCGGTGGAATCTGGGTACTACTGGTCTTTTTGGGCGGCATAGCTACTATGGGTCTTTTCAACCCAGGGCAACTTGAACCAGAGACATCTCGACCATTACCCACTGCCTCAACGGTTCAGGAAGAGGTTTCACCTCAACCTGAGCGTAAGCACTTGCCGGGATTTGCAGCCAAACAATTCGTCAAATCGCCGGATTTGCCGTTGTTGCCACTGTCGATATTGGCTGCGGTTGCTTTAGGCTGTGTTGGAGGTTCTTATGTGCTGACCCAGATGCTGAAGTCCTCAGCTCAGGGTAGCCAAACCTCAAGGCGGTTGAAACCCACTGCCACTATTCGCAAAAAACGACGACATCCTTCCCCGAGACCTAGTTCCGTTGCTAAGACACCCCAGTCGGAGGGCTCATTCCCCAGTTTTGAGATTGTCAATCACCAGATGACAAAAACAGAAAATCATCTGACAAAAGTGACTGTCTTGCCACCTGAGCAGCTTCATCCTCTAGATGGGGGAAAAGAGAGCCTTGCTGAAATGATGGATTTACGCAAGCGGCATTCTCTCGCCTCGCTGATGCGCGATCGATAACGTTAAAGGTCAAAAATTGTTGATGTATCTTGCAGTTTTGACCTTTTTGTAATACTTATTTTGCGGCTAACAGCGATCGCCAGTCCTGAATTGTTTTGTCGGTCCATAGCCAGTGTTTGCTCAGAGCGACGGGTTGAAAGTTAACGGGGTCATCTGTCATCACCTTTTGCCGTAGCTTCATCGATTCACTCAAGAAACGTCTTCGCTGCTCTGGAGGCTGCTTTTGCGCTGATTGCCGTAATCCCAGTGCTAAGCCAGCATAGGTAGTCAGCTCTTGTTTTTTCGCGGAATTGCTGGCAGCATCTACGGTTCCTGGTGCTTTTTGGATCAGGGTTAGTGCATCGAACCAAGCATTGTTAGCTCGCTCATAATTGCCTTCAGCATAATAAGCAAACCCCAGAGCCATGAGGTAAGTGGCAGATTTGGGTTGATTTTTGTGCGCTGTTTCCCAGTAACGTCGCGCATCGCTCAAATCATAATCTTTACTTCCCTTTTTCAAAGACTGCCAAGCTAAGCGCCCTCGTAAGAAACTCACCGCTGGGTCATCTAAGCGTGCTTTGGGAACCACAGCCAAAGCGGCATCTGCTGATTGCAATGCTTCTCGGTTGAGTAATTCCTCGACTGTTTTTTGCCCCGTCGCGATGTTCCCCTGACTAAATTGTTCGATGGCAAGAGCTGTGACTTTAGCGGTATCAGCTTTACCCACATCATCGATCTGAGAATCACTCTTAGGCAGAGTGGGGATTGAAGAGTCTGATTTAGACACATCTCCCGTGAGGGAGTTACGACTCTGGAAGAACCAAACGCCTAGCAGTGCGATCGCTAAGATACCAGTTGCCCCTAAAATCACCCACAATTTAGGAACACGCTGGAACTTTTGTCTCCAGCTCCTTAAACCCTTTGGCTGTCTACGTCCCGACGTCTGAGAGGGGTGAGTCGGCACGACATCCGGAGAAAGTGATGCCTCGGTTGGCTCAGGCGCAGGATTTGTTGCTGATTCTGCCCTTGGGGTAGGCGTTGGGTTACGAGGATTGGCTGGCAATTCCCAACTCGGTACTTGTGCTCCAGCTCGTGAGCGATTATCTGTGTCCAGGGGGGGCGGTGTCGATTCGCTGTTCGCAGATTCTGCTGTCAGCTGACCTAGTAGATCTTTGATAAACGCAGAAGGATCATCCTCGTCTGCCTCCTCAGAGTCTAAGCCTGGAAAAAGGTTGTCTGGCTCATCGTCATCTTTAGGAATAGGGGAGAGACTCGAGCGGCTAGGTGGCGTGAAACTTACTTCCTGGGCTTGGGGAAATGGCGTATCTGGAGGCGCAGGTAACGTGAACAGTTCTTCTTGATTCTCTGGGGTGTCATTGGTCAGGAATCCATTGAATTCTGGATGCAAATAAAGAACCGGCAACGCCCAGTACAATTGGTTGGAACCATAAGCCGAAATTAAGCCTTGCCGTGCCCGACTCAGGCTCAAATCAATGGGATAACCTTGATTGAGATTGCGGTAAAGAAGTCGCGTTAACGTAAGAGCCACTGCATCCGGAATTCGCTCTGCCATAGCCAGAACACTGGGAATTCCTCGCCTCACTAGCGCTTCTGCCAGATTTCGCTCTTGCCCATTGTCTACTCCCTTGGATGTAGCCGTGTAGGCACCGCGACAGGAGTTAAATACAGCCAACTGAACTCCATTGTTGACAAGTAATCCCGCTAAGTCATCGCCGTTTAAGGTTTCCGTTAACCCTGTTTTGTTACTAACCAGGTAAACATCACCACCCGACTCACCTAAGTTGCTATGACCGGCGTAGTGGAAAACTTGATATTGTCCTTGTTCCAGCGCTTGCGTAAGCTGCTCACGTCCTGGCTGTTCCAGAATGGTAAGTTGAATGGCGGGAGGGCCATAGGAGGAACGATTTCTGAGTTCCTCTTGCAAGTGACTGGCCTCTTGAGCCAGTTCCAATGTTTCTTGGTCACTTGGTCCAGAAATGACCATGAGAATTTTTAGCGGTTGGTTGGGGGGGTGGAAAAAGCTTGGGCTGGGTCGCCAATGTCCTACATTAAGCTGGTATCGAGAGAACGTGACATCTGTTCCTGTGGCTAGGGGTCGATCGCCAGCATGTAAAACTTCCCACGGCAAGCGTGGGAGGCGTGTTCCTTTGAGTCCAAGGCGCAGTCGCAAAATCTTGCGTTGATTTTGGGCGATCGCTTGCGCCATCATCCAACTATCTCGCAGACTGCCTTGAAACAAAGAATTGTACAACTTGTGACCTAGCTCTACTAGGTTGCGAGCGGCGGGACTGGTGGGTTCATCCCATTCCGACAAGAAAAAGACATCTTCAGCCAATTCCCCGGTTCCTTGCAGAAATCCCAAGAGCGGGTCGTTCATTAGCTGACGAGCCTGAGCTAACCAATCCTCCACAGGCCAGCGGACTTGTTCTTCTGCTAATGGCACTCCGGGCGCGACACGTTCGATGCGCACCAAATATTCGTCTTCTCCCAAGGGAGTCACAGAGATGTTAAATTCATGTGCCACTGCTACTTGGTCAATCTTGCTGAATTTCGAGGGCATTAGCTGAATCGTGACAAAGCTAGAGGATGCACTACCCCTATCTATTCATAGATACACGCGATTGCTTGAAAGTTTCCCACGTTTATTGTGAGGATTTTCTGACAAGCGACAGTCAGCGCTTAAGAAATAGGGAGCAACTTATCCTAAATTTTCCGGATGACGACTGCCAATTTCGGAAGAGTGGAATGGTAGATGCACCCTGATTGACGTTCCCTGGCTCACCGGTTTGGGCTGGGGATTTTTTTTATTAAGGATTGAGGCATTCAACTCAACATTGTGAAGAGTTTATTGCCCAACACCTTAGTTAACTATTGTAGGGTGCAAACAGGAAGGTTTAGGGGGAGATGACATTAGCCAGTGGAAGAAAATCACAGAGGGCAGGGCGTCGGGATTAGAGATTAGGGATTTTCATTCTTTTGTTGTGCGCGAGCGCAGGTTGTCTAATATGTAATTATGCTTACCCATGACGGGGGGTTCTGTATTGATTCATATCCCATCCCCCCCGAGGGGATGCTACCCTAAGGAATAACATCGGTGCATCTGAAAACGATGCCAGATGATCCAGGTATTGAAGTTGAATCTATCTTTAGGTGGATGACGTGGTTACCACTCCAGAAAAACCCCAACAATTAACATCCCCTTCTACAGGCGGTAATGATCGAGTTGCTGTCTTACTCATGGGCTATGGCGAAGTCGAAAGCTACGAGGACTTCGCGAACTACAACGAACAAGCGTTAAACTTACTCACTGCCAAATTTGCCCCTGTACCCACCTGGGTTTATCCGCCCCTAGCGAAACTTCTGGCAATTTTTGACTTGCATGAGTGGGGACATCAGCACGATAACTTTATCTCACCCCATAATCAGATTTTTGAACAGCAACGGGCAGGGATTGAAAACTACCTGCAAGAACGATGGGGCGATCGCATTAAAGTTTTCAAAATTTATAACTTCTGTGCACCCTTCCTCGCTGAACAAGTCTTAGAGGATGTTAAAGCGGAAGGTTTTGATAAACTGCTGATTTATCCTCTGTTGGTTGTTGATTCCATCTTTACTAGCGGTATTGCTGTAGAGCAGGTTAACAAAGCCCTCGCTCAGATGACCGATGGCAGCGAACATTGGGTGAAAGGACAGCGTTACATTCCTTCCTTTTACAACGAACCGGATTACATTGACTTACTTGCCCGACTTGTTGAAGAGAAAATCGCCAAAGATTTAGCCGTAGCGCACCTGCCCTCACAAACAGGCATTGTGCTGATGAATCATGGTTGCCCTCACAAAGCCAAAGGCTTCACTTCTGGCATCTTAGAAAGTGAAGCGCTTTATGAGCGAGTCCGGGAAAAGCTAATTTACAAGTATCCTCTAATTTCAGTGGGTTGGCTCAACCACCAAACGCCGTTAATTGAATGGACGCAACCGAACGTCGAATTAGCTGCTAAGAACTTGATTGATTTGGGGGCAACAAGCCTTGTATTTATGCCCATTGGCTTTGCCACAGAAAATCATGAAACGCTGCTGGATGTCCATCACATCGTCCACAATCTCAAGCGCCGTAGTCCTCATGTTACCTACGTAGAGATGCCCTGCGTTAACGACCATCCTGAATTTTTAAGGATGGCAGCAGAGTGGGCAAATCCTCAAATTGAAGCGCTTTTGTCAGAAACAGCCTTAGCGGTTAATCCCCAGTTGGCGGCGGTGCAAGCCTCTCACCATCATCATCATGACCACGACCATGATCACGGTCATGATCATCACGACCATCATCACCATCACTAAAGCTCTCTTTAGAGATTAAATTTCTGTCCAACCCAAGGCGTTGGAATCAACCTGCCCCGATCTAGGTACTTCTTGGATGAGGGCAGGTTTTTCCTTGATCTTACCTGGCTGAGAATCTCTAGTGATAGGAGTGTGCACCTCGATAACCTAAAGAAAGACAATTATTACAGGATTACCGGAACAAGCTGCACCATGCCATCTGAGTTTAACTTTTTTCAACACTGGTATCCCCTCTCACCCATCGAAGATTTAGACCCAAAACGACCAACTCCTGTCATGCTTTTGGGACTCCGCCTCGTTATTTGGAAGTCCGGTTCATCGGAAACTTATCGAGTATTTTTAGATCAATGCCCGCATCGACTCGCACCCTTGAGTGAAGGACGAGTGGATGAGAAAACTGGTAATCTTATGTGCAGCTATCATGGCTGGCAGTTTGATGAGCAAGGAATCTGTACCCATATTCCCCAAGCCGAGAATCCGCAACTCGTTGCCAAAAATCAACAGAATTTGTGTGCTACTGCGCTACCTTGTTGCGAGGAAAACGATTTACTTTGGGTTTGGCCGGATGCCAATTCAGCAGAACTTGCGGCGGCTACACCCCGACCACTTTCGCCCCAAGTGGATGCCAGTAAAGGGTTTGTCTGGTCTTCTATGGTGCGCGACTTGGAATATGACTGGCAAACCTTAGTTGAGAATGTAGCCGATCCGAGTCATGTTCCCTTTGCTCATCACGGAGTCCAGGGAAATCGCGATCGCGCCACACCGATGCCGCTAGAAATTGTAGAATCAACTCTAAATTTAATTGAGGCGACAACGTCTAGAAGCTCAATTAAATTTGAACCCCCTTGTCGATTGGAGTATGCTATCAAAATTGGCAACGAGGGGCGGCAGGTTGGACTGGTCACTTACTGTATGCCTGTTGCTCCTGGTAAATCAAGGATTGTTGCTCAATTTTCCCGTAACTTCGCCAAAACTGCTCATCGCTTCACACCTCGGTGGTGGGATCACATCAATAATCGCAATCCGGTACTTGATGGAGATATGATTTTGCTCCATCAGCAAGAGCATTTTCTGCAAGAGCAACAACACTTAGAAAGCTGGAAAACGGCCTACAAATTACCTACCAGCGCTGATCGCTTAGTCAGTGAGTTTCGGAAATGGTTTGATAAATACTGCGAGGGAAAACTACCGTGGAGCGAACTTGGACTGAGTATTCCAGAAAGAACAACAATCAATGAAAACCGACAGGAATTACTTGATCGCTACAAACAACACACGCAGCATTGCAGTAGTTGTCGAGGTGCATTAAAAACGGTGCAACGCTTACAAAAGGTACTTTTAGGGAACTTTGTGATTACTATTTCAGGGGTTGCCTTGATGCCAGATGAACTGCGATTGAGTCTAGGTTTACCCCTCATGGTTGTGGCACTTTTAGGGCTTGCTGCTTGCACTTGGCTCAAATTTTCGCTAGAGCCGAGATTTTACTTCGTTGATTATATCCATGCTGAACGAGTGTAAGTAATTCTCAACTCGCTTTCTTCTCAATAAAACTTTAGCTATTAGCCTGGGGTTTAAACCCCAGGCGGGTAATGCTACTGTTACAAGCTGTCAGTCTCTAATGACGCGAAGGACTAACGCTCCTTCGTCGATAACGCTAACGCATTCCCAACGGATGGAAGAAACTCAATGAGCTGAAATTCTTCAATCATCAGGGTTGTAGAATGTGTTCCTTGAAAGTTAAGCGCCGATTGGCATATCGCTCCATTCACGGGGATTGGGTGCAATCTTGTACTTAGCAAGCTCGTCTTCCTTGACTGGCAACCATTGGCTCGATAAATCCTCCACAAAATTTCTCCGGCTCATGCCTGCGCCACTGACTACTTCTACTTTCAAAGTTGCGTGATAAACGCTATCAATAATCTCATGTCCATAAGCAACAACTTGACCTAACTTTCCTGTTGTTTTATGCAGTGCGTAGTCGCCAATATTTAGCATGGTTTTCATGAGTTGAACAACGGCTGGTTTCTCAGGAGCATAGTTTAGTCTTTAGGTCAAGTCAATATAACACTTATTCACACGAAGGTGTTACTATTAAAATTTTACACAACTCTCTCAGGACTACAGCAAGACTAAATCACTCGATCACTTTGGTAGAACCTTGCTATGTCAAGATTTAGTGATACAAAACAAGCTTTTTCTTTCTAAAGACAGAGGAAATTATGAGAAAACTTAGCAAAGCTTCGTCAATTTAAGTGAAGACTAGAGGAATTTGGCAGGAATGAACTGAACAGAAGCAGACTTGGTTTCAGCCAAGCTATCATCCTCACACTCATACAAATGTAGGGACACAGTATCTCCGTGTCCCTACAGCTATTGACTGTTGATAATTCAAGACTGAGTTTAGGGAAGACCTCGAAGTTTGCGGGTATTCTCTACTAAACTCTGAGCAAACTGATCAAAGCGCTGTGAGAGTTTTTCATCCAAAATTTTGCCATTCTCACCAAACGCTTTCCATGATTGACCGATGGCAATTTGCTCTGGAATAACCCAGGCATGTACCCAACGCATAATCACCCGTAAGTCATTCAGGGCGTTACTATTATGCTGACCGCCCAATACACTAATCAGACCTGTAACTTTACCCGATAGCTGATCAAAACTCATCAAATCTAGGGCATTTTTCATCACACCGCTGACGCTACCATGATATTCGGGTGTCGCCAAAATTAAGCCATCTGCTTCTTGAACCGTTTCTCGCAGCCGAATAACATCCGGGTAACCTGGATAGTCATTGCCACCCGTACAAAAAGGTAGCTGCATCTGTCGCAGATCAAGAATTTCGGTCGAGGCTCCTAACGCTTGTACCCGTTGAATTGCTAAATTTAGCGCTTGATAGCTAGTAGAGTCAGGTCGCAAACTCCCACCAATTCCAACAATTTTCACCATGTTACTAACACTCTCTACTCCAAAAATAATTGGCTTACCTTAGTCAGCTCACTCAGCTACAGTCCCCCGCAATTCCTCTCAATATAAAAAGAAATCCTAAATAAAGGGAGTAGAAAATACACCTAAACTCCGATGAAAACTTACAAAGCGAACTCGTTATGACTACATTTAATATAACGGGTTTAGCTCGCTCTCGTCAAATCCTGCCTTGACCCACCGAACTTGACTTCTTACGTCTTAAAGGGGTGAACCGTGGGCAGATACGACACGAATTGAGACAGTTAAACTAGAAATTGGAAAGAGATTTCAACTGAAGGGTAACGCAGTTTACACAGGAGTTGAGTCAAGGCAAGACGCACAAGGAAATTCTGATGAAGAACAGTTCCTGGATGAGGGCATGGATGGGAGATCAACCGAGAGGCCGTTCAGCAATAGAACAAGCGATGCATCAGCAGGATTCAAAACAGCCCAAGCAACAGGCTGCGCTCGTCAAATTCTGGCGTTTTGCAGCGAGTGTGCTCCTGTTTCAAGGCATGGTGTTAGCCACCCCAGCACAAGCACAGCAAACCGAACAAAAAACTCTCACCTATGGAGAGTTGTGGAAGAAAATCGACGCGAACGAAGTCACCAAAGTTCAAATTGATCCAGGGACAAGAACCGCCAGAGTTCGCCTAGAGGGTCAGAAAAAAAGCGACCCACCCGCGAAAGTGGATCTATTTGATGATAATCAACAGTTAATTGCGAAACTGCGCGATAAAAAAGTTGAACTGGATGTTGAACCCACGACCGATAATTCGGCAGCATTAGGGCTGGTCGCTAACTTATTTTTACTTCTATTGTTACTGGCAGGATTAATGATGATCCTGCGTCGCTCTAGCAGTAGTTCAGGCCAAGCCTTGAACTTTGGGAAATCTAGAGCCCGGTTCCAGATGGAAGCTAAAACTGGCGTGATGTTCAATGATGTCGCCGGAATTGAAGAAGCCAAAGAAGAACTGCAAGAAGTTGTCACCTTCCTCAAGCAGCCGGAACGGTTTACGGCAGTTGGAGCAAAAATCCCCAAAGGCGTCCTTCTCGTTGGTCCTCCCGGAACCGGGAAAACCCTTTTAGCCAAAGCCATTGCAGGGGAAGCGGGAGTTCCCTTCTTTAGCATTTCCGGTTCTGAATTTGTGGAAATGTTCGTCGGCGTTGGGGCATCTCGCGTCCGAGATTTGTTCAAAAAAGCCAAAGAAAACGCACCCTGCCTCATTTTCATCGATGAAATTGACGCGGTGGGACGGCAGCGCGGTGCGGGAATCGGCGGTGGGAACGATGAACGGGAGCAAACCCTCAACCAATTGCTAACGGAAATGGATGGCTTTGAGGGCAACACCGGGGTGATTATCATTGCGGCAACCAACCGCCCAGATGTACTCGATGCAGCGCTGTTGCGTCCGGGACGCTTCGACCGCCAAGTGATTGTGGACGCCCCGGATATGAAAGGACGCTTGGGTATTTTGGAAGTCCATGCTCGCAACAAAAGGCTCGACCCGGAAGTTTCTCTCGATGCGATCGCACGGCGTACCCCTGGATTTACGGGGGCTGACTTAGCCAATCTTCTCAACGAAGCGGCAATTCTCACGGCCCGACGACGCAAAGACGCCATAACCATGCTGGAGATTAATGACGCCGTTGACCGGGTCGTAGCTGGGATGGAGGGGACACCACTGGTGGATAGCAAGAGCAAGCGCTTGATTGCGTACCACGAAGTTGGACATGCTGTAATTGGTGCCGTTTTGCCCAACCACGACCCCGTACAAAAAGTGACCCTGATTCCTCGCGGACAAGCCCGTGGACTCACTTGGTTTACGCCGAATGAAGACCAAGGTTTAGTGTCTCGTTCTCAGCTTTTGGCTCGCATCACAGCAGCATTAGGGGGTCGGGCGGCAGAAGAAGAGATTTTTGGCGATGCCGAGGTAACGACAGGTGCTGGTGGCGATTTGCAAACCGTAACCTCTTTGGCACGGCAGATGGTGACCCGCTTTGGCATGAGCGATTTGGGGCCTCTTGCGTTGGAAGAACAGGGGGGAGAAGTATTTCTCGGTGGCGGTTGGATGTCAGCGCGATCGGAATACTCGGAAGAAATATCGGCTCGAATTGATGCACAAGTTTACGCCATTGTCAACCATTGCCATAATAAAGCTCGCCAAATTATTCGTGACAATCGTGTCCTGATTGACCACTTAGTTGAGCTCTTAATCGAGAAAGAAACCATTGACGGCGACCAGTTGCTGCAAATTATGAGTGAGTACCAACCATTGCAGGGAGAACAACTGGTAGTTTCGAGTTAAGAAAGGATGAAGTGTGAGGGATGAAGTAGGAAACGCTCTCATCCTTCACTGCTTTACGCTTGCAGGAAAGGCTCCAGGGCAGGAGGCAGAAGGCTCTTAAGTTCCTTTCTCAGAGGGGATTGGGACTCCTCCTGAAAGGGAGCCAGTGAGCGTAGCTCACTGGGGGATTGTACCAAGAACTTCATGAAAGGTCGCCAGAAGGCTTGTGCCTTCGGCTGTTAGGTTTTACCTTCTGCCCTGGAGCCCTCTTCCTTGTGCCTTTCTTGTTCAGCCCTTAATCCCGTTGCCCGCCGTAATTGGCAACTGACCCAGAACTCACTTGCTGCTTGTACATGGCTCGAAGTACGAGCGCTGGGTCTATATATCGGCCTGCATATTTCACCCCCCAGTGTAGATGAGGGCCAGTTGTACGCCCCGTCATTCCCACCCGACCAATGCGGGCGCCGGATGGGACTTGTTGACCTTCCCAGATTTGGATGCCACCCGCCCGATCAATTAAATAACGATGACCATATGCCGTTTCCACATGCCCTTGCATGTGGCAATAAACATGCGTCCAATCTCCTGATTGGATTTTAATGGAGGTGCCGCACAACGTATTATCCGAAACTTCTATAACTTGACCTGTCCACCAGCTACGAATATAGCTGCCATTAGGAGCTGCAATGTCTAGGCCGCTATGAAATTCCCATCCCCCGCCTCCCGTAGCAGAGCGACGGTAGCCAAAGCTAGAGGTGTAGGCTTGAAAGTTTTCGACGGGAAAGGAGCCTCCTTGCCAGGAATTGCGGCTTGCAGCTGCAACCAAGGTTCCTTCCACAGCTTGACCCCGAAGGTTAGCCATACCCAGAATTGTAATAAAACCCATTAAACTTAGAACTGTTAATCCTAGACGGTTAGGGCGTAAACCTTTGCGCTTTGGGTTCTGATGAGCCTGACAGACTTGTTGCATTTCTTCTCTTTGATGGTTCGATGGTTCATGACTGCTATGGTTCAGTAGCGAGCACCCAAGACAACCTATGCATTCCCTTGACTGAGATTGAGAGTGGTGAGAGTTGATGGGATGAATTTTTACTCCCACAGAATTAATTCCTCGCCGTATCTTACTCTACAGCTCGGCTATGTTACCACCTCGCTGAATTTCTCATCACTCTAGGGCAGAAGTTTTTCCCTAGGCACGCTTTAACATGGGGTCATTCCTTCTAGAGAGACCCCATCTCAGCTTTGATGCCAGTTCAATTAGCCGTGGAAATTTAGTAGAGAGATAGAATGAGTCCTCAGGTGAGCATTGCTCACGATAATCCCTCCAACCCTGACAACAATTCGCTTCTAAGCCGTGCCCATCCTACAACTTATCAGTGCTAGGAATTTCATCTCGTCGGCTGGCTCAATCTCATCAGGAAAATTCTCATCGGTGGCTTGAGAAACTGCTACCCTTCCAACTTGCAAAAGCCAAAATTTCTCCTCACGTTCCCCTAAGATATTCACTGAAAGACAAAAGTTCCTCCGTAGATTCCCCTAAAAATCAAAGTTTTTTTCGCACCTCTGGCCTGCCCTATTTTCAAAGCGTCACTCTTTGCTCATCGGCATTTACTCGCATGGCTCAATGACTACTCCTACAAAACCGATTAACCTCTTTGAGTACCAAACCCTCGCTAGCCAACAGCTACCGCCCATGGCGCGGGATTACTACGCCAGCGGTTCGTGGGACGAAATCACGCTGCGGGATAACCGTGCTGCCTTTGAGCGGTATAAACTTCGTCCCCGAATGCTAGTGGATGTGAGCCAACGGGATTTAAGCACTCAAATTCTCGGTCAATCCCTGCCACTGCCTATTCTCATTGCACCGATGGCGTTTCAATGTTTAGCTCATCCAGAAGGAGAAATTGCCACAGCGAAAGCGGCAGCAAGCGTAGGAAGCCTCATGGTATTGAGTACACTAGCCACCAAAGGGATGGACGAGGTTGCCAGCGTTAAGAAGCAGGCACCTCAATGGTTTCAACTGTACGTGCATCGCGATCGCGCGCTCACTCGTGCCTTAGTAGAAAGTGCTCATGCTGCTGGTTTCCAAGCACTTTGTCTGACTGTCGATGCTCCTGTTTTGGGTAAGCGGGAAAAGGACATTCACAATCAGTTTGTCTTGCCTCCCGATATGGAACTGGCGAATTTATCGGCGCTAACGGATCTAGAGATTTCCTACAACCCTGGTGAATCTGGTTTATTTACTTATTTTTTAGAGCAAATTAACCCAGCCCTAACTTGGGCAGATTTGGAATGGTTGCAATCTCTATCACCACTGCCTGTGGTCGTTAAAGGAATTTTACGCCCAGATGATGCCATTCGAGCAGTGGAACATGGTGCAAAAGCGGTGATTGTTTCTAATCATGGGGGCAGACAATTGGATGGAGCGATCGCATCAATTGACGCCTTGAGTGAGGTAGTCGCCGCTGTTGGGCACAAGGTCGATGTATTGCTTGATGGTGGTATTCGCCGAGGTACTGATGTGTTAAAAGCTTTAGCCTTGGGAGCCAAAGCCGTACTGTTAGGACGCCCTGTGTTATGGGGGTTAGCAGTAAGCGGAGAGGCAGGAGTACAGCATGTCATCGAGTTGCTGCGGGATGAATTTGATTTAGCAATGGCTCTGAGTGGTTGTGCCAAGCTACAAGATATTGACCCTAGTTTGGTGGTTCGCTTATAGCTTCTCGGGACAGAAGTACCCGAGCTGGGTACTGTGAGTCTTCTTGTCGGTTTGCCACCATAGCGAATATGACACCTATTACCTCATCGCTCATGAGGTTGAATTTTCAGGAGATACGTTATGGAGCATGAATCATCAATTGAACTGTCCTTAGAACAGCAATTCCAGCTAAGGGCTTTTGAGGAGCAGATCAAAACTATAAACCTTGAACAAGCCAAAGTTCTCTTATCTCAGCTATTCAAACAGCTGTCATTACGAGAAGCTTACTTTAAGCATTTCGTTAAACACAGCTTACTCAACGACGTTCCACCGGATTAACTCACAAAATCCTCCGGAACAGCCTAAAAGAGTTCTGAAAGACACAACAAACAAGGCCATTAGAGTCAAAAATAATCGACACAAAACGATACAAGGTATACCGTTTGTCAGCCGCCGTCAGTTAACCAGGACTCTCTACCTTGAACTAAACAAAGGAGTT
Organism: Waterburya sp.; assembly: GCA_036703055.1. Taxonomy (GTDB): domain Bacteria; phylum Cyanobacteriota; class Cyanobacteriia; order Cyanobacteriales; family Coleofasciculaceae; genus DATNPV01. Next base: position 120,116 of record DATNPV010000157.1, read on the forward strand.
TTCCATGCAACGACAAATGTGTTGGCTATCCAGCCTGGGAACGAACGAACAAAAAATTTTGCATTTGCGGAGTGCCTGCCATGAACCTTGGCGTCCCTACACAGCTTTTCCTCAATATGCTGTCCCAGACTACCGTATACCTAAAGGTTCTAAGGGTTGGGCGACGTATCAAAAACTTAGACAAGAGGGTTGGGTTTTGATTCCCAGTGCCGCTCAAATCGCTACTGAATACAAGGAGCTTGACAGTAACAAATTACCCCAAAATGTGTAGTCGATCGCAACCCAAACTTCATCATTCAAATCACGCGCCAATAAGAGTAAAGCCCGCACAATGGCGGGCTTTATTTTCAGTTTAAGTCACAAGTAAACCTTTACACAGCAAGATGATAAGGACTCGTCAATTTATCGAGTTGCTGTACTAACAAACTGAGGAATAAACCGACGTCCGTAACGACACCGACGGATTCCACAGAACCGCGATCGCTCAATTTGGTCACGACAGAGGGGTTGATATCCACGCAGACCATTTTCACTCCAGCGGGTGTCATATTTCCCACCCCAATCGAGTGCAGCATACTAGACAGCATTAAAATCATATCCGCCCCTTCTAACTGCTGAGAATACTCGGCTTGAGCTTTGATTAAATCCATTTGGGTATCGGGCAGGGGACCATCATCACGGATGGAACCAGCGAGAACAAAGGGAATATTGTTTTTGACGCATTCATACATCACGCCTTTTGTCAAGGCTCCCTGCTCCACCGCTGCCGCAATACTGCCATAGCGACGGATGGAGTTAATCACTTTCAGATGGTGCCGGTGTCCACCTCGAACTGGGACTCCTCGTGTCATATCAACACCGAGGGATGTTCCCATCAAGGATTGCTCGATATCGTGAACCGCGATCGCATTCCCTCCGAGTAGCGCCTGTACATACCCTTCCCGAATCAGACGCGCGAGGTGCTGACTACCACCAGTATGAATGACCACCGGCCCTGCGGTCACGACCACTTTACCACCCTGGTCTCGCAGTTGGCGCATTTCCCAGGCAATTTGCTCGACGACTAATTCCACTCGGCGTTCGCTGGACACGCCAGAAGCCATGAAGCTGAATTCCTGGGTGTTGCGTTGCTCACGGGACTCGGTTTTGCGTACTGTGCGAATCCCTTCCACGCCGACGACTACTTGCTCACCCGCTTTTAGATCTCGCAGCAGCTTGCAGCGAGCTACGGAGCCTTCGGGAGTGTGGGTAATAGCGATCGCGCCATCCATGCGCTGATTTTGCACCTTAATCCACTCACCGCGAATCCGTACTTCTGTGGGGTAAATTGTTGTCACATAAAAGTCATCGGGAGCCACACCCTCTTGGATAACCGGTTCCAATGTGGTATCACGCACTTCTTGGGGAGGCGCCACCGCACCCAGATCGATCAGCTGAGTCATGATGTCTTCCATCACATCATGAGACGGCGTTGATATCTTCACCTCTGCACTTGAGGTACTTTGCCGTTGCTCTCCGAGGTCGAAATTGAGAACTTGGAAGCTGCCCCCAGTCTCCACAACCAAATCGAGTGCCTTGCTGATCAGCCCAGTGTCGAGTAGATGTCCCTCCATCCGAATGACACGGCTTTCCACTGGCACATTGGCATGAACTTCATTGCGGACGGGTTCTGTAACTCGTAGCGTCAGGCACTTGGCAGCACCACCAGCTTTTAAGAATTCCGTGAGTGGTGTTTCAATGACTTGAAACCCACTGTCTGCCAAACGCTTTTTGAGTTCATCGCTGGCTTTGTTCATCACCACAACCCGGTCAATGTTAACCGCGTTGCAGGCAAAGTTCACAGCATCCGGTTCCTCAATCGCAATCCGCTTTTCTGGGGACACCCGCATTTCAATCAAGCGATTGGAGTAGGCGTCAAAAGCGGGTGGATAGTAAAGTAAATAGCCACCTGTCAGCGGGCAGAAGCAGGTATCTAAGTGATAGAACCGCTCATCTACTAGTCGTAGAGATACGACTTCGATATCAAGCCATTTTGCCAGGTAAGGGTGGGAATCGAGTTCTGAACGGAAGCCATAACCAGCCCATAACCAACGCCCTTCGCGATCCAACAGGGCGTCACCTGCTCCTTCAAAGGGCAAGTCTTTAGGCAGTTCATACACGGTGTAACCTTGGTCTTCAAACCACTTTTTGAAGTGTGGCTCCTCACCCTGACGCTCTTTGTGGAAGAAGCGGCTGATTACTACATTTTGGCCTAAGACTAAACCAGCATTGGCGGTAAAGACCATATCCGGCCAACCGAGTTGGGGTTGAACTAAATCAACAAGCGCTTGGTCTTTTAGAATATAGTGAAGTTTTTGCCACTGTTCAACGGCGCGATCGCGCGATGATTTGTGAATATTCCCCTCCATCCATGGATTAATCACATAATCCACGTCGTAGTGGTCAGGGGCGCACATGAGGAAGCGAATCGAATCAGTCATAATGAATTTTAAGCTTAGGTAGATGCTTGCATGGGTGATGACTCTCCTGTTTGCAAGCTGACGCCAAAGGATAATCCAGCATCTCTAACAACCACTCCTTATTGTTCTCCCCAGGAGTGGGATGCTGGCTGACAACAAGATTTGATATCTATCTTATCCTGCTTATACAAAGCAAAATTGTTAGGAATGGACGGACACGAGCAGACATCATGCTTCCGGACTTTTTAATCGGCTTTTTCTTAGCCTCCAGTTGTTGTAAGTACGGAAATAGAGCGGTTGTAGCCATCTGTCCCTAGATTTTGAGATAGCTAATATCGTTTCTCCTTAAGTTGGCTACAGATGATTGACACGGGGACGCGGTGACGCGGTGAGACGGAGATTGATTTGTAGCAAACATTTAGGTATTTGATATAAGCTGTCGCGCATTTGAAGTGCAAGTTGATGTTTAGCCTGTTGCTTGTAGGATGAGCCGGAAATACCATCCAGATTATGTAAATTAGATGCCCAGGCGCTGATTACCCGGTTGTAGCACTGACGTGTGGCGTACCAGTGACTGACGATGGATTAACTCTCATGAGTTAAAATCGCAGTTCAGCCTTATCTCGGTCTGTTGCCATTGGAGTATGTTTTTGCCGTCGGCGATACCATCTTGCAAGGGAGCGGGAATGAACGAACCCTACATCAGATTGAGAGCTAGAGGTCAAAGTGCTTTCTATTAAGGAGCATTAGTAGTACTTCACGGAGCGATATTTATGAAGACTAGGATGTGTCTCGTCAGTCTATTTTTTATGAACCACGGAGGCACAGAGAACTCGGAGGAGAGAAGGCACAATGGGGGAAGGATGAGCCGACTTTTTCGCCTCTACCCAGGTTTACCAACAGGCTCTAAGATTGTTCTACCCTTTTTTATCACAACTTCCTTATTAATTGGATATTCAACGTTTAAGGGGGTTTATGCGAATCAAGTTAACTTAATTGCTCAACAATCTATTTGGAAGGAGTTCTCTTCTAAAGAAGGTAAGTTTAAGGTTTTGATGCCAGGTACACCCACCTTGCAAAAGAGCAATATTAAGACTAAGGCAGGAACGATTCCTTTCAATGTATTTTCTGTTTATCGGCAACGAGAAGCAGTTTATTTAGTCGGTTATGGGGATTTGCCGAGGAATTATTCGGTGAATTCTCCGGAGGTTAGTGAGTTGCTACCTCAGCTACCATCTAAACCCACTGCTAGTTCGGGAATCAGGTCGATTAATCGGCAAAATATTCGTATGGGTAATATTGCCGGAAAGGAAATTCGCGTTCAATCCTCTGAAGGATTTACTATGAGGTGGAGAGCTTATGTAGTTAATAAGCGGTTATACCAGTTAGGAGTGTTAACGGATAAGGAACAAAGTTTAACTAAAAGTATCGATGGTTTTTTTAATTCGTTTAAATTGGCGAACAATACCACCGCTTCAGCCGCTCCCCGCAAGCCTTCCATAGCAGAACTGAATACTGATTTAAAACAAGCGGTTTGTAGTCAGAATTGGTCTCAAGCTGTCAGGGTAATTAACCAGATGGTTGCGATCGCACCTAGCCCAGAGGAGCGAAATCAGTTGGTGACATACCGCAGCCAATTACAAGGTCTTGCTAATTCTAATTCAAGAATTCCTCCTGAGTCGCTTTCTGGGTGCAGTACTCAGCAAAGAAGTGCTAAGTAAGGGGTGTAGTTAGATATCTTCGTTAGCCTCGAAATAGTTATGTTTTTAACGCAAAGTACGCTGAGGGTAACGCAAAGAACGCAGAGGTTTTGGAGGAGGATGTTTAAGGGTTCTGAGGCAAGTGGAAAGTGGAAACAATGTGATTAGTGAATCGGTGTTCTAAGGTGATATTCACAGCTGATGGGGTGAGACAATTTACCCTAAACCCATCCCATCGGTTTCAGATACTAATAATTTACCTTCACCGCCATAAATCCAAACATAGCCCTCTCCACCTCCTTTACCTAAATGACCGAGTTTCCGGTAATCTTCTTCAATCCCGTTTGTAAATCCTTTAACTAGGTCATAATCCGCGATTAGGGTTTCACCTTTTTTTAGGTCGATAATTTTTGCAGGTGCGGTTGTACCCGTTACAACTTTGGCGTTTTGCCCAGGCAACGCTTTTATAGCAATTCTCCACCTCCCATCACTGGAGCCGGTCATTTGTCGGAATTTTAATCGTTTGGTTCCTAAAATAACATTGTCAGAACAGCACTGGAATATCCCATCATCAAATTCCCATTGCTCTGAATCTGATAGTTTAATGGACGTGTAGTGCAAGAAATGTCCTTTTTGTCTAGGTTCAAGGTAAACTAGGCCAGTGCCTTTATAAATCGGAGCGTTGTAATCCATTTCCGTTGTCAAAGCTACCCACATATCTTTCAAACGGTTATCGGTTTTATACACTCCATAGGTTAATTGACCCATACATCTGTGCATCGCACCTTTTTGAATAATCACTCCAGAATTATCTAGGTGAATTTCTAATTGCTGAACAAACGGAATAGTTCGGGTGGGATGGTAGAATTTATTGGTTTCTTTATTAATGTTATTTTGCAGATACCATAAATCCGTGGGTTCCAAAATTTTTACTTCGTGTTTCATCATTTCGTATTTAGATTTAATCGCTTAAAGGCTAATAATTACTTACTGGTTAGTCAGTAAAATCGGTAATCCCCCAACTTTTAAACGTCGATTAATGGGCAAAACAGTTTTTCCCCCTTTTAAAGAGAAAACTTGTTGTACAGCCACTGCATCAGGGACTTTTAACTCTTGTTCATGCTTGGGATTCCAGACAATCCAGGCTGTGTCACCCCTCTCTGTTGTAAATTCGCACATCCAGGTGTTCTTTCTGTCGGGTTCACAGCGTTTCATCTGTAAACTAATCAGCCATTTTTGGAGTTGAGCATAAGCCTTGGCAGCGGGTGTGAGAGTTTTTTTGTCCTCCTCAACCATCAATATCGTCACGACATTACGGTTATCCCAGGCATACCAGTAAAAACGCTCCATTCCCCAAGCCCAATTCAAAATGTAGGTTCGGGCGACATAGGCCATACTGTCCTCATCCGAATAGAAGACATTTTCGCCTTTATTGCCATATCCTGTCTCCGTGTTCCATAGGGGTTTTTGAGCCAGTCCATGCTTTTTTATAACCTTTTGAACTTCCTGCACGAGTTCTAGGCTATCTTCAGGAGTCTGATCTTTCCCTATGTAAAAGTGAGCACCAATAACATCCGCGTATTGGCTTCCTCCCTTCGCTAAGTATTCGTCCAACCACTTCCATCCCCCGTAGTCGGTGTACACCGATGGGGCAATTACGGTAATCGATGGATCGACTTGCTTGAGGATGATGTAAGCCTCACGGGCTAACGTGACCATCTGGTCAACTGTACCGCTAAAGAAATGCTTGAGATTGGGTTCGTTCCAAATTTCGTAATAGCGAATTTTACCTTTGTAGCGGGTGGCAACAGTGCGAACGTAGTTGCGCCAGTCTTCTAGATGTTTCGGTTCAGCAGGGGTCGGGCCATCCCCGTAAGGAGAGGAGTCATCGGGACGTGCAGCCGCCCATTTGGGAGTTAACCCCATGGTGTAGACTAGCTCAACGTTATGACGCTGGGCGAGTTGGACACAGTAATCCAGGGTTGTGAAGTTCCATTGGCCTTTTTGTCGCTCTAAATGAGGCCAAAAGGCTAGACCCCCCTCACGAGTGGCTGTATCCCACAATCTCCATGTACCAAAAGGAACTGTAGGCCAAGGGATTTGATCTGAGTCCGCAATGTGCATCCCAAACAGCGATCGCGCGATGGGCTTGGCGGGTATCGAGGTGGTTGGTCGTTGGCTCAGGTGCGTTGTAGATACGTTGAGGACAGAGGGTTGGTTGTAGGCAAAAACTACTACAAGAACTAGAGCCGCTAGTGCCAAGAGGCTAAGAAGTTTACGAATCTTGAGGGCAGAGAGACTCATAGTAGATGCCTGTGCGACTTGGTTAGTGCACTCCAATTCAAGCGATAAAATTCAACGTTCCAAACGCATCATTGTGAGGTTTGAAGTTTGAATTTGCCAACGCTAAGCGAGTTCTCAACTCAGGGAAACCGTCATCCCTTCCCGTGCCAAAAAGCTCCCTTCAAACGTATCCCGCACTTCTACTTCTACGGTGTCGAGAAAATCATCGCTGTGATTGGGTTCGTGGTGAAAGATAGCGAGACGTTTAGCACCTGCTGCCTTTGCCACTTTCACACCTTCCTGCCAAGTGGAGTGTCCCCAACCCACTTTAGGTGTCTTCGGACTGTGGTATTCCTCATCGGTATACATGGCATCGTAAATGATCAAGTCGGCCTCACGGCCCAAATGCAGGACATTTTCATCAGGATGATCAGGAAAATGTTCTGTATCGGTGCAATAAAAAGCCGAATGCCCTTGCCACGTCACCCGATACCCCATTGCACCGTTGGGGTGGTTGAGTGGGGCGGTTTCAATTGTGATATCGTCAAGGGTGATGGTATCGCCACAAATTAAGTCGTAGTACTTTAAATTGGCCTGTATGTCTTTAACAGGTACCGGGGAAGTCAGGTGTAATACGCGCTCATAGAAATGCTCTTTTAATGTTGTTCCCTCTGGTGCTGCCCCGTGAATATGTAAGGTGTTGCCCTCCACAAAGGTTGGCGTAAAAAATGGCACACCTTGAATATGGTCCCAGTGATAGTGAGTGAAAAACCAATAGGCTTCAATGGGCTGCGTTGGCTCTAAACTTTTACCCAGCATCCGCAACCCGGTGCCACCATCAAAAATTAGGCGTTTTCCACCTAGGCGCATTTCCACACAGGAGGTATTGCCGCCATAACGAACTGTGTCTTTTCCAGGGGAGGGTACACTACCTCGGACTCCCCAGAATTGAACAACGAACTCAGAGGAAGGACTAGTTTCCATGGGTTAAATTAAGGCTTTAATGTACGGCACTGACCCTGATGACGCAGCAGGTGATCGCATAATACTAAAGCAACCATTGCTTCTACCATAGGCACGGCTCTGGGTAAGACGCAAGGGTCGTGACGGCCTTTTGCAGCTAGTATTGTTTCTTCACCTGCGCTAGTCACGGTGCGTTGTTCTTTTCGGATGGTAGCCGTGGGTTTAAATGCTACCCTCAAAATGATGTTTTCACCGTTACTAATGCCACCCTGAATGCCACCAGAACGGTTGGTTGTAGTGCGAATTTCACCCGTCTCATCGGTATAAAATTCATCATTATGTTCACTGCCAGTGAGCAAAGTCCCGGCAAAGCCAGAACCGATTTCAAATCCTTTGCTGGCGGGTAGAGACATAACCCCTTTAGCTAAATCTGCTTCTAGTTTATCGAATACTGGTTCTCCTAACCCTTTTGGCACATTACGAGCCACGCATTCAACAACACCTCCCAATGAATCGCCGCTACGCCCAATTTGCTCAATGCGTTCAATCATTGCTGTTGCACATTCTGTATCAGGGCAGCGGACGATGTTGCTCTCCACTTGTTCTAGGGTAACAATATTGGGATCAACAACGCCTTCTAGGTCTTGAATGCGCTTAACATAGCCGACAATTTCGACCCCAGCAACTAGCTTAAGAATTTTTTTAGCGATCGCACCCGCCGCAACTCGTCCAATGGTTTCCCTTGCTGAAGAGCGTCCCCCGCCTTGCCAGTTGCGAATACCATATTTGGCATCATAGGTCGCATCTGCATGAGAAGGGCGATACGTTTGTTGCATCTCGTCATAGTCTTGAGAACGAGTGTCCTTATTGCGCACCAAAATGGTGATCGGTGTTCCTAGTGTTTTGCCCTCAAACACCCCGGAGAGAATTTCGCAGGTATCCGCTTCTTTGCGTGGTGTTGTGATTTTACTTTGCCCTGGACGCCTGCGATCCAGTTCGACCTGAATTTCTTGGGCAGAAATTTCTAGGCGTGGGGGGCATCCATCAATCACGACGCCAACACCGCCACCGTGCGATTCACCAAAGGTTGTAATGCGAAATAGATGCCCAAACGTATTGCCCATAATGCCTCAACAGAACCATTCTCTAATCTAGAAGTCAGAATTCAGACTGGGGTTAAATTTTCCTACCCAGCGTGTTGATAGCACCTGAGTTTGTTGGAGGAAAATCTCACCCCTCAACTTCTGTATTCTGACTTCTGGCCTTTTCTTCAGCCAAAAGACCTAAGTCTTAGATTTTAACAGCGATCGCAAAACACATCAGCTGGGGGTTTCATCGCTGGAAGAGCAGTTCTAAAAAGCGGCAAGTTAGCGGCTCCACATTGCATTTGCGAGAACAGTACTCCATGCCCTATGCCCAGCTTCAACCGATCAGTTAAATGTGGAACAGATTACAACTTATGAGTTAGGTTGGCGTTGAACTTGTGCGATCGGATTACTCAGTAATGCTTTTTATTCCAAATCAAGAGTCTCGTCAACCCCTGTTAAAAAATTTTTTCTTGGCGGTGGGGACAATCCTGTGCTTAACAATTGGAGTTGTCGATTCTTCGGTTGCCATAACCGAACCAAAATTAAATAATTCCACTAATTCACCAGTAAAACTCGTTACTGCGGCTAATAGCAGAGCCAGAAACTTTACTGGAACCTACATGATTAAGAATAAATCTACATTAGATGTACTAATCTTGCCCAATAATAAACTTAAATTTCATTTGCTTGCGACGTATAGCCCTCCCGGTAACCCTGCCGGAACCAATACGGGAGAAGCATCGGGAGTTGTTCCTCTAAAAGGCAATACGGCAGTTTATCAAGACCAAGATTGTAAAATTACTATGAAATTCTTGGGGGGAAAAGCACAGGTGACGCAAGTAGGAAATTGTGGGTTTGGCTTGCGAGTAAACGCTGAAGGGACGTACTTCAAGCGAAGTAACCAAACCCCACAATTTGACTTTTAGAGACTTTCTTGACAGCGATCGCAAATTAGGTGATGCTTTTGTAGGGCGAAGGGCTACTTTGTGTGAGTTAAGCAACTGTTTTCACTAAAGTAGCCGTAACGTTTGCCAACTAACTGTGTAATTCCTCGACTTCAGCCACAATCAAGAGCGTCCTCAGGACGGAATCAGGATTTAGGCTGATTGAGTCAATGCCCTGTTCCACGAGGAACTTGGCAAACTCCGGATAGTCGCTGGGAGCTTGACCACAGATACCGATTTTACGACCTTTTTCCTTCGCATCTGCGATCGCCATTCTCACCATCCGCTTCACGGCTTTACTGCGCTCATCAAAAATCTGAGCCACTAAAGCGGAATCGCGGTCTAAACCGAGGGTTAATTGGGTAAGGTCGTTAGAACCAATAGAGAAGCCATCAAATACATCCGCGAACTCATCCGCCAGGATGACATTACTCGGCAACTCACACATCACATAAACTTCTAACCCGTCAACCCCTCGCTCTAAGCCATGTTTCGCCATTTCTGCCAACACTTGACGCCCTTCATCCGGCGTGCGACAGAAGGGAATCATCGGGATAACATTGGTTAAACCCATCTCGTCTCGTACCTGCTTGAGTGCGTGACATTCCAAGGCAAAGGCATCGCGGTACTTCTCATCGTAGTAACGAGACGCTCCACGCCAGCCCAGCATTGGGTTTTCTTCCTTCGGCTCAAACGGCTTACCGCCCAGAAGATTGGCATATTCGTTAGTTTTGAAGTCCGACATCCGCACAATCACGGGCTTGGGATAAAATGCCGCCGCAATCATCCCAACACCGCGAGCTAGTTTGTCCACAAAGAACTGCGGCTTATTATCGTAGAGTTTGGTTAGCTCGGCAATTTGCGCTTTAACCAATTCATCCTCTAGCTCATCGAAATGAATTAAGGCAAGCGGATGGGTTTGGATGTGGTTAGCAATGATAAACTCCAACCGCGCCAACCCTACACCATCACAAGGAATCGACGCCAAACTAAACGCTTGCTCTGGATTGCCCACATTCATCAGGATTTGGGTACGAGTGCGAGGCAAGTTTTCCAACAGAGTTTCTTTCACCTCGAAGGGCAACAAACCGTCATAAACCCGTCCTTCATCCCCTTCCGCACAGGAGATAGTCACTTCTTGAGCCGTCTTCAACACCTCGGTAGCATCCCCGCAACCGACAATTGCCGGAATGCCCAACTCCCGCGCAATAATCGCTGCGTGGCAAGTGCGTCCGCCTTGGTTGGTGACAATTGCACTTGCTTTTTTCATAATCGGTTCCCAGTCTGGGTCAGTTTTGTTCGTGACTAACACATCACCCGGTTGGAACAGATGAATTTTGCTGGCATCCAAAATCACATGGGCTTTGCCTTGCCCAATTGCCGTGCCGACGCTACGACCTTTTACTAAAACTTCGCTACGTTCTTTGAGGTGGTAACTCTTGAGAACATTGGTTGATTTCTGAGATTGCACCGTTTCAGGACGCGCCTGAACGACAAACAATTCACCGGTAATCCCATCTTTAGCCCACTCAATGTCCATCGGGCTATACACGCCCCGCACTTGGGAATAGTGGTCTTCAATTTGTACCGCCCAACGCGCCAGTTGTAAAATCTCGTCATCGCTCAGGCAAAATTTCTCCTGCTCAGGCTCCGATACCCAAACGTTTTTCGTTAATCTAGAGCTACCTTCGTCGTAGACCATTTTGATGCATTTGTTCCCCAGCCGTTTCTCTAAAATGGGGCGAAACCCGTCTTTTAACGTTGGCTTAAATACCAAGTATTCATCGGGATTAACGGCACCTTGAACGATGTTTTCTCCCAATCCGTAAGCGGCGGTAATTAGTGCGGCATTTTTGAAGCCAGTTTCGGTGTCAATGGAAAACATGACGCCAGAGGAGGCTAAGTCAGACCGCACCATTTTCTGGACGCCAACAGAGAGGGCAACCTCTAACTGCTCAAAGCCATTGTGTTGACGATAGGAGATAGCACGGTCAGTAAATAGGGAGGCAAAGCATCGGTGACAATATTCCAAAACCCTTTGCAGACCTTGGACATTCAAATAAGTTTCCTGCTGACCTGCAAAACTAGCATCCGGGAGGTCTTCAGCCGTGGCAGAGGAACGAACGGCGACTTCTGTGTCTTCACCATACTGATTGCATAGCCTTTGATAAGCTGCACCAATAGCGGCTTCTAGTTCTGGGGGAAAGTTAGCACTCAGAATTAATCTCCGGGCTTTTTTTCCGTGCTGCTGAAGATTGCTGACATCGTCTACATCTAAGTCAGCAAACAATTTGTGTAACTTGGTTTCTAAACCCGCTTTCTCTATAAAGTAACGATACGCATAAGCTGTAATGGCAAACCCCGTGGGAACATTAACTCCGTGGGGCTTTAGTTGTCGGATTAATTCGCCAAGTGAGGCATTTTTCCCACCGACCCAGGGAATATCGTCAATTCCGATTTCATCAAACCATAGAATCAGAGCTTCCTCTTTGACGCCTTGAGTAGATGGCACTTTGGTCGATGTCAGCATAGTTCTTTCACCGGATGACTAACACTTTTAGTCTAGCTTTAGAATTTTTTTGGGATCGACATCGCCAGAGCTGAGAATACTATCTAAATTTTTAAGATTTTTATTGAGGCGGATTCTAATTAACGCTTGAATCGCTTACAAATCAAGGATTTGAGCTATGGGCGCTTTTTATTGGAATGAGCAGAGCTTATGTATAAAAAATTTGATAATTCTTCTTAGTTGTTCACCAACCCGTGAATTTGGGGAAATGAGTATAGGTTTTTGGGGAGTATTATAGAAGGCCAAATTATGAGATTAAAAAAAGGCATTTTTAAAACAATCGTTAGGCTTGGGTGTGAATTTTTCGTGAACGTTACAGCACCTTAAAAAAAAACGCCCCCATTTGGGGGCGTTTTTATCAAGCTAAATTCTTAGAAATTAGCCATTGATAACTGGAGCGGTGAGCGCAACCGGGGTAGCTTCACCAGCCGCCAGGTCGAGGGGGAAGTTGTGAGCATTACGCTCGTGCATGACTTCAAATCCCAAGTTGGCGCGGTTGAGTACATCAGCCCAGGTGCCAATCACCCGACCTTGTGAGTCGATGATCGACTGGTTGAAGTTGAATCCGTTGAGGTT
>DATNPV010000160.1:0-33126 GCA_036703055.1 Waterburya sp.
CGAGCTTTGGTGCTTTTAGGCTTTCAAACTATTGCTTTGTCTAGGTTCGGTCGCTTGGAGGCGTTGTGCCCGTTTCAAGCGCATTTACCAATGTAGGGCATCTAACTCCCCTTGTCAACTCAACTCTCAAAAATTTTTTTAGATAACGTGAAATTGTCCGTCACACAGGGGTTGGAAATCAGTCGTTAATGAAAAGGACGGAAAATGGAAAAATCCTCTAGAGAAATATGCTTGTGAGTAACATCGCTGTTTTGCCACCCTGGATAGTGATAGACCCGCTATTACACAGTTGGTTGCTAGAAGATATCGGTCGAGGAGATCGCACAACTGGAAGCTTGTTTTCAGGAAAAGTGAGTATTGGACGAGCTGAGTGGACAGCTAAGCAAGCAGGTGTAGTTGCTGGATTACTGATTGCTGCTCGAGTATTCCGGTTGGTGGGCAATTGTGATAACGTGAATGATTACCACTCGCCCATAAGCTTTGTCCCGGTCGTGGCCGAAGGAGAATCCTGTCATGCTGGGCAAGTCATTGCTAGACTTCACGGCCCTGTTGATGCTCTGCTGATAGGGGAACGAGTTGCTTTAAACATTGCTATGCGCCTCAGTGGTATCACCACGCTTACCCGTAAATACGTTGAAAAAATTGCTGATTTACCGACGCAACTAGTGGATACCCGAAAAACAACTCCTGGTTTGAGGCTTTTGGAAAAGTACGCTTGTCAGCTAGGAGGAGCAATCAATCATCGGCTGGGGCTCGATGATGCCGTGATGATTAAGGATAATCACATTGCGGCGGCTGGTGGAATTGGCGAAGCGATCGCACGAATTCGAGCAAAAATTCCTTACCCTTTGAGTATTGAAGTTGAGACAACTAGGTTACCGGAGGTTGAAGCAGCTCTCAAACATGGTGCAGACATCATTATGCTGGATAATATGTCCGTTGATTTAATGCGCCAAGCCGTACAACTCATTCGCTCTCATCATCCTCAGGTCAAAATTGAAGCATCGGGCAACATCACTCTTGAAACCCTGCGTACTGTTGCAGAAACAGGCGTTGACTTTATCTCTAGTAGTGCCCCAGTAACTCGTTCAACCTGGCTGGACATCAGCATGACTCTAGATAACAGCTCACTAGATGTGTAGCAAGCTCTTCTTGAATTGGTAATACCTCACGCCATGAATTCCATAATTGAACAACTAAGAATTCAGTTCACTCAAGCTTTAACTGCCGCCTTCGGTTCAGATGTGGCGGGGGTAGATCCAATGGTAGTACCCGCTAGTAATCCTAAATTTGGTGATTATCAGTCTAATGTGGCGTTGCCTTTGGCTAAGCAGTTGGGAAAACCCCCACGAGCGATCGCAGAAGCTATCGTTAGTCATCTTGACATCACTGATATCTGCCAGCCACCCACCATTGCTGGTCCAGGATTTATCAATTTGACTCTCAAACCCGAGTATTTGGAAGAACAATTAAATGTTATTCAGATCGATCCCCGCTTGGGAGTGACGCCTGCAAAGCAGCCGCAGCGGGTGATTGTGGATTTTTCCAGCCCCAACATTGCTAAAGAAATGCATGTGGGTCATTTGCGTTCCACAATTATTGGAGATTGCATTGCCCGCATCTTGGAATTTCGGGGGTATAAGGTACTGCGGTTGAATCATGTGGGGGATTGGGGCACTCAGTTTGGGATGTTGATTACCTACTTACAGGAAGCCTACCCATCTGCCCTTACAACTGCCGATGCCTTAGACTTGGGAGACTTAGTCGCGTTTTATCGGCAAGCTAAACAACGGTTTGATACCGATGATGGATTCCGTGAGGCATCTAGACAAGAGGTAGTCAAACTGCAAGCGGGTGCTGAAGATAGCCGTCGTGCTTGGCAATTGCTATGTGAGCAATCTCGGCGAGAGTTTCAGATGATTTATGACTTACTCGATGTTCATCTGACGGAACGCGGAGAATCTTTTTACAACCCCTTGCTCCCCGATGTGGTAGAAGACCTTGTCCAAGTTGGCCTACTACAGGAAGATGAGGGAGCTAAGTGCGTGTTTGTGGAGGGGTTTACCAACAGAGAGGGGAACCCTCTACCGTTAATTGTGCAAAAGTCAGATGGAGGCTACAACTATGCCACAACTGACTTGGCAGCGCTTCGCTACCGAATTGAGAAAGATGAGGCTGATCGCATTATTTATGTTACGGACGCTGGACAAGCGAATCACTTCACTCAAGTGTTTCAAGTCGCCAAACGAGCCGGTTGGCTTCCAGAACGTGTTGAATTAGTCCATGTCCCCTTTGGTTTGGTGCTGGGAGAAGATGGGAAGAAGCTAAAAACACGCTCTGGAGAAACGGTACGGTTGCGGGATTTGTTAGATGAAGCGATCACGCGTGCTCATGCTGATCTAGAATCCAGGCTTAAGGAAGAAGGTCGCCAGGAAACTGAAGAATTCATTACTCATGTTGCCCAAGTCGTGGGTATCAGTGCGGTTAAATATGCTGACTTGAGCCAAAACCGTAACAGCAACTACATCTTCAGTTTCGATAAGATGCTTTCTCTCCAAGGCAACACGGCACCTTATATGCTCTATGCCTATGTGCGAATTCAGGGCATTAGTCGAAAAGGTAACATTGATTTTGGCAATCTGGGATCAGAAGCTAAAGTCCTGTTGCGGGAAGAGACGGAGTTGGTACTAGGGAAGCATTTATTGCAACTGAGTGAGGTACTCAGGAATGTAGAGGAAGATTTGCTGCCAAATCGCCTTTGCGATTATCTATACGAGTTGAGCAAAAAGTTCAATCAATTCTATGACCAGTGTCCCGTACTTTCATCTGAGGAATCCCTGCGCACATCCCGCTTGGTTCTGTGCGATGTGACAGCACGAACTCTACAGTTAGGATTATCATTGCTAGGAATTCGGGTACTAGAGCGAATGTAGGACAAAGAAGCGGTCGCGATTTAAGCGCGACCGCTCAATAAATTTTGTCTGTTTCCATCTTTAATCGCTTTTACCATGTTGAGCCCTCTGAGGTTCACTGAGTTGGTGGACAATTCGCTGCTGATACTCCTGCTCACTCATCAAATCTTGCGTATTTTCCACTCGGTCTAAAAACACAATGCCATCTAGATGGTCATATTCGTGCTGAAATATCCGGGCAACAAAATCAGTTAGTTCTTGGCGATGTAGTTGACCATCGCGGGTTGTGTACTCCACCTCAATAGCTTGGTATCGAGGAACTAGCCCGCGAATACCAGGAATACTAAGACAGCCTTCCCAGCCCTTGACAATGTCAGTCGAGTGAGCCAGGATTCGAGGATTAATCATTGCCGTCGGTTCCATTATTGGTGCGCGAGGATACCTAGGATTAGGACGAGATGCAACAATAAACAAACGATAGGATTCAGATACCTGAGGCGCGGCGATCCCAACGCCGTTGGCTGCCGTAGCAGTGGTGATGAGTGCGTCAATTAACTGTTGGAAGTACTCATCTTGAACATTATTAATGAGTTGGGCTTGCTGCCGCAGAATTGGATTGCCCAATTGAGCAATGAGTCGTGATTCAGTCATGGGTAATGGAATTTGAGAAAACTAGGATTATATATAGATGATGTAAGCGCTACCGATAGCTGCTGAGCTTACCTTAGGCAGTGAAAACGCCGTCTACAATAAATTTAGCGAATTCTATAAAAGCAGGTTAGATTTTTGACCAGCAGTTTATTCAGGCTATCAACCAGCTTTTAGAGTATATTATGCTGTCTCAGGGCTTTGCCTTCCTGGAATTGGAGATGGGACATCATCTTGGCAGATAGTCCTATTACAGACGCTCATACTGTAAAACTGATTGTGTCAAGTGTACAATCAGTGCTCCTTACCAAAAAAAACAATGTCACGTTTACGGTAGAGGAAATATCGTGGAAACTTCCCCAGAACAGCTGTGGAGTCAGGTATTAGAGCGTCTACAGCTACAATTAAGCCAACCTACCTTTGAAACCTGGATCAAGACATCTAGCGCAGAGAGGCTGGAAAATAACTGCTTGTTCATCCGCACCCCCAACCCCTTTGCCAGAAATTGGTTACAGAAGTACTACGTTAAAACCATTGCTGATGTTGTACAGGATATTCTGGGTCAGTCAGTAGAGATTCAACTGTTGGCAACTACAGGAGACGACACCTCTCCGATAAGTGAGGCGGATGTCTCTTGGTCACTTCCCATAGGCAGCAGTGTTTCAGAAAGCACCTCTAACTTTCCACCTAAACTGCCAGAATTAAATCATAAATACGTGTTCTCCCGCTTTGTTGTTGGCTCGAATAACCGAATGGCTCATGCGGCTTCTTTAGCCGTTGCAGAATATCCAGGGCGTGAGTTCAATCCTCTATTTCTATGTGGTGGGGTTGGCTTAGGTAAAACTCATTTGATGCAAGCTATTGGTCACTTCCGTTTAGAGAAGTGCCCCGATTCTAAAATCTTTTATGTTTCTACTGAGCAGTTTACCAATGATCTGATTGCAGCCATTCGCAAAGACAGTATGCAAAGTTTTCGGGAGCATTATCGAACTGCCGATGTGCTTTTAGTCGATGATATTCAGTTCATTGAAGGTAAGGAGTATACCCAGGAAGAGTTTTTCTACACCTTTAATACTTTGCATGAGGCAGGCAAGCAAGTGGTTCTAGCATCAGACCGCCCTCCTAATCAAATTCCCCGCTTGCAGGAACGCCTCTGTTCTCGCTTTTCGATGGGATTGATTGCGGATATTCAGCCGCCTGATTTGGAAACCCGGATGGCTATCTTACAAAAAAAGGCAGAATACGAAAATATTCGTCTACCGCGTTCAGTGGTTGAATACATTGCCACTAACTACACGTCAAACATTCGGGAACTAGAAGGAGCGCTGATTCGGGCTGTGGCGTATGTTTCAATTTCGGGGTTGTCGATGACGGTGGAAAACATAGCACCTATTCTAAATCCTCCAACACAACGGGTACAGGCTGCTCCAGAGACGATTCTGATGACGGTAGCAGATGCTTTCAATGTATCTGTTGATGATTTGAAAGGTAACTCTCGACGCAGAGAAATTAGTTGGTCTAGGCAAATTGGCATGTATTTAATGCGACAGCATACCGATTTAAGCTTACCCAGAATTGGCGAGGAGTTCGGCGGCAAAGACCACACGACGGTGCTATACAGTTGTGATAAGATTGCTCAACTACGAGAAAGCGATGCAACTTTGGATCAAACTCTGCGTCAGTTGAGCGATCGCATTAATCTGACCAGTAGAACTCAAAACCAATCGTGAAATCTTCACAGCCATGCTGAAGCTATTAACTACAACAGAGGTAAAAAGAAAGTAATATTTCTTTATAAATTAAAACTTGCCATTATCTAGAAAGTGTGCATTTCTCCTCAAAGACTCTGGGAAAAGAGTTTGAAAATAGCTTGCTGAGTATATATACTTTGTGGAAAAATCCTCTTACTTTTCCACAGCTTTTCCACAGTTAAAAAATCGCCAACTATTGCCTGGAAATGACTTTGTACAACTTTTCCACATTTTCCACAGGCTTGAGGATTAAGTTGAACAATCACGAAATTTTGCAAGCCGCTTTAAGGCTTAAATGAATAGCTTACACGAGTGTACTCTCATGAGATACGAAGACAGACAAGTTGAAAGATTGAGAGGAAATCAAGACGTTGACCAGAATCCATCTCAGAATTATCCTGGTAAAGCTCTTGGGGATTAACTGAAGTAGCGAAGAGACTGTTTCAATCCCACAAGTGACCAAGCGACAGTAGTCGTGACTAGAACAACAACTTAAGCGACCTATTCAAATTCCTATGAAACTGGTTTGTACTCAAAGTGACCTCAACACGAACCTCTCACTGGTGACGCGTGTGGTGCCCTCTCGCCCTACCCATCCGGTGCTAGGTAATGTTTTATTGACAGCCGATACAGAAACACAGCAAGTGCGCCTCACGGCATTCGATCTGAGTCTTGGTATTCAAGCCAGCTTTGCCGCTCAAGTCCTTCAAGGCGGAGAAATCACTATACCCGCTAAACTGCTTAACGACATTGTTTCACGTCTACCAGAGGGGGAAATTACGCTAGAAGACAAAGCTGGAGAAGCTGTCAGCGAGAGTGATACTGATCGCCGAATTGTTACCTTGACCTCTGCTTCAGGACGTTACCAAGTGCGAGGCATGGGCTCTGAGGAGTTCCCAGAACTGCCTGAGGTTGAAGCTGGGGTTGCCATTCATCTTCCAGTGGAAGCCTTGGTTGAAGGATTGCGAGGTTCTTTATTTGCCACCAGTTCTGATGAAACTAAGCAGGTGTTGACAGGGGTTCACCTAACCATGCAGCAGGACAGCTTGGAATTTGCGGCAACGGATGGTCACCGATTAGCGGTTGTGCAAACGAGCAATCAAAAGGTTGTGGATAGTGATGATGCAGGTGACGAGGGGTCAGCAGCACCACAGAAGTCTCAAGAAAACCATAAACCTGTTAACGGTGTTTCCCAGCTAGAGTTTACGGTACCAGCTAGAGCGTTGCGGGAGTTAGAGCGAATGCTGACACCAAGTGAATCGGCTGATACGGTAGCGCTGCACTTTGAGCAGGGTCAGATTATCTTTCAAGGAGGAACTCATCGTTTAACTAGTCGCACTTTAGAAGGGCAATACCCACCCTATCGTCAACTGATTCCTCGCCAGTTTGAGCGGCAGCTGACGATTGATCGGCGAAAATTGCTCAGTTCGGTGGAACGAATTGCCGTATTGGCTGACCAGAAGAATAATGTTGTGAAGTTCAGTATCGACAGTGTGAACCAGCAGCTTGCTCTATCGGTAGAAGCTCAAGATGTGGGTAGTGGACAGGAATCAATGCCTGCTCAGGTTACGGGGGAAAGTATAGATATTGCCTTTAATGTTAAGTACCTGATTGATGGATTAAAGGCGCTGCCAACTGCTGATATTCAGCTCCAGATGAATGCTGCTAATAGTCCGGTGATTTTAACACCGATAGGGGGTCGGAAGATGATTTATTTGGTGATGCCGGTGCAGCTTCGTAATTAGAAATTAGGTGAGGCGATCCCACCCTTGTGCAAAAACGCGATCGCGCTCACCTACTTTTCCCCAATTAGACTTTACACACTGGCGGCAAACTTGATTTTGAGATAATCCTCTTCCATCTTGGCACCAGACGGTTGTAGGGCGGCTAAGGCTTGGGGAAGCACCAAATTACGCCGATGATTACCAATTCGTACATTCAGTTCATCCCCTGTTTTACTCAACTGAATGTGGTCTTTAGGTACACCCGGTAGATAAAGTTCTAAACTATATTGGTTTTGGTTTTGTACTACCCGAATCGTATTTTCTTTGTAGTAAACCTGGGTCGGGTCTTCCGCAGCATAGAGCGTTTCCTTCAACCGCTCTAGTGCCTCTAAGCCACACATCTCTTCCGAGTAGAGTGGAACTTCTTTAACCGGTAGGGGACTGAAGTTTTCGTGAATTTCGTGCCGATACTGCTGCTGATTTTCCTTCCAGCGTTGAAAGAAGGGGTCAGTCACTTCATCAGGTATGATTCTATTTGCCACAACTAAATCGGTGGCAACGTTGTACAAACTTAAGTAAGCATGGGCACGTAATGATTCTTTAATCACCATCTTTTCAGGGTTGGTGACTAAACGCACGGAGGTCTGCGTGTTATCCGTCAGTACCTTCTCCAGCGCTTCAATTTGCTCGTAGAACTCATAGGGAGCATCCATCACTTCCTTATCGGGTAAGGAAAAACCTGCAATGGGTTTCCATAAGGGTTCAACGAGTGGCCTGAGGGCAACGGAAATCTTTTGCAGTGGCTTATAAAAGCGGCGCATATACCAACCACTGACTTCGGGTAAACTGAGTAACCGTAACGCTGTACCCGTTGGAGCAGAGTCAATAATTAAGACATCGTACTCATTTTCGTCGTAGTGACGTTTCATCCGCACGAGACCAAAGATTTCATCCATGCCGGGAAGAATGGCTAATTCTTCTGCCTGAACACCATCTAATCCTCGTGCTTGCAGAACCTGGGTAATATACCGCTTAACAGCCCCCCAGTTTCCTTCCAATTCCATCAAAGCATCCAGTTCAGCTCCCCACAGGTTTGGACGAACTTGTCGGGGTTCATGGCTGAGCTCCAAATCAAAACTATCGGCTAAAGAGTGAGCCGGATCGGTACTGAGGACGAGTGTTCGATAGCCCAGTTCAGCACACCGGAGTCCGGTAGCTGCGGCAACGGAAGTTTTTCCGACGCCACCTTTGCCAGTCATAAGAATTACACGCATGGATGATTCTGCGACACAGTGGGTTGCGTCTGCCTCATAAGTATTTACATTATTTATTATGTCGTTAATTTTTCTTGGAGAAACGCAGATGTTGTTTTAAGACATCCAAGCGCGAGCAATCCCAATAATCGATGTGGGAAACAATCAGGTTTTCAGCATTCAGCTTTAATTCACTCCATCCAGGGATAGAAATTCGCGGACGCCAGGGTAAGGGAGTTGTCCAGCTCAGTGTCCAGCGCGTCTTTATCGTGTCTCCTAACTGATGAATCTCATGAAGTTCCAATTTGGGATCATTAAACCAAGTATTGATAAAGCCAATCATTTGCTTGTATAGCTCAATGCCCCGAAATTGAGTCATTGGGTCTTTAAAGAAGACATCGGGGGCATAGAGGCTGTAGGTTTGGTCAGCAGGGAAGCGTTGATAGTCCTCTTTGAGAATTTGGATAATGTCCATTGAGTTTTATCGAGTATCCAATCCACCTATAAAGTTAGGGTAAGGCATAATGCAATTTGTAAGCGTAGCAGCTTATCCCCACTGATAAAAATAATGCGCCCGAAGGCGCGTCGTTAGGCTCAAGAAACTACTTCAATTTGTCATTATCACAACATCAACAATGCTGATTTCACGATTAAGCAGGTGTGGATTATCTAGCTCTTAGCTTTGGGAAGAGGTGAATTGACTTCCAGGGGTTGTAGGAATGGTCACAAATGACTCCTGAGTTAGGTTGTTAAGACCTGCTGCACTCAACAGTTTTTCCCAATTCGCTTTGATTGCCGCATTGTTAGGATAGTCGCGGCGCAGTTGAACTAACGTGGCTAAAGCGTCCTGCCAAATTTCCCCCTCGGCATATAACTCCACTTGCTGTTGGGGTAATGCCTGCTTTAGCTGATTATTTAGCGTTGGGTTGAGGGGTATTCGTCTCACCCATCCTTCTACTGTAATATCTTGCGATCGCTCATCCGGTTGGCAAATGATGGAGAATGACCATTTATAATCCTGACCCATCTTTAAGGGGGATACTCCCCCTTGAGCGGGAAGGCTGAGTGTTACAATCCCTGACTTACCGATGGTCTTGAATATAGATTTGTAAACGGCATTTCCCCCCTTATCCTCTAACCTAAACTCTGCGGCTGGCGGTAACGCCTGCGGTGAGAGTGCAGGCACATACACAAAGAATTTAGGATAAGCGGCTACCGTCACTCCAAATTGACTATTAGGAATCAGGGCAGTTAAACGTTTACCCATACCCGAACAGTAACCATTACCAGAACGGGTTCCTCCTCCTTCTGTCCGTGCCGGTGCACCAATACCGATAGGGGGTTTATATTGCCTAGCCTGCCACCGCCTCGGTATTCCTTGGGCTAGGACGACTTGGGGAACCTGTAACAGCAAGAAACAACCTGTAAGCAACGTTAATTTCAGAGCAAGTGCCAAGGGAAATTGGGAAAAACTGAACCTGATCTGGGCCATAACAGTTATGGAGTGTTAGTTATCGACGGTTCTGACACCCTGAAACAAAGGCTGTTTAGACATGTTGTCTAAATTCACGGCAGCAAACAGTTTTTCCCAGGCATCTGCCAAGTTCGGATCGGTTGGACGAGCCCGCCGAAGCGCTACTAAATCAGCCAACATCTCATACCAAAGCTGATTTTGAGCATAGAGTAAAATCCGTTCTTCCGGAGAAGCATTCTGGACACGGCGTGCAAAATTGGGGTCAGTGGCTACTCGCTTGATGCTGCCCTCCGCATACTGATCATCTGACCGATCTGAGCTGGTGGCGTCACAAGTTACCCTAATCTGCCACTTATATTCCTGTCCCGCTTTTAGGGGATAGGATTT
Source organism: Waterburya sp. (assembly GCA_036703055.1). Lineage (GTDB taxonomy): Bacteria > Cyanobacteriota > Cyanobacteriia > Cyanobacteriales > Coleofasciculaceae > DATNPV01. Next base: position 10,150 of record DATNPV010000160.1, read on the forward strand.
AGCGACAGTTAAGCTCATAATCCCGGGCGTGCCTGCAACATCGTTGGCTGACTTGGTTAAAGGATAGCTGGCAGAGTATACCTTTTGCTCGTTGGCATCTCTGAGCGTAAATTCAATTTCCGGTGCTGGTGCAGCATTTTCCTTAGCAGACATTTTTGGCATGTACCAAAAAACCGTTGGAGTCTCAGTCGCCGTTTCACCCCCGGATATGGGAACCAATGCTGTCAGCTTCTTCTCATCGACAAAGCAAGGCCCCCGCGTTGCACCACCTTGGCGATTATCGGGCATTCCTCGATTTGGTGGACGGAATGAGTTGGCCAGTTGACTAGCAAATGAAGAAGACATTGATCGAGAGGGAAACTGGGCTAAGGCGTTGAAGCTAGTACTTAGCGTTAAAGCGACAGCCAGGATGGTGAATTGTGATGAGCGTTTGAGCCAAGCCATGATATGAGGAGTTGTGAGTAGACCGGAAGATTTCTATAAAGATGGTAGAAATGAAGCCTAAGTTCCAATGCACCTGTGGCAAATCTATGATAATCAGGTTCTAAGACAAGTATTTGCCTTAGGTTCAATTGTTACCACTTAAGGCATCGGAGGCATCCTTTGATTTCTACTCTTGTCTAAATCTTCACCTGGACTGAGCATGATTCCTGATTCAGCTTCATCTATTCCACAAAAACAGCAACCCTTATCCACCATTCGACCGATTGGTGCAGCTGCCCTGCAAGGTATTGCTTTTTTTGGGGAAAAACTGTTGGCTATTGATGCCTTGAACGGCTATCTACTCCAAATCGACCCGAAAAGCGATCGCACAACCATTTTGAACTCGTCTCGGGAGATAGATTTGGTGGGTGCTTCCGGCCTAGCGATTTCTGGAGAAACTTTATGGTTGACCCTGGACAATAGTGTGTACTTTTGCCAACTCAATGGTGATTTAACGCTCCAGCACTTTGTTAGCTTGCCTTACACTGCCGATGGAATTGCGGTTCGAGAGGCAACGATATACATCAGTTGCCAAAGGGCTAGGTATATTTTCATCTACAGCCGCGATACAGGACGTGAGATTACCCGGTTGTATGCTCCAGGCGTTGGGGTTGAGCATATTACACTCCGAGGCGAGGAACTTTGGGTTTCTGACTCAGAAGAACAAACTGTCTACTGCCTCGATCGCGCTACGGGCGAAATCCAGTTTAGTGTACTCACTCCCTTTGAACATCCTACTGGTTTAGCCTTTTACACCGACGCTGAGACTGGCAAGGATATTCTGTATGTGGCCTACACCAGTGAGGAACCCTACATACGAGATAACCCGAACGCCGACCCGCATTACGAATTGCAGTATCGCGATCGCACATTTATTCACCCCTTATACTTCAGGTACAATGCCGACCGCCGCTATGCCCTCTCGAATGGCTTTTTAATCGAAATGTTCTACGTCGAGGAACTTTCTCCGCTTGAAGATGTAGAGTTAAAAGACTTAGAATGGCGCATTGCCCTACCCTCGGAAACTGACCGTCAAAAGGTTAGAAATGTTGAATCGGTAGGTCTACCTTTCACAGAAGAAGTGCAGGATGGTCAGCGCGTTGCCGTCTTTAAATTTGATACGCTCAAACCGGGCGAACGCCATATCTTTGGGTGGAAAGCACTATTGGAAGTCTGGAGCATTAAATACCGCCTCACACCACGCGATGTAGAAAAGTTGCCAGAATTACCCTCAGAGTTCCAAGACCGCTACCTGGTGGACAATGACCAGTTGGCAATGGATAGCGATATTATTCGCCGTGCCGCGCATGAAGCTATTGGTCGGGAAACGAATTTCTTGCGAAAAATCTATAGTATTCGCAACTATGTCTATGACAAACTTTCTTACGGAATTAAACCGCACATTGATACTCCAGATGTTGTTTTAGAGCGAGGTGTTGGTTCATGCGGAGAGTATTTGGGTCTGTTACTCGCGTTAGGACGACTCAATGGCATTGCTTGCCGCACCGTTGGTCGTTACAAATGCCCTCTCCACCCGGATAAGTTCAGTATCCCTTTAGAACCCGACTTTAATCATGTTTGGATGGAATTTTATGTACCGGGAGTAGGCTGGCTACCAATGGAATCAAATCCTGATGATACGGTTGAAGGTGGCCCCTATCCCACCCGTTTTTTTATGGGTCTTGCCTGGTATCACATGGAAATGGGTAAAGGGATTTCCTTTGAAAATATTAGAAGTGAAGGTCTTCCGGTGGATAAGGAAAAGGCATCGATTGGTGAGTTAGCGATTAATCATGTAAGATTCAGGATTCTTGAAGAATTGGCTCCACCTGGATGGGGTGAGTAGGTCATGGGATGTAAGTCAACTGAGAATTGCCTAAAAATAAGTTATCCGATTTTGTGGGGTAGGCTCTTGCTTGCCATTGGATCAACGGGCGGGCTCTCTGGCCCACTCCACAAGAGGTAGCTGGATACTTTCTCGTTTAAGCTAATTAAAGGGTTAGGGAACAATAAACGATGGATGTTATTCCAGCAATTGACTTGCTCGAAGGCCGATGCGTGCGGCTGTACCAGGGAGACTATGCGCGATCGCAAGTCTTTAACGATAATCCTGTAGATGTGGCTAAACAGTGGGCTGAGCAAGGCGCTGCACGGCTACATGTTGTTGATTTAGATGGGGCGAAGGCGGGTAAGCCTGTCAATACTAAAACTATTGAAGCGATTGTCCAAGCGATCCCTGTACCTGTGCAAGTCGGGGGAGGGTTGCGCGATCGCGTCGGTGTGGCTCAATTATTAGATATTGGTGTCCAGCGGGTGATTTTGGGTACGGCGGCGGTGGAAGACCATCCGCTGGTGCAAAGCTTATGTGATGAATTCCCTGGACAAATTGTAGTGGGCATTGATGCTCGCGACGGCTTGGTGGCGACTCGTGGCTGGTTAGAGACTTCACAGGTGAAGGCAACCGACCTCGCTCAGCAGATGAGTAAGTTGGGAGCGGCTGCAATTATTTATACTGACATTCATCGAGACGGCACTCTCTCTGGACCAAATTTAGATGCACTTAGGGAACTTGCTCGTAGCATTTCTATTCCTGTGATTGCTTCGGGTGGTGTGAGTTCGGTTACGGATTTATTGAGTCTGCTGGCTTTGGAACCTGCGGGAGTTAATGGCGTCATTGTGGGGCGGGCGCTGTATACCGGGAATATTTCTTTGAAGGAAGCGCTGCAAGCGGTTGGGCCTGGACGGATTCAGGATATTCCTCCGGATTTGGGGTTTTCTACGTTTGCTTAAGGCGGCTGATAAGAAGTTAATTTCTGCGAGTTTGGTTCAGTTGCGCGAAGGGGTAGATGTTTTTAGGAAGGGTAGATAATTTTTGGCTGTATCTGTTCTTGCACAAGGGTTTGAAGCTTTTCCTAAAAATCGGGGTTCACGTAAGTTTTGAAAGTCTTATTACAATTGGATTGCAGATGATTTTTTCTGTAGGGTCTTGCGTGAATTAGGGGTTAGAACCTTATTATGGGACTAAGTTCACGGAATTGTACCTTGAAAATTGAATACAGTATGGGTTGTAGTTACTTGCTGTTGAAATCAATTTGAATCCCTATCAGGGATTGAAACACATCTATGCAATGCGCATGGATGAAATACTATGTTGAAATCAATTTGAATCCCTATCAGGGATTGAAACGGCAATGCGGATATTACATCTTTCATTACGACCCAGCAAGTTGAAATCAATTTGAATCCCTATCAGGGATTGAAACTTACCTCCTTCATTTCCCGTCGCTTTTTCGCCAAGTTGAAATCAATTTGAATCCCTATCAGGGATTGAAACTGACTGATTCCCCATCCTTGCCCTCGTGCCTGCGGTGGGGGTTGAAATCAATTTGAATCCCTATCAGGGATTGAAACACTAAGCTATCGCCCCTTGTATCAACCGCCCCAAGTTGAAATCAATTTGAATCCCTATCAGGGATTGAAACCTAAGTTCCAGCTTGGCTATTCTCCTCTTTCAGTTGTTGAAATCAATTTGAATCCCTATCAGGGATTGAAACTGAGGCATGGTATGAGGCTCACCGCCATCTAGTGTTGAAATCAATTTGAATCCCTATCAGGGATTGAAACTTCTCCGGAACTCACGATTACTGTGGATGGCCCGGGTTGAAATCAATTTGAATCCCTATCAGGGATTGAAACTGTACTGCGAATTGGAAAAGTACAAGAGCTAATGTTGAAATCAATTTGAATCCCTATCAGGGATTGAAACTTTCCTTGACCTCTTAATAAAAGAAAAGCGCGTTGAAATCAATTTAAATCCCTATCAGGGATTGAAACGGATTGAGTGGTTTTCTGTCTTTGTCTAAAACAAAGTTGAAATCAATTTGAATCCCTATCAGGGATTGAAACGAAGGCAAATGATGGTGGCTTATCGTGAGGGCGCACGTCAGTGCGCCCCTACTGATTGCCTGGGAATATTTTTACTAATGGGCTGATGCTCTGGGCAATTCAATTACGGCTAAAACATGCGGAATTGTTCGACCTTTTGGGTGTATTCGATAGGCATAACTTCTACTACATTTTCATTCGGATTTGGAATAATGTAGTGCGCCATCACTTGACCGCCGTACACTTTTTCTACGGCTTCAATTCCTGCTGCAACAGCAGCTTTTACTTCGGCAACTCTCCCTCGGATAGAAACTATAAAGTTACCCTTTTCTGCTAGGCCATAGTAAACTAGCGTAACTGCACCGGCTTTTACCATTGCGTCTGCTGCGGCTAGTACCGCGGGAAAACCTAACGTTTCAATCGTTCCAACTGCGGCTGGCATTCAATTTGCTCCTCTCAATTCCATCAGGTGCAATTTATTGTACGAAGGTTCACTCAAATTTTGTATATTCACATCTTGTGCCACCTTCTCCTTCTCTTATTCTCCTCAAGTCATTGAGGGGTTGGTAGGTCAAACAGTACGGATGTCATATATTGTTCAGCCCATTCAACGCCAAAGGCTTTTTCAAGGACTCGGCGGGTTTTATCATTCTTCTGCTGCTGGGTGCAGTAGAAGTGTTGACCTGCAAGTATTTCGGCTCTTTGTTCCCCAGAAACGGGAGAGGCTTCAGCGGCTTGAGTGCAGTGAATTCGCAAAAATTCCTCAACGCGTGAGAGGAACTGTGCTTCTTCTTCGAGGCTGCTGGGGCGAATAAAGAGGCAAAATTCTGAAAAAATTTCTCCCCAAGGTGGAAGATCGCGAGGTTCGGAAAACTGGGGTGTGGGGAGTGCTTGTAAGGCGTGGCGATAGGCATTGGGCAAGCTGCGATCGCGGCTGGTGGGCGATAAATCGACAATTGCAGCACTGATTTGCCCGCGTCCTCCTACTAAATCGCAGCCAAACATGGGTAGCGCGTATTCTGGGCGAGGAAACATGACACAGTGCAAAATATCGAGCATATTGCCGACTTTTGCTAGTTCTAGGTGCATCTTCCGAAACTGAAGTGATTGATAGCAGCGATTTTCAATAATGAGTTTTTCTCCTTCCAAGCGTCCTTCTACGTAGCCCATTTCTCCGGGGAGTTCGTAGGGCGAGAGGTCGAGGTAACGCTGCCAACTAGACTCGATGCAGTCGGCTAGCTGGCGAATTAAGGGGTATTGTTGTTCTCGCAGAGAAGGAGTGGAAGTGGTTGACATAATGACTTGGCGTAAATTGAATCCATTTCTCAGTCTACGCTCAGTGGGGTTCGCGATAACTAATTTCTGAATTCTGAATTTTCAATTAAAGGCTCCTAACTTCTGTGTTATCTAAGTGTCCCCCTCTTGTATATTTTTAGGGAAGCACATTGAGTGGCTAAATCTGAGACACAGGCGATTTATCTATTTTTAAGTCAGTTAAGTAAGGTTAACTCGCCTTTGTATAACTTTACTAAGGAAAAATTATGCTAAATAAGCCCAAGTTTAAACCTCGTTATCACATTGAAGCGGTAGATACAGAAGAGCTATTTCTTCTATCTGAGAGAGATAGTTTATTACTCAGTGATCGCCTACAACAAAAGTTAGCTACTTTAATCGATGGGAATCATACTGTTGAGGAAATTGTTGAAGAAATTCAACTGTACTTATTGCAAGAGAAAGAATCGTCTCAGGAAGCGATCGCCCTCTTTCAAGATGCTCTCAATGCTAGTCTTAAAGCCCATTATGCTCTGATCCAAATGGAACAGCAGGGCTACATTGTGGAGAACGATGAGCAGCTCCCCTCTAATTTAGAAATCTTTTGTGATCATTTAAACATTGAACCGGAGACAGCCAAACGTCGATTGCAAGCGACTAAAGTGGCAGTGAAGGTTTTTGGTTCAATTCCCACTGGGGAATTTACTTCTACGCTGGAATCGTTACATATTCAAGTATCTCAGGAGGGAGATATAGAGATTGTCTTAACAGATGATTACCTCCAAGACGGATTAGAGAAATTCAATCAAAATGCATTACAAACTTCACGCCCTTGGATGTTAGTTAAACCGGTAGGAACTATTGTTTGGATAGGGCCAATATTTCATCCAGGAAAAACGGGATGCTGGCAGTGTCTCGCTCAACGATTGCAAGGGAATAGACCAGTTGAATCGTTTATTCAAAGACGTCAAGGAATTTCAACTCCTTTACCCATTCCCCTAACTCCACTTCCTGCTACATTGCAAACGGCTTTAGGAATGGCAGCTACTGAGGTTTTTAAATGGATTGTACAAGGAGAAAATAAACGAATTGAAGGAACTTTAGTAACGCATGATACCCTCTCTTTAGAAACTCAAAACCATGTCTTGGTTAAGCGTCCTCAATGCCCAGCGTGTGGAATCCTCAAGCGTTTAAAGGGCAAACCTCTGCCCGTCATTTTAGGGCATCAGAAGAAAACGTTTACCGCTGATGGAGGACACCGTTGCCTGTCACCGGAAGAGACGCTCAGGAAATATCAACAGCTCATTAGCCCCATTACAGGAGTCGTTCGAGAATTGAGGAAAGTTGCTCACGAGGCAAATGGGTTAACCCACACTTATTCGGCTAAGCATTATTTTGCTTCGATGTTTGATGAATTAGAGACTTTGCGCCAAAATCTTACGGGGAGAAGTGCGGGGAAAGGGAAGACGGATATTCAATCGAGGGCAAGTGCCTTTTGCGAGGCGATTGAACGATATTCGGGGGTATTTCAAGGAGATGAAATTCGACAGATGGGTAGTTATCAGTCAATGGGAAAAAAGGCAATTCATCCCAACCACTGTATGAATTTTAGCCAAGCACAATACCAAAATCGCCATGATTGGAATACGACTTGTTCCAGCTTTTTTCAGAGAATCCCAGAACCATTTGATGAGTCACGAGAAATTGAATGGACACCTATTTGGTCATTAACACATCAAGACTTTAAGTATCTACCAACAGCATTCTGTTACTATGGCTATCCCAAACTTGAAAAACCGGATTGTTGGGCTGACTCTAATGGCTGTGCGGCTGGTAATACTATAGAAGAAGCAATCTTGCAAGGGTTTATGGAGTTGGTAGAGCGGGATTGCGTAGCATTGTGGTGGTATAACCGAGTTCAACGACCAAGGGTGGATTTAGATAGCTTTGATGAGCCTTATTTTCAAGCTCTCAAGAATTATTATCGCAGCTTGAATCGTGAAATTTGGGTGTTGGATATTACGAGCGATCTGAATATTCCAGCTTTTGCGGCTGTAACTCGAAGAATGGATCGAAAGGTAGAAGATATTGTTCTGGGTTTTGGTGCTCATTTTGACCCAAAACTGGCAATTCAAAGAGCATTGACTGAGGTTAATCAGATACTACCTGCGGTTGTATCGGCAAATGCAGATGGTAGTACTCAATACTTTTCTTACGATTCGCTGGCTGTAGAGTGGTGGAAAACGGCAACGTTGGAGAATCAATCTTATTTAGTTCCAGACGAAAGCGTGGCGGCGAAAGTGTCTACGGATTATCCGAAATTGTGGAGCGATGATTTGCTAAATGATGTTAAGACTTGTCAGCAAATGGTTGAGAACAAGGGCATGGAAATGCTGGTTTTAGATCAGACTCGTCCGGATATTGGACTGAAGGTAGTTAAGGTTATTGTTCCGGGAATGCGTCACTGGTGGAAACGGTTGGGTTCAGGACGGCTTTATGAGGTTCCTGTGCAATTGGGTTGGGTGAAGGAACCGTTGGAGGAGAATCAACTGAATTCTTTTCCAATGTGGATGTAATAAGCTGCTTCACATCTAGTTTGCACCAGCGTCGTTGGCAAAAATTTTGTGGGATGGGTATCTTACCCGTCCCAACTCTACCAATCTTATACCGCTTCAATCCGCTTGTCGCAATAACCAAAACCCTGTGTAAGTCATGCCTGAATCATCCGGTTGCACAAGCAAAAAATGCAATCCCCGACTCAGTTGCTGGCGTTGTTTGTACATTTTTGCCGCTTCTGTCACTTCTTTATCTTCAAACGTAGCAACAACCCATCGATCAACTAATCCGACTTCTAAAATTAGCCCATCTGGTGCACCAGCTATGTAGTTGAGTGAAACAGGTTTGGCGTCCTCAAGCCAACGGGCAAGTTGCATTGACTTACGCCCCCCATCAATGACCACACCCGGAACTGCTACAGTTGAGGCAATGCCTAGCTTAACAGGTAGGAGAAAGTCTGGTATTTGCAAAATGGGAATTGGGCGTTGTGCAAATGCTTCCTCGATATCACCCGCAGGCAGTGAGGCAAAGCGCCAGCGATCGCCCCAGAGGTTTTCGGGTAGCGGCAAGGGGGGTGGTTTATCCAAGGCGATCGGATTATAAGCCTCACCCGTGGAGTTTTCCTGCTGGGGGTATTGTGATGTACGTTCCCGTAACCACTGCTTGAGGGCGGTTGTGTGTCGTGTCGGTTCTACAGCAATCCCTAGTTGTTGAGCGGCAACTTCTATTACACTCAGAGACTGAGGGCGAAATACTTGAATCACATCTGGAATGTTTTCATTGGCTGCCTGTCGTAACTGGGAAACTAGCCAACTGGCGTTCGCTTCTGATTGGGGACATAATGCTTCGTAAGTAAAGCGGCGCGTTGCGTCACAAATTAATAACTCCCACAGCACTTGTCCGTTAGCATCTTGCAGTGGACGCCGATAAAAATCTGCTTGCCAAACACGCATCTTTTTCTACCTTGCTCTTTATTCAGGCTATCAGCTTTCTGAGCAAGAGTCAGGAGTAAGGAGGAGGCGGTTTTCATTTCTATAGCAGCCCTATCTGAGTTTGTGAAAAAAACAAACCACAGAGACGCAGAGAACGCTGAGGAAGAGAAGAGAGAGAAGAGAGGGAATTTTACAATTTGTTCAGGGTGGCTACATGCCTTGGAGTCATTAGTTTAAGAAGACTTGCCCTGATTTTTGAACGGTTAGGGATATCCGATCTACGTCAAGATTAGCACCGCGTTTGAAAATTATTCGCAATTCACCCGATTTTACTGCTTCTGCCGTTACTTCAATGGGGCCGCGATCGGGACGGTAGAAACTAAGATTAAAGGGAACTTCTCGCTGGCGCAATGTATCGATGGTATCAGCTTTTAAGGTTGACTGCCTGGGTTCTCCAAGTACTTGGTAAATAACCTGAGTCCCTGTTTGGTTAACCAAAATAATATTAACCCGTCCGTTAGGTATGCTAACGGTGGCGACTGGTGTTTGCAGATTCTCTACAGGTGGTGTCACGGTTGGGGGAGGTTGCAATTCGGAGGGTTGCTCACTGGAAGTGTCTGGTTTGATTTGAGCGAGGACAGGACTCAAACTCACTAAACTGGCACTGTTCGCTAGCAGGACACCAGCTATCAGAAGGCGCTTGAAGGTGTTCATGGTTGGCTTCTGTTTAAATGTTGCACTGGACTATCCGAACTTTAGAAGATTTGTTGGGCGTTTGGCGATGTTTTGTGACACCAAAAAATACTGGAATTGTTCACGTTGACTGGCTGACTATGATCTGTGACTTCAGATTCTGTGCTGGAACTCCTCTGTTTCAGAGTATTGCAGTCCAGATCGGGTGTGCTGATGTTTAGGCAAGCACTAACTTGATTAATGTGACAGTTGGGAAAGTGAAATTTAAGGAATGTTTCACTTCAAGAAAGATTATTGATATTCAAATTAATATCGTGAGGAGCTTCAGGATTTTTACTATGAAAAGAATTGGAAAATTTACTGTCTCTCTACTCATTTGTATTCTGCTGACGCTAAGCAGCATGTTGTGGCTAAGTACTGGTACTGATGCGCTGGCTTGGGATAGCGCTAATTTCCCCAATTTCACTCATGCAACGCACAGTTATATTACAGAGTGGGCAATTGACCAACTTAAGGCACAAGCACCCAATTTAGATATGTATCGTAAGCCGCTGCTTGAAGGTGCCAATATGGAGCTTCACGAGCTAGAAGTTAAAGGCCATCCGATAAAATATGGTATCGATTTAGAGGCCAAACGCAAGCAGCACAAGGGGACAAATGAGGGGTGTGATGACATCGCAGGCTGGTGGCAGGATAGCCTAGCGGCTTATAAACAAGGTAATAGGGAACAGGCATATTTTTTGTTGGGGATTCTACTCCATATGATCGAGGATATGGGTGTCCCAGCACATGCGAACAAAGTTTACCATCAGGGTAATGCAACTGAGTTTGATAATTTTGAGTTCATGGCTTTATCTAACTGGAAGCCCAGCTTCAATGACATTAATCGAAGTGACCCCCAGTATAATGAACCGTGGAAATATTACAATTTCAGTCGTGATTGGACAAAAGCAGATGCTCCTGACTATAATAGCCCGGATAAGTTCTCCAAGTTCTGGATAACGGCTAGCAAGAAAGAGCGAACTCTGCTTAGTAACCGACAAGGTCGAACCTGTTATGTGGTGAAGTGGACGCTTCAAAGCGCAACGAAGGTTTTTAATTCCCTCTAATCGCTATACCTTTATGCTCGACACGAAGGCCCAGCCGTGAGAGAAAATGAGAGGGTGATGACAACCCACCTTTTAGGTTGTCAATGCCTTGCTCCTCAGCCTTGCTATATTGCATATGAATCCTGATCTAACTCAATTTGGCCTTCAAATGTCCAACCTTACTGGGGTTCGGGCAATCATGAAAGATATTATTGAAACACTTCGAGCAGGTCAAGGACAGGAATTTATCAATTTAAGCGCGGGTAATCCGGTAATTTTGCCAGAGGTTGAGCAACTCTGGCGGGATTGTACGGCACAACTGCTAGCGAGTACAGAGTATGGGGAGGTGGTTTGTCGCTATGGATCGAGTCAGGGATATCAGCCGTTGATTGAAGCGATCGCAAACGATTTTAATCAACGTTACGGATTGAATTTGAGCGATCGCAATGTCCTCATTACTCCCGGCAGTCAAGCACTCTACTTCTACGCTGCCAATGCATTTGGAGGCTACACGCCTAGCGGTGATTTGAAACAAATCGTCTTACCCCTCAATCCGGACTATACTGGCTACGGTGGAGTCAGCTTAACCCCTGAAGCTGTAGTCGCCTATAAACCGTCCTTAGAAATTGACGAGAAGGGACATCGTTTTAAGTACCGCCCCGACTTTAGCCAACTGAAAATTACACAGAATACTGGTTGTGTTATCTTCTCCCGTCCTTGTAACCCGACGGGTAATGTGCTTACGGATGAAGAGGTGCAAAAAATTGCCGCACTGGCAGCACCCTTTAATGCGCCAGTATTGATTGACTCGGCGTATGCACCCCCTTTTCCGGCGTTAAACTTTACAGACATGACGCCGATATTTGGCGATAACATCATCCACTGCATGAGCCTTTCTAAGGCAGGACTACCAGGAGAACGAATTGGTGTAGCGATGGGTGATGCTCAGCTCATTGGAATTTTAGAGTCATTCCAAACAAATTTGTGCATTCATTCCTCTCGTTACGGACAAGCGATCGCAGCCAAAGCGATTGCCTCTGGAAAACTGACTGAAATTTCAACGAACGTTATTCGCCCTTACTACCAAAAAAAGTTTGAGGTATTAGAACATACGCTTGACCAATTTATGCCAAACAATTTGCCTTGGTTTTTGCATCGCAAAGAAGGGGCAATCTTTGGTTGGTTGTGGTTGCAGGATTTACCGATAACTGACTGGGAACTGTATCAGCAGTTAAAGAAAGTTGGGGTAATTGTTGTGCCAGGTAGTACTTTCTTCCCTGGTTTGCAGGAAGATTGGACTCACAAGCAACAATGTATTCGCATTAGTCTCACCGCAACTGATGCGGAAATCGAAACAGCAATGCAGCGATTCGCAACAGTAGTACAGCAGGTGTATCAAGGTTCACAGGTTAATGTTTAGCAATTTCCGCAAGCCTCCTCCTATGGACAACCGCACGAGAACATTTCCCTGCTGGAGTGCTAGGGGGTTGGGACAAGTACACTGGTAACTGGCTTTAATGAATCCGCTTTAACCAACAAAGTGCTTTGGGTGGGAAAAGCCAGCCAATTGTGGGAGGATAAGGGTTCAGAGGCAATCATGACTTGAGTCGGATGGTTTACATCATCGGTAGACCAGTAGAGGGTTGGAGCTTCTATTCGGTACGCATAGCGACTAGCCGCGATCTCGTTTCCATCACTGACAATGATATTGGCACTAAAGCCGGTGTCATACTCCCTTCCCAAGTCAGACAGTTTTTGCAGCGTAGCCCGCAAGGCTTCCAACAGGGTGCTGTCTGGAGACGACTGCCACATTTCCACCAACAGTGCGAAAATGTGTTCAGAGTCAGTCATGCCTCTAATCAGGCGATATGTGGAATCAGAGAGGCTTTCACGTATCGGTCTGTAGAGCGTGTCCTGAAAGTTTTCAATCTCGCCATTGTGAACAAACAACAGCTGATCATTGCGAAACGGTTGACAGTTGCTAATGTTAAGCGATTCACCCGTCCCTGTGAGTCGAACATAACCGACTGCACAATGAGATTTTACATAGTGGCTCAACTCTTCCAGGTTTGGATCGTTCCAGATTGGGATGGTGTTTCGGTAAATAAATGCTTTACCCGCTTCATCGTACCAACCGATACCAACCCCGTCCGCACACACTACTCCTGACTTTAACTCCTTTGGATTGTAACTTTGGTGAGCAAGTGAGTGTTCTTTTTTATAAAGCAACTCATCTAGCTGAATGGTATTGCCAAGGTAGCCAACTAATCGACACATAAGGATAGATTAATGAGTGTCTTTATATCAGGTTTACCCTTAAAGGTTAGCACGCAAAATTTTCATGTGCTAAAGGTACGTATATCACCCAAAAGGTAGATTTCCCTCTTGCTATATTTAGTTAGAGTCGCAGGTTTACTACGGAAAACCACCATTCCTCGCCGCTAAAATCGCTAAAATTTAAAAGCTAACAGCGACGAACTCACAAAGAATGGCGAATGACGACTGGTTAGAAATTGGCACAATAGTAGCCCCGCAAGGACTCAAAGGCGAGTTGCGAGTCTATCCAAATTCTGATTTTCCTGAACGTTTTGAAGAACCGGGTGAACGATTTCTCAAGCGACCCGGTCAAACTGAGCCGCAACCTGTAGAATTACTGAGTGGTCGCTTTGTACCTGGCAAAGAAATCTACGTCATACAGCTAGCAGGCGTCGAAAACCGCAACCAAGCAGAAGAATTGCGGGACTGTGTACTGCTTGTGCCAGCCAGCGATCGCCCAGAACTTGGGGAAAATGAATATCATGTGATGGACTTAATTAATCTAGAAGTCTTCAATCAGCTAACGGGTGAAACCTTAGGCGTTGTCATTGATGTAATTCCCGCAGGTAACGACCTGTTGGAAGTCAAGCTCCACAAGCAACCAGAACCAGCACCAGCTAAACCCGAAGCTCCACCTCCCACCCGAATTAGTAAAATACGCAAACCCAAACGCCAGACTGAAAAGAAACCCACAACTGTACTGATTCCTTTCGTGAAAGCGATCGCGCCTGTAGTCGATCTCCAAAAGGGTCGGATTGAGATTACGCCCCCTGCTGGTTTACTGGAAGTTAATGAAGATTAAGCCCAATCGGGGATAACAAAAGAGCCAAACTATAGCAATCCTAAATGATTTATAAGAACCTCCTTCTCTCTCCTCTGTGCCTCTGTATTTTGTTAAAAGAAAACCAACCTCACAAATGATTTAGGATTGCTATACTAAGCCTACAAATTCAAACAAAATGCCCAAGCTCTACTAAGTGGGCGTTGGGCATATTTCTATACTGGCTACTGAGTTCTATCTATCAACGATGAACCAATGACTACCACCGTGCTCTCACTGGAGGACGACTTTGCTGAGTTTGGTCGCCTTGAGGAGTTGTGGTCGTGTCATTAGAGGGTGTTGTTGGAGGAGTCGTTGTGCTAGGAGTCGTAGATGGAGTGGTTTCGATTGTCCTCCGTTGCTCAATCCTTTGTTCTTGCCGACGACGAATAATGGTGTCGTTGGTGCGATCAGTCCCTGTCGTATTGTTGGTACCATCCGTACCTGGAGTGGTGTTGGTATCGTTGATCGTGCCAGTTCCTGGAGTGGTGTTGGTATCGTTCATCGTACCAGTTCCTGGAGTTGTGGTATCCGTACTGGGTCTGGTGTTGGTATCTGTTTGATTAGAGCGATTGGTATCGGTTGAACCGTTGTTGGTATTAGTATCTCTTAGATCGTTTGTAGGGGGAGTATTGGGTGAATTAGTGGTATCAGTCGTATTATTGCGAGGTGGAGGTACCGTATTGTTGCCATTGTTATCCGCCTGACTTAGCAGTTGTTGTGAACCTGCGTTCTCTAAAGGACGAGCGCTCGCTGGATACACAGCTACTGCCGCAAGTAGCACCGACAAAAATGTACCTGTTATTATTCTCAAGTTTTGAAGACGCATGATAGCCTCACTTTGACGAGATTTAAGGGTTGAATCCAGCCACACAGAAGAGTCTTGGTCAACCAAGCTCTGAACTAGAGACAAATCAACTCCCAAATCGTAATGGCTACCAGTGCGAGATTTATCTACCCAAATGAATAGATTTTTATAAGTAATTCTGATATAAAAAAGTGGCCTTCAAACGACTAAAATTACTGAAACAAAGAAGTTAAATGTGATACATAGTTATCTCCGAAGTAATTTTTTGAAATAAGCTATTTATCAAAAAATGATGACAGAAAAGGTCAGGGGTAGAGTTCCATCTCAACATGCCATGCTGCTCTGTCTTAGTACGGCTCTTTTAGTGCTGAACTTTCAGCAACTAGCAACAGCGTCTAGCGCGCCAGTCGGTACTAAGCCAACTAGCCAATCTCAACCCGAACACCTCTCACCCCTTGAAGAACCTCAATTACCACCGATCAAAAAGCCTGCTCTAGATCGTCCCTCTGAGGCAACCGGCTCAACAAGTGCGATCACTAACACGTCTTTAGTGATCAAGTTGAGCCAGCGTCGTGTCTTTGTCTATCAGAACGATCAATTAAAAGCGAGTTACCCCATCGCCGTCGGTAAGGCAGGATGGGAAACTCCTACAGGTCACTATCAAGTGATTGATATGCAACGCAATCCAGCATGGCAGCATCCGTTGAACGGAAAAATCATCCCTCCAGGGCCAGATAATCCCTTAGGAGAGAGGTGGATTGCTTTTTGGACAGATGGACGTGACTTTATTGGATTTCATGGCACTCCAGAAGAACAGTTAGTGGGACAAGCCGTCTCCCACGGCTGCATTCGGATGCGGAATAAAGATGTTCTGTTGTTGTACTCGTTGGTCAAAATCGGTACACCTGTGACGGTGGAGCCATAGTTCGAGAGGGGAAGAAGAGGAGGAAATGAGGGGAATGGGGGACGGGGGGACGGTTTATTGCATATTGAATCAGGCGTAAGTAGAGAATTTCTCGTTTTCTGGGCGTCTCCCCATCTCCCCCAGTCTTCCTAACACTGCATTCAAGCGTCGCTCAGTACCCAGTTCACCAAAGTTCGCACAGGGAAACCTGTAGCTCCAGAATTATTGCAGCCATCCTCTTTATCTGACCAGACTGGGCCAGCAATATCTAAGTGTGCCCAAGGGGTTTCTTTGACAAACTGCTTCAAGAAAAGAGCCGCCGTAATTGAACCGCCGGGACGGGGACCAGTGTTTTTCATATCAGCAATCGGTGACTTCATCCCCTCAAAGTATTTGTCTTCTAGGGGCATCTGCCAGAATTTTTCCCCCGCTGCTTCCGAGGCCGCTTTGAGCTGAGAAGCCACAGAGTCATCGGTTGCCCACAGTCCAGCTATATCATTGCCTAAAGCAATAATACAAGCACCAGTCAGTGTGGCTAAATCAACAATCGCATCCACGCCGAGTTTTTCAGTAAACACTAGCGCATCGGCTAAGGTGAGACGCCCTTCTGCATCCGTGTTATTGACTTCAATCGTCTTACCATTAGAAGCGGTGAGAATGTCACCGGGGTGCATGGCCTTCCCGCTGATCATATTCTCCGTCGCCGCACTGATAAAGTGAACTTCAATATCCGGCTTAATTTGCGCGATCGCTTTAGCGGCACCCAAGGTAGCGGCGGCACCTCCCATATCCGTCTTCATCATCTCGATGCCGCTGCCTGCCACTTTAATATTCAAACCACCGGAGTCAAAGGTTAAACCCTTACCCACAATCGCGAGTTTGCGCTTCGGCACGCCTTCAGGCTTATAGGTGAGATGAATAAACTTAGGAGGCATTTCCGAAGCTTTGGCGACGCCCAAAAATGCACCCATACCCAGCTTTTCACACTCTTCCTGTTCTAGAACTTCCAGAGCAAGACCGTATTCCGATGCGATCGCCTCGGCGGTTTCGGCTAACGTTGTTGGGGTTACCACATTCGACGGTGCTGCCACTAATTCCCGTGCCAAAATCACACCCGAACTAATAGCCTGAGCACGAGTAATGGCAGCTTCTTGATTTCCTAGTCCTAGTAAATCAACTTGCTCTAGCTTCGCACCTTTGTCTTCTGGGTCAGACTTAAAGCGATTATCCTGGTGCAGAGCGAGGACAATCCCTTCGGTGATCGCTTGGGTACTCAGTGCTGGGTCATCATTGACCAGTGGTAAACTAATGCCCAGTTTCTTCACCTTTTGCTGTTTCGCCGTTCGTGCGATCGCGGCGGCGGTACGGCGTAGGCTATCTAATTTCAGGACATCGGGTTTACCTAGCCCTACCAAGATAATTTTACGAATTGAGCTCCCGACACCCACGCGGGTTACAGCACTGCTGCCAACGCTGCCCTTAAATTCCGTCTCTTCAATCAATTCCTTGAGCGCACCGCCCAGTTTTTCATCGAGTTGGGCTAAATCACCTGTCAACGTAGTGCTATCTTCAAATAACCCAACAGCGAGGGCATCACCAGTCCAATCTAGGCGGGGTGTATCCGTTGCTCGAATTTCCATGCCTTGCTCTATCGAAATATATTTACCTAACTTCTAATGTATTGCTTAAAAACTTAAAAGACCCACAGGGCGGCTTCCAGTCCAGGGAGACTTGAAAATGGGGAGTCGGGAATACTCGCACTCGCTGCGTCCGGCTACGCAAGAAAGGGAATCGGGAGTCCGAAAGAGAGATTTTCGCTGTTTGCTGTAAGCGACAGCACATGGGGAGTCTTGCGCCATTCTCAATAACTGTAGGGTGGGCAGTGCACTCTAACGATAGAATCAACTTTTCCTGCTCTAGCAGGCAGCGCCTACGTGACGTGTGAAAGACGTATTGAAAATCCTGCAAATTCTGAATCAGAACGACATTGCTCAACAATTCAGGTTCTGGCTAAAAAATTATTACCCTACTCCGTCATGTGGGAAAGCAAGCTAAAATCTTGCAGTCAGGTTTTGGCGATTCAAGTCTGAACAAAGCGCCTACCTCCTGAACAGTGAAATTAGCTCAGGCAAAATTAAGAAAGATTGTGCCAATCTTGGGAAAACGAGGAATCATGCTAAAGGGACGAATCAACAAAATTCCTATGGCGGTGGCGGCTGGACTACTACTAGGCGCTCTGCTTAGCTCGTCAATCTTAGCACTGAAAGTAACCGGGCTACTCGATCAATGGACGGGTCACCCACGCACTGAAAATGCTTTCAATCCACCCAAGAAAGACGAGAAATCGGCAGTTCTCCCGTTAGCGTCGCTGCCAGCCTCGGCTAGAGCTGAAAAATTAGAGTCTATTGCCTCTGGCTCCAAATCTCTCGACCAGTATCGTGCCCGTTATCTGTTGGCTTCTGATTTAATTGAACAAAAACAGGCACAAAAGGCGCTCAAGTGGTTGGAAGGGCTGGAAGCGGACTATCCTGTTTTGGCATCCCACATCGCCGTACAGCGTGCCCAAGCTTATGAATTGATGGGAGATAAAGCGAAAGCTCAACAAGCTTGGCAAGTGATCTTAAAGAACTACTCAAATCAGCCTGTTGTAGCAGAAGCGTTGTCTGCTTTGGGTCAATCGAATCCTGAATACTGGAACCAGGCGATCGCAAAATTCCCCGCTCATCCCCGTACCCAGGACATCATTCGCCAACGGTTGAGTAAGAGTCCCAATCAGCCAGCTTTACTTTTACTGTTAGCGAAGTATGACCCTGAAGCCAAGGGGATGGGAGCAGTTCGCGATCGCTTAACGAACCAGTTTGCCTCCCAACTCAAGCCAGAAGACTGGGAAGCGATCGCATTTGGCTATTGGGAAACAATGGAGTATGGCAAAGCCGCCCAAGCTTATGCCAAAGCACCACTCGCTCCTCGCAATGCTTATCGTGTCGGTCGAGGGTATCAACTTAGAGGGAAACGAACAGAAGCCAAACTGGCTTATCAACAGCTCATTATCAAATTTCCTGATGCCAAGGAAACTGGGCTGGGTTTAAGGCGTCTGGCAAGTCTCTCCAAATCAGAAGAGGCTTTGGGCTATCTGGATCGAGTGATCAGCAAGTTTCCCGATGAAGCCGCTGAGGCATTGCTTGCCAAAGCCGATATTCTAGAGGCGAAAGGAAGCACCACCTCCGCTACCCAAGCGCGTCAGTCGGTGTTGACCCAATATAAAACGTCTGAGGCAGCGGCTGAGTATCGCTGGAAAATTGCTCAGAAATTGTCAGCGCAAGGGAAGTATAAAGAAGCGTGGCAATGGGCACAACCGATTACTGCCGACACACCGGATAGTGAACAAGCCCCCGAAGCGGCTTTTTGGGTAGGTCGGTGGGCGACTCAACTCGGTCGTCAAGACGAAGCCAGGAAAGCTTTTGAGCATGTTCTAGCTCGATACCCAGAATCCTACTATGCATGGCGTGCTGCCCACTTGTTGGGTTGGAATGTGGGAGACTTTACCACTGTACGCGACCTAAAACCGGAGGTGATACCCCCACAAGTTCGACCTGAACCCCTAACTGGTTCCGCTACCTTAAAAGAACTGTACCAGCTCGGTCAAAATTACAGTGCCTGGACACTCTGGCAAGTCGAATTCAAGAACCGACAACAGCCAAGCGTCGCTGAACAATTTACCGATGCTCTGATGCGCTTGGGAATCGGTAATCATCAAATCGGAATTAATAAAATCTGGAGCCTCAGCTTGCGAGACACGCCCGCAGAGCGATCACAATGGCAGGCTCTACGCCAAAATCCTGCTTACTGGCACGCTCTATTTCCCCTACCCTTCCTAGAACCCATTGTTACCTGGTCACAACAGCGTCAGCTCAATCCCTTACTGGTTACAGGATTAATTCGACAAGAATCACGATTTGAACCGAAAATTCGCTCCGCTGCTGGTGCTGTGGGTTTGATGCAGGTGATGCCGGGAACGGGCACTTGGATTGCTCAAAAAATCCAACTCAAGCAATACAATCTGGAGAATCCCGACGACAACATCAAGCTGGGCACTTGGTACTTAGATCACACTCATCAAGAGTACAATAACAACTCCCTCTTAGCGGTTGCCAGCTACAATGCTGGCCCTGGCAACGTTTCAAGCTGGCTAACTAAGTATGGTTTCAGCGACCCAGATGCCTTTATTGAAGTGATTCCTTTTGCCGAAACCAAGGGGTATGTGGAGTCGGTTTTTGCCAATTATTGGAACTATTTGCGCCTTTACAATCCAGAGATTGGTCAGTTGTTAGCCAAGTATTCTAATACTCAGCCCGTGGTATCGCGCTAAGCCATTCAAACTTCAACAATTTCGCTTTAGTTCGCCAATCAAGTTTAGGGCGGCTACTGACCTAGATACAATAGTCAACAAACCCAGAACTTTCCCAAACCGATGACGCCTTCTGAAGTAGAAACTGCATCCCAGAGAGATATAGAGGAACCAGAAAACGACTACCTCGACGAACTACCCAATGATGTCGAGATGTCGCTGTTTGACCACTTAGAAGAGTTGCGGCGACGGATCTTCTATTCCCTGATTGCGGTAGCTATAGGAATGGCTGGCTGCTTGGCAGTCGTTAAGCCTATTGTCCAGTTGCTGGAAATCCCAGCTAAAGGGGTTAAGTTTCTACAACTCGCTCCGGGCGAATACTTTTTTGTTTCTCTAAAAGTGGCTGGCTATAGTGGTTTGCTGGTTTCCAGTCCCGTCATCCTTTATCAAATTATCCAGTTCGTTTTACCCGGACTTACCCGCCGGGAACGCCGCTTGCTTGCCCCTGTGGTTTTAGGTTCCAGTGTCCTATTTTTTATTGGTTTAGCATTTGCCTACATTGCTCTGATTCCTGCCGCTTTGAACTTTTTTATTAGTTACGGCGCAGATGTAGTTGAGCAGTTGTGGTCAATTGACAAGTATTTTGAATTCGTTCTGCTGCTGATGTTCAGCACTGGCTTGGCTTTTCAAGTTCCAATTATTCAGCTTCTCCTGGGTCATTTAGGAATTGTTTCTTCCGAACAAATGCTTTCGGGTTGGCGCGTTATTATCTTGGGAGCAGTGATTTTGGGAGCTGTGCTAACCCCTTCTACTGACCCCCTCACTCAAAGTTTATTGGCTGGTGCTGTTCTGGCTCTCTACTTTGGCGGCATTGGTTTAGTCAGACTTTCAGGCAAATAAAAGGCAGAGGGCAGGAGGCAGGAGGCAGAAGGGAATTGAGCCCCCCTCTCTTACAATCCTAAAAGTCTTCCAACATCCATTCTGATGCTCGCTCACCGAGTTCTAAGGGAATGCTGACGGCTTTGCCCAGTCGTGGACGTTCGCGTGTTTGTTGAATGTAATCTTGCACTTGTGCCGCTCCTCCCCAAGCGTGGAGATAGCTGGCGACTGTGTCTAAATGATCCAAGTACTCTCTCTCCGAGAGGGGGAAAGACGCCTGCTCTTGGTATTTCCACATGATCTGAACGAAGATTTTACCCTGAGTCCGTCGTATTTGAATGTCATAAGAGTGTCCCCACTTGTTGAGCAGGAGTTGGCGCAGGTCCTGTCCTGTCATAACCCTCTTTCCTGAATTTTTGTTTACATTTCGTCACAAATACGACGCTTCTTTACTTTATGATACGGTGTTAAAGAATGTAATAATACTCATAGTTCAAGCTGTGAATCCTTTTCCTGCAAGGATTTTGGCAACCCTGCTAACTAAAGAATCGCTCTTCATTCGAGGGGCAGGGCTTAAAAAATTCTGGGAGAATTTCCAGAGTAGTTAAAAAAAATATACCCTTAGGCGTTTAGTTATGGCTCAAGCTTCTCGCTCCGCAGATGTCCCCGATATGGGGCGTCGTCAATTCATGAACCTGTTGACCTTCGGTACTATAACAGGTACTTTCTTTGGAGGATTGTATCCATTCGTTAAGTACTTTATTCCCCCATCGAGTGGGGGCAGCGGCGGCGGTGTAATAGCCAAAGACGCTTCGGGCAACGATATCCGCGTCAGCGAGTATGTAGCGGCTCATGCATCGGGCGATCGCTCCCTGGCACAAGGTCTCAAAGGTGACCCAACCTACATTGTTATTACCGAAGACAAAAGCATTGGCGACTACGGTTTAAACGCCGTTTGCACCCACCTGGGATGTGTCGTTCCCTGGAATGCCAACGAGAATAAATTCAAGTGTCCTTGTCATGGTTCTCAGTATGACAGCACTGGCAAAGTAGTGCGAGGACCAGCACCTCTGTCTTTAGCATTGGTTCACGCGAGTGTCACCGAAGACGACAAAATTAGTTTTACACAGTGGAAAGAGACCGACTTCCGTACCGGTGAAGCTCCTTGGTGGGCTTAATTTCCTTTGTCATGAGTCATTTGTCCTTGACTAACAACCAATCACCAATGACCAATGACCAGTGACCAATGATCAATTTTTGAGTTTTTTGCTTAAGAGATGAGAACACCTTCTTTTTCGGTGATTTGTAACGCCCTCAGCCAAAAGATAATCACCAGAACCGTTGTCCTTGCTTTGGCAACCTTGGCATTTTTCTTTGTTAGTGATATTTCGCTTCCCCAGTCAGCAGCCGCCTATCCCTTCTGGGCTCAGCAAACTGCTCCAGAAACACCCCGTGAAGCCACTGGGCGTATTGTTTGTGCTAACTGTCACTTAGCCGCTAAACCGACAGAAGTAGAAATTCCCCAGTCTATCAAGCCGGATACGGTATTTGAGGCTGTGGTGAAAATTCCCTATGACCTTAGCAGTCAGCAGGTTTTAGGTGACGGTTCCAAAGGTGGCTTGAACGTCGGTGCAGTGGTGATGCTGCCCCAAGGCTTCAAGATTGCCCCTGAAGACCGCATTCCTGAAGAAATGAAGGAAAAAATTGGGGGAGTTTACTTCCAACCTTATAAAGACGGTGAAGACAATGTTGTGATTGTCGGGCCACTACCGGGTGAACAGTACCAAGAAATTGTTTTCCCTGTCCTTTCTCCCAATCCTAAAACGGATAAAGGAGTTTTCTTTGGCAAGTACCCAATTCATGTAGGGGCTAACCGGGGTCGCGGTCAAGTTTACCCCACAGGCGACAAGAGCAATAACACGGTCTACAATACTTCTAAAGCTGGTCAGATTTCCCAAATTGCCAAGAAAGATGATGGTGGCTATGAAGTCAC
>DATNPV010000161.1:0-16854 GCA_036703055.1 Waterburya sp.
TTATAGCGGTTCTCACCTTGGTGAGGTACAAACATCTAGGTTTTTGTTCATGGTTCATAGTTCATAGTTCATGGCAATAAACGCGCCTGGAACCTCACACTGAGCTTCAAGGTGTACCTCATGTAATTGAGAGCCGCTATAGTCAAGAAAATTGCTTCTTCTGACTCCAGCTTTTTCAGAAAAATATCGATGATTTAACGAATTACTCAGACAAACGGGGTCGTATCCCATAATGTCGATAATGCCAGTAATTTCGCAAGATTTTGTCATGGTCAAAACATAGCTGATTGGGAACGTCCCAAGCGTGAAAAATTCCTAAATTTTTAGCATCATCAGCGGCTTGAGGCTCACCTTTTGCTGTAGCAATAAACACAATACTCAGCGTATGCTGCCGAGGGTCGCGGTTTGGGTCGGAATAGACATGGAACTGTTCGATCAGCTCAACGTCCAAACCCACTTCTTCCTGCGCCTCCCGCACTGCTGCTGTTTCTACAGTTTCACCATAATCTACAAAACCACCAGGAATTGCCCAACCAAGGGGTGGATTTTTGCGTTCAATTAAAATAATCGGTCGCTCAGGTCGGTCTACTAACTCAATGATGATATCGACGGTAGGAGTAGGATTACGGTAAGTCACAAGCTCTCGTCAATCAAAGTAAGCGCAATGCCGCTCTCAGCATAGCTCTGTGACGCTGCTGAAATCTAGTCCCCCAAGTTATTTGAGATTAAGGTCACATGACTTAGGAATGATTTTCAACCTATCCGAGCCATGCTAATGTCGTAAAAATCGCTTCATCATTAATATTCTGTATGCCGTTTCCCAGATCGAGTGGTATTCTGCTGCATCCTACTTCCTTTCCCAGTCGCTTTGGTATTGGTGATTTAGGCTTAGAAGCTTATAAATTCATCGATTTTTTGGCAGAGAGTGCCCAGCAACTTTGGCAAATTTTGCCCTTGGGGCCAACTGGCTACGGTAACTCTCCTTATATGTCTTACTCGTCAATGGCGGGAAATTCGCTATTGATTAGCCCAGAAAAACTGCATAATCAAGGATTACTCACCGATGAAGACTTCGCCAATCTTCCGGAATTTCCTGTTGATCGGGTCGATTATGAGCGGGTAATGCAGACAAAGATGCCCATGCTCCGTAAAGCGTGCGATCGCTTTCAATCTCAGGCATCAGAGGTGGAGCGCAAGCAATTTGCAGGGTTTTGTGAGGCTACAGCGGGCTGGCTTGAGGATTATGCTTTATTTATGGCTCTCCATAACACCTTTGGAGGGACAAGCTGGCATACGTGGGAACCAGAAATTGCCAAGGCTCATCCAGACGCCAAGGAGAAGTGGCGGCAGCAATTGAGCGATGAGATTTATGTGCAAAAATATTTGCAGTTTGAGTTCTTCCGTCAGTGGTCAGAGTTAAAGCAGTATGCCAACCTGCACCATATCCAGATTATCGGCGATATTCCGATTTATGTGGCTCACAATAGTGTAGATGTCTGGGCGCATCGCGGTATCTTTGCGATCGATGAGGAGACAGGCGAACCTGCATTAATGGCGGGTGTTCCCCCCGACTATTTCAGTGCCACGGGTCAGTTATGGGGAAATCCGGTTTATAACTGGGAGAAGTTGCAGCAAGATCACTTCCGCTGGTGGGTACAGCGCTTCATCGCTACACTGGATTACGTGGATATTGTGCGGATTGACCATTTTCGGGGGTTTGAGGCGTACTGGGCCGTTAAGCAAGGCGAAACAACTGCCATCAATGGAGAGTGGCTTAAAGCGCCGGGAGAAGAATTGTTTCAAGCACTCAGCGACAAGTTAGGTAAGATGCCGATTATGGCGGAGGATTTGGGAACAATTACGCCAGAGGTGTACGCGCTGCGCGATCGCTTTGATATTCCGGGGATGAAGGTTTTACAATTTGCCTTTGGAGGAGGTTCCGATAATCCCTATCTACCTTTTAACTATGAACGTAACTTTGTTGTTTATACCGGCACTCATGACAACAACACAACTCTAGGTTGGTTCAATCAACTCTCAGAATGGGAAAAGGAGAATGTTTTACGTTACTTGGGTTGTATCAGCTCAGAAGGCATTAATTGGGATTTGATCCGCCTTGCTTTCAGTAGTGTGGCGAACCAAGCGATTATTCCCATGCAAGATCTTTTAAATCTGGGCACAGAGGCTCAAATGAACTTCCCGAGTAAACCAGAAGGAAACTGGGAATGGCGTTATCAACCTGATGCCATAACCGACCAAGTGCGCGATCGCCTCAAGAGTATCACCTATACTTACGGTCGTGCCCCTATCAGTCCTTAGAAAATAGGTTGTTAGTTTCTAGTTGTTGCATAAAACTAACAACTAAAAGCTAACAACCCGTCTAAGAGTTGGGGTTGGCAGCAAAGGTCAATTCTTGTACCTCACCCGGTGCTCCCATTTGCTTGGCTGATTCGTTATTAAACTCCACCAGCACGCCTCCAGCATTGCCAGCACGAACGATTAGAGTCTTATCTGCCACCCAAGTACGCTGTGTTCCTTCGGGTAAAACACCTTCAAATTCGGTTTTTCCATCTGCAACAATCCGAATCCAAGATTGAGCTTTGAGAGTAACATTCACTTGCACGGGCTTGCCATTTTGACTGTGCTGTGCAACTTCAGCCACTTTGGTGGTTTGTAATTGCTGTTGCGGTTTGGTAGAAGCAGGAACCTTGGGGGATGGCAACTGTTGAACTGGCTGTTGGTTTTCGGCAACGGGTGGAATGCCGTCTATAGCAGAACGCCTAACGAGATAAGACAAGCCACTTACCGAGCCAATGACTAAGAATACGTAAAGTAAGTAAAGATGAATGGGTCGCAGTTGAGCAGCTGGCAAACGCCGCCAAACAGGCTTGACAAATTGTAGACCTGACCCCGTCGGAAAAGCACTGGCAAACTCTGCCCCATTAAGACCCAATGCCTCAGCAAAACGCTTGATAAAGCCTTTGATGTAAACCGGTTCTGGCAATTGATCAAGCCTGCCTTCCTCAATGGCATTCAACAAGCGTGCTTGAATCCGGGTTTGCGCCGCCACATCTTCTAAGGGAATAGACTGTTCGGTGCGGAACTGGCGGAGTCGAGACCCCAATTCTTCAAGTTTCTCCACTTGTTCTTGCTGAAAATAGCGTTTGTTCTCCTTCATACCCTGTACTCCTCCTTGATATCTGCTGGCACCTTGACTGATGTTTGGTGGACTCGGTTTTTGAGAAAGCGAATTTCCCAATCATTAAGGTAACGGAAGTGGCCGTTAGGTAAAACCGGCCCACCTTTGGGTTGTAATTGAATCGGACCAATTGCTGTGCGATGCAGATGAATCACTGGATAGCCTAGCAGTTCAGCAACACGACGAATCTGTCGATTTCTCCCCTCTGTCAACACAACTTCCAACAGTGTTTCTTCAACACCACGCTTAAGCACCCGTACCTGAGCCGGTAAGGTCTTTTTTCCTAACAAGTCAACACCCTGACGCCAAGCTTGTAGCACTGATTCTGGTGGATGACCCTGGACGCCAACCTGATAAGTTTTTGGAATGTGATGACGAGGATGTGTGAGGAGAAACGTCAGCGCCCCGTCATTGGTAAGGAGCAGTGCGCCTGTGGATTCTGCGTCCAAGCGTCCAACAGGATGGATACCCTGACCTTGAGTAAGTATTTTCGGCAATAAGTCTAGGATTGTACGACGCTGCCTAGTATCGCGGCAAGTGGAAACTACACCAGCGGGTTTATTTAGTAGTAGATATATAGATTGAGGGCGATTACTTGGTTTTACCAGTTTGCCATCAACCTCGATCGCGTCTGTTTCAGGATTAGCTCTTTGCCCTAGATGCACCACTTGACCATTAAGTCGAACCTGTCCGGCTTCGATCATTTTCTCAGCCTGACGCCGTGAGGCAATACCCCACTGAGAAAGAATTTTTTGGACTTTTTCTTGCATCATGGCTCGACCACTGTGTGAGCGTTTACATCTCAAGACGGCGATGCACGGGTTGGACTTTTTTCGCTCAAGGGAAAGCCTGGCGAAGAGTACCAAACGCCTGCATAGCGATTAACCGAAAGGGCATTGCGCAACACGCATCGCCTACGCCGGAGCAATAAGACTCGACTATGTACAAATATTACAAAAACGGGGTCAACTGCAAGTACTCCGCTTTTGTTTCCAGAAAACAGCTCATAGCGGCGGCAGAATGGCTTACCCTTGCACCATCCATCATAGAACTTACTCACTTAGGCGACTGAAACACGATGTCTCGGATTAATGTCTCACTGACAAGGGAAAGAGAGACAAGTGTGCCAAGCGTGTATGGCCTTTAGCCGAAAATCGCTAGGGTCCAGTTGCACAAGTTCCACAAAACCTGATGAATAATAGGCAAAATTTGTGAAAAAGTTGTGAAAATAACCTTTAATTTTCAGCCCTCTGTGTTCTAAGGTACTATGACCCTTGAAATTTCAAAAACATTGAAGCCTCAAAAAAGTCAGATCATCAGCAAAGTTTTGTCACCCGCAGTACAGATGTGGTTGCGATCGCAAGTTGAAGAGGTTGAATCGTTGCAGTTTAAGATTATTGGGGGCGATCGCCAAATTCTCTCCGGTCACATTCCTACAGTCTCCGTTGCCGCCAGTCGCGCTATCTACCAAGGTCTTCATCTGAGTCAACTGCAACTGGAAGGCAGTAGCATTCGGGTTAACTTAGGTCAGATTCTCAAAGGCAAGCCGCTACGCCTTCTGGAACCCGTGCTGGTTGCAGGCCAGCTACTCCTTCGAGACAGTGATCTCCAAGCCTCTCTTCAAGCACCTCTGTTATCTACCGCTGTCACTGAGTTCCTTAGTACATTACTGCAATCCGATAAAATTACCAACTTAATTGCCGACTTAAAAGAGCAAAAAATTAGCTGGCAACAGGTGAATATTGCTCAAGACCAGCTCACCCTCTTCGGCACTCTAACAGATGCTGTGCAACAGACAACACCAATCATCATTCGTGCTGGTTTACAACTGGCAACTCCTCAAGTGCTGAAACTCAACCCTTTCCAAGTTCAGATCTCACCAACAGCATCACCTTTCAACTTCGATGGTTTTCAGGTTGATTTAGGTTCAGACGTGGACTTGCAGGAAATTGCTCTCACTCCGGGGCAACTCCTCTGTCGCGGGCGTTTGACTGTGCTTCCTTAAGGATTTTACCTATTTCTGTAAAGTGGGCACTGCCCACTTTAAGGGGTAACTTGGCTGATTAGACACCATTCGCTGTTCGCACACAACAACGAATGAAAACCTGTGTTCCCTATACCCCAACCCCTAATCCCTAACCCTTATTTTCAAGTTAAACCAAGCCGGAACGTAGTGCCACAACAGCAGCCTGAACTCGGTCATCAACCGCTAGCTTATTCATAATTCCTCGCACATGAGTCTTCACTGTATTGGCACTTAGGTAAAGTTTTGCCGCGATTTCCGGATTACTATAGCCTTCAACAATCAGTTTTAAGACTTCCAGTTCTCGCTGAGATAAATTGGCGATATTCCCACTAGGAGAAGGCGGAGTGAGATGCTGGAGGACTTGACGACCAATCTGAGGATCTAGATAGGTGGCACCTTCAGCCGCCGCTGCGATCGCCTTAATCAACCGATCTACACTTGCCCCCTTAATACAGTAAGCATCAGCCCCACTAGATAGCGATGCAATGATTTCCTGTTCAGTGGTATGAGACGTTAGCATCACGATTCTGACCTGGGGTAACGCAGCCTTGATTTGCTGAGTAGCAGCAATGCCATCTAAACGCGGCAAACCGATGTCCATCACAATCAGATCGGGATGCAGTTGCTTGGCAGCTTCAACGCCCATATAGCCGTCTTCAGCCTGCCCCACAATCGTGATTTGAGGATAGGCAGATAGGGACTGTTCTAAACCCAACTGCATCATTGGGTCATCTTCCACAATTAACACCCGCAAGGGTGCAGACTCATTAGGCAAATTTAGGGAAAGCGGAGTGTCAGATGGCATGGTTGGTGAAAAGCAGCAGTCCAGTTCGGATGTTCTGTATTTTACAAACACCACGTCGCTAGAGCCGATAACCTTAAGAAAGACTGAAGCTTATTCATTTATTGCGCGTGGGGCATGGGGCATAGGGCCTGGGGCATGGGGTATGAGACGACAGCCCACAACCAAGAACGAAGCGAATGAAAATCCCTCTCCCATCCCCCCGTCCCTTTGTTCTCGTGTTTATTTGGAAAGCGCGTCACTTTTCCTTGGGTACTGGAAGACGATACTGACGAGCAACGTAATAGAAAAAGCGATAGTGGTCGGCAAACTGCTGACTTTCGCATTGTCCCTGCCAATTGTATTGCACTTTCCCCTGGCTCAAGGTCAGCGTCATCGAACTGATATCAGAACCAACCACTACCTGTAGTTCTCCTGTCAATCCTTGGTCGGTTGTAAAGTTCTTTTGTTGAGGGTTTGGGGACTCTCGTGCTGGCTTTTTAGGGGATAAGGTTTTAATGTTTGACAATTGATTGGCGGCCCACCCTCGAATCTCTAAAGTGGGGTTATTTGGGTCACGAAAGGCTCGACCATCGCGATTGTCCGGCATGGAGACAGGTATCCAGTCACTGGGATAAGGAAACTCAAAACCGTAGCGTGAATTGCGATAGGTATCCCATCGGTTGGGCGTACCCCCGGTTGAGGCGTGGCAGCTAAACAGGAGGAGTACCAGCGGCGCAATGCTAACGACAAGCTTCCTTAATACACAAGTCCGCATTTTCCCTGACGGTGATGGGTTACAGGTTGGCAAGTTAGCAAGGCGCACAGGTTAGATAAGTTGCTAATGATGACTTCCAACCCTCCAAGGTTCTAACCTTCAACCCTCTGATCAATCTTCGTGAGTATCTTTATTTATCCGCCAGAATATCAGTGATACCCGCAAAATATTAACTAATGTAACGATTCTGCCGTTATAGTGGCTTGATGTATTGACAGCGCCTGAATAACCCGATAAGCTTGCATAGCATACCCGGGTAAAACGATTGAAATTATATGCAAGACAAGCAAAAGGTTACATTGTATCTCCCACCAGGACTCCACCGCCAGCTCAAAATTAGAGCAGCTGTTGATTCCGACTCAATGTCGGCAATGGTAGAGAGAGCAATTGCCTTCTATCTGCGCCACCCGGAATTGGTCGAAGAGATGGAGGCATCCTACGGAAAGACCCATCGGGTATATACATGCCCTGAGTGTTCTAGCTCCGTGGTACTCAAGGAAGGAGAAATGGTTTCCCTACAGAATCAGCCCAGTATTCTGAGTGATGATATTCCGGTAGAAGTACGAGAAGAAGTCAGTTCTTCTCAGGGAGAAGAGGAATTAGTTCCTTGTTAAGCTTGCTAGCTATAAGGGCAGACTGTGTTGCTCTTTTGGCGATGCTTGAGCAGTGGTTGCGCCGTCTCTAAACTAGGTCGATAGTCATGCAAGAAGAGATCAGTATACTCATTCAAGCTCAATATCCTCTAATCTACCTCGTGACTTCTGAGGAAGAGCGAACCGAAAGAGTGATAGCAAAAATTGCTCAAGAATTAAAATCGTCTCAACGACGGGTGTTTGTGTGGACTGTCACCCATGGAATAGTTGAATATGGGCAATCACGCCACATCACCCAGCACAATACTGTCTCTCCAGAAGCAGCGATTCAATGGGTGATTCAGCAGAAAGAACCCGGTATTTATATCTTTAAAGACTTACATCCCTTTATAGACTCACCAGCAACCACCCGATGGATACGGGATGCGATCGCTAGCTTCAAGGGTACACAGAAAACCATTATTCTGATGTCTCCTGTGCAGCAGACTCCCATCGAGTTGGAAAAGGAAGTCGTTGTTATCGACTATCCATTACCAGACCTTACAGAGCTAAATCAAGTCTTATCTCATCAGTTGGACCAAACTAGAGCCCGTCGTACTACGACAGAGACGCGGGAGAAGCTGCTGAAAGCGGCCCTAGGTTTAACCCACGATGAAGCGGAGAAGGTGTATCGGAAAGCTTATGTTAAATCTGGGCGTCTCACGGAAGGCGAGGTTGATATTGTCCTTTCTGAGAAAAAACAGCTCATCCGCCGCAACGGAATTCTAGAGTATATTGAAGAAGATGAGACCATCGATGCAGTTGGTGGATTAGAAGAGCTGAAGCGGTGGCTTAAACAGCGCTCCAACGCATTTACCGAACGAGCGAGAGAATACGGTTTGCCCCAACCCAAAGGGATGTTGATTCTAGGTGTTCCTGGGTGCGGTAAGTCACTAATTGCTAAAACAACATCTCGGTTGTGGGGGCTGCCCCTGCTGCGCCTTGATATGGGTCGGGTCTACGACGGTTCAATGGTCGGACGATCAGAAGCTAATCTTAGGAACGCTCTCAAGACGGCTGAATCCATCTCTCCCACCATCCTCTTCATTGATGAGCTAGATAAGTCTTTTGCTGGCAGCAGCGGTTCTTCTGACTCCGATGGGGGCACATCAAGCCGGATTTTCGGTTCCTTCCTGACTTGGATGCAGGAAAAAACCTCGCCGGTATTCGTCATGGCAACCGCTAACCGAGTTGAGCGTCTACCTGGGGAGTTCCTCCGTAAAGGTCGCTTTGATGAAATCTTCTTTGTAGATTTACCGAATGCGGAAGAGCGCCAGCAAATCTTCAACATTCACCTAAGTAAGCGGCGTCGAGATATTAATCGCTTCGACCTGGAACAGTTGGCCAAAGTTTCTGAAGGATTTTCGGGTGCAGAAATTGAGCAGGCCATCATTGCGGCGATGTACGAAGCATTTGCTCAAGACAGAGAATTCACCCAACTGGATATCATTGCCGCCATTAAAGCAACTCTGCCGCTTTCTCGGACAATGACAGAGCAGGTAACAGCCCTGAGGGACTGGGCTAGGCAGCGAGCGCGACCTGCGGCATCTTCCATCGCTGAGTATCAGCGACTGGAGTTTTAACAGGCTTTCTCCTGCTCCCAACAGGAGTAAAGGCTAGCAAATTCTTGCTAGCAGTTTGACAAAAAGCCGCATTTGTTTAGCGGCTCAAAAGCAAAAGTAAAACGCTACGTTGTCGTTTCTCTACTATCTCTTCTGGAGGAAATCCAAATGTCTCACTTTAGCACTCTGCGCACCAAAATCACTGACGCCGAAATCCTGAAAGCTTCTCTCCGTGACCTGGGTATCAACGTTAAGACGGAAGCAGATGTTCGTGGCTACAACGGTCAGCGGGTTCGTTCCGACATCGTTGCTGTTCTGGAAGGTGAGTATGACCTCGGCTGGTCTCGCAATAGCGATGGTTCCTTCGACCTGATTGCTGACCTGTGGGGCGTTGCTAAGAAGCACAACCAAACCGAGCTGATCAACTCGATCAACCAGAAGTACGCCGTTAACAAGACCCTGACCGAAGTCAAGCAGCGCGGCTTGCAGAATGCCAACGTTAAGTTGGTTCTACAGTAGTCAGTCCATCTAGGCGTTCCCAATCTCACGGGTTGACCGAGGTCAGGTTGACCCGTTTTTTGGGTCTACTAAGTTAGTAGACCCAAATTTTTTTATGCTATCAAATCCATTAGCCTTGGAATAGTTAAGTTTTTAACGCAGAGTACGCTGAGGTGACGCCAAGAGCGCCGAGGTTGCAGGAAAATGTTGTATCATTGCGAGCGCAGTGGCAACGTAGAAAAGCTAAAAATTTTGCTGCATGTACTGGAGAATGCCCCGTGCGATCGCCTCTGCCATTTGTCGTTGGAAAATGGGACTTACCAGGTTGCGCGCATCTTCAGCGCCTGTGACATAACCAACTTCTACTAAAACAGCAGGTATCGAATTATTCCGAAGAACGTAAAATCTAGCTTGCCGTACCCCCCGATCGCGGATGCTGACGCTCTGCAAAATGCTGTAGTGAATCGTTTGGGCGAAACGCTGACTGGAGAAGTAATAGGTTTCTAACCCGCTAACATCAGGGCGGCGTAGGCTGATGGAATTGGCGTGGATGCTGACAAACAGGGTGGCACCTGCCCGTCGCGCCATTTGCACTCGTCCTTCAAGACTGATGAATCGATCATCCGCTCGTGTCATGTAGGACTGAACACCTTGTTGCCGCAATAGTAGTGCAACCTGTTGAGCAATTGGCAAAATAACATCTTTCTCCCGCAAGCCGCCGATACCAATGGCTCCCACATCGTAGCCGCCGTGTCCTGGATCGATCAAGACTACCATACGACCGTTTCGCACAATCGGTAAGGGTGCAGGCGGCGTTGTTCGCGTTGGTGGGGGTACAGGAATTGAGCGGATGGGAGTAGGAGGCCGTGCTATTGTTGTTTGTTGCAGTTCTAGGGCTAAAAGCTGGTCAGTAAGCTGATTAAGTTCTCCTATCTCGATGCCTGAACTGGGTTTGACTAAAATGACTACTGTCCGTGAGTCTTGCTGTCGGATTAATACCTGTGATAACGGACTTCTCCTATCTAACCGAGGCCCCCAAATGCGCTCAGCCAAGCGCGCATTGGGGATAGTAATTTGATAAGTCTTTGCTCTGGCATTCCAACGACTCGTTGCCGTCACGCTTTGGTCGGCTCGAATTAATAATTGAGTGCCATTATTCGCTAAATCAACGGCTTGAATTGTGGCGAGGCGACTGGCGAAGGTTGGAGTCTCTAATTGATTATTTGAGGGAGTAGAAACACTAGAGGTGGGTATGCTCAAGGTTGAAGAGGTTACCCTAGACGACGCCCCTATGCGTTCAGGGGTTGGTAATTGTACCGACCATTGATTGGAGGAAGTGCCTTGAAACAGCACTTGCTTGGGGTCTAGTGTATAGCCCGGTGTTAATTCCACGACAAAGCGAGTCGTCTGGGAATTTAATTGTCCTACTCGGATTTCGCGGATTCCCTCGCCGACTTGCTGATTCATCGTTGAGCGTGCCCAAGTTGTATCCGGTAAATCGATAATCAATCGCGTCGGGTTAGCCATGAGTAGAGCTTTAGGTTGAACACCATCGTCTGTGGTAAACTCCAGCCGGTTCTGATTGGCGTCGAAACGCCACAATAGGAGTCTTGCGGCGTCAACGGGAGATGCCAACAGAGCGATGCTCGACAAACTGGAAAGTATCAGTAGCCGCTGAAATTTGATCATGATGGGCTCCGGTTGCAAATAGTCGCTGCGCCAGGATAGATCAGAAGTAGGGAGAGTTCGACTCCCGCCGTTAGCCAGTGTAGTCTGACAAAGTTCCCAACGGTTACAACTCTGGCAAGGTCTCCCGTCTTGACCAACATCGGTGGTAGCCTACGATACTAAGGGAAACAGTCTACTCATTACCGATTACCCCATGTGGAACAGCTTACTCAAGTGCGTAGTATTTCTCGCACTTCCATTAAAATTTGACCGAGCCGATTCTTTCCACTGCCATCGGCACCACACCCCCAGTAGTAATCAATCGGGGAATTTTCCACAATTAACTCATCGCCAGTGGAAAGTAGGATTTCACGAATGTCGGCGTGAGTCTCAAATTTGCGGAGTACGGCTTGGCGCATGATGTCATCTTTGACTTGTTGCCAGTCGGGACGAAGAGGGCGTTTGCGCTCGCGCCCCATCCTTGCGGCATCCTTCGGGGTTTTCACCTGCCGAATTTGGTCAACATGAGGCGTTCCTGGAAATTTTTGAGCTTGAAAATAATGCTCACTAGTAGGCCAATAAACGCCATCCAACTCAAAGCCATGCGGTGAAAAGTTGGAGAAACAACCGTATTGCTCACGAGTACTGTAAAAGTAAATGGTCATTTCACTCTCAGCGGATTATCCGCACCTTATAGGTAATCTTAACTTCACTGTCTGCTTCGATAGTGATAGGAAACTCGACCGTCCGCGCATCTAGATTGTTGTAGGTGTGACTACTTTGGAGAAATTCCCAGTCACTTTGGAAGCGTTCCACTATAAATACATCTGTACTGTTATTTTTCCGGTTACGGATGGCAATCTCAAGGGTTTGTTCGCTGACGTTGCTACCAATTTGCCTATCTTGAAGACACTTGCGTTCGCCTACAACATCGAACGAATCTCCAATGTAGAAACGTGCCGTCTCGTTGCGCGGCGTGTGATCGATTAATTCCTCGCCCAAAAATTGCAGCTTGCCGTGATCGTCTGCTTTATACACCCGTACCTTACCTTTCGGTAGCGGCATACCCAAGTTGTTTTCTTGGCTATTTTTCAATTCCAGCACGATATTTACCTTCCCGTGCCGAGTGTCGCCTCCCTGTTCGGGATAATTTCCATACCTGTTGTGCCACTGCCTGCCGCTATCAAAGACAAGCTTTCGCTTTACCTGCACATCAGTCGCTGATAGCAGCGTTATCTGCTTGGTTTCGTTGTCCCGTACAGTGGTGTTACCTTGCAGGGTATAGAGGTGGTACTCGAAAAAAGCTTCTTGTTCAAATTGAGATGCCCTTTGCGTTTGTCTACCCAGAGGTAGCGAGGCTTCTGCAAAAATAGCACGGGCTGTCGGTTCTTCGGCGCGGCGCACATCACCGGCGATTAGCTGCAACTGAGCATCTTTATAGGTAGCACCACTGCGGTTGTCCAGCGTCACCCAGGCGATGACATCCACTCTAGTTTCCGTTTGATTAACTACCGCTATGTAGTCGGCTTTCCAAGTAATGCTGTTCGTCAGGTAGGAGATTTCCGTTGTGTGTTCTCCAGGTTGACTTACCTCTAGTTTCCAAAACAGCGATGGACGCGACACCAATCCTTCCGGCATTTCATTGAGTTCTATCTCGCCAGAGGGGTTGAGTACAATCCGCCCATCCTGTAAGCGAATAACCAGCCCCAGTACCTGATGAGTGACCTGAGCTGGCGAATTCAGTAGTGTGCCTTCGAGTATCTCAACTTGTCCGTCTGGGTTAACTCGTCTGATTCGGAGCGTCTTGCCCACAGACTTATTTAAAATGCTACTGGGGTTGAGCAAGTCATATTGGTAGTTTTGCTCGCGCACAGCTATTGTATCGGGTGCAGTAGAAGATTTGATGCTAATCGAGGTGGGGTCTATCTGCGCGGATACATCTTCATACCTAACAAAGTTAACGCCTTGGGCGAGGGAAATCTGACGCTGCTCACGCACAACAGCGAAGTTTTGATTGTAGATCGTTAAGGAAAAGCCTTTAGTGTGTTTCGCGGTAGAGACTACACTATTTTGTCCCGTTGTCATTAGAACTACTCGATTAGCCTTTAGTACTTCGTTCTAGCACTAAGTTCGATCAATGTCAGTGAGACAATCTCGCTGCCTAAAAACTTTCTGTTTCTACCTGTTGGTCTGTTAGCTTAGGTTCGGAAGGAAGCTAAGATCGAGCCAAGTTAGCTCGGATTGATTATGGCATCCGCTTCTACCTCCTTCTCTGATATTCAAAATCATTGGGCAGGCTCATTTATTGAAGCCTTAGCCCAGCGCGGCGTTGTCAGTGGGTTTCCCAATAGTACGTTTCGCCCCAATAATTCCATGACCCGCGCTGAATTTGCTGCCCTCGTCAGCAAATCCTTTGCTCAGCCGGCAAAGCGGCAGTATGGTGGCTTTGTTGATGTCCCTTCGACCTACTGGGCAGCATCTGTGATTCAACAAGCCTACGAAACCGGATTTATTAGCGGGTTTCCCGACAATCGGTTTCGTCCAACAGATAGGATTACCAGAGCGCAAGTTTTAATGTCTCTAGTTAGTGGTTTGGAGATAGCCACGAAAGTCAAATCTGACCTGATTCCATCCCTTCCCTTCATCTATCAAGATGCGGCTGAAATTCCTAACTATGCCAAGGATGATGTCGCGATCGCGACTCGTGCCAAACTGGTTGTGAACTACCCGAATGTGAAACTCCTCAATCCCAACGGAGCGGCAACTCGCGCTGATGTGGCAGCTTCGATTTATCAAGCCTTAGTGTATTTGGAGAAAGCTCCTGCCATTGCATCCAACTACATCGTGGTTCCTCCTGCTCCTGAGACAGGTACTGGGACACCGCCTCCACAGACTGTCCCTGTAAGTCATCGCCGGGAATTCCGGGGGACGTGGGTAGCAACCGTATGGAATAGTGATTGGCCTTCTAAAGCGGGACTTTCAGTGGGACAGCAGAAAGCTGAACTCATCGCGATTCTCAATCGCTTGCAAGCGATGAATTTCAATGCCCTCATGTTGCAGGTACGTCCGGAAGGAGATGCCCTGTATGCCTCTCAATTAGAACCTTGGAGTGGCTGGTTAACGGGAACTCAAGGGAAAGCACCAGACCCCTACTATGACCCTCTGGAATTTGCGATCGCAGAATGCCACAAGCGTAATATTGAACTTCATGCTTGGTTCAATCCCTACCGAGCTAAAACTACCGCAAAGTCAGGTGGTACGGTGCGGCCTCATATCACCATTACCAACCCTGAATACGTTTATCAATGGGGGAATCAGTTGTGGATGGACCCCGGTGCGAAAGTGATCCAAGATAGAGCATACAATGTGATGCTCGATGTGGTGCGTCGCTACGATGTCGATGGCATTCACTTAGATGACTATTTCTATCCCTATCCCATCGAGGGGAAGTCTTTTCCCGATGCTCAAACCTACGCGGCTTATAAGGCAGCAGGAGGTCAACTAGGTGTGGGTGACTGGCGACGGGAGAATGTCAATAAACTGGTGCAGCGTCTATCGGAAGGAATCAAAGCGACCAAGCCCTACGTTAAGTTTGGCATTAGTCCGTTTGGCATTTACCGTCCGGGACAACCCTCTCAAATTCAGGGGTTGGATGCTTACAATGTCCTGTATGCTGACGCTAAAAAATGGTTGGAGGAAGGTTGGGTTGATTATTTAGCGCCGCAACTCTACTGGAAGATTGAGCAAACAGCCCAGAGTTATCCGGTATTGCTGAATTGGTGGACAGAGATTAACACCAAAAAGCGACATATTTATGCAGGGAATAATGTATCGCAGTTGGATGGCAAGAGTTGGCAGATGGAGGAGATTAACAAGCAAGTTGAGATCACGCGCAAGTTAATTAGCAAGTTGTCGCTGGGGAATATCTTCTTCAGTATGAGTACGTTCAGTGAAAATCGTCAGGGCGTTTATGACACTTTTAAGTCCTCGGTTTACGCTGAACCCGCACTAGCCCCCCAAATGCCGTGGCGAGGAGATGCCTTACCCCCATTTCCTCCAACGGGTGTTGCCGTGCAGAACCGTCAGTTGACTTGGAAGGCGGCGGATAATCAGGATGTTCGGTCTTGGACAATTTATAAGCAAAATGGTAGCACTTGGACGCTGGAGCAAGTTTTACCTGGAGCGATCAAAGTAACAACTGTTGCGCCAGGAACTTATGCGTTGTGTGCGGTGGACAGAATGGCAAATGAAAGTACGGGTGTGGTTGTTTCGGTGAGTTGAGAGTTAATCAGGGCACGGGGCATGGGGGCATGGGGCATAGAGGGCTATGTGATTCCTTTCCACCAGGACTACTATTTCGTTCACTAGCCTTAAAACTACTAAGCGCGTCCAACCATACGAGCGATCTCTGTGACTAGCTCCTCTGGTTCCACAGGTTTGGCAAGGTGCAGCTGAAACCCAGCCTCCAGTGCTTGCTGCTGGTTATATTCTCCTGCATAAGCCGTCAGCGCGATCGCTCTAACCTGTCCTCCTTGTTCTGATGGCAGAGCTCGAACCTGACGCATCAGCATGTAACCATCCACATCTGGCATCCCAATATCAGACAGCATGACATCTGGTACTGCCTGGTGCAAAACGGCAAGCGCCTCTTGAGCTGATGCCGTTACGGTGACTTTAGCGCCAAACTCCTCTAAAATAAAAGCGACTAATTCCCGGATATCGGCTTCATCATCAACAACCAAAATGTGTAGCCCACTCAAGTCAGCCGCTTGAGCGAATGGCAGGTCATCGGGCTCCTCATCAAAAGTCTTCATCAACGGCAACCTGATCCGAAAGGTGGCTCCTAATCCCTCTCCCGAACTCTCGGCACACACTAACCCACCATGCAGTTCAACCAAGTGGCGGACAATGGCGAGTCCCAGCCCCAGTCCGCCAAAAGTACGAGTTGTGCTACTGTCCGCTTGACGGAAGTACTCAAACACGTAGGGTAGAAATTCCGGCTTGATGCCTTTGCCTGTATCACTAACAAGAATTTGAGCGTATTGAGTTGCAGGTTGAAGGTTATCTTCTGAGGGTTCAACTTTCAACCTGTTATCCTTCAACTGTTCTTCAACTTTCTCTAACCGGACTTCCACCTGCCCACCTCGTGGTGTGAATTTGACCGCGTTGGAGACTAAGTTCCACACAATTTGCTGAAGGCGAGCAGCATCTCCGAATACGAGTCCTACATTGGGGGCAAGATGGGTTTGAATTTGAATACCTTTGGCTTCAGCCGCTAACCGCACCGTTTCCAACGCCGCTTCAATTGTCGTTGCTAGGTTGACTGGACTTACATTCAAGACCATTTTGCCCTGTAAGATACGGGAGACATCCAACAGGTCTTCAATCAATTGAGTTTGCAAGGTTGCATTGCGTTCGATGGTTTCTAAGGCATGGTTGGTCGCTTGCTCGTCAAATTTGCGAGTTCGCAGCAGTTTTGTCCATCCCAGGATAGGATTGAGGGGCGATCGCAACTCGTGAGATAGTACTGCCAGAAACTCATCTTTAATACGGTTCGCCGCTTCTGCCTCTTCGCGGGCAGCTCGTTCTCGCGCCAAGAGTTGCTCTCGTTCTCGTTCAGCCTGTTTCCGTTGTGTGACATCAACAAAAGCGCCGATCACACCTCGAATGCTGCCAGCTTCGTTGCGTAGGGGAACCGCTTTGCCATAGA
>DATNPV010000177.1:0-6124 GCA_036703055.1 Waterburya sp.
GTGTGGGGTGTGGGGTGTGGGGTGTGGGGTGTGGGGTGTGGGGTGTGGGGTGTGGGGTGTGGGGTGTGGGGTGTGGGGTGTGGGGTGTGGGGGAAGAATGTTCAGCCGGAGAAACCTGACGGGGTGACAAGCAACTTGAAAATTAAGCAGGGTGTGGGGTGTAGGGGGTAGGGATTCTCCCCACACCCTACCCCCTACCCCCGCTCTTGGAGCGCTTCACCTTATTCGTGGGAGAGAGAAACATCGCGGCGACTCTTCGTTGTATTCTTGTCCCTTATAGTCCCGGTCAAATACCTTTCACAATATGGCAGCTTCCAAAAATCGGGGGAGTCGAATACTTTCACTCTTCAACCAATCCGGTGGAGTTGGGAAAAGCACCCTCACCATGAATTTAGGCTATCATCTCGCGAAGCGGTCTCACCGAGTTTTGTTAATTGATTTAGACCCCCAGTCATCTCTGACCACCTTTATGGGGCTAGAACCTTTAGAAATTGAGAAAACTCTTTACGAAGCTCTTCTCGAAGACGAACCTTTACCGCTGTTACACGATATTCACGGTGTCGATTTAGCTCCAGCCAATATTAACCTGAGTGGTGCTGAACTGGAGTTGGTGACGGCGGATATGAGAGAACAGCGGATGAAAGATGCGATCGCTCCCGTACAACAGCAGTATGATTTCATTCTGATTGACTGCCCTCCCTCTCTGGGAATTCTCAGTTACATTAGTTTGGTCGCTTCCTCTCACGTCCTGATTCCCATCCAAACCCAGTACAAGGCGTTTCAAGGAACTGACCTCCTATTTCGCACCATTAAGCGGGTTCGCACTCGCGCTAACCGTCAACTCCAAATCGCGGGTTATCTCCCCACGATGTTCGCCAAGAGCAACTCCCAAGACCAGCGAATTCTCCAAGCGATTCACGACCAATTTGCTGAAGTTGAAGGAACTATCTTTCCGGCTATTCCCCGAACCACTGCTTTTGCTGACGCCGCTGAAAAACACGTTCCCCTTGCCATCCACAGCCCTAAACATCCAGCCGTTGCGATTTTGGCAGAAATTGCTGAAACTTTGGAGAACTTGAAATGAGTATTCGCCATCAAAAACCCCCTGTAAAACGATTGAAGGGCTTAGATAGCTTGTTTGGAGAGGAACCCCCCAGCACGTCTCAATCTCTATCTACTGAACAGATTAAACTTCCAGACGGACAACCACGCCGTTATTTTGACACCAAGGCGATCGCTGAACTGACCGAATCGATTAAACAGCATGGGATTTTGCAACCCTTGTTGGTGCGAACTCTGCCCGAGGATGAAAAATATGAATTGGTAGCAGGGGAGCGGCGTTACCGAGCAGCGATGGCGGCTGGACTCCATGAAGTTCCGGTCGTTATTCGGGAACTGAGTGATTCAGAAGCGTTGGCTTTAGCGTTGATTGAGAATCTCCAGCGCGAAAACCTCAATCCTGTCGAGGAGACGGAAGGCATCCTACAACTTTTGGCACTGCGGTTAGACACGAGTAAAGACGAAGTTACGTCCTTACTCTACCGGATGTTGAATGATTCTGTGCGTTTGACTAATATCGTTATCAGTCAACCCGAAGCGGAGTTAATCAAGGAAGTATTTAGCAATCTGGGGTTGATGAGTTGGGAGTCGTTTGTCAGCAATCGCTTGTCTTTGCTGAAACTTCCCTTGGATATTCTTGATGCCTTACGCACGGGACGGATTGCTTACACTAAAGCCAAAGCCATCTCAAAAATTAAGGATGAAACGGAGCGTCAGCGCTTTTTGGAAGAAGCGATCGCGCAAAACTTATCCCTGAATCAAATTAGAGCGCGTCTCAAGGAAATCAGTTCCTCTCGTTATGAGCCACCAACTCTCAAAAGCCGTATGGACACAACTTACCGTCGCTTAAGTCAAGCTAAGTTTTGGGAAGACCCCGTCAAGCAGAAGCAATTAGAGGAACTTTTAGCCCAGATGGAAGCCTTGTTAGCTGTTGAATGAATAGCAGTGACGGCTTTCCTGCTCCCAGCACGGCTAGACGGCGGTCGCCAAAGAGAGGCTTGGCGTTAGTTTTTGCGCTTGACTGCAAAAAAGTGCTTACTAAATCATCGCTCCAGTCGCTGAACACAAAAGTCAATCTATTACCGAGCCAGTTTTTCAGCCAAGCGCATTGTTTTTGGTCGGCTTGCTACAAAAACGCCAACTACTGGTGGACAGCGTCATTGAAATCTGTCAAATCCAGACGGATTCTCCAAAAGCCTTGGAGCGGATTTCCTATTGGATTATCACCAGAACTTAACCCAATACTGAACGCTCCCCCTAAATGATACTGTCCCAGTCCTCCAACCCCCTCAATATCACTTGGGTCGCTGATGACCGACTGCAAGAGCTTGATAGTTATGTGGTCACCATTGACAAAAAACAGGGTAGCTTGATTTCCCTTGAACAATACCTGAACGTCGTAGACACCACCCGTAGAGGAAAACAAAGCTTTGCCCTTGATCAGAATGCCATCAATATTCTTTCCCTGATACTCCGCAGCCCTGATGGGTGCACTCAGCAGGAGTAGGACAGATAGGACTAGCCCAAAAACTTTCATCACCTTCTTTTTGACGCTTCACTCTCGTTATATTTTCCAGGGTACGGCAGCGATTAGCGTTTGCTTGTTCTACGTTAAAAACGGGAACATTAAGGATGGCTAACTATAAGTACTCACATAATCTGTAACAGTTAAGATGCGATCTCGCGCTCCCACCCCCTCTACAATTGGGAGCAAGCCTGTGTACTTGTCCAGCTCGGCTTACTGGATGCCAGTATCTTGCCGATGTAGGCATGGAAAGCGTCCACAAAGCTCTAATACCAAACTTGCCCTCGAACACCCTGATGCACCGCTGACCAAGGCAAGTAGCCAAATTTTAGGGAAAACAGACTTTCAGCTAGAGAATCTTCTGGGGGTTGGGTCAGGTCAGTTAGGCCACAGGCGGGGTGAGGCTGTGCCAATGGCGCTTATGTTCAATGCTATCAAAAATGGATTGTAAGCCATGCCAGGGAGAAAGTGATGAAGAATATCGTCAGTGTTATTAAAGATGATCTTCGGAACCATACCCTAGTTACCTATGAGGATGGGTCAATAGAAAAAATACAGCGTCAAAAAGAAGGTGATGAAAGTCTTTGGGCTAGTCCTATCTGTCCTACTCCTGCTGAATGCACCCATCCGGGCTGCGGAGTATCAGGGAAAGAATTGGGTTTCGTTCAAAACCAAGAAGCGAACAAAGAAATTGTTTGTGTTGTTCAAGATAATGAGAAGGAGCATATCTGAGTTGTTTATGAGGATGGGAACAG
This sequence comes from Waterburya sp., assembly GCA_036703055.1. GTDB lineage: Bacteria > Cyanobacteriota > Cyanobacteriia > Cyanobacteriales > Coleofasciculaceae > DATNPV01. The sequence continues at coordinate 3,340 of DATNPV010000177.1, forward strand.
AGAATATATTTTTGGATTTTCAGCACTCTACTGATGGCTGAAAAGCGGAGAAGCGACCGGGTTGTAGAATAGCTACTCTTGCCATCATTACGAAGTTCGCGAGTGCCGTTCTCAATCTACTGTAATTGGCCTCACGCTAAAGGCTGAGAAAATTACTCAAGGGAAGAACTGCGAGAAAATTTAACTTTTGATTCAAAACAACAATTGAGATAAAGAAGATGTAATTATTGCTCTAGGTGACTGTAGAGCCATTTTTTACTAGCCAGAAGAGGGGCGTGATTAGCCGTAGAGCGAAACCGTTTTCCGCCCTACAGATTTTGGATTAACATGCATTAAGGAAGTGTATATCCAATAATCCATGAGGGTTCGTGACAGGCTTTGAATCCCGGCATATTACATGAACCCCAACCGTGAGTGTCAGAGAGTGTTCCTATTACTATTTCCTTGAAGATTGCTCCATTTCCTGTAAAATCCAAGTTGAGAAAATCTTTCCCCCACCCATACCTGGAATTGGTAGATTTGAGGGGATTATCCACTTTTAAAACACATTTTCCAGCGGAATTTCGTTGTCCACTCATTCCTCCTCCGCCTAGGAACACCCACCCGCTAATAAAGCCGATTTGATACCTGCCTCACACACCATAACTTGAGTGAGCATGTTCACAGCTGTCTCTCTTTTCTCCGTTGACATAGACAGGCTCGGGGATAGGAGTATTACCCCAGGTTCCGTAGATCCAAACCTTCTTACCAGAAACTCCTGTGTAGCGAACATACGTATAATCTGTCGCTCCGGCTCCAGCGCCAGGAGAAGAGGAAGAAGGCAACAGATAGTATCCGTAATCGCCAACATAGTTAAAATTTTTGCTCTGGGCATATCCGGAAGCGGGAGGTATCGGGAAAGACCTCATCTCAGTCTCAGATGCTTGACCGTAGGCAGGGCTGATAAACGAAAGCGAGACACCAACAGCCGCCATGCATCCTAGAACTCTTTTCATATAGTCATGCACTCCTGCTTAAAAGATACTTTCTCTAAGACTCTGTCAGTTACTCAATCAAAAAATTCTGAATTTTATGCAAGGTTTACAAAAACTAACATTGAGCTGAGCTATTAATTTTTGTAACTAAACGCAGAAATCAAGGGTTTTTGACTGAGTAACAAACAGAGTCCAAACTATCATTCGCCTGACCCAACCCAGTCTTCTCAACTTGCTCACTCGTCTTTTTTCAGCTTAGAGTGACACTTCCCATTACTCAACGTCCCTGAACGCAATCCGATAAACAAAATCATCTTTTTGATGTTAGTCGGGATGCATCAATGCACTTTACCTCGGTTGGAAGAGAGCATCTACTAATCCTGTTGTAGTTTACTGACCTAACGCAGATTTAGCACAGCTATGCTTCTCAAAAAAACCAATCCGCACAACGATGATTAGCAACTTAAGACCCTTTAATTTAGGTATCAACCGCTGGACATGGCAATATCTCTTCGTTTTGACGCTCACTTTCACCCTGGCTGGGATCAACAAAGCAAGCAGCTTTGACACTAGCAATTTAGAACGCTTGCGGCAAACTAACTCTTGCCAAAACTGCAACCTCAAGGGTGTTAATTTAGCAGGTGCTGCTCTTAAAGGGGCTAATCTTGAAGGAGCCAATCTACAAGGCGCTAATCTACAAGGAGCCAATCTGGAAAATGCCAACCTCAAGAAAGCTAACCTGAAGGGCGTTTCTCAACCGACGATACTAGCGTCTGCCAATATGAAAAATGCCGATCTTTTCGAGGCAAATCTCAGTGGTGCTGTATTGTTCCAAGCCAATTTAGAAGGCGCTAACTTGAGCCGTGCCGATCTCAGTGTTGTTTTGGTCACGTTGCTCAATACCCTGTCAATTCACTGTACCGATTTGAGGGAGGCTAATTTGTCGGGGGCCAATCTCAGCCATGCCAACTTAAGAATTAAGGTTCCTGTCGGTGATAGATGGATTGCTCATGGAGGTATTCCTCTAAAAACGGAAAAGATCTGTAATCCAGCATTGTTGGGCGCTAATTTTAGTCGTGCCAATTTGAAGGATGCTGAGTTTGAGGGGATTGAACTTAATCAGATTGTCCTGTGTGAAACGACGATGCCAGATGGCAGTGTATCTAACGCTAAGTGAAGTGTTCATCCCACCTGAAAAAATCACTCTGGAGGCACCCGTTTCCCACCTCCATTGCCTCCAAAGAGACTGCACTTAAAACAAAACCCCAGAAGAGCGTTCTCGACTGGGGAGGAACTGTTAAGCGTATCTTTTAGAGTTCCCCGTGAATGGGTGATCGCGATCGACTTGCCCAAAGATAGTGCAAGCGATCGCATCTATCCTGCATTCTTGAAACTGGCAGCATCCGTAACTTACGCGATTGACTCCTTAACCTATAGACAGACGCTGCCGCAAAAGGAGGCGTATGATAGTACATGTTTACTAGCTCCACTTCCACTCCGAATCCTGCTTTGATCGGATAACAACTGCCCCCAGTACTCGAAAAGCTAATAGCCGCGATGCCCAATTCCGCTCACCCCAAAGTCAATGCTGCTCCCCATTACGAAACCATCACGGGAATAGTAGAGCGACTGACTTATCACTCGGAAGAATCCGGCTACACAGTCGCACGGCTCAAGCGGGAAAAAGCATCAGAACTGGCTACAATTGTGGGAAGCTTTGCCAACATCCAGCCGGGACAGACACTGCAACTCACTGGATTTTGGCGGGAGCATCCCCAGTACGGAGCGCAGTTTCAGGTCACTCAGTACAA
>DATNPV010000200.1:0-7029 GCA_036703055.1 Waterburya sp.
CTGAAGTTTCTATTGAAACTGTTGAGCTTTCCTGATTACCGAGCACCCTTATCTAAAGTCGCACCCAATTCTAAAACGCCAGCCGCAGAGCGGGAGCGAATTTGTCGGAAATTGCGCGATCGCAACTTGGTAGATTATTCCTGCGAAATCACCAAATTCAAAATTACTCCTCTTGGTAAAGAGCGGCTGAAGTTGGATACAGATGAATTACCTGTGACGCCTGAGGAACTCAAACTTCTCAAAGCTTGTGAGAGGAAAACGATTACTCCGGCAAAGACGGGCATTGCTGAAGCTCAGAGGCAATCTGTCATTCAAAGTTTGGCAGATCGGGGTTTAATTCAGTTTGGTAAAAGAGATCAAAAGATTAAAGAAGTTTGGTTGACAGAGGAGGGGAAGACGTGTCTCCGAGAGGAGTATGAACCTAGAGGTGCTGGCAATATCACTCTCACTAAAAAGATGCTGGCAGATTACCTCCAGTTTTTGCGTGAATCCTTATCTTCCTCTCCTGCGGAATTTAGACAGAAGGCAAGTATTTGTGCTCAGGAAATGGATTCTTCTCAAGAAGTGACGGACGAGCCGAGTGATGAAGAAATTTTAAAGACTATTGATGATTTAGATTGGAAGCTGCGGACAAAAAATTATTTACCAATTTTTTATCTCCGGGAAAAGTTACAACCGCAACTGTCTAGAGAAGAGTTAGATCAGGTACTCTTTCGTTTGGAAAAAAACAATCAGATTGAATTGAGAGCGATAAAAGAAGCATGGCGCTATTCAGATGAGGAATTTAATGCTGGAATTCCGCAGCGTTTAGGGAGTCGGTTGTTTTTTATTCGATTGAAATAGGGTGTGCTAGGGTAGCAAAGGCAGGCGGAGAGTCAGTTGCGGCGAGTGCAACAGCAAACTTCCGTAGATTTGCGGAGGCCATTTTCTCCAGCTTGTCGTAACAATAACGACAGGCTGAGTGTTGGGAACTCTTGTCGCTTTTAAGTTGTCGTCACAAATTAGTTGAGGGCAGGCAGATGGAAACGACTGATGAGCTGAAGTTCGTGTTGAAGTTGTTGGGTTGTCCTAATTATCGATCATCCCTTTCGGCTAAAACTTTCGACAGCTTCAAAAAAGATAAGGGCAAAATTTGTCGAGATTTAGGAGAGCGTGGTTGGGTGGACTACTCCCGCGAGATTGCGTCCGTCAAAATTTTACCTGCGGGTCGTGCCCTCCTCAAGACTGACAAAGACCAGTGGCTGCTCACGCCAGTTGAATTGAAGGTTCTAGAGAGTTTAGGTAAGGCTTCGGGAAAAATCACTCCTAGTAAGATTGCCGTTAAATCCGTGAAGTCAGGAGAGCGAGACGCCATCCTGCAACGTTTCCACGAGCGGGGACTGATTGAAGTTGAAACCCAAATCAAAAGGCAGAAAGCTGAAGTATGGCTAACCGCTCTAGGTGTCGAGAAGCTGCGAGATGACTTCATCCCCAAAAAAGGAAATCAAGCCGTTATCAGCTTAGACATGCTGACAAATTACCTCCGTTTCTTACGGAAATCCATGCACGAGCAGATAAAGGAGTCTTCAACTCAGCCGCAACCACAAACAGCAGCCGCATCGGATGCTGTACCGAGCAGTAAACCCAGTGACGAGGAGATCTTGCAGATAATTCAGGGCTTAGATCGCGAACTAGGTACAGAAAATTACTTGCCAATTTTTCATCTGCGCGAGAAGTTACAACCGCCCTTATCCAGGGATGAATTAGATCAGGCGCTTTATCGCCTGCAACGGAATGACCAGATTGAGTTGAGTTCGTTGCAAGAAGCCAGTGCCTACACCTCAGAGCAAATTGACGCTGGGATTTCTCAAGATATCGGTGGTTCGCTTTTCTTTATCACAGTGAACTAGAAAGTTATCGAGCAATCCTTTTTACTCACCTATCCGTTTTGCAGTCTAGCTGAAGTTTAAGCATGACATCAATTGACGACATTATTAAACGCGAGGTCAACCCTTTTGACCCGACAACGTTTAAACCCGGTAACTTTTGGCGAGAAAAACAAGACTCAGCGCTCACAGTTGAGTCAATACATCAAGATGTGATCGCAGAGATTGAATCACTTCTCGACTTAGTTTCTAAAGACCATCGCAGCCGCACCCTGTTGCTCTTAGGCGACTCTGGTTCCGGCAAAAGTTATTTATTAGCTAGGCTAAAACGTACTCTCAACCCTAAAGCATTTTTTGCCTACATCAGTTCATGGGCTGATAGCGATCACATCTGGCGTCATACTTTGCGCTATACCGTCGATAGCTTAATGCAAGTTCCAGAGGAGGCAGAAGAGTCTCAACAATCTCAGCTAATTCTTTGGCTAAAAAGTTTATCTGCCTTCACTAAAGGCACCCTAAAAGATAAATTTTTTAAGGATAATTTTTGGGAAATATTACAGAGCGGGCGACAAAAATTTATTAAACACCTCAAGAATACCTACAAAAAACAAAGTATATCCAACCCAGACATGTTTTTTGGAGTGCTGCATGATCTCACCGATCCAGAACTGTATCCCTTAGCCTGCGAGTGGTTGCGAGGAGATGGCTTGAGCGAAGAGTCTATGCAAGCACTAAAAGTTAGACACTGCATTGAAGACGAAGATGCGGCTAAAAATATTCTCTCTAACTTTGGCCGGATTTCTACGGAAACCAAACCCATTGTTTTATGTTTTGACAATTTAGACAACATACCAAAATTATCCGATGGTTCTCAGGATTTCCAATCTTTATTTAACGTCAATACAATCATTCATAATGAATGCCTAAAAAATTTTTTGATGATTATCAGTGTCATCACTAATACCTGGAAGCAGAATGTTGACCGCATTCAGCAGGCTGACAAAGCTGGGATTCATCAAGTAGTTCAGCTAAAACGTATTACTCTAGAGCAAGCGGAAGCACTGTGGGTTTATCGGCTACAACCACTTCACGCTCAAGCAAATCCTCAGCCTACTTCTTCAGTTTTCCCATTAACTTGGCAAGCACTAGAGCAAAAATTTCCTGGCGGTAGAACTGCTCCTAGGAATGTACTAAATCTAGGTCGTCAACTGTTTGAAAAATACAAAAAACAAATAATTGATAATGGTGATGATGAGGACGATGAAAATAATAACAAGCTTTTAGCTGCCTTTAAATTAGTATGGCTGGATGAATACAACAAAGTTAATAGAAAAATTAAAAAAATTACATTGTTAGCCGCACCGGAACTGATTCGGATGTTGCAAGAAGCTTTAGCTGCATTACAAATACAGGGAATTAAGCCTAAACTTTTATCTGGAAAGTATGCTAGTTATTCTCTGAGCTATCAACAGCATGGTCAGCGGGAACGAATAGGAGTAGTCTGGGCAGAAGATTCTAACATGAGATCATTTTTCGATGTGATGAATGCTTGTCAGAAAGCGATTGATAAAAATTCGTGCCAAAGGCTGCAACTGATTCGGGCAGCAAGTGTAGGAAAACCAAATCTCTCTGGAAACCAAATTTATAGACAGATTTTTACAGGAACTCATCATCACCACGTTAAGCCAACTCTATCTTCTGTTCACTACTTAGCAACCTACCACAGCTTAGTAAATTCAGCTCTTGCTGATGAATTGGTAGTTGCAGGCAAAACTGTCAGTTTAAAAGAACTAGAATCTCTAATCCGTGAGTCCGAGATTTTGCACGAGTGTACTCTGTTACAGGATTTAGGGATTGTTTCTAAAAAGAATGGTAATGGTAACGGTAAGAAATTACAGGAGGTCAAAGAATTCTTGTTGAATGTAGTCATCACTCAGCAGTTTCTGGGGCGACCAGCATTAATTCAAAATGCTAGCAGTCAATTTCCTGGTGTAGCTGAAACTCAAATTGATGAACTGATCGATCAACTGTGTCAAGAGAATCAAATTCAAATTCTCGATCCGGGTGCTGAGAAAAAAGCTCAATTAGTCTGCTTAGTACCTAAAAAGTAGTTTAATTTACTGAAATTCTCTGTATTTTATCCCAACATAAATTAGGCTATCTTAGCCAATGTCCTACCTAACACAACCCGCAAATATCCAGGTATTCATCAACCAAATTGCTTCCGTTAAAACTCTCTGGCTAGATACAGAAGTTGCTGACTGGCGTACTCCCAACCCAAGACTATCTCTGATTCAGGTGTTGGCTGACCCTAAGGACTTAACAGGTGAGGCCGCTTACGTCCTAGATGTATTAGACAAGCCTAACTTGGTGGCATATTTTGTTAACCAAATCATGGCTAATCCAGCTATTGAAAAAGTTTTTCACAATGCAAACTTCGATGTAAAGTTTCTCGGTCAAAAACAAGCCCAGAACGTTACCTGTACCTTTAAAATGGTCAACAAATTGACCAGAAGACACCGCTCCGATCGCCTGCAAGTATCTAACAAGCAACTTAAAACATTAGCCGTGGAACTTTGCAACTTCTCCGATGTAGATAAAGGGGAACAGCAAAGCGACTGGGGACAGCGACCTCTTACGGAAAAGCAGCTAAAGTATGCCAAGATGGATACAGTTTATCTGGCTCAGGTGCATCGCCGTTTATTAGAAATAACTAACCCTGATAGTGTGAGTAAGATTTTTGATACAGGAGCTAACAATTCAAAGCAACTAACTCAGAAATCTAAACCCACCTCCTTGAGCGTTACCAAAGTCCGAGTTGCCTTTGAGTGTCCGCGCTTGTTTTATTTGGGGCATCGCTTCGGTGGAAAGATGATGTTTTTGCCACCAGGCAACCCCCCTAAAATTGGCACCGAATTTCATCAGCTAGCTGACCATTTTGCTTTTATCGCCAAGCAGGAACCTCGTTTCCAATCGTTGTTTGAGCCAGACGCCGATCAGCTAAATGTAGACGCGATCGCTCAAAATCTGCAACAGCTATTCTATGAATTATCCTTTTTCCCTCACCTGCAAGCCGCTGTTAAAACCGATCCAGGGAAAGCACAGGGACTTTTCCAAATCTGGGAGGGATTAAAAGGACTCATCCGGTGCTGGACTGAATTGCTGGTGCAAAATCGGCGCTATTGCAATGCATCAGATGTCATTAGCAAAACTTTAATTGCCCTCAAACCCAACGTTAAGCATTACTTCCAACTGCCCGATGGTACGCAGCAATTGGTGCAGGGACGATTTGACAGTATAGTTTATGACTTTGAACACCATCGCCTCTGTGTGGTGGAATATAAAACCTATCAGTCCCCGGATAAGTCAGCGCAGCTAGCTCAAGTTGCTCTCTACAGCTACATGCTGCGAGAAAAGCTTGGGGTGCCCATAGATTCAGCAGTTTACAGTGTTTTGCCCAACTGGGACGAACTTACCTTTAGTTGGGACGAACTAGAAAAAACGGTGCATCAGCTAATTCCCCAGAAATTACAACAAATGCGCCAATGGATTGACTGGGAACCGCCTCAACCAAATCCCCCACCACCCACGCCCCATCCAGAGCTATTGTGTAATATTTGCCCTCAGCGGAAAAAATGTCAGTCCTATTTTGAGGTTACTGGTGAAATATCTAATGAGGTTGGTGAATTAGAAAACCTAACCCCCCAACCCCCTTCCCACCCCTCTCGTTCTCCCCTACAAGGGGAGATGGCAGAGGACGAAGCCTTTTTTTCAGGGAAGGGGGAGCAAGACACCCCTCTCCTCTTAGGGGAGGGGCAGGGAGAGGGGTTCTCCACCAAGAAGCCAACTGTCGATGCTGATGCGATCGCACAACAATTAGTAGAAACCCTAAAATCCTTCAAGGTTAAAGTTGATTATCTAGGGGCAGCCGTTGGCCCTGCGTTTATTCGGGTTAAGCTGAAACCGCATCTTGGGGTCAGTGTAACCTCTCTACTCAAGAAGTCTACTGATTTACAAGTGCAGCTAGGAATAGCCAATCCTCCTCTGATTGCACCTCAAGCGGGGTATGTCAGCGTCGATTTACCTCGTCTGGATCGGCAAGTTGCCAGATTCGAGGATTACGTAGGGGCGAGGCATGCCTCGCCCCTACACCCGGCACCTGTACGGATTGCGATTGGGGTGGATTTGGATGGGAAATTAGTAGAGGCTGACTTATCCGATCCGAATACCTGTCACTTTTTGGTAGGCGGTACTACAGGGAGTGGAAAGAGTGAATTTTTGCGATCGCTCCTACTCAGTCTCCTATACCGCCATTCCCCCGAACAGCTCAAAATTGCCCTCGTCGATCCAAAACGAGTTACCTTCCCCGAATTTGAACAGATGCGCTGGTTACTGTCGCCAGTTGTCAAAGATAGCGAAGATGCGATCGCACTGATGGAACAACTCGTATCAGATATGGAGCAGCGTTACCGACTGTTTGAAGCCGCAGGATGCTCTCATCTAGATGCCTACAACCAACAGCAGGCTAGAGCGAAAAAGCCACTCGTGCCGCGCATTGTCTGTATTTTTGATGAATATGCCGACTTCATGGCAGAAAAAGAAGTTCGCAATGCTTTAGAACTGAGCATCAAACGCTTGGGAGCAAAGGCAAGAGCAGCTGGCATTCACTTAATCATTGCCACACAACGCCCAGAAGCCAAGGTTGTCACTCCCCTCATCCGCTCCAATTTACCAGGACGAGTCGCCCTGCGGACTGCAAGCGAAGCTGATTCAGAGATTATCTTAGGTGGAAAACAAACAGAAGCTGCTTACCTGTTAGGTAAAGGGGATTTACTTTATCAAGTCGGCGCTCAATTGCAGCGATTGCAAAGTTTATTTACACCCAAGATTCAGCTACCGGAATAAGGAATGCTTTCGCTTAAATCTTGCACCACCCCCCTAGGAGCTGTTTTCTCGCCCCGGAGCTCCCCCTCGCATCCCCTTTTTTAAGGGGGACTAAGACTTAATTCTCCCCCCTTTAAAAGCTATGCATTACTCACATCTTTCTTAACAATCCCAAACCCTTAGAGGGTCTAAGTTGCCGGGAATGACTTGATGTTTTGTAACAGTTCGCTGGAGAGTGAGACACAGGGGTCTCAAGCCAGGGACAACTGAAGTGGATAGC
>DATNPV010000208.1:0-12413 GCA_036703055.1 Waterburya sp.
ACTATACTCTGCCATAGCTGACGAATTGTTGGTTGCGTTCGGAGAACCAATCGAAGGAGCAACAAAAGGCTGAAGCCTTTATCCGACAAGCATTTCAATCCCTACTTTGCGGCTGGTGTCAGCTTCGCTATATTTGCGCCAGCTTGAAGAAATAGAGCCAAACAGTGAAAACGACTGACCGAACCCCACATTCTGTTCAAAAGCAGGCAAGTACCGCGTCTTCCATAGTTTCAAGCTTTGCTGAAAGCGGATATACAGACCGAAGTTCCTCACAATGTCGGGAATTTTAGGTTAGTGGATTTTGCCTGGAATTATTGGAAGTTGCAGTGCTGATACAAGCATATCGATACTTTCTTTTAAGGGCGATCGCATAGTCTGAAAGTACCCACTTGTCGAGAAATCCCTACCCATCAAGTAGAGGCTACATACGGTTATGGAAGTTGGCATTAGGCACAATTTCAGTGCATAGCAAGCTGCGAGCAGGCTGGCTATTTCTTGCTTCAAAAGATATCATCATGAAAAACCCCCTACAAAAAAGATTTTCCCTAGCCCTAAACCAATTGATGGATATGAAGTTATTGTCAGGGCGCAGAGCAGACGTTTTGTTGTTTGACTCCTCTGCTGCTGCTTCCGACATTGCATTTATGCTCGGCGGTCAATGGGATGGCTGCAACAGTATTGTCCTGCCTTCATCTGACAAAGTAGCTGTTAACACGGCAGCTAACTTGGTAGGAGCGTCCTGGTGTCAGCAGGGAGATTCAACTGCCCTATTAGCCAGATTAAGTACGGATGAACTTTTGAGGCGATATGCAGTAGGTGACAGGAATTTCGCTAACGCTAACTTGAGGTGTGCTGTTCTCGTTGAGCAGAACTTGACGAGATGCAACTTAAGTAACGTGAAGCTTTCTTTTGCTAACCTGAGCGGGATAAATCTTAGTGGAGTGGACTTAACGTCGGCAGACTTGAGCGACGCTTCTTTGAGTGAAGCCAATTTGAGTCAGGCTGCTCTGTATAGGACTCTCCTGACTAGGGCAAATTTTAGCCAAGCTAACCTTAGAGGGGCTAATCTTTTCAAAGCTTCTTTAAATGATGCAAACCTCACTCAGGCAGATTTGACAGGAGCGAATTTGAGCTTTGCCGATCTTCGAGGGGCTATTCTTGATGAAGCTACGTTGAGTGGGGCTAACCTAACCGGGGCAAAGTTAACGCAAGAACAGTTACCTTCCTGACTTGCTCTCGTTGAGAAGTTCGGATTGTTCTGTGACAGTTGCCAGCACCCAAGCACGAGTTTTTACCCTTCCAGAATGATTCGTAGCTGATAAGGGTTGCCTTATACTGGCAAATGCCGATTTGCTTTTCGGGTGAAGACGGACTTGTTCGACAAGAAGCACCAACAATCAGCGGACAACGAGGCACCCCTCGCTGCCAGAATGCGTCCTCGCACCCTCGATGAGTTCATCGGGCAAAACCACATTATTGGTCCAGGACGCCTGTTGCGCCGTGCGATTCAAGCTGACCAACTTTCTTCGGTCATCTTTTTTGGTCCACCTGGCACGGGGAAAACAACCCTCGCTCGGATTATTGCTAACACCACTCGCGCTCACTTCATTGTGATTAATGCTGTCCTGTCTGGGGTAAAAGAGATTCGGGAGGCAATTTCTACCGCTCAGAAACGCCAAAAGGAACACAATCAGCGCACTATCCTGTTTGTAGACGAGGTTCACCGCTTCAATAAGTCGCAGCAAGATGCCCTGCTACCTTGGGTGGAAAACGGGACGGTTATTCTAATTGGCGCAACCACAGAAAATCCCTATTTTGAAGTTAACAAAGCTTTGGTGAGCCGATCGCGCATCTTTCAGCTCAAGCCTCTCGATGAAGCGGACTTACGCGGTGTCATCGAACAGGCACTAGCTGACCCAGAACGCGGTTATGGCAAGCTATTTGTAATAGTAGAGTCGGATGCGATCGCTCATTTGGTTAATGTCGCCAATGGTGATGCCCGTTCATTACTCAATGCCTTGGAATTGGCAGTCGAAACCACACCCCCCGATGAAACTGGGACTGTTCGCGTTACGCTGGCTGTGGCAGAGGAATCCATTCAGCAGAGGGCTGTCCTCTATGACAAGGAAGGAGACGCCCACTTCGATACGATTAGTGCCTTTATCAAAAGTTTGCGCGGTTCTGACCCTGATGCCGCTTTATACTGGCTAGCCAAGATGGTTTATGCCGGGGAAGACCCTCGCTTCATTTTCCGGCGCATGTTAATTTTAGCGAGTGAAGATGTGGGACTGGCTGACCCCAATGCCGTAGTGGTGGTTAATGCCTGCGCGAGTGCCTTTGAGTGGGTGGGGATGCCGGAAGGACGCTATCATTTAGCTCAAGCTACGCTTTATCTCGCCAACGCACCCAAGTCTAACAGCGTCATGGGCTTTTTTGATGCCCTAGCGGTGGTTGAGAAGGAACGGGAGGCAGACGTACCCAATCACCTCAAGGATGCCAATCGCGACAAGAAAGGGTTGGGGCATGGTGCAGGTTATCTTTATCCTCATGCCTACCGCGACCATTGGGTGGCTCAACAGTATTTGCCGAGTAGTTTGCAGGGACAGGTGTTTTATCAACCTTCAACACAGGGGTTTGAAGGAGAAATTAAGACGCAGGTAGCACGTCATCGGGAAGCGCAACTTGAAGCGGTGGCAGAAGGTGTTTTTGTCTTACCTGTGGAAGTGCTAACAACAGGACCAACTGACCGCACGGTTGACCGTTGGTTGCAACGAACATTGAGTCAAGTCGGTGAGCAACTTGCAGGCATACGCGATCGCCTTTTTACACTAGCTCAACTTCAGCGTCATCATGTTGTTTTGGACTTAAACGCAGGCAGCGGTTTACTCACCTTTGAAGCTGTGCGTCTGGTACCGGAAGGTGGAGTTTATGCCTGTACTCGGACATCCGCTGAAGCTGTTGCCTTACAAGAACAGGTGGCGGCACTTCCCGAACTCAAGCGGCCTGTGGTGTTCAGTGCTACCTTAATCCAGTTGCCAGAAGTCTTAGCCACCCAAGTCCCCGATATTCGGTTTGACTGCATCATTGGGCGCAATGCACTTATCCATGAACTGGATAAACGAGCAGCAGTTAAACTATTAGCTCAATTACTGCAACAATCGGGAGTCTTGGTACTAGCCGAGACGGTGCCACGCCACACGCAACGGCTTTATCGTTTACTCGAAAAGTCGAAGCTAGATGCAGATTTGTACCACCAATTAGTGGCAGCGGAAGAGGCAATTTACACTGACAAGTTAGACCCAATGGTGAACTGGGATGCTTTTGATTTGAGAGCGACTTTTGAAGCAGCGGGGTTAGTGGTTGAAGTGGATGAGGAGCGCTCAGTTACCCAAATGCATATTACACCAGCCTTAATCGATCGCTGGTTCGCTACTACTTCTGCAACGAATAGACCTTCTTATGCGGCGCATTTGGCGAAGAACCTCACAGAAGAAGAAATCCGTGTTGTAAAAGAGTTATTCACCCGCTCGTTGCTCCATCAGACTGTCAATTGGGAGAGTGCGATAACCTTTGTGCGGGCTGAGCTGTCACAGAGGCAGTAAGTTTGAGGACAGTAGATTGAGCTGCCCACCCTACAGTTTGGCGCTGTAACTTAGAGGAAGAATCAGTTTTCCCTTCTCCTGTTTAGGCCACCAAGTCGGCTGCTTACTATAGGAAAGGGACATCGTTCCATCTGGGGAAACCTGATAAATCCACTTCCTATCCCCGCACACAGACACCTCAATCCCAGGAACCTGCTGCGGCCAACTGCCCTGCTTTGCCGCTATTTCCTTCACTTGTAGAACCTTCTGTGTCAATTCCCATTCAATTAATTTCCGCCACATTTTGAGCCACTGATTCCATAAGGATGTGGTTGAATCTCGTCCAAAAATATTCCACCAGGTAGTAGATAATTGATAATTCTGTTTGAATGTTTCTGAATCAAAGTCGCAAAAATCTTGTTTTGGGAGTTCATGGAGTCCTCGTGTCCCCTTCCGCCAATAATCAACAGCTGAAAATCGCTGATACGGTCGCTGAAGCGCATCCAGTACTTTGGCAAAAGGGGTGGTTGTGCATTATTCGTCCATTTCCATAATGGATAGGTGCCCAAACTCCTGGCAGTCGTCAAGAACTCACCATTCAAAGATGTCGAAAATGATTGAGAATAATCTTCCTTAACCAGACGTGTAATGCGTGCTTGCCAATCACTAGGAACTTCCTTAATTTTGCGTATTACTCCTACTATGTAATTATCTACAATTGCGGCAACGAGTGAACCGATAAGACTAGGATATTCACGCGCCGATTGGTTGAGTTTCCAGGCAACTTCTAGGGTATCTAAAACTTCTTTAGTTTCCCCCAAGCGGTTTTTCTCCAACATATCCAGAGCGAAAATCTTTTGGAGATTGACCATGCCCAGGAAACTGGGAAGAGGGTAACTAGGATTCCACTGGCTCACATCTAAAGGCCAGCGTGGCATTTCGCTATTGAGAACGCGGGTGCGGATAGCTGCTAAATTTGCTGACTGTGAATCTAAATAACGCCGCAAACTTTCAGGTGGAACTTCTACTTTATTAGTGGGATTTTTCACCTGAGTCTCTAGGTATTGTCCTAGCTCTTTATTAATCTTCTCAAATGCCTGCCGATTTTTCTGAGATACCGAGAAACGCTTTGAGGTTTCCTGTGTTCCTACTAGAAGGCCAAATCCTTGTTGAGCCGTCAACTCTTGAAGTTGTAAAGCTGAATTATTAAGCTCAGTTTTAGGAAATCGGTGGATAAAGTCTGCCCAAGCCTGATTAATTGGCTTTTCCATCTGTGCAGCTAATAGATTTCCGCCAACTAGCCAAAATACCAACAGACTCACGATTAAACCATTAAAAAATAGCAAAAAAAGCTTCAAAAAATTCCGTTTCATCACTTGATTTTAGATATCAATGGCAACCTAGCGAAGAGCCGCAAAATGTTCTAACAACATCCGGTGAATAAAGATATAACCACCACCTACCTTTTGCAAAAATATGCGGTCGGTGGCGTAAGTTAAGAAACGGGCATAGTTCCAAGGAATAGAGCCGCTAAAATAAAGGACAAGACGCAGAGTTAAGTGTTTAAGGCAAGCTTCCCCCGCTCTAAATAGTCCAAACAACAGTCCTAACATTACCCCTGTCAAAATGGGAAAACTCAAAAACCCAGCTGCTACGCCTAACCCGACCGCTCCCATTAATGCTAAGACCATAGCATTTCTTGCTGACTGCCGAATGCCTTGATTTGGAACGGTTTTAGTTTCAATTATTGTGCCAGTCAGTCCACCAATTAGACCCCCAATTAATCCACCTACTCCTTCAAATATTAGTCCCAATCCTACTGCATTTATCAACCCTAAAATTAGAATAACAATCGGTTTTCTAGCCAGAGAAATTGGTTTTCTATATAAACCATATAACTTCAAATTTTCATCAGAAAATTCCCCAATATTTAGTATTAATCCATCGATTAAACCAAGAATAAGTCCCAAGATCATACCAAATACCAGACCCCAAAGTAGCCCACTTATCAGTTTATTTTTTGCATTGCTCCACGACCATTTCAGGGTTTCAGCAGGGTTAATCGGATTCCGCATCAGCGTCCACAACAACACTCCTGTTAAGCTACCAATCAGTCCTAGAATTAGCCCAGCATCCCACCCAAACTTTACCACCCAAAACATTAACCAAGCCAGTCCATTCATTAACGCAAAAATTAGTCCACCAATCGGCTTAATTAATTGCCTACCTAGTGGTACAAGCATTAAACCCCAAAGGAGTCCGCAAAGCAGTCCACCACTCAGTCCATCAATTAACCCAAAAGTGATTTCTTTGGTTTTTAGTAACTCACCTATTGGATTAACTATTAGCCCGATTGCTGGTTCAAGAATTAGTCCAACTATTGAACCGAAGATTAGCCCTAAAATCAAGGCATATATCGATTTGTGAAGGCGTTTATCTAGCCATTCAGGCTGTAAATGTTCAATTAAAAAAACAGTCTTAGACTGTTGTGACATCTTTTGTGCTAGCCAAGTTAGCCAGCGCATTGCCTGTGTTTTCGAGTATTGCTTATCAGCCCCTCGACGCTTAAAAATCCGCTCAATGTAGTCATCGAATAGCTGCTGGCGGCGTTCTTCCACTACCTCAGTTTTAGGCAAGTCTTCTACGGCTACTCCTTGGTAAGCCAGGGTCATGATATTGAGCATTAAAGGTGACTTGGCTAGCTCAATCAGTGCAGCATCTCTTTCAAGCAATGTTCTCAACCCTGTAAGATTAGAACCAGCACTGTCTAGGTATTGACGGACTTGATCGAGAGTTAGCGATCGCACATAAATCGCACTTTGAAAATTCAGACGGTTGGAGAGTACTTCATAGTCCTTAATGCGGCTAGTCACCACCATCTCACAACCCTGCTCCTGCTGAAAGGCATTAAGAGCAGCAATACAAGCATCTCGTCTCTCAGCTTTCACTTCATCCAAGCCATCTAGCAGTAGAAGCAATTCCTGTTCCTTAACCCAATCCTGCCCAACTTGTTTAGGAATCTGATACTTAGTATTCAGTTCCTTCACCAGCCATTCGGCAATCGTTTGCTTCTCACTTGCCCAAGAAGAGAGATTGAAGACTACCGGAATTCGATGGTCAATACCTTGTTCAGCACGGTTAATCAAGTCCCGAGTTAGTTCCAGTAAGCTTGTGGTCTTACCAGCCCCTGGTTCCCCCAAAATCAACAGCGTCCGCCCCTCACCCAGCTGGTCAAAAATAGCCATGATTCTAGTGCCTTGAGGTATGGTTTTCTCAGGCTGGTCAAGTTTCTCCAAAGTCATATTCCAGGGTTGGGCAACTGTATCGAGTCGTTCCTCCATTCCCAGTGCAATCAACGCTCGGTTTTGCAAGGAGTTTTCCAAGACGCCTTGCACCCAGTAACTGTTCACCTTATTGAGTAAAGCTTGGCGATTGCGAGATTGCTGCGGCGTCATGCGATGAAGCCTAAGTTCTTCCTCTTGGCGCTTCATCTCAGCTACTTGGCTAGTGTCGATGAACTCTCTATGCAGTGCTGTTGGTTGAGGATCTTTACTTGAACTCTGTGCTAACCATTGCTTTGCTGCTTTTAACTCACTTCCACGTAACAGAAAACTATTGTCATATTCTTTGTTTTCCCACTCTTTAGCCCGCACCAATAAGCGCGTATGAGTCCGCACATGAGTTAGATCAGTCTCCAGTGCCGTTAAGAGCTTTTGCAAGGCACTACCGAAAGCATCGATTTCCCGAAAATAGATGGCGTTAACCCTTGCTAACTCTGGATGTACTCTATTGAAATCAACATCCTGCTGTACGATTGGCACAAGCCGTTTACCTTGTTTGAGGGCGTAGTCTAACTCTTCACCACATACTTCTGAAGCGATTGAGTGAGGACTAAGGATGAAAACGAAGTAATTAGCAGCTTCTATGCCCAGATAAATCTCTTGCCGCCAGTCCGTTATAGGGGGAATATCATTCCAATCAATCCAGGTTTTTTTGTTAGCTTCTGTTAGAGCCTCCCACAATTGGCGGACAAAGTCTTTATCCCGACGAGAGTAAGAAATAAACAGATCGTAATCATTCCGCTCTTCGGCTGGACTAGAAACAGAGCTGTCATCAACACTCATACTGTCCTTTGGGGCGCTTCGTCAACTGCCAATGTGATTTTAGGATATTTAGATGGCAGAAATTTAAAAACCTAAAAGCTCATCAGTAACTGAAGTTTCTTATTCGTTAGGGCTTAACTACTGTACTTTTGAACCAATGCCATTGTCCTTTTGACCAATCCAGCTCGTTTGCGAATTCGCAACCGTACCTTCGCATCCGCTACTACTGCTTCTTTCAACTCCGGTTTGGACTGCAACAAAGCTATTGCTGCCTCAATAAACGTTTCTGGCGTAATCTCCTGTGACTCACATACTCGCAGTAAATCCGCTCTGATTCCTTGCTCTAAGTGAACTGCCAACCGCTTCCCCACCTGTGGCAGGTTTTCTAACTCCGCTTGTAGTCGCTGTAACTCTTGAGGCTTACCATTAGTTTGGGCAGAGTCGTCGGCATCACTAATTTCACTCTTATCAGCAGCTTCCTCCTCCACCTCCTTAGAGCGCTTGAGTGAGAGTGAGGTATCGCGGGGAGTTACCTTAGGGCGCGACTTGGATGTAATCAGCGAACGAATATCAGGATTTGTCATGCCTACACTCCAACGAATAAAGCTTGTCTACTAGAACCTCAATGGGATAAGCCAAATCCTCTTGCCCCATTTCGTGCAGCGTCAGTCCTCGGTTAATGGCTTGCTTGAACTTCTTCGACTCCCGGATCGATGGCAGCACCAAATCTTTTTCAAACCATTGGGTAGTAATTTGCTTCATCGACTCAATATTGCTCTCACTCTCCGTCGTGCGGCGCAACCCCACCCAGCGATCGCGAAATGGAACTACACCTAAAACCCTCCCCCCAAACGTCTCATCCTCTTCCTTGAGTTCATTAATCAACTCTAGAGTGCGAATCAACGACTGTAAGCCCTTTACCGAAGCTTCAACCGGAATCATCAACCCATCAGACGCACCAATTACCGTCAGGGAAATTTGCGATCGCTGTGGCGGTGCATCGATCAAGCAATAGTTAAAGAGCTTGGCAACACTTTTGAGTCGTCGCCCCAGTGTTAAAGCACCCGTGCCGCTACCTGCCAGATAATCTTGCACCGTATCCAGAGCATCATCAGAGGGAATCAAAAACAGATTGTCGTACCTCGTCTCGTAAATCCCATCCTTAGTATCGACCTGTTTTTTGAGAACTTCGAGCAGAGTGGGGCTATCGGGTTCCACAGTGAAACCCAGGAAAGTCGTCAGGCTACTCTGAGGGTCGGCATCGATCGCCAAAACCGTATGTCCCTTCGCGGCGATAAGACGAGCCACGAACAAAACCATTGTCGTCTTCCCCTGACCTCCAGCCAAGGATATGGAGCTGGCTGTCTGCATCGTTGAACAAGTGACGCGGTGAGCGTAGGCAGATATTCATTAAGTATACATTGAAAAATTGACTTTTTTCAAATATTCAATACTGAATAAATGCAAAGCTTTTAAAATGACTAATTGTAAAACTGCACTTTTGAAAAAATGCACTAAGTCAGACCGATCGCACAGACGGTCAACTCTTGGTACAGAGATGCAGCGATTATTCTACTGATGTTTCGTCACGGGCTGAGAACTGCAATCACTTTCCAGGTTTGCGCTGGCACCGTCACCTTGCCTTTAAGCGTTCCTTTTGACCCTGCCCCCCCACAATGATGTAGAGTTCCTTATTTTGGCTGACTAACTCTCTCGAATACTCCTCCAGTTCCCGCCATACCTCTTGATTATTTTTGGGAGCCTGGGGAATCATGTTGGTCATTAGTAACGTAGCACTATTGTCTTCTGGTGTGCGAGTGCGATCGCTCGATGGGGTCATGTGACCTCAGTCGTAACCGCCCCCTGTATAATCGCTGGGTCTAACTTGATACCAGCTAGCCGGTAGCTCCGTGTCAGGGCGAAAATCGTTCTTGCGGTCAACACTGCCCAGCCATGACTTGTTAAGCTGCCAACTCACCCAATTGGGAATCCCTTTGCTGTTGTTATAGGACAACGCATACTGAGGCTTAATCATTAAATAGTTATTAGGGTCAGTGTCAGCATTGCTTGGATTGCCCAGTGCCAGATGAACGCTAGCGACAGCCATGGGAGCTTGACGGAGTTTAAGTTTAGGACTACGGGAAGCGGCGGGAGAAGTTTGACTAGGAGCTGGGGCAGAGGGAGCTTCGGGACGGGTTGTGGTATCGGTTGAAAACATCCCACAGTGAGCGCGAGTAGAACTGTCGCTATACCTGTGAGCCAAAGTTTTTTTTGATTATGCATTACTGGTTTTCTGTGCGATCACCTACTTCACCTTTACAACACTATTGCTACCATTACCGAAAATGTTGACTAGCTCTTGGCGATCACCCTTCATTTCCCCTAGAACTGAAACAGAGATCACCATTTTCCTACTAATGTATTTGCGTCAATATGTCTTGGCGTCAATATAAAAAGACGCATTTATACAAAGATTCACAGATTCCTGTAAAATTGGTGGTAACTGTTTTGGTAAGTCCAAGGTGCGGACAATCGCTTGTCTTTCGTTATCCGGCGGTCAAGGCAAAACAACTACCGCTTTATTACTGGGGCGATCGCTGGCTCTCTTAGGACACAAAGTCCTAACCATTGACGCCGACCCTCAAGCCAACCTGACCTTTTATCTAGGACATCAGGTAGCACCCGATGAGCCGACCCTGCTGGAGGTGATGCAGCGGTCGGTAGATACGGCACACGGCATCTACCCATCTCGTTACTCCAATCTGTTTCTCATCCCTGCTGACAATGCACTCAACAAGGTGCAAGACTACCTATCTACCTCTGGAATGGGTGCTGTGGTCTTACGCAAGCGCCTAAAGCCAGTCGCTAACTTGTTCGAGTATTGCATCATCGACTCTCCACCCCAGCGTTCGCAAATCTGTCTGTCGGTTGTCGGAGCGGCGGACTTGATTCTCATACCCGTCGAAGCCTCAACTAAAGGCGTGAATTCCCTATTGCGATCGCTAGAACAGGTAGAAGAATTGAGGGACATTGGCGCATTTACAGGACAGGTGTTAGGGATTCTACCGTTTAGAGACCGGTGGTTCGGACGCTCTCAGGCTAAAGACAGCCGGGACGCCATTGAGGCCATGCGCCAGGTAGCACAAAATATCCCCGTTCTGCCCTCAATACTCGAAAGCGAACAATATAAACGAGCCATTCGACAAGGCCAGACCCTAGCTGAAATGGGTCAGGCTGATTTACAACTTCCCTTTGAAAAGATTATCGAGCTGCTCCATGCCAGAAGATGATGCACTCAAAAGACTGATGCAATCGAAGCGCCCTAGCGTCTCACCCCGTCAGGACTTATTGACGCCGAAACTTCTTGACGTCAGTACGTCTTTGACCAAAAACGTGGAGATTGACCTGCCTGAAGTCGTCAGGACAACTGTACGTCTGGAGGAGTCTGTCGATAAAGCGTTACGCCAGTTATGTCTAGAGGCTGGATTTACCAAAGAAGTCTGGTTTGAAGCCGCTTACCTTTATCTGACGCAGCACCCCCAGGAGTTGGGAGCGGTTAATCAAATCGCCAAAGAACGATTAGAACGCCGTAAACGTGCAGCAGATGTGCGGAAGCTGCGAACGATGCAGAAGCGGATATCTGGGGAAGGTTGAGAGGAAGAGACGCCCAACAATACTATCAAAAGATATCTAATGAATAAAATATTGTATTATCATCAACAATCCAACTTTTCTCGGAAAATCCGAATCCTGTTAGCCGAGAAGAATATAGAGTGCGAACTAAGAGAAATCAATCTGATTGATAAACCTGCGGAATTTATCAATCTTTCTCCTATTGGTAAAGTCCCTGTGTTTGTCGATGAAGATGGCACGGTAATTTGGGACTCTACATTAATTGCGGAGTATCTAGACGAAACCTACCCACAACCGAGGTTTTACCCCAGTGTTCCTCGGACACGGCTTGAGTGTCGTAAATGGGAGGAACTCGCGGATTATTTAGGTGATACTATCATCAAGTTATGGATACTAAATTTGAAGAATGATTTCACCGATACTCGTCATCGGACAAGATTGGAAACGTCAATTAATCACCTTTTGGCAGTTTTTGAGCAACAATTAGCTAAATCTAAATACTTGTTGGGAGATGAAACTTGGACAGCAGCCGATGTAGCTGCCTTATGTTCCCTGGGCTACTACAGCTTGCGCCTAAATGAAGATTGGCAATTCAAGTATATTCACTTAAGAGATTGGTTCAATAAGTTACACGAACGCTCCTCGGTTCAGTCCACGGTTCCTCAAAAAAGTTAATGTCTTCACTGTTTTACCTGGCTGGATGGGTTAATGTACAGACCTGTTGAGTTACGAAGCTTTAAACTTCAGCGATTGAGATTTAACCATGACCCATTTTGAACCCCTCAAAACCCCTGCTCCTATATCTGACAATTTGCACCAGCCTCTGCAACCCCCAAAGGGATCACCAAACCTGCTTGAGTGGGAACCCGTCAAAATTCTGTTCCTGCTAGTTGAGGCTTTAGCGGCGCTTGGTGAATCACCCATTGCTCAGGACTCGCCAACCGACTGATTAAAGATGCGATCGCTTTGCCTTGGATGAGCAACAGCAGTGGCTTGACCCAGAACAACAGATAACAATTCATGCGTTGCCGAAGCGATCGCGATTGTGCCGCTCGTCAAAATCGATGATTGGCCCCTTGGGCACAATTTGATTAGG
>DATNPV010000231.1:0-57724 GCA_036703055.1 Waterburya sp.
GTCCGTTCCCAAGGCAGATCCAAATCGGAACGCCCAAAATGACCATAAGCGGAGAACTCTTGATAGAAACGACCGCTGCGTTCTGCTGGTAAGCGCCGCAGATTAAACGCCTGGATAATCCCAGCCGGACGCAGTTCAAAATGCTGCTGCACCAGTTCTAGCAAGCGCTCTTCTTCAATTTTGCCAGTACCAAAGGTATCGACCATGATACTGACCGGTCGAGCAACGCCGATCGCATAACTGAGCTGGACTTCACATTTGTCTGCCAAACCTGCCGCCACAATGTTTTTAGCGACATAACGGCAAGCATAAGCAGCAGAGCGGTCTACTTTGGTGGGGTCTTTGCCGGAGAACGCACCACCGCCGTGACGGGAGTAACCACCATAGGTGTCCACAATAATTTTACGACCAGTCAGACCAGCATCACCCTGAGGGCCACCAATGACAAATTTGCCGGTTGGGTTCACCAAAAAGCGAGTTTCGCTATCTGGCTTGATGTCGCTTTCTGAGAAAACAGGTTCCACAACGGCTGCCCAGAGGTCTTGTTTAATCTTGGCTTGAACAGCAGCATCCTCAGTGATGTCACCAATGGTTGCTGTGTGCTGAGTGGAAATCAAAATCGTGTCAATGCCAACGGGCTTGCCGTCTTCGTAGATCACCGTAACTTGGGTTTTTCCGTCCGGGCGCAGATAGGGCAACTCCCCTGTTTTTCGCACTGCCGCCAAACGCCGCGCCACTCTATGGGAAAGACTGATGGGCAGAGGCATCAATTCGGGAGTTTCGTTACAGGCAAAGCCAAACATCAGACCCTGATCGCCAGCACCGATCCGGTCTAATTCATCCTCGCTCATCTCTTCCCGACTTTCCTGGGCGGTAGTCACGCCTTGAGCGATGTCAGGAGATTGCTGATCCAAAGCAACTAGAACAGCACAGCTGTTTGCACAAAAGCCATTATCGGCGTTGGTGTAACCAATTTCCGCAATTTTCTTGCGTACCAAATCAACATAATTGACTTGGGCTTTGGAGGTAATTTCACCAGTAAGGACGACCATACCCGTGTTAACAACCACTTCAGCAGCAACACGGCTGTAGTCGTCTTGAGTTAGGAGGGCATCTAAGATCGTGTCAGAAATCTGATCACAGATTTTGTCCGGATGTCCTTCAGTAACTGATTCGGAGGTAAATAGATAACGACGAGACAAAGATAAATTCTCCTTGAATAGTAGCTGAGCGATCAAGGGTTTGGGCTAGCGTTAGCCGCTATAACCCTTAATCTTAATAACCTTAGCCTGAAATCATAACAATCATTTGCACTTTTGGGCCGTTTGGTCAACTGTCTGATCAGGTTTTCTTTCGTTGGGAATGGGTAAAAGGGTTCGCACGAAGGAGCTGCTTAGAGGAGTGGCCAAGTTGTCACGCTACTCTCGGCTAGGCGGAAAATTCATCAAGCGTGGCTGTCCCAAAGGAAATCGCCGACCTTGTCGCTTTTTTCTTTTCCCGACTCCTGACTCCCCGATGCCTGAGGCCCTAATTTCGACGCTCTTGAAGTTCTATTCCAGAGAAATCTATATTTCGCTGCTCAAAAATTAGGGGTTAGTGTCCATAATTGCCCATAATTATATCGCAGATGCCAAAAACTATAGTGATACTGTTTCACCTAAACTCTTAATAAGAACTCTGGGGTTGTAAATGATTGTTACGTTGGTCAGCTTGAAAGGCGGGGTGGGCAAAACCACCACGGCTATCCATATCGCCGCTTACCTGCAAAAAAAGGGGGCGACTCTCCTGATTGATGCCGATAAAAATCGGTCTGCCTTGGTGTGGGATAGGGAAGCCGTGTTGCCCTTCAAGGTTGTATCGGAAGCGGCTGCACCCAAGTTCATTAAACGACATGAACACATTGTCATTGATACTCAGGCGCGTCCTTCCGAAGAGGAGTTGAAGGATTTGGCAGAGGGCTGTGATCTGATGATTCTGCCCACTACCCCAAAAGCGCTTGATCTTGATGCCTTGGACAAGACGGTGGAACTCCTCGAAGGCATGAGTGCCAAATTCAAAGTTCTCCTAACCCAAATTCCGCCCCGCAGTTCCGCTGCCGATAAGATTAGGAAGTCTCTGGAAGAAAGGGGGTTAGCTGTGTTTGCCTCAGAAATTCCTCGCCTCGTCGCGTTTGAACGAGCACCCCTCAAAGGCGTGTTGGTTAAAGATTACCCCGATCCGCGATCGCAGACGGCGTGGAAAAGTTATGTGGCTTTAGGCAAAGAGATTTTGCCATGAGAACTGTAGGGGTTTTCCACGTTGGGTAAGGGAGAGCCAAATGCATAAGTCCCAAGGTGTAAGAGATAGGGTTCATTAGACCTCTTGTATAAATCCTGCAATGTCCCCTAAATCCCCCAGATTTGGGGGATTTTGAATATATTCTCCCCAAAAAATTGGGGGGCTGGGGGGTGAAAATCGAATGCGAGCAAGAGGTTTAGTAGGTAATCGCGATCGCGCTGGTATGCTCCTAGGCGATCGCGTGAAGCGCACCAGCATCTGATCGCACACTCCCTGATTGAGATTCATGCGCCTAAAAAGAATTGTCCTGTTGTTTCTCCTCTCGCTCACCGCCTTTGCCTCAACACTTGTGCCTCCCAATTTGCCTGCACTCTTGGCGACATCCCAGGTGTTAGCGCAAACTTCCAACCCAAAATTAGGCCAAAATCCCGCCGCCAAATCTGCTGTGTCGGGTAGCTTTGTTGATTACTTCGCCCAGAAAGTTCAACTGACTGGGCATCAGGGGAGTGTTAACAGCGCCAGTTTTAGTCCTGATGGCAAGCTAATTGTTACCGCCGGAACTGACGGCACTGCTCGGGTGTGGGATAGTTCTGGCAAGCAATTAGTAGAACTGCGAGGGCATTCGGCTAGTGTCAGGAGTGCCAATTTTAGTCCGGATGGGAAGCGCATTGTCACGGCATCGTTTGACGGTACTGCCCGTGTGTGGGATTTGTCGGGCAAGCAATTAGCGGAACTGACTGGGCATCAAGGTAATGTCATGAGTGCCAGTTTTAGTCCGGATGGAGGGCGTATCGTTACCGCTTCTTCTGACAAAGCGGTTCGCCTGTGGGATAGTTCGGGCAAGCAACTGGTAGAAATCACAGGACATGCTGGCAGTGTCTACAGTGCGAGTTTTAGTCCTGATGGCAAGCGGATAGTTACGGCATCGGCTGACAAAACTGCTCGTGTGTGGGATTTGTCTGGCAAACCGTTGGCGGAACTGACTGGACATACTGACACAGTTTGGAGTGCCAGCTTTAGTCCGGATGGGCAGCGGATTGTTACGGCATCCGATGATAAAAGTGCTCGTGTGTGGGATTTGTCGGGCAAGTCGTTGGTGGAACTTAAGGGGCATCAGGAGAGTGTTTACAGTGCTAGTTTTAGTCCGGATGGCAAGCGGATTGTCACGGCATCAGTTGATTTCACTGGGTTGGTGTGGGAAGTATCGGGTAAGTTAGTAGGCAAGCTCCAAGGGCATGAGGGGGGTGTGAACAGTGCCAGGTTTAGCCCGGATAGAAAGTGGATTGTTAGTGCATCGAGTGATGGTACTGCCCGGATGTGGGATACGAATACCGTCTTGTTCACTGAACTGCAAGAGTCTCAGGAGCAGCCTAACACGGCTAAATTTAGTCATATTGATACGCAGACTATCACTGCATTCAGTGCTAGATTTAGGCCAGACGGTAAGCAGATCGTCACTGCATCTGGCGGAACCCGTGTGTGGGATTTGTCACATAAGATTGTAGTCGAACTTAAACAACAAGGAAGTTATGACCAAGATGCAAATTTTAGTTCGGATGGCAAGTTAATCCTTACTACATCCTTATCAGCCGTTCATGTATGGGATACTGCGGGTAAGCTGTTAACTGAAATCAAAGGAATCCAAGGGGCAATTTTCAGCCTTATCACCAGCGCTAAGTTTAGTCCGGATGGCAAGCTCATCGTCACCGCACACTCAGATCGTACGGCTAGAGTATGGGATGTTTCGGGCAGGTTGATCTCCGAATTAAAAGGACATCAGGATACAGTTAGAAGTGCAATTTTCAGTCCGGATGGCAAATTTATTGTCACTAGAACTTTCGATTCCGTTCGAGTTTGGAATATTTCTGGTGCAATGCTTGCTGAATTCAAAGGACATGTTGGCGGTATTACAGACGTTAGTTTTAGCCCTGACAGCAAGCTAATTGCTACTGCTCCTTTGCAGTGGAATGATAATGTCAAAGTATGGAATACATCTGGCAAGCTACTAAGGGAATTCCCAGGGAATGAAGCCAGTTTTAGTCCAGACAGTAAGTTGATTGTCACTGCGTCTGTCTATGGAACTTCTCAGGTGTGGGATATCTCTGGCAATCGGCTCGCTGAAATCAGGGGGCGTATAGCTAGTTTTAGTTCAGATGGCAAGCTAATTGTTACCGCAGATATTAGCAATGGAACCGTTTGGGTGTGGGATATATCTGGTAGGAAGCTAGCTGAATTTCAAGGAACTCGAGGTAAGCTCCACCGTGTTAAATTTAGCCCAGATGGGAATCGAATTATTACTGTATCTAATGACGAAACTGTTCGAGTATGGTATCTGTCCAATAAGCTACTAATTCAACCTAGTTTGTCTGAACCTGCTTCTTGGCAGAATTCAGAACTTCTGCCACCCCAATTACCTCAAACGCTACAGTCATTACCTATAAAGCCATCGTCTATACCTCAAACATCACTACCGATATCCACTCCCAATCTACCCCCTATACGTCAAGCACCACAGCCGCTGCCTGAAGAACCACTGTTGATATCCAATAGTATTGAAAGTGCTAGTTTTAGTCCTAATGGTCAGCTAATTCTTACCATGTCCCCAGATAAAACGGCTGGAGTATGGGACTCTTCTGGCAAGCTTCTGCTAGAACTTAAAAATGTGCTTTACGCTAGGTTTAGCCCAGATGGCAAGACGATTTTGACCCAAGATAATAACGGAAATGTTAGAGTCTGGGATACTTCCGGTCAACTACACTCAAGCATCAAGATTGATCGGGAGGTAATTATAAGTGCCGACTGGAGCAGCCCTGATGGTACGCTATTTATCTCTGTCTCTAGAAGTAATGTGCGTGTGCTGGACATCTCTGGTAACCTGCTAGCAGAAATAAAAGAGAATGATAATCGCTTTGAAATTTATAGTCTCAAGTTCAGCCCCAATAGTAGGGTGATTATCACTACTACAATTAATAACGAGAGAGGCATTGCTCGCGTGTGGGATATCTCTGGTCATTTAATAGGAGAACTTAAAGATTTAGGCGATATCAGAGGTTTAACTTTTAGCCTCAATTTTAGCCCAGATAGCACACTCATTCTTACCACCTCTGTTGATAAAACTGCAAAATTGTGGGATATCTTCGGTAAACCACTAAAGGAGTTTCAAGAAGCTGAATATGCTTTTTTTAGTCCAAATGGTAAGCAAATTCTCACTTTATTTAGGGGGATTGCTCGAATATGGGATATTTCTGGCAACAAAATCGCTGAAATTAATAATGTTGAATATGCTACTTTTAGTTCTGATAGTAAGCTGATTGTTACTACTTGCAATGATAATAAAGTCAGGATATGGGATATTTCGGGTAAGCAGATAGCGACCTTACAGGAAGAAATTAATAGTTTTTCTGACAGAGCCAGGTTTAGCCCCAACGGTAAACTGATTATTATTGACCCTGGTAATTGGGGGGGAACCCCTCAGATTTGGGATACTTCAGGTAAATTACTAGCTAAGTTAACTTGGGCAACAAGTGTTCTTTTCAGTCCTGATAGTCAGCAGATTTTGACTGTATCCACGGGTAGTGGTGTGGCTCAAGTATGGAATACTTCTGGTCAGCTGATATCTGAACTCAGAAAGAGTCAGGGTAACCTTATCAGTGCCAGTTTTAGTTCAGATGGGCAAAGAATTATCACCACATCTGCTAGCACAGCTAGGGTGTGGAATGCTGAAGGCAAACTGCTGGTCGAACTAAAAGGGCATGAGAACAAGGTCAACAGTGCCAGTTTTAGTCCTGATGGACAGCGTATAGTTACCGCATCTGAAGACAAAACAGCACGAGTGTGGGACTTGTCAGGAAAACTGCTGGCACAACTTCAAGCAGGTGATTACAACTATGCACTTAACGGAGCTAGTTTTAGCCCTGATGGTAAGCTGATTGTTACTATCGGTTCTTGGGATGTTGCAGACCGAACTTTCCTGCTATGGGACTCTTCTGGCAAGCTCTTGGCAAAGTTTCAAGGGCATGAAGCCAATATCAACACCGCTAGATTTGGCTCTGATAGTAAGCTGATTGTCACTTCATCTCGTGACAACACTGCTCGGGTTTGGGATATTTTTGGCAAACAACTAGCGATTTTGCAAGGACATTATGGTTCTGTTAACGACGCTAGTTTTAGTCCTGATAACAAATTAATTGTGACTGCATCATCTGATAAAACTGCTCGGTTATGGGATATTTCGGGTCAGTTGCTGGCAGAACTAAGGGGACATCAAAATGAAGTGAGTAACGCCAGTTTTAGCTCGGATGGGCAGCATATTGTTACAGTTTCCAGTGATAGCGTTCGTGTGTGGAAAATCTCTGGCAACTTTCTTGCGGAACTCAAAGGACATCAGGGCTATGTTAACACTGCTGCGTTTAGCCCAGATGGACGGCGCATCGTTACTGCATCTAGTGACGGTACTGCTCGTGTATGGAACTTGTCTGGTAAGCTATTAGCCACTCTAAGTTTATCTGCCCCTCCTTCTACGCTGAAAGTAGAAGCAGACAGACTCAGAGATTTAAAATTTTACGCTCCCAATTGTTCCGCAGGATTAGAGCCTTGGCAGCAAGCACTCAATATTTACCGAGAGATTGGCGACTCAAAAAATGAAGCTTATATGCTTGAAAAATTGGGCAATGCTTACTATTGCCTAAGCGACTATACCCAAGCTCTCGCATCCTACTCACAGGCATCGGAAATCGCTAAAGAATTTAATTATCTCGAAAGGCAGGTAAAGAATCTCTCAAATCTGGGAAGTGTTTACAACTCTTTGGCTGACTATAACAAAGCCATTCAATATTACAACGATGCCTTGAAAATATTAGAACAGAACCAAAACCAACAAAACCAAGCAGAGGTTCTTCGAGGTCGAGGCAATGCTTACAACTCCCAAGGCAACTCTGACAAGGCAATTCAAGATTACTTGCAAGCATTAGCCATTGATGAAGCTGATAAAAACAGTTATGGTGTGGCAGAAAATAAAGTCAATTTGGCAAGAATTTACCAGTCTTGGGGTGACTATAACAAAGCCCTTCAATATTACAAAGAAGCAGAAGAATTTAGCCCAATTGAAGCCTTGGCAGGTTTGGGAAATACTTACCTATCTCTGGGCGACACGGCAAAAGCAATTGAATTATACCAGCAGAGTTTAGAAAAAGCACGGCAACAGGAAGATAAAGAAGGCGAAGCCAATGCTTTGAATAATCTAGCTTATGCTCTGCATCAAGCTGGCAAACTCCCAGAAGCAGAACAACACCTACGCAATGCCATTGAGATTTGGGAAAATCTGCGAATTAAATTAGATGATGCAAAGAAAGTATCAATCTTTGAAAAACAAGCTCGCACTTACCGCTTGCTACAAGAAGTATTGATTGCTCAGAATAAACCTGGAGAAGCCTTAGAAATTGCCGAACGAGGAAGGGCGCGTGCTTTTGTCGAGTTACTAGCCAAGCGATTATCTCCTAACCAAAACGAGCAATCTAGCCTTACTCCTCCCAATATCGAGCAAATTAAAGAACTTGCCAAAACTCAAAATGCAACTCTCATTGAATATTCGATTATTTCCGATAACTTCAAGGTTCAAGGGAAAGAACAAACCCTAGAATCAGAACTCTATATCTGGGTCATCAAACCTACAGGTGAAGTAACGTTTCGTCGCAGCGACCTAAAACCCCTATGGCAGAAAGAGAATACAACGCTTTCCGAACTCGTAACTAACAGCCGTCAATCCCTTGGTGTCAGAGGGAGTCTAGAAGTAGCTGACAGAACAGACGAATCACAAGTACAAAATAAACTACAGCGCTTACATGAATTATTAATCAAGCCCATTTCAGAGCTGTTACCCACTCAAGAAAGCGATCGCGTAATTTTCATCCCGCAAAGTTCCTTGTTCCTCGTTCCTTTCCCAGCTTTACAGGATGAAAACGGTAAATATTTAATTGAAAAACATACCCTCCTCACCGCCCCATCCATTCAAGTTTTAGAACTCACACAACAGCAACGCCAACGGGTAGGGGCACGATATATTGTGCCCCTACAGGGGAATGATGCTCTCGTTGTAGGTAATCCTACGATGCCCAAGGTTCCGCCTGCCGTTGGAAAACCACCGGAACAATTACCCGCTTTACCCGGTGCTGAAGCGGAAGTAAACGCGATCGCACCCCTGTTACACACTCAAGCTTTAACGGGCGATCGCGCAACCAAAGCCGCAATTTTGTCGTTAATTTCCAAAGCTCGAATCATCCATCTGGCAACGCATGGGATACTAGATGATATCCAAGGATTGAACAGTGCGTTAGCGTTAGCGCCTTCCGAGGGAAGGTTCGCACTTACTCCAGACTCCCCTTCATCCCCCCTTACTAAGGGGAGACAGGAAGGGAATGACGGTTTACTCACCGCGTCGGAAATCCTCGACCTTAAATTAAATGCAGAATTAGTCGTGTTGAGTGCTTGCAACACCGGACGAGGCAAAATTACAGGGGATGGTGTAATTGGTTTATCTCGTTCTTTTATCAGTGCGGGTGTCCCTAGTATCATTGTCTCGTTGTGGTCAGTTCCTGATGCACCGACAGCCTCATTAATGACCGAGTTTTACAAAAATTTCCAACTCAATCCGGATAAAGCAATAGCCTTGCGGCAAGCGATGCTGACAACCCTGAAACAACACCCCAACCCCAAAGACTGGGCTGCATTTACTCTTATTGGGGAGGCGCAGTAACTTGGGCTGGCGATGGGAGAGGGTAGGGAAAATGTCGTGCCCCTACACTACAAAAATCTCTCAGGGCTGACGCAATATCCATCGAGCCAGCCCCCCTAACCCCCAACGCAAGGGGGGAACAAGACTCACTCCCCCAGGTTTGGGGGCTGGGGGGCAAATGCGTAAGTCCTACCTGTATTGAACCCGAATCAAAGCCACTGTAGATGACCCTTATTGCTTCAGCAACAAATAATACAATTGACCATTAGCAACAGTTACCCCAGCCCGTTCGCCGGCCTCTGTACCAGTACCCAAAAAATAATCTACACGACCCGGCCCTTTAATGGCGCCTCCCGTATCTTGGTCAAGCACATAGCGACTGACGTTACGAAACTCCATTGTTCCATTCGCTGTCTTAAACGGGAAAGGAGCGTGAATTAACGCTAAAGCCCCCGGTGGCATCAGGGATTTATCAGTTGCAATGGAACGCCCTGCGGTGAGAGGAACGCTGATGCTTCCGGTTGCCGGTTCACCGTGATTTTCCTGAAAAAATACAAAGCTCTTATCCCGTGGTACGTACATATTCAGATCGGCGGGATGTTCCTTAAAATACTGAAGGATTTTTGGCATCGTCATGCCTTCTAGCGGTAGTTTGCCATCATCCGCTAGCGATCGCCCGATACTGGTGTAATTGTAAGCGGTATGACCTGCATAGCCTACGGTTGTCTGCTTACCATCCGGCAGGACGAGTCGGGCAGAACCTTGGATGTGAATCATATAAGCTTCCAAGCGATCGCGCAACCAAAATAATTCCAATCCCCGCAACTTCCCCTTTGAGCCTTGCAACCCATCCTTTCCTTCCAGTTGTTCACGAGTAGGGTGAGGTTTAGCCCAAGACTCCAAGCCAGGTGGTCGCCGATACAGGGGATAGCGATATTCTGGAGTAGGCACGCGACTAGCGGCATACACTGGCTCATAATAGGCTGTGAACAAAACATTGCCCAATCCATCTTTGCCGACAGACTTGTAAAACACAAACTCGCGTTTCACGGCTGCCTCCAGTTGGGCTGGGGATTTTGACCACAGCAAAAGCTGCCGAAATCGCCAAAGACTACGATAAACCTTTTCGCGAGTCACTCCAGCCACCGGATATCCCCGGTAAGCCGCAGCAGCCGCGTCGCTTTGTAGGTAACGCAAACTGTGATAAATTGACGTTAACAGCGCCTGTTTGTCTCCAAACTGACCCGATTTACCCCAAAGCTGCTCATCTACACCTAAGTTCAGTAATCCACAACTTTTAAATGCTGCCGCTGCCATCTTAGGTCGCAGTGGATTTCTAAATCGTTCCCTATCGTCAGCTATCGGCTGATCATTATCTTGTAATCGATTGGGAGACGAGGACAGGATAAGGCAGGATAGAGTGGAGATTTTTTCTAAATAAGGCGTGGTAACAAGTTGTTGTTGGAGAGCGTTATCCTTATCCGTTGAGGGTTGAGAGAGACTGGAAACCGCGATCCAAATCCCTACTCCTAGGCTGAGTGTGAAGCAAGTAATTGTCCGTTTCATTCGCCCTTATCTTTCCAGCTAGCTAGGGAAATGGCAGAAGTGATGCGACTTTATCACTATGGTAGTCGGGAGCGTTCCGATGTACCTGAATTTCTCCTTGCAGTCAAATGTATTACATGGGGGAGACAAGAGAGACAAGGGGACAAAGGGGACAAGGGAGAGAGAGTACTTTGTTTGTATGAATGCAACTTCCTAGGAAGCGATGTTCCAGGGATGCCGCGCTTGTTCTGATTGTCTTCAAATTTTCCTGATCCTTAGAGAGATAGGTCGAATACACAAATAGTAGATGCACCCTGATGACAGCCCGAGAGCGTTTTCGCTCTCGGTTTTTTGCTGGCTTACCATTGCTCTATATCATCTGCATCTCAAGCGTTCTATACACCGCAGAAGCCCTAAATTTTATAGGTTATAGGAAAACCCTCTGAGTAACGATTGCAATTCAAATTGCCAGTTGCCATTAATTATCTTTTTTATTTTTCCAGCGATTTTTTAGTTATTTAATCAATTGAAGTTTTTTCTATTTTATCTACTTGAATTTTATTAATTTCATAAACATAAGTGAATAAATATTGCCATTCTCTTTATAGAGTTGTTATTCTAAATCAGAATATCCAAATTACCTATTATGACTAATCAAGTCGCCTTTAATCTTCTAGAAAGATATAGGTTTACAGAGTCAAAAAAGGCTCAGACTATTGAAACTTTCCAAAAGATTCAATTTAGCGGTCAATTGGTATGGATAGCACCAAATACCAAAAATAAATGGAACTTTTATTTTGGTACGGGTCGCCTCATGTATGCCACAGGGGGTACTCATTCAGTGAGGCGATGGGCTAGAAACCTAGCGGCCTACTGTCCTCAGCTTAAAGTTGACATTACAGAACTACAAAATGAGGTCTGTCGATTAGATTCTGTCCCTTTTCCAAACAGTTGGGAATATCAACTTTTTGACTTGTGGATAAAGCAGCAGAGAATTACACAAGCCCAAGTCGAAAAAGTGATTCAATCGGTCTTAGAAGAAGTATTATTTGATTTATCACAACACGACAATTTGACGACTCAAATCAAGGAACATAGCTCTCCAACTCAGCCACTTGCCTTGATTGATGAGAAGCAAGTAATTGCAGCCGTGCAGCAGCTTTGGCAAGTTTTGTGGAATGATAAAATCACTGGCTATTCTTTCAATGAAGTACCGATAATCAAGCATCCCACGCAATTACAAAACTGCACATCAGCCAAAGCTTATCAAGCTCTAAAGCAACTGCTGGATGGAGAAAATACTCTGCGTGATATAGCTATCAAAATGAAGCGGGACATTGTGCAAGTGACTCGCGTACTTTTACCCTTCATTAAATCAGGGTTGGTGGAACTCATTCATATCCCCGATTTACCAACTCCAGTTTGTCGCAGAGTTGCTGATACACCATCGGAGCAAGCCAATTCTACCAAACCCCTCATTGTCTGCGTAGATGATAGTGCTTCAGTTTGCCAAACTCTAGAAAAGCTTCTCACCGCAGCAGGGTATCGATTTATCGGCATTAATGATGGTCTACGAGCGCTGACGAGCGTCTTAGCCAGTAAGCCAGATTTGATTTTTTTAGATCTCATCATGCCTAACACCAACGGCTATGAAATCTGTAGCCAATTGCGCAAGGCTCCCTCTTTCCGGGATACTCCCATCGTCATTTTGACGGGAAATGATGGAATCGTCGATCAAGTCCGAGCTCGACTCGTGGGAGCGACTGATTTCTTGAGTAAACCTGTTGAAGCCGGAAAAGTTTTAAGCACAGTTTCTAAGCACTTATCGCCAAGTGCGTTAGCTTACACCAGGGTACAAGTTGAAGGTTAGAAAATTGTAGGCGCTTCCAGCCGATTACCGTAGGGTGGGTTACAAGTGGAACTTTATAAGTAGCCAAGATCAACTTTCCAATCACTACTTTCTGTTGTTTTGTCATCCAATTAACTCCATGAATACTGCCCTCATTGTTGAAGATTCCTTAATTGATCAAGAGCTGCTCTCTGGTTGTCTGCAACACGGAGGTCTCAATGTTATGAAAGCCCAGAATGCAGCAGAAGCGATCGCAAAAATTAGTAGCCATAAACCCGATGTCATCATTTTGGACGTGGTACTCCCTGATCGCAGTGGGTTTGAACTGTGTCGCGAACTTAAAGCCAAAGCAGAAACAAGCAAGATTCCCATTGTTATCTGCTCGACCAAAGGAGGCAAGCTGAATCAAAGATGGGGCTTGAAACATGGAGCCGATGCTTACCTTGTCAAGCCGATCGATCAGGAAGAACTCGTGGACACCGTTAAAAATCTGCTGAGAAGCTAAGCCTAAAAGAAATCCATGTCCAACTCTTTATCGGTTCCAAGCTCCTTATTACCCCTAACGAATTCAGACTCTTCCAGTGAAAGGGAACCATTTTTGCGGTTTTATCTCGAGCCTGATACAACCGCACTCTTACCGCTGCCGCAATTGGCTGAAGTATTCAACATTTCCATCAGTCAAATCGTGCCAATTGCTCACATGCCTGCTTGGATCAGGGGAGTTTACAACTGGCGAGGCGAAATTCTATGGATAGCGGATTTGGGGCACCTAGTCGGACTTACCCCTAGTTACCAACAGCGTCACAGGACTTTAACTTATACAACAGTTGTATTACAGTCTCTCTCCAACAACACAACCTCTACCCATGTTAAGAACCAGCTACTCGGTGTCATCGTCAATCGGCTGGAAGATATTGAGTGGTGCGATTTAGAGCAGATCCAGTCCCCCCCACCATCCACAGTTCACCCAGGTTTGTTGCCATTTTTGCGCGGCTACTGGTGGAAATCAGATGATGACGTGTTAGCGGTTCTCGATGGTGAAGCGATTATGGCAGCCATGCCCAAGGTAGACGTTTGAACAGGCGCTCAATTCAGCGTTGACGAACTCGAACAACTGTCCAGTTTGGTCAAATAGTCCTTGCAGGCGCAACTTCACAACCAACTCGCCCAAGGTTACGAGTAACGGTGTAGGAGCAAGGTGATGTCTCCTACATCATTTATTTGACGTGATGCTCGCTTCAACAACTTCAACGCTCTCCTTCTCCTTGATCTCTCTGGTGTTCGGGACAATTTGCAACCACCAGCTACCTAATTCCTATACAGAGTTCCTTCTATGACTCAGATTCCTCGCAAAAATTCCTTTGAGAAGAATGGCAATCAGCACCGTTTAGGCTCTAACGGTTTTCAAGTTGAGGGTCAAACCCCTGTTAATAAGGAATCCTCTTCTTCTCCTAATCTGCTGTCTTCCCAACAGAGTAATACCCCCAAACAGCTTACGCCAGAAGAGGCCGAACTCAGTTTACAGAATCTCTACCTTCCTCTCCAAAAGCAAAAAGCTCCTTGGTGGCCCTTCCCTAGTCTGCGCTCTAGCAGTTTGCGAACCAAAGCAACCTTACTGGCACTAACCATTGGCACAATCCCAGTGGTGCTAGTCGGAACAACTGCCTATCTCACGGCGGGTCAAGGGATTAGAGAACAAATTGTTCAAAGTGAAAAAACCAATGCTGAAGACTTGGAAGATAAGTTAAATCTGTTCATCAAACAGTGCTATGAGAACATATCCACCCTGTCTAAGCTCGATGCTTTCACCAATCCGAAGGTGCGGGAGGTACTCACGACCGAGGAAAAAAATGCCATCCTCAAGGACTTGATGGAGTCTTCCAAAGTCTACAACAGTATTGTTGCGTATAACCCTGAAGCCGGCGAACTGATCGCCACTGGGGGTGGGAAAATTGACCTGCCGCAGATTCTGAAAGGGGACTATACTCAGGCCGCGCAGGCAGCAGACGGTCCCGCGATCGTTGACCCTCGCCCAAACACAGCCACTGGTGAGTTCAGTTTTTTCGTTGCTGCTCCCATCAAAGATACATCCACCAACAAAACAATCGCCCTCATCCGTACCCGCACCTCAATGACTCTAGTTAACAACTTGTTTGGGGTTGATCCAAAGCGGGGTCAAGAATTTTACGTGACGGACTCTCAAGGGCAAATTACCGCATCAAATAACCCAAAAGCTCTTCAGAAAAAGCTAAAGGAGTTATTTCCCAAGCTGTCCTCCCAAATCGAGAAAACGGGTAAGCAAAGGCTGACAACGATCGCGACCGACAACGGGAAGGAACAAATTTTCACCTATATTCCTAATAGAGAGCTTGCCAGGGCGTATGGCATGAACTGGGGTTTGATTGTTGCCCGCCCTACAGCGATCGCGTTTGCCCCCCAAAGACAATTACTCCTAACCCTGATTGTGGGGAGTGGCTTCTTCGCTTTGGTGGTGGCAGCCGTTGCCATCTGGGTTGCGAACCGAGCAACCCGTCCAATTGTGAATGCGACAAACGCAGTGGTAAAAATTGGTCAAGGAGAACTGGATACTCGCTTGCAAGTACGAGGAAGCGATGAACTTGCTCTGTTAGCAGGTACCATCAACAACATGGCTAGTGAACTCGCATCGCTTCTGCAAGAAAAAGAACTGGCATCTGAGGAGCAGCGCCAGCTTATTGAAACGTTGCAAAACCGTGTGTTGGAACTTCTCGAAGAAGTCGAGCCGATTAATGACGGAGACCTTACGATCCGGGCAACGGTGACAGCCGATGACATCGGTACGATCGCAGACTCCTACAATTTCATGATTGGTAACTTGCGAGAAATTGTCACCAAAGTGCAAGCCGCCGCCAGTAATGTAGCCGAAACCACGAGTGACAATGAACTTTCTGTCCAATCGCTCTCACAGGAAGCGTTGCGTCAGGCGGAGGAAATTGCAGTAGCTCTCAAGCAGGTGCAAGAAATGGCTCAATCGGCTCGGCTGGTTGCTGGCAGTGCTGAAAAAGCTGCCGAAGTGGTACGAAAAGCCGCTCAAACGGTAGAAGAAGGCGACGCGGCTATCAACCGAACCGTGGAGGGCATTGTAGCGATTCGAGAAACTGTCGCACAAACCCGTCAGAAAGTCAAGTACCTGGGAGAGTCTTCGCAAAAGATTTCCACGGTGGTCAACCTGATTAGTGAATTTGCCACTCAAACCAAGATGCTTGCCTTCAATGCTTCAATTGAGGCGACTCGTGCGGGGGAACAAGGGCGAGGATTTGCGATCGTCGCCGATGAAGTGCGAACCCTCGCGCAGCAATCGGCAGAAGCCAGTAAGGAAATCGAAAAGCTAATTGCAGCCATCCAGGAAGAAACCAATGAGGTAATCGCCGCGATGGAAACGGGTACTGAGCAGGTCGTGACGGGAACCAAGCTGGTGGATGAAACTCGCCAGACGTTGGGCAAGATTACGGTCGCGTCTGCTGAAGTGAGCCAATTGGTCGAATCGATCGCTCAAGCCGCCATTCAGCAATCAGGAATGTCTGAAACGGTTACTCAAACTATGACGAATGTAGCCCAGATTGCCGACAAAACCTCAAAAGAAGCCACTCTTGTCTCCTCTTCCTTTGAGGAACTCCG
This sequence comes from Waterburya sp., assembly GCA_036703055.1. Taxonomy (GTDB): domain Bacteria; phylum Cyanobacteriota; class Cyanobacteriia; order Cyanobacteriales; family Coleofasciculaceae; genus DATNPV01. The sequence goes on from DATNPV010000231.1 coordinate 16,059, forward strand.
ACTGGTAGCTACGGCTCTGCAAGAGGATGTTGCTCAATTCAAAGTGAGTTAACGGGTTGCAGGGAGAACGGGTTGAAGGTTAGCTGGTTAGAACCTTCAACCTTCAACTTTAAAAAACCATCTTCAACCTTCAACTTTAAAAAACATGGCAGTTAACCCTGATATCCGTGACCTCGCTTATAAGTTTTTCATTGAAGAGGTTCCGGAGTTTTTGCAAGTACTCGAAACTGAGCTACTGACGCTCAAGCAAGAGCGCAGCAATAACAAAATCCACAGTTTAATGCGAACCTCTCATTCGATTAAGGGAGGGGCTGCCGGTGTAGGACTAGAAGCAATCACCACCCTGGCTCACCGTCTGGAAAATATCTTTAAGGCTCTCTATAGCGACACGATAGAAATTGATACAGACCTGGAAAGCCAACTGCTCGCTGCTTACGACTGCCTGCGCCTGCCTTTGATGCAGCAAATCGCATCCGGTCAATTTGACAGCGAACAAGCATTAGCCACAGCCGAGCCGATCTTCGCCCAGCTTGAAGTACGATTGGGAGACGCCTTCGCCCAAGTGGAAAATTACGACATACCCACCTCGGCTGAATTGGGGGTGGATATGACGTTGTCGATCTTTGAAGTGGATGTCGCGCAGGGACTCGAACAGCTTGCTGCTGTTGTCGCTCAACCTAGCTCTTACCATGTAGCTGGAGAATTACGTAAGCAAGCTGAGGTATTTGTCGAGCTTGCCGAAATCCTCAACAAGCCAGGGTTAGGGGTAATTGCTGAAGCGGCTCTAGCAGCCTTGAATGCTCACCCGGAAAAGGCCGTAGACATTACGCAACTGGCTTTGGCTGATTTTCAAGCCTACCGAGAAGCCGTGCTGACTGGCAATGTTACCACACAAGGAAACCTCTCTACTGCTCTATTGGCACTGACTAAGGAGCGAGCCGGAGAGTTCCCGCTCAATCCAGAGCCTGTGGTGCAAAACTGGAGTGAGGAGGTTCTGCACGAGGTTAATCAGTACGACGATTTGGGGATTGATCACCCGCTTGTTCAGTTTGAGCCACTCGAAGACGCATTCGCCGAGCTAGAGAGTTTCGCGCTTTCTCATGAACAAAGTTATGGCAACCCATCGAATACCGACTCAGCACATACCGATGAACCAGTCCTCCCTATCCTCCTCAATGGAGAACTGGCTGATGAACAGATGTTGGAGAGTGAGGACATCGCACAAGCATCCTCCTCTTGGGAAGAACTCTTACTCGACGCTGTTGCCACTGGCGAAACAGAGGCAACTGAAGCCAGCTCACTAGCCCGGATTACTGCTTCGCTCAAGGAACTTCAACAGCAGCAGGGACACAGAGCCACACCGACAGATACACCAGAAACCCTAGATGTGACGCCTCAAGCTGCTGAAACCTCATCCACCCTTGAACATCCCAAGCTGACACCTCAGTTATTGTCACAGACAAAGCAACCCCAGCCAATCTCGACCACGATTCCTCAGGAAAACGTGCCCGTTGCGCTTAACATTACGGTGCGGGTTGATGCAGATCGGCTGGAACGGATGAATAATCAAGTCAGTGAGGCTGCCATCCACCGCAGTAGTCTTTCCCTCGATCATCGTCAACTTCAGGGAGCGGTGCGAGAGCTGCTGAATCGAGCCGCTGCGATTGAGCAAATCGTCGAGCAGCTACGGAAGGTATCAGACCAAACGCTAGTTGCTGACCAAAGCTACAGCCACCAGCCATCCCCAGATTCAGCCGATCAACTCGGAGAGCTAGCCACAACTCAGGCTGATTTTGATGCTTTGGAAATGGACAGCTACGGAACCTTGCACTCGTTACTGCAACGGTTCTTAGAAGACATGGTTCAGTTGAAAGAATCCGCGGCTGATATTAGTCTGTTTACGAGGCAATCGGACCGAACCCTAGAACAACTCCGCAAAAGGCTCACTCACTTACAGGATGAGTTCGTTTGGGCTCGCATGTTACCCCTGGGTGAAGTCCTCAACCGTTTTCCCCGAATTTTGCGCGATTTATCAACCACGTATCACAAACCCGTTAGTCTCAAGGTGAGTGGGACAGGGGTACTCGTTGACAAAGGGATTCTGGAAAAAATTTACGATCCATTACTACACTTGCTGCGAAATGCGTTCGATCACGGGATCGAGTTGCCAGAACTCAGGCGTCAACAAGGGAAACCGGAGCAAGGCGAGATTGAGATCAAAGCCTACCACCAAGGGGGGCAAACTATTATTGAAGTTAAGGATGATGGTCGAGGTCTAGATCTGGAAGCTATTGGTCGTCGAGCCTTGGAAAGGGGGTTGCTTCGTGCCGAACAACTGGTTAATGTTTCCGAGACTCAGCTGTACGATTTAATTTTTGAGCCAGGATTTTCCACTGCCAAGCAGGTTAACGAACTGTCGGGGCGGGGGGTTGGTTTGGATGTGGTACGCTCTCAACTGCAAATTCTCAAGGGCACGATCGCAGTCATCTCAAAACCGGGAGTTGGCACTACCTTTAGCATCCGCCTACCGCTAACGCTGACGAGCGCTCAATTAATCATTGGCTTGGCTGGTTCCAAAGCGATCGCGTTGCCGTCCGACAGTATTGAAGAAATTGTCCTCCCCAAAGCCACCCAGATTCAAACAAACGGACAACAGCGGTTTTTGAAGTGGCGGGAACAAATTGCCCCAATCTATCGAGTGGCTGACCTCTTAAACTATACCTACCCTGTGCCAGAAGCTCCTCTCAGTCGAGCGTTGCTCGTAGAATCTTCTTCCAGTGAGTTAACACCGCCGTTGCTACTACTCAATCAGGGACAACAGGTATTTGCTCTAGAAGTCGATCATCTGGTTACTGAACAAAAACTGGTCATCAAACCGTTTGGAGCCGCTGTTGCCTCCCCCAGCTATACCTACGGCTGCACAATCTTGGGGGATGGCAGTTTGATTCCCGTGATTGATGGTGCAACCTTAGTGGAGCAGTCACTCGCTCAAGATGCACAGGCAACCGCGATTGGACAAGATGCACCGCTAAAGGCGATCGCAACGATGTTACAGTCAGAGCAAAACATCCAGTTGGGGTCTGATCAAGCCACCGTGGCTAACAACAATTCGTCAGTTAGTCAGACCTCAACTTCGTTCAATACAGTGACAGCTCCTACAGTTTTGGTTGTCGATGATGCGGCGTCCCTACGGAAAACCCTGGCGGTGAGCTTAGAAAGAGCGGGTTACCAAGTTTTGCAGGCTGGAGATGGTTGGGAAGCTCTCAAACAGTTAAAGTCAAATTCATCGGTGAACTTAGTCATTAGTGACATTGAAATGCCGAATACCAATGGCTTTGACTTTTTGAACCATCGTCGCAAAGATCCTCAACTACAGAACATTCCCGTGGTGATGCTCACGTCTCGTGGTAATGATAAGCATAGACGGCTGGCCATGCACTTAGGCGCTACCGCTTACTTTACCAAGCCCTACATTGAACAAAGGTTTTTAAAAGCCATCAAAGAAATCCTCAATCAAACTAACCTGGAAAGTGTTCCTACTCCCTAGTTCACTGATTTGAGAGTTTTGAATTAACTCCTACTCCTTCTACAGGGTAGGAGTTTTCAACTTACATCGTGTAGAAGTAGGCGAGCTTTTAAATAAGGCCGCCCATTCTAGCTAGTACATCATTTTTGAGTCCTTGTAGAATTTGATTTCCAATAAATTGTTGGATGGGTCTTTCAAGAAAAAAGTCAAATGCTCCTCAACCTTTCCTGGAAACCTTACTGCCAGCTCTTGGAAAAATTCAATTTCTCGCTCTTTCGCTAGTTCCAGCAAAGCATCAAAATCTTCCTTTCGTTTGAAGGTTACACCGAAATGTCTGGGATACATCTGTGGCGCATGGTCTACTTTATCAGGAGCCAGGTGACAAACTAACTGATCGCCAAAAAAGTTCAAGGTCACTCTATCTGCATATCGGCGAGCTAACTTGCAACCCAGCTTGTTAACATAAAACTCCTGAGTCTCATCTAGCTCTTTACAGGGTATGGCTAAATGAAAAACGTTTTCAGGGTCTCTCATTCTAATCCTCCTTCAAACAGATTGAAAGTATCTGAGCGCAAACCTAGCCTTAAAGTTTCTAAACCAATTACATCACAGAATGGAATGTTCGCTAAGTTTACATTTGCGCCAAATTTTTGAATGAAATGAACCTGTAGCGACTTATTGGGAGCCTCAAAGATTAGGTTTTTTAAATTGATTCCAGAATTTGAGATTGTCTGGGTCAATTCACATTTGATAGTTCCATCGATTGAGCAAATTCCACTCCGTCCACTTTCTCTAGCTTCTGTAATGACTTTCCCTGCTCCAGCTTCAAAATCTTCAAGAATGTATTCAATCCATTTCTCTGGAGCTAACTTTTGGGATTTTTCAGGGTCTTTATAGCCCACTTCGCTGAAAACATTAAACTCTTGAGAAAAGTCTGAGATATACTTGGCTTTATCCCTGTTACTTAGATTAAGTGTGCCATTGGATATTTCTACATATCGACAACGCCACTGCTTAAAGTAAGTATAAAGAGAATCTAGTTTTTTTTGCTGCAACGCCTTTTCAAACAGAGTCCCTCCAAAGAAAAATTCTACACCATTCGCTAAAAGACAGTCTATTTTCTTTCCAAGGTCTTTCGTGACTAAAGAAGTACACCAGCCAAATTTTACCAGGTCAATCAATTCACTATGGCTGTTCACAACATCCAGAAATCGTTGTGTAGAAACTCCATTGTCTATTAATATAGACATTCCATGTTTGCGTGGTTTGGTTTCTCGAACAGGAAGCTGCAAAAATGGGTTCGCTTTCTCTAGGATTCTACTCATTTAATTCAAGCTCCGGGATGTATCCAAATGTCTGGTAATTATTCACCAAAGAAGACGTGGAAATGGGGAGACACGAAGAGTTTGATGCCTCACTTCCATGAAGAATCGAGCGTAATGCCTATACGTTCTGGAGAACCATCTAAAGACAGGCAGCTAAAGCAACCTCTGACTTACCCAGTCCTTTATCGACCGCATTGTTTTTGAAATTACTGTAACTTCGCGAAATGACTTATTTCCTGTTCGACCCGATTTCAGAAAATTTTTGCAGTGAAGTTATGGCTAATCAGCAATAACCTCAAACAATTTATCTTGAAAAATGCTTTGGAGAGAATTAATCAACTCTTGGTTTCCATTTCCAATCCACCAGCAAACGTTTCGTAAACTAGCGGCAAGACCGAGAAGCTTGGGGTGGTTTTTCATCGTTATAAACTCCCAGCATTTCATTGATTATTGTGATCGTAACATTCTGATTTTAGGATTGCCAATAATTTTAAAATGAATAGATGCGTCTTTACGAAAAATTTAAATAGTTTATATAAGAATAAAAATTTTACTATCTTATTTTGCTTGCCGTAATACTACCAACTCAGATAAAAAATCAAGCAAAAGGGGATAGCTAACTAGGTAGCTCCAACTCATGAATACCAAGACTGTCTCTACATAAGTAAAACCTATTTATTTTCCTAGCAACGCCAAATTTTCGTTAGTTCTTGTCAGGCGTATTTGGTTTCTATAGACCCATGCTTGGGTTCATCCTAAATCGGCAAGGCCAAAGTTCAATCAAGCCTGTAAATCTCATACTACTATTAACCCCAGGCAAGGCATTTGCAAAATTGAGACGCACCCTTCATGTTTCGCCTGAAAATGGCTTTTCAAATACCTTTCTAGGAACCTCGATAGCTTTTCCAAGCTTGCCAAAACATGAATATTGACATTGTTGCTAAGAAGATACGAAAGACCAGACATACTATAGAATCTGGTAGCTTTGGTAAAAAACGAGTACTGAGCTGGGCTCCTAAGAGACCCCCCACTCCCAAAAGGCATCCTTGGATAAACAAAATGTTCCCTTCCGAAGCATGTCCTACACAGGCAGATGCAGCAGTAGCCACAATAGCCCCTAGACTGGTCTGAATTGCTACCTTGATTGGTTCTCCTAAGAGCAACATCTGTAGGGGTACCATAATAGTACCACCACCCACACCCAATAAACCGGTCAAGATACCCGAAGCACTTCCCGTTCCAATTCGAGAAACTACTGGGTTAAACTTTTGCGCTTTGGAATTCTTTCCTTTGACAGCCAAGCTTTCTCGAAGTTCTACCAAATAAATACTGCCGATTAGAAAAACTCCAAATGTGACGAGGAGTAGATAGGGTGGGATTTGGTTTGCCAAATAAACTCCTACTTGAGCAGTTAATAAAGCTGGAAGTCCTAAGTGAATGACTCGCTTGTAGTCTAGATAGCCCATTCGCCAATTTTGCAGACTACCAGAAATTGAAGTAATTCCAATTACTAGGGTACTAGTAGCTATGGCTTTAACGGGTGCGTACCCCAGTAAAACTAAAAGAGAAACCGTGACAAAACCACCCCCAATTCCTAAGAAGCCAGCCAGAATTCCAGACAGGAATCCTCCACTTGCTAGGAGTAGCAAAGTGCCGATGATCATAGATAGAGCCCCTGTGGTGAGATTGCACCACAAATAATGTGTTTCCAGAAGTTAGATACAGGGAGGGAACTTTACACCGCCCTTTAGGTGTATTACGTATTACGTTTTAGACCGACGAATCGTACACCCTAGACTTGAATAAAAACCGATTTTTCTTTCTTAATTATTTTTAAACGAAAATAATCCTGGTTATATAAACTGCCGATAAAGATTTGATAAAGCGATGGTAAGAGTTTAATAAATTGGCGTTGAAATCAGCTTTTTTATTACTTTTTTCAGAGAATATTCACAAGTAATTAATTGTGCGAACGCAAAGCTTTTATGGTGAAGAAACTGATTCGTAAAGGCTTCGCGATTTTTCTCTGTTTATAGTAATAACAGAGGGCTAGTCTTCAGCTCTCTTTGCACATTGAGGTAAGCTATTCCACATTTAACTTGCTCCCGTCGGGACGGGCAATGCGTCCCATTCCACAAGAAGATTTTTGTCAACAACGCTAGTACTTGCCTAGATGTGGAGCAGCTTAGCACCCCATCAAGCCCAAGTCGTTTGTCTGGATGAAGAGGGAATGAACCTTCGTATTACGCGGCAAAGGCAGGCTCAAATCAGCAGAGCAATGATTGTCACTCTACATCGTGCCCAGACATTCTCAGGCTGGAAAGCTAGCATAAGCTGCTCACGTAGAACTAATTGCCTCAATCGTCCAGGTAGATTTGAGGGGTAAACCTTAAGGCACTACTCCCTTGTCTTCCAGAGTCCTCGCTCAATTCGTCAATTTAAGGTAGACAGACTACTGAAGTATTTAGGCAGTATTGAGCTTACTTTAATAGATAAAATTACTAAAAGTAGTTTCGTTGATATAGAGCTGGAAATTGACAGGAAATAAGTGAACAATTAAAGGTATTATTATCCTTGTCAGGGTTGTCTTGGATAATAGGCATATCGGTTCTCTGAAGGTCAAGATTCCTTAACAATAGCTAATTTGTTAACTTCTCTTCATCCAACTTCTCAGTATCGATTCAGCTACTGTTTTGATTAAGTAATAAAAGTTTGCATTAGCAGTTTGCTGAAAAGAAATCCAGGACATATCGGGTGCTAAACTGCATCTTGTCCAGAAAAGTTGCCAAATGACACTCAAGAGCTGAAGGTTGGCTAAATGTAATTTCACTGGCTTACTTCTTGTCCAAACACCCAGAAAGAACATTGATTCAGTGTCGCGTTAGCGGGCGGGCAGGGCACATCGCAGGAAAGCTCAAGAGACATCATATTGAGTTTGAATCAAGATAGGGCAGATTTTATGAAGGCTTTAAGTAGATTACAAATACGCTGGAATTTTAGTGTAGTTAATTGCTTAATAAAAGGTGGGGTAATAACTGTAGCGGGATGCTTTGTGTTCACTACCTCTGGGAATTACGCTTGGAGCCAAGTCACCAAAGATAATACGTTGGGAAATGAAAATTCTCTAGTCACATCCCCCAGATTAGGAGCTTTTCAGATTGATGGTGGCGCAACTAGAGGCACAAATCTATTCCACAGTTTTAGCCAGTTCTCTGTCCCCACTGGTGGCAACGCTTACTTCAACAACGCGCTAAATGTTCAGAACATTATCAGCCGCGTAACAGGTAACTCTGCCTCTAACATTGATGGTTTGATTAGATCCAACGGTACAGCAAATCTATTTCTCATCAATCCCAATGGTATTATTTTTGGCCCTAATGCCAAGCTCAACATTGGCGGCTCTTTTATGGCGAGTACTGCTAGTAGCTTACTCTTCGCTGATGGGACACAATTCAGCGCAACAGATACTCAAATTCAACCCCTATTGACGATAAGTGTTCCTGTCGGGTTGCAACTGGGAAACAATCCTGCAGGTGTAAGGGTAAACAGGTCTAATCTCGAAGTCAAACCCAAGCAAAACTTAGTCCTAGTAGGTGGTGATGTGAGCTTGGATAAAGGGAAACTAACAGCACTGGGAGGACGAATTGAGTTAGGAGGATTATCTACAGATGGGGACGTTGGACTAAATCAAAATGGCAGCTTGAACTTTCCTAGCAATGTAGCGAGAGCGGATGTGTCTGTTACTAATGGCGCTGCTGTGAATGTGCGTGCTGGAGGTGGCGGCTTTATTAGCATCAATGCTGGTAATTTAGAAGTTGCGAGAGGAAGTAAACTTACCGCTGGAATAGGAAAAGATTTGGGAACACCGGAGGCTCAGGCGGGAAATGTGGTGATTAACGCTTCCGATACAGTCTCCTTTGATGGAAGTAGAGTAGAGAATCAGGTAGATCAGAACGGCAAGGGTAATGCAGGCCATATCGAGATTACCGCTGGCTCGCTGTTTTTAAGCAATCAAGCCGAACTAAATACCAACACTAGGGGAATGGGAAATGCAGGGCAGGTCATCATTCATGCCAGCGATACCGTCTCCTTAGATAGGAGTTACGTCTCCAGCCGGGTGGAAAAAAAAGCTGTGGGCAACTCAGGCGGCATCGACATTACTACAGGAAGCCTTTCTCTAGTGAATAAGGCTGGACTAACTGCCAAAACCGAAAGCACAGGAAATGCAGGGCAGATAATCATTCGTGCTAGCGGTAGCATCTCGATGAATAGCGGTTTCGTCAGCAGCCAGGTGGGAGAAAATGGCAAAGGCAACGCCGGCGGCATAGTCATCAGTGCCGACTCACTTTCTCTTTCCAACAAAGCCTCAATCGATGCCAACACCAACACTGGAGGAATGGGAAATGCAGGTCAGGTAAGCATTCATGCCAGCGATACTATCTCCTCGGATGGGAGTTTTGTCTCCAGCCGGGTGGAACAGAACGCTGTGGGTAGTTCAGGCGGCATAGTCATCAGTGCCGACTCGCTTTCTCTGTCCAATAACACCTCACTGGATGCCAGCACTGGAGGAGTGGGAAATGCAGGTCAGGTAATTCTTCATGGCAGCGATAGTATCTCCTTGAATAGGAGTTTTGTCTCCAGCAGCGTGAAAGAGAACGCTATGGGCAACTCAGGCGGCATAGTCATCAGTACCGACTCGCTTTCTCTTTCCAATAAAGCCGAACTGAGTGCCAACACTGAAGGAGCGGGAAATGCAGGTGGCATTGACATCACCGTAGATTCGCTTTCTCTTTCCAATAAAGCCTTACTCAGTGCCAACACTGAAGGAGTGGGAAATGCAGGTCAGGTAATCATTCGTGCTAGCGATAGCATCTCCTTGGATAGGAGTTTTGTCAACAGCCGAGTGAACAAGAACGCTGTGGGTAATTCAGGCGGCATTGACATTCGCACAAGAATCCTTTCTTTGGCGAATAATGCTGGACTAACGGCTACCACCGAGGGTACAGGAAATGCAGGTCAGGTAATCATTCATGCCAGCGATAGCATCTCCTTGAGAGATAAAACTTATGTCAACAGCAGGGTGGCAGAGAACGGCAAAGGTAACGCAGGCGGCATCGATATCACCACAGAAACACTTGCTCTCGATGATGCCAGCCTGAATGTTGGAAGCTTTGGGCAGGGTAATGCAGGCAACATCAATGTCGTAGCTGACTCGATCCGTCTAGACAATGGGGCAAGTATCAACGCAAACACCCAAGGGGGGCAGGGGAATATCAACCTAACTTCTGGGGATTTAGTGTTGCGTCATGGCAGCCGCATTACTACCGACGCCAAGGGAAGCAATGTTATCGGTGGCAATATTACCATCAATACTGGCGTCTTAGCCGCCCTGGAAAATAGTGACATCAGTGCTAATTCGACTGACTTCCGGGGTGGTAATGTAAATATCACAGCTCAAGGTATCTTTGGGACAAAGTTCCGATCGCAGCCAACTGAAGAAAGTGACATTACCGCCACTGGGGCAGATTCTTCATTAAATGGCACGGTGACCATCAACGCGCCTGATGTTGATCCCAGCCGAGGGTTAGCCGAGTTGCCAGTTATACCAGCCAACGTGGAAGTTGCACAGGACTGCCAAGGGAGTGGACAGCAGGCATCTGTTGCGTTTTTCCACACAGGCAGAGGGGGATTAGCACCAAATCCTTACGAACCGATTAACAGCAGTGGCATCTGGGAAGATGTGCCATCACCAACACAGAAGGCTGAGAACTCTGCTGGTGCTGCTACTGCTTCTACCTCACCAGTGACTCCATCTAACAAAATTGTGGAAGCCCAAGGGTGGCTGATTAATCAAAAAGGGGAAGTTACCCTCGTCGCACAGATGCCCACTACCGCCTCAAAGCGTCGTTGTCGCCTGCGTTAGCGGCCTGCAACTGTATTGATTTGAGCGTGTTGCAAAGCACAGGAGAACAAAACTACCTGAAGTATGACAGGAGTGCAAAAGTGGACAGACGAAGAAACCGACGGTTCTATGAAAACTTGCAGTGGATGACAGGGTGCTGCAAGCTTAGTCTAGTTAGTTCCTTAATATTAGGTGTGGCGATCGCGAATTCTAGTCAGTACGCATTGGCTCAGAACATCACCTTAGATGGCAGCCTCGGCCCCGCGGGAACGTTGACTGGGCCCGATTACATGATTCCCCAATCCGTTGGTCAAACCGTTGACAGTAATTTGTTTCACAGCTTCGGGCAATTTAACCTCGCTCCAAGCGAAGCCGCCATTTTTGAAAGTGCTGCCAATATCAGGAATATTCTGTCGCGGGTAACGGGTGGCTCTCCTTCTTTGATTAACGGTCTAATCTTCACGGAGAGTCCCAGTGTTAATCTTTTCTTGATTAATCCTAGCGGTATCGTATTTGGCCCCAATGCCTCAATTGATGTGGGTGGTGTAACCAGAGGCTCGTTTGTCGCCACGACCGCTAATGCCATCCAGTTTGGTTCAACGGGTGCTTTCCGTGTTTCTACTGCTCAAACTGATGTTTCTTTATTGAGAGTCGATCCTTCCGCATTTCTGTTCAATCAAATTGCTGCTGGGTCTATCACCAGTCAAGCCAACCTAAACACTTACCCAGGCCAGAGTTTGCTATTAGTAGGCGGTAACATGCAGCTCAATGGCGCTTTTTTGCAGGCTCCGGAAGGTCGAGTCGAGTTGGCGGGAGTGGGAGGACTGGGAACCGTTGGATTAGAGGTTGATAACGGCAATCTGCGCTTAAGTGTTCCTGAAAGCCTAGCACGGGCAGATGTTTCAATTAATCGCAGTGTAATCAGAAACCTCGGTGATGGCGGTAGTATTTCAATTTATGCCCAGAATCTCACAATTGACGGTAGTAGCGTCAGGGCAGGATTCGATGCAGATTTGGGGTTCAATGGCACTCAGGCAGGAGATATCACACTCGACGCCACAGGAGCGGTAAAGATAGGACAGGGAAGTAGAGTTGCCAATGATGTATTTCCGGACTCTACGGGAAATAGTGGCAACATCTACATCAGAGCTAGATCTCTTTCTCTAACTGATGACGCTCAAATAGGCGCTATCACTTATGGGCGGGGAAACGCCGGAAAAATAGTGATTCAGGCCATTGACTCTGTCTCACTTGCAGATAACGCTAGTATCAGGAGCAATGTGGGTTCTACTGACATCTCTAACGCTGAGGGTCAGGGAGGTGATATCAATATCCGGACGGGTTCGCTTACCTTAACCGATGGTGCTGACCTGAGTACTAGCACCTTTGGTCAAGGAGATGCTGGCAACATCAGCGTACAGGCTGACCGATCTATTGTGCTCGTAAATGGTCAAATCCAAAGCACTGTACAAAAAGGAGCCAGAGGTCGAGGAGGCGCAATCAACATCCAAGCTGGCTCACTCTCCTTAGATGACGGTGCTTTCGTAGATTCAAGCGTCCTGGGACAAGGACGTGGGGGTAACCTAAAAATACAAGTGGGTTCGCTCTCCTTAAGTGGGGATGCCGCACTATCTGCTGTGATCTATGGGCAGGGAGATGCCGGAGATATCTTTATATCGGTCAATGACTCTTTTGCTCTGACAGACAGCAATATCTTCACTGTTGTGGGCTTTGGAGCTGTGGGTCAGGGGGGTAACATCAATATTCAGGCTAACTCACTTTCTCTGATAGACGAGAGCTTTATTGCCAGTAATACGTTTGGTCAGGGGAATAGCGGCAGGATTCAAGTACAGGCAAATAACTCTATTTCGTTGACAGGGCACAGTGGTATTGCCAGTGGTGTCTACGAAAGAGCAGTAGGTGATGGCGGCGACATTCTCATCGGGACTCGGTTGCTTTCCGTGACTGAGGGTTCTCAACTGTTTGCTGGCACTTTTGGTAAGGGTAACTCCGGCAATATACAGGTCGAGGCGGCAAACTCTATTAACCTTGCAGGGGTAGCTCCAGACGGATTTTCTGGTGGGTTGTTTACCTCTACTGAGACAGGAGCTACGGGTCGAGGTGGCGATATCAGAGCTTCCACCGATATCTTGCGTGTATCGGATGGAGCCGTTTTGAGCGCAATAACTGGGACTCCCTTCAAGGGCGGTAGTATCGATGTTCATGCCAACATCCTGGACGTTACCAATGGTGGACAACTCCTCACGACTGCCTTCAACAGTGGAGATGCAGGCAATATTACTGTTAATGCCACCGACCACGTTATCCTTACAGGCAGTGATTCCACCTTCGCCACTCGATTAGCCCTATTTGGTTCTGATGTGGTTGATAATGATGGCTCTGCTAGTGGTTTATTTGCTCGCACTGAAGGTGCTGGGGCAGCTGGAAATGTAATGATTAATACCCCACTGTTGACCGTCCGGGACAGAGCGCAGGTTTCTGCATCTACCTCTGGCGGCACTGGCGGCAGCATCAGCGTCAGGGCAAATCGTTTTGAGGCGATCGCAGGTGGACAACTTCGCACCACCACAGCAGGTAGTAACAATGCTGGAAGCATCAACCTGAATGTAGCTGATGATGTGACCTTAGCTGGGGCTGACAGTGGACTGTTTGCCAATACAGAGCGCGGTTCTAGTGGTAACGGCGGCAGTATTTTTATTACTAACCCCGAAACGATAGTTATTCGGGATGGCGCAACTATCGCTGTAGATAGCCAGGGGACTGGGGAAGGGGGTAACGTCCAGCTTCAAGCAGGTTCTCTAACCCTGAACAACAACGCCGCCATTTCTGCCGAAACAGCTAGTAATACAGGCGGCAATATTAACCTACAGGTGCAAGACTTACTACTGATGCGTCACAGTAGCCGTATATCGACAACCGCAGGCACTGCTCAGGCAGGGGGGAATGGCGGCAATATCCAGATTGATGCTCGGTTTATCGTTGCTGTCCCTAAAGAAAACAGCGACATCACCGCTAATGCGTTCACAGGTCGAGGTGGCAATATTAACATTACAACTCAAGGTATCTATGGACTTGAGTTCCGCCCCCGCCTGACACCGTTGAGTGATATTACTGCCAGTTCCGACTTTGGGGTAGAGGGTACAGTGCAAATCAACACCCCCGGTGTTGACCCCAGCAGGGGGTTAGTTAACTTGCCTTCCGAACCCGTTAACGTGGAAGTTGCACAGGGCTGCCAAGGGGGTGGACAGCAGACATCTGTGGCATTTTTCAACACGGGTCGAGGAGGTTTAGCACCTAATCCTTATGAACCTCTAAGTAGTAGTGGCGTTTGGGAAGATGTGCCCCCTGCAACACACAGGACTGAAAACTCGCGTCGTGCTGCTAGTATCTCTGCCTCACCAGCAACTGTACCTAACCCAATTAGGGAGGCACAAGGGTGGATGATTAACGAAAAAGGGCAGGTTGTCCTCGTTGCTGAAATGCCCACCACCCACTCTCAACGTCGCTGTCGCCTGCGTTAGCTGCCTGTAACTTATTGATTTCACCGTGTTGGAGAACAAGCACATGAGCAGAAAACCGCCTGTGTTTTGGCATCGCATCCGACCCCTTTTGAAGTTCGCACCCCTCAGGGCGTACCGTCGGATACTAGGACTAATCCTTTTAGCGCTGTTGGCAATCATTACAACTTTAGCTGTCCCAGTTCTATCCGCTCAACAGGTTGAAACAACTTCTGAGGCGCTATCTCAAACCACAAATGCTCATTCATTACTACAACAGGGCATAGAACTGTATGATGCTGAACAGTTCTCAGAGGCGATAGAGGTCTGGCAGCAGGCAGCTTCTGCCTTTGTCACTCAGGGAGATAACCTGAATCAAGCGCTAGTGCTGCGTTATCTTTCGTTAGCCTATCAGCACTTGGGGCAGTGGAATGAGGCGGAAGGTGCGATTCGCAATGCGATAGCTTCGCTTAACGCCAATAGTCTCCAACGCCTGGATCATCAGAAAAACACTGTTGACACTCAAGCTTACTTAGACGTTTTCGCCAAAACCTTGAACACTCAAGGTCGCCTACAAGCCGCAAAGGGGCAGTGGTCGGAAGCTCTAGCAACTTGGAAGAGAGCAGCTGCTACTTACCATAAAGCTGGCAACCAGACGGGCGTCATTGGTAGCTTGATTAACCAAGCGGAAGCCTTACAAGCTTTAGGATTAAGCAGTGAGGCTGAAGCAGAATTACTTCATATCGAGCAAATTCTACTACAGCAATCAGACCCCGAACTCAAGGCTACTGGATTGCAGAACTTGGGTAAGGCTTTGAGACGAGTTGGCGAACTTACAAAATCTCAGGAGGTCTTGCAGAAAAGTTGGGCAGTGGCTAAAGAATTTAAACTCTCTAAACCTCTTGGTTCTGCTCTGCTTGAGTTGGGTAATACGGAACGAGCGTTGGGTAATAGAGCTATAGCAATCGGCAAAGAAGAAGACGAAAAGAAGCATACTAAGGATGCGATCGCATTTTATCAACAAGCAGCGGATTCCCCCACCCTCGGGCTTCAAGCTCAGTTGAATCTGCTGAGCCTGTTAGTAGAGACAGGCCAAAGGTCAGAGGCAGCGACACTGGGGTCTACAGTCCAGCCGTTGATTGCTAGCTTACCTCCAAGTCGCAGCAATATCTATGCTCGACTTAACTTGGCTCGGAGTCTGACTTGTCTCCAGACTAACATTGACAATGAAGTACTTTCGTGCATGGGGCGTGATCGCGTTTTAAAGCTCAAGGAACAGCGTCCTGAGCAAAGCCCTGCCACAGATACCCCCTCAACACAAGACATTGCCCAGATTTTAGCCGCTGCGATTCAACAAGCTCGAAGTCTAAAAGACCGCACAGCTGAATCCTATGCCGTCGGTCAAATGGGTGGGTTGTACGAGATGACCCAGCAATGGTCAGCCGCTCAAAACTTGACTGAGCAAGCGCTCCTGCTGGCTGAAGAAATCCAAGCCCCCAATATTCGCTATCAATGGGAATGGCAGATGGGGCGCTTATTAGAAAAGCAGGGGGATAGAAAAAGAGCGATCGCGGTTTATCAAGAAGCGGTTAAAACGCTCAATTCCGTTCGCCAGGATTTGCTTACTATTAATTCCGATAATTCCGGTGTGCAGTTCTCGTTTCGGGACAATGTAGAACCAATTTACCGCAAGCTTGTTAATTTGCTATTGACAACAGAGGGAAACTCCCAACCAAGTCAAGAAAATCTCAAGCAAGCGATTGAAGCCATTGACTCCCTCCGGTTAGCTGAATTGGAAAATTTCCTGAGCTGTAACCTTTCCCAGAAAGTCCAGCTATCCCTTGATAGTGACAAGATAGACCAGACGGCTGCATTTATTTATCCAATTATTCTGGAAGACCGATTAGAAGTTATTTCCAAACTTCCAGGGCAACCTCTAAAGCACTATGCCACTTCTATAAAACAGGCTGATGTCGAAAAAACTGTAATAGACCTGCGAGCGAGCATATTAAAACGCAATCGCCCCGAAGCAGTTATAGAAAAAGCGACACAGCTATACGAATGGTTAATTTCACCGCTAGAGCAAGACTTGGAAAATAGCGGTAAGGTCAAAACTTTAGTGTTTGTCCTAGATGGAGTGCTGCGAAATATACCGATGTCAGTCCTCTATGATGGCAAACGGAAAGAGTATCTGATGCAGAAGCCGTATGCCCTCGCCTTAGTTCCAGGGTTGCAACTTTTTGACCTTCGACCTTTGCAACGAGAACGATTGAAGGTTTTGACAGCGGGAGTGAGTGAGCAACGGGAAATAGAAGGTCGAAAGTTTGACAAGCTCCCTAATGTGGTTCAGGAATTGCAACAAGTCGGGAGTATAGTCTCTTCAGAGTCGCTGCTAAATCCAAATTTTACTGAAGCCAATTTTCAACAGCAGATTAATTCAGGAGCTTACTCGGCTGTTCACATTGCGACTCATGGTAAGTTCAGTTCCGACCCCGAAGAAACATTCATTCTGGCTTACAATCAGTTACTCAAAAGCAACGACTTAAACAACTTGCTCCGGGTAAACAATCAAAGTCCATCAAGTATCATCGAATTACTTGTCCTCAGTGCTTGTGAGACAGCCAAGGGGGATAACCGAGCAACTTTAGGGTTAGCTGGAATTGCTGTGCGGGCAGGGGCACGTAGTACGTTGTCAACACTGTGGCAAGTTAGCGATCGCTCGACAGCTGAATTGATGGAGCAATTCTACAAAGAGTTAACTAATCCTACAGTAACGAAGGCGGGAGCACTTCATCAGGCTCAGTTAAAACTGTTTAAGCAATACAAAGCTCCCTATTATTGGGCACCTTATGTTCTTGTTGGGAATTGGCTTTAGTCTTTTCTAGGACTATAGATTGGTAGGATACCATTGAATAGGTATCGATTGATAAGCTAGCTCTAGTGCTTACGCAATTGGGTTTTTGATACAACACAGCTGATACAGCACAACTGTGAACTAAGGTTCAGTCAAAATCTATTCATCCCTGGTTACCAGGTGGCTATGCCTGAATTACGAAGTCGGTAGCTGATAGTGTTGGGTGACCAGTTAGCGTAGCAAACAAACCGCCTGTCCCAAAGCCGGATGCAGAGCCATTCGGGTTGTAGAACAAGTTGCCATTTACAGAGTTGTAAATAATATCCGCACTGCTGGTTGCTGCTGCTGCGTCACTGCCAACAATCGCAAACTCCCTAGCTATGCTAAAACCAGTACCAGCCGCACTACTAATGGCTGTAAAAGTTGTCTTGTCTAAAACAATTTTGTCGCTGTTGTGGATAAAGTCACTGATGACATCGATACCAACAGAGGCGGTCGTAAAGGCAGTATTTGTATCGTAAAGGAACCTATCACTACCACTATCACCCGTTAAACGATCGTTGCCTGCACCTCCAACTAATGTATCGTTACCTGTACCACCAATGAGGGTGTCCTTACCGTCGCCGCCATACAACTGATCGTTGCCGCCTTCGCCATACATTAAGTCGTCACCAGGCTCAGGGGCGACACTATTGCCAAGGGTGTCGTTGCCAGAGCCACCATACAGCGTGTCGTTGTCGTAGGAGCCATCCAGCCAGTCGTTACCATCTCCTCCATAGAGCAAGTCGTTACCCGTCCAAGCAACTAGGACATCATTACCACTATTCGTCCCGACACTATCGTCCCCGCCATATAAGGTATCATCGCCTTCCCAACCATCAAGGTAGTCGTCGCCTGTACCGCCATACATTTTGTCGTTCCCTGTAGCGCCATACAGATCGTCATTTCCTTCGTTTCCTTCTAGGTAATTTCCTAGGTCACTACCGCGGGGATCGGGTTCAATACTACTCGCTCCTGCACCATATAAGGTATCGTTACCAATGCCACCATACAAATAGTCGTACTCTGTACCCCCTCTTAATTGATCATCACCAATATCACCGTAGATAGTATCTGAGCCTGAACCACCCTCAAAATAGTCGTTACCTGACTCTCCATTGCCCCAATCATCATTTGCTTGTAACAGAAATCTATCATTGCCTCCACCCGCATATAATTTAGTTCTTGAACTTCCTGGAGTCAGAGCTGTGTCATCTGCATCATCGTACCTAAGGATGTAATCAAAGACTTTACCTGTATCTGGGTCGGTCACTGGACCTGTCACTACATCTATTAGCATTTCTGTTTTTCCCTTCCAAGCAACTGAGTATTTAAATAGACGGTTAAGCTTCCTTGCCCTCCTTCTGTCTATTACTCAGGTCAAAAAGTTAGGGTTTTATGCAAAATCCTAAAAATTAATTTTTGTAAAGAAATGCATAAAATTCTGGCTGTTTAGACTGAGTCACAATAATATCCTGATTCTCAGCACGATACCCCTTGGTGTACTGGACACAGCTGAGCATCAGATAAGTGTTTCACCTGCGTATTATCGCTCCACGGCTGAACTAATGAAGCAATTTTATAAGAAATGAGAATCTTTGATTGTTAATCATCATCAACAGCCAGTAGTTAGGTCTTTTGTTACATTAATTAATTTTTTAATTTTGCATAAAATGTGACTTTTTGAGTTGAGTTATACACAGAAGGAGGGCAGGGCAGCTTAACCCTCCGTTCAAATTTCGGAAATTGTATTACGTTCAGGAAGCTTAAAAGATGAAACCCTATCTAAAACTGCTTTTGGGAACAATAATTCCTTTAGGGATATTTGCAGGAACAGCACTTAGCGCCTCAGCAAGGTCAGTACGTATTGAGCTGCTAGATGTTAAGTGCGGCAATACCGAAGACGTAACGGGAGCAGACGAATTCTACATTGTAGGAGCACTGTCTGACGGTACGAACACTAAGGCAGCGCTAACCTCCCCGATGGATATCAATGATGGTCAAACCAAGCCTTTTCGAGCAGATCAGCGAGTTATCTTCGATGCCAATGTGCCGAACGGAGTCACTGTTCGTGGCGGTCTGAAGGCATACGACGAAGACTATGCTAAAGACTGGTCTCAGTATGGCTCGATGGTAGAAAAAATTGCTGCTGGAGTAGCTGTAGGGCTGACTGTCGCCGGGTACCCGACAGCGGGTGATATTCTTAACTATGGAGTCAAGGGATTTGGCTTCTTCGCCTCTCTTGACAAGGACGACGAACTGGGGAAACTAGAGCTAAACGTAGCACCCTTAGGTCCTAACGTCGAAGAAAAGACTTGGAGGTTCCGCAAAACTGGCAGTATTTGGAATCCGGGTTGGTCCACCTGGGACTACACTGTCCGCTACCGCATTACACGCTTCTGATAACTTTAACCGCTCATAAGCCATTTAGCAGTTTTGTTGGCAAAAATTTGCAAGACCCAAAGAGTCGGTAAGTGCGCAGCTGCTGATGCAGCGACTCCCAAGATTACGCTAAAGATTTCCTGGAGAACAGACAAGTTGTCTTAGGTCAGTGTTGCAAGCGCTGGCCTAAGACGCATGTCAACTCCTGTGTGTCTTTTGAGGAGCTACATTTTTTACAAAAAACAATATTTGGAAATTTGCATAAAACGTTGGCTTTTTGAGTTGAGTTATAGACAGAAGCAGAGCAAGGCAGTGCCTAAAAGCCTTCTGCCCTCTGCCTTGCCTCAACAACAAATATTAATACCCACCTACTTACTCATCCAATAACTGCAAGATAGGGTTCTATCTACTCAGGCCTTCCTTATAAACACTATTACTGAGTATTATCGCCATGTTTAGAGCTTTGCATTTAGCCTCTTTCCTTACAATTGCTTCAATTTTATTAATAGCTAAGACGGCTTATAGCCAATCACAAACTGTAAGTTCAAACCATCCATTAATGTCAAATTCAGACACCAACGAACCAGTTTGCTATATGGAAACAGCAAATGGCTCGACGCTGAACCTAAGCAACTTGTGTGGGAAAAAACTTAAAGTTAAGACTGAAGTAGTCATCAGTCATGTAGGTTACGAAGATAATTTCATAATTGGTCGTGTTGTCAATAAATCCAGCAAAACTGTCTACCAAGCTAGGGTTAATGTTGAAGTGATTGGTAAGAATGGCAGCGTGGTAGGAAGGGGAGCCATTTCCACAGAGCCACCGAATCTTAGCCCTGGCCAAACTGCAACATTTCAGACGTTAATGCCGGATGGTGGCAACGACGTGAGAACCACATCAGTCGAATGGGATGAGTAAAACCATCAATAGTACATAAAAATCTAGAAGCCTGATGGAATTTAATCCCCACTGATTACTTTTAATGAGGACACAAGAATGCAAGCTTGCCTTACTATTTCATCCGCTTGGCAACAGCTAAAAAACCGTGAAATTACCTGCGAATCAGCCATAAAGCTTTTGGTAAATGAGCGAGGAGTTGTTAACTTTGAAATGCTTGATTCAGAAGTTAGCCATAGATTTTTTCGCGAATTTCCTTCTCGAAAAGCTTTGCCTCCTATAATTCCTTTATTGCTCTGGCGTAATTGTTATTACTTAGGTAGCCCAGTTACTCTTTCACAAGTTGACATCAAAAAACTGAGCGATCGCACGCTTACAGACATCAAAATTATTCCCATTGCCGAGAAGAGTTACCGTGCTTGGTTCCTCACCCAAAACTTCAACGCTAACTTGATCAACGCATCAACACTCATTAACCCTCTCACAGGAGAGACGGAACAAGAAGATATCAGCGAAGTCACAGAACTGTATCTATCCAAAGCCGTTGACCAAATAACGCGGATTAAAACCCTTCTTTCCGCTGCTCTGCGTAACCGAGTCAGCGATATTCATCTAGAACCTATGCCAGAGGGGTTAAGAGTCCGCTATCGCATTGATGGCATCCTGCGAGATATTACCACCCTACCACCAGAAATTAGCCGCAAAGCGATCGTTGCCCTCAAAGTCATGTCTAACATGGACATCTCAGAAAGCCGCCGTCCCCAAGATGGGCGAATTGGCGAGAAGTATGCCTCGACGCAAGATACAGAGGTCAAACTAGATATGCGTGTCAGTCTTCTCCCTTGCGTAGGTGGCGAGAAAGCCGTGATTCGCTTACTGCCGCAGCAGAATCCCTTTTCTGATATCGAAAGCTTGGGATTTTCCAAAAAAACTCTGGCAACTTACAAGAGATGGTTAAAGCAGCCCCAAGGCATGATTATCTTTACAGGCCCCACTGGGTCGGGTAAAACCAGTAATCTCTACACCAGTCTGCAAGCGGTAGCCACAGAACACGTCAATGTCGTCACAGTGGAAGACCCCGTAGAGTACGTAGTACCCCGCATCACCCAAACCCAGGTCCATGAAGCCGCAGGCATGACCTTTGCAGCTGGCTTACGGGCGATTTTGCGCCAAGACCCAGACATTATTATGGTGGGGGAAATTCGGGACAGTGAAACGGCTGAGACAGCAATACGGGCGGCGCTCACCGGACATTTGGTGCTGACGACTCTGCATACGAATGATGCTGCAAGTGCAATTCCTCGCCTGAAAGATATTGGGCCAGATCCAGCTTTAATCAGCGATGCTCTTTTGGGAATTGTAGCTCAGCGCTTAGTGCGTAAGGTCTGCCCCCACTGTGCAGAGCATTACACGCCGAGTGAGGAGGATTTACGGGTACTCGGCTTGTCGCTAGAGCAGGCTAATCCGCAAGCATGGCGGCGCGGTCGGGGCTGTAGCGCTTGTTTCAATTCTGGCTATCTGGGGCGAGAGGCGGTGATTGAGCTGCTCGATATTGATGACACAGTGCGGCAGATTATATACGAAGGTACGATGAGCCAATTGCAACGCTACCTCGGCCAAATCAATTTTGATTCGTTCCGGGTGGCAGCGATTGAGAAAGTAACAACGGGGGTAACGACTGTGGCAGAAGTTCTGCGAGTTTTGCCCCATAGCGCTTTGTATCGCAAGTCTTGGGTGGAATTGAAAGCGGTTCCTTCAGCGGCCTGAATGCTTCTTAAACGCCTGTTGCAAAATGACGATTTATCTGGTTAGAAAAACATCCACTCTGGCAAGGGCGAGAAAGACTGGACAGTGTATTTGCTTAATCGTTGAATACGATTCATGTCATTGACTTGAACTAACTAGAGGTGCTTGAGCAAGTTCTTCTAAGCCAACAGCTTTCAACAGTTCCGCCCAAGCCTTCTTCACTTCAGTATTTTGTGGCTCAGATAGGTAACGTTTAGCTCGATTGGTCAGTTCATCATACCAAATGACACCAACAAGCCTTGGGCTGGGCTGAACTCGTGTCACCCAACCATCTAGTTCTAGAACATTTTCAGAATTTGCGTTCGGATCGCAATTAACAATCAAGCGCCAATGGTAGCTCTGATTCAGTTTTAGAGAGTGTTTTGGACTTGGGGGCAAGGGGATACTCATTACTCCTGGTGTTTTAAGCAGTTGGAGGGAGGCTCGGTAGAGGGTTGTCTTCTCATCCCGGTCATGCAGCGAAAACTCGATGGAGTGTATATCCTCAGAAGCATAGGGAATATAAAACCATAAGACCGGATACTCAGCAGTCGTTAAACCCTGATTACCTTTTTCAGGTACTAGGGCAGTAAGTTGGTGATTTGTCTGCTTGCAGGCTCCAACTTGATCAGTGCGGCTTCCCCCAGGTGTGTGGGAATTATCCGGTGTGCCAGTATCGGGTGCTGGTGGCAGTTCAGCAATAGGGGGAACTCCCGGTATCTGCTGACTTACAAGTTTACCTGTTTTGGGTGCGTTGGGTAAGTCCGCAAAAAGCTTCCCTTTGCCTTCAGCTAATGCGTAATGTGGCAAAAGTGCGCTCGCTAAAACTGTAACCAAGGCAAGTTTCATTTTCGGTAAGTTTTTCATAAAAGTCTTCCCGCCTGGAAACCCTGTCCCCTTGTAGGCAGGGAGGAAGGTGGAGCAGGGTATAACGCCTTCCCTCGGCAACGTGGATGAAGTATAGTTGATGCATGATTCAAACGATATCTGTATCTTGCAAGCTCCAAGTCCCCATAGAGTTGCGTCAAGAACTTGACCGCACTTTGCAGGGGTTTGCTGATGCTTGTAATCAGATATTGGAAGTAGCCAAGCGCGAGAACTGCCGCAATGCCACCAAGTTGCATCACTTGACCTACTACACGGTCAAGCTGACGACGGGGTTGAAAGCCAATCATGTCTGCCAAGCCATTCGGCGAGTGGTAGGCAACATGAAAGCAGTTAAGCAAGTCCACAAGTTTCGTCCAACCAGTATCTCTTTGGACGCTAGAGTCTTCACGTATCGGGAGTCCGACCAACACGTTGGCATCACATTGATGTCCAAGAAGGTTTGGCTCCCCTTGTCCATTGGCAACTACCAGTTGGCATTGCTCAGAGGACAAACTCCTACCAGCGCTACTTTGGTTAAGCGACGGAGCGGAGACTATTACATCCAGATTGCGGTTGACCTCGACACTCCGCCAACGGGTAAAACCCCTAAGGTGATTGGCGTCGATCTTGGACGGCGAGATATTGCAACAACTTCCACCAACAGGGCTTGGAATGGTAACCAGTTGCAATTCACTCGCGAGCGCTACTCCAGAGTCAGGGCTTCGCTTCAATCCAAACGCACTCGTAGGTCGAGGCGACTCCTCAAGAGGCTCTCTGGGAAAGAAGCGAGGTTCCAAAAAAATGTCAACCACAGCATTAGCCGACAACTGGTCAACGAAGCGTCTACAGCAGTTGCTGCGCTGGCGTTTGAAGACTTGACTAACATAGTCAAGTCTCTCAACACTCAACCCCGCAGCAAAATTGAACGGCGACGAACAAACAATTGGGCATTCTATCAACTCAGAATGTTTGTTGCCTATAAGGCGGCTTTGGCTGGTGTTCCTGTTGTTTTTGTTCCACCTGCTTACACTTCCCAAACTTGCAGCCGTTGTCATCACGTTCACCCTGAAAAGGGGAAGTCTTACCGCATCGGTAAGGCTTTTAAGTGCGGTCACTGTGGACTGGAAGCTGATGCGGACTGGAATGCGGCAAACAATATTGCTACTCTTGGGGCTGTTGTAAACCAGCCTGAAAGCTCGGTTATGAGTTGTGTATTGGAGGGTCAACTTTCTCTCCTTTGTTCAACTTTTAATCAGGGCTAAAGCCCGCTGGCTAAGGACAGGGAGTCGCCTCCCTGCCTCGCCTCCAGAACCGGACGTGAGAATTTCTTCTCATCCGGCTCCTCAGTGATGTGGGTAATTGACATTACCACCTCCAACCGAACCATCCTCGGCTGTTTTAATATCGTGACAATGTTTGTGTAGGAGTTGGAGATTTTTGTATTCATCTTTGCCGCCTTTTGAGCGGGGGTTTTTGTGGTCGATTTCCCACATATCTCCATCCCTGAAAAACAATCCACAGTAGTTGCATTTACCCTTTTGTCCTTTCAGGAGAATTGCTTCTCTTGTTGGGATTTCTGGGTGTTTACCCATTCTTGTACTCCAGTAAATCAGGTTCCCGTCGTATGGTGACGATTCGCCTTTAACTTTGACATGGCGGATTATAGAAGTTTCGTCATGTCTTAGTAACCGCATTGGGTCAGTGCCCTCTGTCCTGGTTGCGAATACCCAATTATCACCACCAATTGTCTGCCAGTATTTGTTGGTTATCCAACGACCTGGCTTTTGAGGATGGCGGCGTTTTGCCCAAGCTCTAAGCTTCTGGTACATGAGGTAGTCTTGACGTGAATAAGCATCCTTGCTTACCACCGTTGAGTAGTAGTTTGCCCATCCTCGTATAACCGGGTTGAGATTCCTGATTAGCGCCGTTTGGGGCGCTGACTGATGGGTATTAATGATGCTAGCTACTCGGTCATAATGTACCTTTTGTTTATCTTTGCTTGGGGTGATGATTGTCTTAAAACCTAATAATTTGCCGTTATTTTTTCCAGATTGGTATTTACCAACCGGAATTTGTCGGACGTTAAACCCCAGAAAGTCAAATCCTGGGTCGATTCCTTCATGTTTTTGAAGGGTATGGGCTAGGCGTGTTTTACTAGGCTTTAGTTCCAATCCCATGCCTTTTAACCATTCGGAGATAATCTCCTTGCATCTTTGGACAACGGTTATGTCTTCGTGGAGAATTACGAAGTCATCGGCGTAACGAATAATATTGGGAGTTGAGAAACGTACTAATTTCCCGTTATTCTTAACCTTCCTTTCGGGGAAGGCTTGCGTTATCCGGTTTTCCATCCCGTGGAGGGCAATATTTGCAAGCAATGGCGAGATAACGCCACCCTGCGGTGTACCCTCAGATGTTGAAAACAACTGCTTTCCGTCCATCACTCCCGCTTTCAGCCATGCTCGAACTTGTCGGCGGATGGCGGGAAATGTATTTAATTTGTTTAGCAGCGCTTCATGGTCGATGCTGTCGAAACATTTGGCAATGTCGGCATCCAGCACGTATTTGGCTTTCTGACTAATTACCGTGAAAATTTGCTCAATCGCATCGTGGCACGAGCGTCCGGTTCTGAACCCATAGCTATTAGGTTCAAATCGCGCTTCCCATTCTGGTTCTAATGCCAGCTTGACAAGTGCTTGCAAGGCTCGGTCTTTCATTGTCGGAATGCCCAATGGTCGCTTCTCCTCTGTCCCCGGTTTGGGAATCCATACTCTCCGGGTTGGAGCGACTTTTGAGCTTAGTTTAAGATTGGCAACTAAGGCGAGACGTTGCTTTGGGGTCAAGCTTTTTTGCCCATCCACTCCAGCCGTCTTCTTCCCTTGGTTGTCTTGTGTGACCCGCCTGACCGCTAAACACCTTGCTGACCAGGACTTCATCAACGTCTTCTGGAGTCTGCGAACTGTTTTAACATCGCCACGCTGCGAGGCTTGATAAATTCGCTTTTGGAGCTTAAAGACACGTTGTTCCAGCTTGCGCCAATTGATGTGTCTCCATTCCACCATCGGTTTTACCCGTGTATTAGACATTTGTACTCTCTACTTGCAACTTTATCTTCCAAATCACCGTGAGTCTGTCTGCATATCCCTGCCATTACAACAGGGCATTCGCTTCTGACTCAATCCCACCTACTCGCAGCATACGGTTAGCACCTGCTACAGGAATCGACCTTCCTGAGAGCATACGAGAGGTTACTTCGTTCCTGATAACCATTGATTGAACCTTTAGAGTCGATGCTGTCCACCGAGGTTGTTGGGAGTGCATCTAATAAAGAGACGAATTTATTAGCCCCTAACCTATTGCCTTTTGGCTCCAGCGCCTATAGCCTTATTTCGCTGGTTCCACATCACGATGGTTCTTGTACATCTTCGCTTACGCTGCTCATGGGTTCTTGCTAAAGGGATTACCGACTTAGGCTGTCAGTTACCTTCTTTCGCCCCGCTTTACCAATTTGATGACTAGTCTCCCTGGTAGGGGTCGTGCTTTCACCACTGCACCTGTGGGGTAGGACTTGGGTAGAACCCTCACCTACATGGTTATCAAGTTGTCAAGGTTCCGTTGGGATTGCTCCCTTTTATGTTCCTTGTCAGTCTTCCTTAAGTATTGCTACTTATTTCGACTGAACGAATCGCAGCGTCTCCTTGTGGGCGGGGTGTGTTTACTGCTCTACTCCTCAATGCAACGATGAGTAAGCTGTGCCTGCTGCGGTTGCTGGGTTGGTAATGGGGTGCAAGCAATGACACCTCCTGTAGCCACTAAAGCTAATGCTGTCGGAATGAGCGGTAGCCAACCACCTTGGAGCAAGACAACCCAGCACAATCCATACAACACAATAACAGAGAGGCTAAGCACCAGAATTAGATGTAGTGGCAACTGTGCCTCGTCCAAACTTCGCGAGCGCACTTGGTAAACGACTATTCCACCCGCCAGCGACCAAACCCATACCCACAACGCATCGCCCCATTGAGGCAGCCACCAACCTAGAGGGCGTCCATCTAAAACCGAACTCAGAATTTGACTGACCAAGTGTGCATGAACGTCCAGCCCTCGCCTTCTACCGTAAGGGGTATCGTGGTAGTCCTGAATGCTGGCGGCAGTAACACCAATCAGAACGACTCGACCCCTCACCCACTCAGGTTCCAACTTCCCAGTTAAGACTTCCTCGACTCTGACTTGCTGGGCAATCTGCGGGGTGGCACGGTAATTGATCAATACCTGGTTTCCGCGTGCGTCAAGGTTTTGATATCCTCCGTTACGAGACTCTAAACGTTTAAAGGCAACACGACCAAACTGCCAGTTTTTATCAGGAGTCGTTTTTACTGAAATGCCCTTGGCTTCTAGGTATCGGTAAGCGAGTTGCAGGCTGAAGGAATAGGGTGTCTTGCAGGGTGAAAGAGAGGAGATGGGGTTTGGGCTACGGGATAGGAGGTGACGACGAATGGTGTTGTCTTGCGGGTCATTCTCTAAGTCATTAAAGCCTACTTGTGCTGCTGGACTGTTGGGTGGGGGAGCAGCAGCGTTTTCTTGGTCGGTGCCGAAGCATACGGTAACAAGATGTTGATTCTGCTGGAGTTGAGGAACCAGCAGATCATAACCTGGCGGTACAGGTTGGTCGCGAAAGATATCCAGTCCGATTGCTACAGGTCGATACTGCTCCAGTTTGGCAATCAGCTGAGCTAGAACGGCATCGGGTAGTGGATGCTTGTATTTACGGATATCTGCTTCATCCGCTCCAACTAGCAGGATGCGAGAATCTGCGGGTTCAGCAGGGCGTTGACGAAGTAATTGATCGTAAGCTTTCAGCTCCCATGGTTGCAATACCCCTAGCGATCGCACTCCCATCAGCAAGCCGGTTACAGCCAAACTTGTGACGAAGACTGTTCGCAAGCGATGCCAAAGGGGTAAGGTTGGAGACTTGCGTGGCTCTGGTGTAGTTTCTATTGCAGGTTCGGGCAATTTAGGCCATGTCAAAGGCACGGCGGCGGGATTTTGGCAGATAACTGGCAACCAGCTGGCACACAGAAATATATCCTCTAAACCTTGCAGGCGCTGTCGCGCTTCCTGTACTGCCCGATACAGAGGCTTGCCGCTGGCAAAGCTGGAAAGAAATTGCTTCAAAAATGCTTGTGCCACCTGGTCTGGCACTGGCTCCCGCATGACAATCAGTTGTGGGATGTGTAGCTGTTTTAGCTCTCGCGCTAATCCCAAACCATCACAGGAGTTGAAAATCGCCAGCTGCAACCCGCCTTTAACCGCTCTTTGCAAGGCATACCTGAGTTCGTCAAGCGTTAAACTATCAGTCTGATTGAGATAAATCCGCCCCTTTTCACCTTCGGTCTGACTATGACCCGCGAAAAATAGAATATCCCAACATTGCTCCCAAAGCTGGTTGTTTAACTCTTGGCGTTGAGGTTCCACCAAAAAGGTTGTTGCTGCGCCTGGTAAATTCTCTAGTTGTTGTCGGTCTTCCTCAACCTTAATGCCTTCGCTATCGCCCAGAATTGCTAAGATTTTGACGTGGTTTCGACAAGGAGGCGTCTCTACCCTTGGTGGTCGTTCGTACTCCAGGGTACTGAGTCCAATTTCTGCCAAGCTGTAGCGTTCCATCAAATCCCACTGATGCCAAGGGAGTTGCCATAGCTGGTAGTCGTTGGCGCGAATCAGCACCCGCACTTCGTCACAAGTGCTGACTTTTTCTAACCACTTCTCTCGAATCGGTAAAAATGACTCCGCCTTGAGCCAGGTATTTAAGCGATCGCGCAACTCCTCAGCTAGGGTGCGGCACTCCTCCCTCCTCTTTTTGAAGGAACCATCAATCCCAGCGCGTTTGAGGATAATGGCGCGGCTAGCCTTCCCCAAGCTGCGATAGGTTGACTGCCAGCCGCTATACTGTACGGCAAGTTCAGGTGCGGGGGGCAAGTTGCCAATACTTTCTGTTTCAGGACGCTCACCTTCTGACCCAATTTCCAGCGCTACCCGAAAGCCCTGCTTAAAATCACCATCTAGTTTGAGGACAATTAACTTCCCCATGACCAACTCGCAGCTATTGCTACGCCTGTTCAAATTACGAACTTCTCTGTAACGCTGACCTCACCTAGAGCCACCTTAACGCTAAAGCGATCTCCCGGCTCCCCAACGAAGTCTAATTGAATAGACTTATTGTCGCTTCTGGCACGGGCATCAATGACCGCTTCTCCATCCTCATCCAGCACCATCAGCTGTAAATTTGAAGGCAGATAGGGTTGGCCTTCTGGAGGCTGCACTTCCACCCTAATATCCATCTCCTGCTCAGATTCTTGGGTAATCGCGACAATTACAGCCACTGATTGACCAGGTGTTCCCACGTCAATCAGCTTGCACCGCTTAACTTCCGGAACACTCCTAAATCTACTTCTAAAGCTAAAAGCTAGCTCAGTTGGTTCCGTGTCTAATAGACCTTCTAAAGCTTGCCAACCCGTTGCAAAAATATTCTCAAACCATTGGCTCAGATTGACTAAGGGTTGGGTTTGGTTCAGGTATCTTGGCAACTCTTCGAGCGATCGCAATTCGCTCAACGGTAACTCCGACGTTGCCACTTTTTCCACAAATCCCAGCAGCGTTGCTTCCCTCAATGATTCAGACAGACGCACTGCAACATAGCCAATCCGTTCTGACCAGACTTCGGCTGGAGTGCAGACAACCTCTGCGTTTGGCAACACGGGTCTACACTCCAACCTACCGCGATTTCTTACTACCAAATCAGCAGTATCCAGCAACATCTGCATCGCTGGGTTCCAACTATCACTCGTCTCCAAGTCCGTGTCAAATCCTCGGCACTGTAGGTAAATATTCACGGCATACACCGCCAGGGTATTGAGATAAACCTGTTTAGCTTTGTCAGGATTGGATTGGTAACGCCGAAATTGCTCCGCCCGCGCATGAGCTTCCAAAGCTAGCGGAACTGTGAAAATCCAAGGTTCGATTACAGGGTTCATGATTGATTGATTTGAGTTCATTAATTTTGCATCTAATGGAATAACAAAGAATCTTAAATTTTAAGTCGTATAAAACTTGACAACTTTGTTTTCCAGGGAGATAGATGATTCCTCAATTAGGGAGATTTAAAGGTTATAATTTCATCAATCCTTTATTCTCTGATCGTAGTTTTTTGGGCAAGTTAACATTTTAATCTATGTTCTATACAAGTTAGTTTCGGCTGTCACCTCCTGAAAATATTGACTCTACAAGTATTGGCTTAATTTAGAGCGGAACTTTTCACAACATCGTTGAAAAAAACTACTCAGAGTTGGCAATGGAATTCCAAAGTGCCCTGAAATATCTTCCCAACTTTCTCCAGAAAATCTTGCCAAAGCGATAGCTGAGAAATTCGCATCGGGTCGATTCCTGATATGCGCTTTCTTAAAAATGTTTTCCGCATCTTCTTCCAGACATTCGCGAATTATCTCCAACAATGAAGGGGGTTCTTCTGGCTGCACTATCTGCTCTAAATCAGCGAGTGAAGGTAAGCCCATACTATTCGGCTCGCTAAATTCATGACAGGACTCTATAAATACCTTGTCGAGTCTAAAGTTAACCCAGTTCATAAACTTTTTACCGCCTCGTTCAGGGTCATACTTATCAATGTTTCGGCAGACATAGACTAAGGTTTTATTAACGGCTTCGTCATAAACCAAGTTATAAAACTGAGGGGAGAAGCTAGCACGATATGGGCGGAGAAGCTTGCCCGACAGTCGAATTGCCTCAATTAATTCCCCTAAAGCCTGCTGCCGTAACTCAGTATGAGGTGGGTGTCGTTGGGCTTCGATCGCTAGTTTTTTGAGTTGAGCATCATCCAGGATTTTTCTAAAAGCATAATTCCTCAGAGTATTCGCCCATACCCTTACAGGAGTCTGTTTCGGATTGTACTGGTCGAGTTGTTCGCCAACATCCTGCAAAAGCTGCTGTCGGACTTTCTCGTTTATTTCCTGGCAAATGCCCAATATGGGTTGACTGCCAAGCAGACGGCAAACTTTGCGCGATCGCAAGATTTCATCCACCAGTTGAGTTAAAGCTAACTGCCACTCCTCAGAGCGAGGAGTATGCTGTTGCGCTTCGGTTACTAGCTGTTCGAGTCGCTCATTCATAGTTATGAACGTACCACTGGTAGTGCAACTCGTTAAGAGCGCGTTCATGATTTATTGTCGTTTCTCCGGATAACTCAGTAAAACACCTATCTGATGAGCGCACTGTATTTAGTGAACTCAGGGGCGTTGCGCTCTCGTATCAGGAACTTCTGATTGTTACTCTGCCTAAGCAACTAGAGTTTTATGGATTTTGTTACATTAATTAATTTTTGAGTAGACGCGGTATACAACGTCTACCCTTCTCAGAAAGAAAATACCCTCTTCTACTTGTAAGTATTTAGCCGTGGTGAATGGCGGCATCTAGAAGCTATGGCTATGGGTTTAAAAAGTCTAAATGGTCGCCAGTTTGCGATCGCAACTCCTCTGGCGAGCCTTGGATTTTCAACTTGCCCTGATCTAGCAGTACAATCCAATCAGCTCGTTCTATTACTCTAGGACGATGGCTGATGAAGATTGTAGTTTTGCCTTGTCTGTAAAACAACAGCTTGTCTAGCATCTGGGCTTCACTGGTAGGGTCGAGTCCTGCGGTTGATTCATCTAAAATTAGCACAGGAGGGTCATTGACAATGGCTCTTGCTACAGCCAACCGTTGTCGTTGTCCGCCAGAAATATTTGCGCCAAATTCTCCTAAAACAGTTTGATATTTGTCGGGGAGTTTACTAATAAAGTCGTCAGCTTGAGCAATTTGGCAAGCGGTCACAATTTGCTCAAAGGTAACGTTCGGAGAACCGAGGCGAAAATTTTCAACAATTGAGCGGCTCCAAAAGTGAGGTTCTTGGGGAACGAGGATAACTTGTTGACGGAGGCAATCAAGAGATAAGTCGTCTGAGTTATAGATGCCAAAGCGAATATTGCCAGATTGAAGCGCATATAAACCCGCAATCAGTTTAGCTAAGGTACTTTTCCCACAGCCTGATTTACCAATGATGGCGGTGGCTTTACCACCAGGAATTGTTAAGGAAAAGTCTTCTAGTAAGTCAACTCTGGCAGCGTGGTGAAAGTTGAGATTTGTGCAAATAATATCAGCAGAATTAGGAATTTTAGCAAAGGGCTTTTTGGTATCGCTTTGATTTTCTGGGGTAGCGTCGATGACCTCTGTTAGGCGTTGAGTAGCAGTTTGAACGCGAGCCAGCCTATCCACAAATCCCACCACTGTTACAATTAGAGCGAGAAAATTACCATTCATGCTGTTAAAAGCCAACAGCTGCCCGATGGTTAATTCTTTGCCGATCACCAGGCTGCTACCGAGCCAGAGCAAGCCAACGCTGCTAATACTAGAAACTAACCCAGAAAAGGTGCTGGTGATAATACCAATCTGAGTCGTGCGGAAGGTGATGTTTGCTAGGCGACCAAATCGACTCTGTAATTCTTCCCAAAATTGAGGGGCAGCAGTGGTGGTTTTGAGGGTAAGTGCGCCTTTAAATGTCTCGACAAGAATGCCTTGATTTTCTGCTTGCAAGACTAATAAACTGCGCGTTTTATCTCGAATCGCTGGCAGAAAAACTACTGTAGATAGGCTCATCAGGGCAGCGAAACCAACAGCAGCAGTGGTAAGTTTCCAGCTATAGAACAGCATGAAACTAAAAGAAACGACTGCAATAAACAGTTGGCTAGGAAAACTGACAACGACTTGGGAAACTAACTGATTAATCTCTTGAATATCTCGCAAGCGGCTTATGACTTCACCACTGCGACGGGTTTCATAGTAATTAAGGGGTAAACGCAGAATTACCCTGCCAAATTCCAGCACAAGCCCTAACTGTAGCCGTTGAGCAAAGTGGGCGATGAGGTGAGACTGCACAAATCGGAGGCTGCTGCTCGTAAGGTTCATCACTACGACAGCAATAACTAGACCTGTGAGCAGTTGGGTATCTCCCCGAACTAGGACATCGTCAGTAAGAATTTGGAGAAGGAAAGGAGAAGTGAGGGAGAGTAAACCGAGGACGAGGTTGATTAAAAATGCCTCGGATAGAATACCTCGGTGATTCCAAACGGGTTGGAAGAAACGCCCAAAGCCGCCTACTTTATCATCTTCTTGGGCATAGAAGCGAACTGGGTCTGGCTCTAGTAAGAGCATAAAGCCATTAGTCCAGCCCTGTGTTAGTTCTTTCCTGGAGAGGTAGCGGATGCCAACACCAGGGTCAGCAATGACATACTTCCTGCCCTGCTTTCCATACAAAACCACCCAGTGGTAGCCCTTCCAGTTAATAATCGCTGGAAGTGGCAACTCCCCCCTATCTACTATCTCAAGAAGTGCTTTGACTCCCCGCGTGTAGAAACTAAGCGCCTCTGCCCCCTGCTTCAAACCGAGCATTGTAGTTCCTAGCTGACCAGTGCCTACGGCTTCACGGATGTGATTGATGCTAAAGATACGCCCGTAGTGTTTGGCAATGGTGGCAAGGCAAGCTGCGCCACAATCTTCTTGGCTGTGTTGTTGAACAACTGGGTATTTCATCGGCAATTACCCGTAGAGATTAGAAGTGTCCAGCTATAGGCCCCTAATTCAGCTAGACTACTAGAGAATTAAAACAAGCTGCGCTGTCAGTTTTTACCCCATACTGTTGGGCGCTGGAGGCTCCAGCATCAGCACAGAGGGTACCCGTGTTGGTTCTGCCAAGCGCAGTAGTTCATAACCGATACCTGCTAACCCGGTCATCAGTCCGGGTGACTCCACTCCTAAGGGGATGCCGCAAAGCCAACCGTGTTGATCGATACTTTCCAGAATGATGGAAGCAAGGCGGTTCACCTGATGACGCCACTCCGGTTCATCCAGAATTTCACTAGCTTGCAACAGTAGCTCAAGATTACCGAGATCGCCGTGACACAACGAGTGGTTTCCACCGAAGCCATGAGCCAGGGTAGTCTTAAGTGCGGCGTTAATTTCTGACCGAATTTCGGCATCATCCAGATGCTGTAAGCAACGCAAGCGAGCCAGCCCAATTCCCGGTGCCCCGTGGCACCACGCCGTCATACAAGTATGCTGGTTGTTGTTGTCCGCTTGGAGCGTGGTAGCAAAATCGCGTAAGTCAGGCCAATTGCTCACTTCAGGGCGGAAGAGACTGCGCTCGTAGGCGATCGCATCCAGTGCTGCCTTCCGAAATCGCTCCTCTCCAGTCACCGCAGCTAGCTCTAGCAGCGCCCAGGCTATACCGGCTGCACCATGCGAGAACCCAGTCAGGGGTTTTGTCCTTCCAAATTTTGGAATCCAGCCGCTCCCATGCTCCATTGGTTGAGCTTTGGCTATGAGGTGGTCGCCACATTGGATAGCAACAGCGAGTGTGGGTTCAGAAGGATTGCAACGGTACAGGCTGAGCAAACTGCCAATGCAGCCAGCCGCACCACCCATAATGTCAAAGTATTTATCCTGCTTAATCAAAGAGGGGAGAAGCTCAACCACCGCTTCAGCCTCACTCCGTAGGGCGGGTTGATTCCACAGCTCACCCAGATGTGTCAAAGTATAAATAACCCCGCCCCACCCTAAGAATCCACCAACCGACATGATGAAGGAGCGGCTTTGCTCCAACATCCGTCGCATTCGCGTTAATGCGGCTTGTGCCAGCCTCGTGTAGCGCTCTTCTTGGGTGATTACACCTAGATAGGCAAGGAACAGCACTACCCCGGCTAGACCATCATAGAGATCGAATTCCAACGGAGCGATAGAACAGCGACGTTCATTAATCAACTTCAAGCCGATCCATAAAGCATTGCGGTCGTCGCGCAGCGCCAGTGCCTCCAGCCGATCACCTACCGCTCGGCTAGCTAGCAGTAGTTGGTCACAGGTGACTATGGTCTGCGGCTCGGTCAGGCGGTAAGTTTGCCATCGCACTCTATCTTCACTCATTGCTAGTGATGTGAGTGACGCACGGATAAACCAGATCTGTTGAGTGAGATCAGGGTCACTCAACCCTTGCAAACGGCGCTGTACAAGGGTCATACTGGATTCGTCAAAAAAATTGGCGATCCGCTCATGAGAACTGTTCCATAAATCGCGGGAACTCGGTTGTGTTGTAAAGATCGGGATGTCACCTCTTAGCAAGTCGTCGCGCTCGGCAGGGATAACTTTAGCCAAATAAGGGAGATGCTTAACTGCGACCCAGAGCCGATCAAACAAGCGATCGCGATCCAATGCATTACGTAGCATATCAGGGTGAAAACTCTCCCGCAGCAACACACTGTAGGTCTGCGTTGGACGAACGATGACGCGGACTTGATCCTTGGCAAAGCACGCAACAGGTCCATCGTCTGCTACTAGATGATCTCGGTGTTTCAGGAGCAGCTCATAGATCCTGGTGAACCCTTTGACTATTGCTTCTGTATATTCCAGGACATCAACCTCATTAGCATTGAGAGTTGGCTGATTCTGACCTCCCAACATGGGTAGGCGTTTACGGGTTAACCGCATGTCGTCAGCACCCGCTCCTTCCCAAGTTGGAATGCTATAGGGCGTAAGTTCGCCTGCCACCGAGCCCAGCCCGCTGACATCGATGCCCTCAGATTCACCGTTTGACCAGATACGTTGGGGCAGTAATCCCACGCCTAGAACGGAGTAAAAGAGACTACTGATTGCAACTTGATCCGCTTGTCCTAAATCAACTTTACGAATATGCGGATGGAAAAGCGCTTCCAAGTCAAGCAGCATAGGATGCTCACCCGCTGCAATGAGGTTTTCAAAGTGAAAATCGGTTGCTTGCAAAGCATAGAGCAGTGCTAGGTATCCACCCTGGCGTTCATAGAACCGCTGAATCTCGGCAGCAGAGGTGCAGCTATGGGCAACAACGAATTCTACCCACCCATAGGTACCACGCTCAAGGATTTCTAGTGTCCGAAATGGAGGGTGGTCACCGCGATCATTGAGCCAAGTGAGTAGTTCCTGAAAATGTATATCGAGAAGCATTGATCTCGGCTTATAGACCACTAGAAAGCCAGAACTGAATTTGGCTATCAGTACGCTTCTGCCGCCCCGATGCCTGTCGCCCATGCCACCATTCACCTGTACAAGTACACCAGGATCGTTGTGTGGACTAAATGTGGTTCGGATCGCCTCCCAATCGGCACAGAGGTGCTGGAGAAATTCCAGACTAAATGTAA
This sequence comes from Waterburya sp., assembly GCA_036703055.1. Classification (GTDB taxonomy): domain Bacteria; phylum Cyanobacteriota; class Cyanobacteriia; order Cyanobacteriales; family Coleofasciculaceae; genus DATNPV01. The sequence goes on from DATNPV010000231.1 coordinate 52,420, forward strand.
CCCAGTTATAAATGCGAATTGCAAGTTGACGGGCTAGAACTGGATACTCTTGAAAAATGGCAATCGGTGTATCGCTCTGGCGCAAGCGCTGTAAGAAGCTTTGAAATCGCTTCTCAGCCGTAGTGCCCTCCAGAAGACCTTTTAGGCGGGCTACATTGAGTTCCAAGACCATAGTGCGACCCACCATTACGCTTAATTGCTCTGGCAGATCAGCAAAAAGTACCTCTTCGACCGTGCTGGGATTGAATGGTAGCTCAGAGTAAATTTGGGTAAGAACCTGTATCCCCTGACGCAGTTTGTCGCAGCCTTGATTGATAAGCGGCTCGATTGTGTCCAACAACCCGCCTCTGTTATGACCACGTAGTGCATCTAGAAGAGCGAACGAATTAGGAGAAGAAGGACGAGAGAATGCCTCAGTAAGTTCCGTCAACCATGTGGGAGGAACAGGAAAACCCTCGCGAATAATCTCAATCGGCTCACTAAGGAGATAGAGAAATTCCTCCTCGGTCATTCCATCCATCGCTAGACGCTGAGTAAAGTAGGAGCCAGTCGTGAATGGTGGTTGCGATCGCCAGTACTGCATTCGTCGCTCAGCAAGGTTTGTGTCCACCTCTTTGTTTGGTTTGATGGAATGAACGGCGCGCATCGCTGCAAAACGTTCTGTTAGCCCGAGCGCGTGATACCAAATAGAATCTTGAAAAGATAGTTGGTTCATGAACACTGATCTCCTCGGATGCCGTTTAGCCAGTGTAATACCACTGCAATTTCTCTCACGCTGATGGAGTTTATAGGGGTTCTCAGTTATATGGACTACAGGGTAGGGGCAAGGCATGCCTTGCCCCTACGGACAACCTGTGTTCAACTCATGTGAGAATCGCTATCTTCACAACGTAAAACTAGTGACGACCGGGTAGGATACCGTGTCTACCCTGTGTTTCTTCTAGGCTGACCACTGGACGTTAGAACGGGCTGCGCGGTAGGTTTGGTTTGCGGCATCCACCTGCTACTTCTGTTGGGCAGTCATAGATCGTTAGCGAGCGGAGTGGGCAGGTGAAGTAAGTCCCGAATAGCCCAGGATCTTCGTTTCCCCCGTCACCTCCGTCGTCCCCATAACCTCCGCCAACAAGGCCCATTTCCCCATCCGTCAGTTCGATCAGTCCAGCTGGGTTCTCCGGCAGCTGCGCGCGCTTTTCCTCACTCAGGCTCATCCGATATTCTGGATCTTTCCATGCGCGGATAATATCTTCGTGCGACATGACTTTCTCCTTATATTTAAGTTAAGAAAATTTGGTTTTTGAGGCTTTTGAACCTCTACTTGTAACTCAGAACCCAAACTAAGGTTTTTATGTAAATTTGCTTATTTTTTACAAAAGTATAGAGCATTCATGACAAGTTAAGAAGACAGGCAATTTGTCAAGTAGGAAGCCGGAAAAGATGACAAATATAGCTTCAGGACAGGCTTGAGCAGTGCTTCAACCATGCCCAAATCTTGATAGCATCTCGTCCATACCTACTCCTTCCTACTGCGGGACGTCATAGGGCGTGAGTTGACCTGCTACCCCACCCAAACCACTAGAGTCGATGCCCTCAGACTCAGCGTTTAACCATACACGCTGGGGTAGCAATCCAGTACCCAAAACCGAGTAATTGGGCAGGAAGCAACTGGCTGGTGGGCAAATGCTCCAGATACTCAAGAATAAATGTCCGCCAGCTCAGATGTAACGGCTGTGGAGTTGGCATCAAACAGATGTCAGAATCCTAGAAAGTGCACTCTGGGGTCTAGAAGATTCTTCCGGCTAGTTGAGTAATAGCTCTAGCCGCGCTTAACGCTATATTTTTGGAGCATACACTAGGGCAGCGCCTCTCCCTCGCCGTTATAGACAACTTAATATCCATTTCCTATCCACTCATCTATCTCATCTTCCTCGTAAAGGTTCCCAGCTCCCCCATCAGGGTTCCCAGCTCCCCCATCAGGGTTCCCAGTTCCCCCGTCAGGTTTGGGTGTGGGTTTGGGTACGGGCTTGGGCCATTGTGGAGGACGCTTACCTGTTGTGGTGTGAGCACAAATAGGCGTAAAACTTCCTCCTGCAACGGCATCCATCTCCGCATCTGTCAGGTCGATAAGCCCAGCCGGGTTTTTTGGCAGTTGTGCACGCTCTTCCTCACTCAGGTTCGTCCGATACTCTTCGTCCTTCCATGCGCGAATGATATCTTCGTGCGACATGACTTTCTCCTATTTTTAAGTTAAGAAAATTTGGTTTTTGAGGATTGTGAACCTCTACTTGTAACTCCGAACCAAAACTAAGAGTTTTATGCAATTCTGCTGATTCGTTAAAAAACTTTATCGTGTTCGGTTAAAACGGCAGGTAATTTGTCAAGCAAAGGACAGTAAAAGTTGATAGCTGCTTCTTCCTATCCGCTCTGTTCGCGAAGTCTGCTTGCATACTCATAGATGAATTCTATTGCCGCACCTAGATGCTGCTCATTGTGTGCTGCTCCAAGAATCTTCTCTACGATATAGAAGTAAGCTTTCCGAGTTCTTTTATCTATACTCCGACGGTTACGAGGATACGCGGCTGAAAGAAGAAGCCGTTTTACAAAGAAAAAGGGCAAAAGCTTTGCCATATCATTTTTTTGCAATGATAAAATAATTTGCATTGCCTCAGTAAAATAACCGTAAATTAACAAAGAGTGAATCCATGCACTCCAATCCAAGAAGGGATGATAATATCCGCTGCCCTCCCAGTCTACGAACCCAATTCTATGACCATCAAGCATCAAATGCTCCAAAATCGGTTCACCCTGACAAAATGAAAACCGATCAATAAGATTTAACCGTGTTAACCATGCATTGATTGCATTATCTTGGAGAACAATGCCTACCTTCTTGAGTATCAGCAAAAGATTATTTATCTCATAACTGGCATATAGATTGCGGTAGTGACCAAAGGGACCCCAGGAGGTTGACAAATTAGAGTGCAAAAGTTGTAAACATTGCTCCACCATTTGTAACTGAGATGAACTAAGTTGGAGTGAGTTTCCTGGGCGACCCGCCATCCTCTGCGTGACAAGATAGTAATAGCCTTGCGAATCGAAATCAAGGACATTGGGAGCCAGTGAAAAACCCTTCTTGCAAAATCGAAGAGTATTAAATATCTCACTTCGATGCGAAAACAATTTGCCCTGCCGCAGAAAGATTTTAAGGTAAGCTTCAGGTTTTAGACTGTTGTCTGGATAGAGTTCGATGACTTGATTATTAAAAGTGTTCTTTTGAACATGTAGTGTAACGCTCTTATTAAAGGGGTACACTGTCTTGATAAGTTCGTTAAGTTCTGAATTAGGGAGAACACATCTTCGTTCTCCTAGCAATAGGAGACTTGACATATTTGAAATTAATCCTAATTAGGCAACAAGTGCCATAATTATCTGCAAAGCCTTGTTATACTTAACTTGAAATTGTGTGGTAGAGTTCCTAAGTTCAAATTAGTTAGATTAGCCAAAAAGGCAACTAATTCTTGACTAACTCCTTACGCCTTAAGACAAATTTGCTCACATCCTGCAAATCTAGCTGATAGTGCTTGTCTAAGCCACGGCGTTTCAGGGCGTCCAAACTGGCTTTGTAAGACCACTTAATTTGTTCTAACTGCTGGTTTGTCATATTCTCTGTATGCCGACGATAGTAGTAGAGGGGCTTTTGAATGTGCTGCACGGCTGTGACTTCTGCAAGTTTCAAACACAAGTCATAGTCCTCAGCTCGCTCGAAAGACTCGTCAATGCCGCCGACTTGGTCATAGACACAGCGGCGAAGCAGTCGAAAGTGGAAGGTCATGAAGTCAACCAGCAATCGGTCTTTAGAGTACGGGATGCGGCAACGTCGTCCTAGCCCTCTGTCTTGTCCATTCTCGTCAATGACTTGATAATCGGTGTAGACCCAACCAACTTCTGGATGTGCATCTAGAATCGCAGTTGTCTCCTCAAGGGCTGTGGGTGCAAGTTTGTCATCACTATCTACCGAGCCAATGTAAGCTCCGGTTGTAGCGGCGAACGCCGCTTTCAGGGCAGGTACGAATCCTTGATGCTGTGCCGCAATTACACGCACTCGTTCATCAAGTTCAGCATAATGACGAGCGATGTCTAGCGAACTGTCGGTAGAGCCGTCATCCCAAACTACAAGTTCAAAGTCAGACATTGTTTGGTTCAAGACGCTCTTGATCGCAGCACCGACGTAACGCTCCCGATTGTAGACAGGTATCACGATAGAAATCAGGGGGTTCATAGTGTTCCTGCTAGCGAACAACTTTCAAGCTTTTATCAATTACTCAGCCCAGCCCAACAAAGAACTATGCAAATTCCTGAACTTGTTACAACCTTTTACAAACGTCTGAACAGAAGTAGCAACAAGGGTTGACAATTTGCCTTCTAGGTTTCACCTATAGTGTAAATATTTGTAATAAAAAATTTGGGCTTGCATAAAGTCTGTGGCTTAGAAAGTGAGTAATAAATAGAGTTTTATCGACTTGCTCTAGCTTCAATCATTATGGTTAGCGAACTTAACTCAGAGTTGCTACATCCAGTTGAAAGCGACGAATTTCTACCCCCCATAAGTGGCTGGACAACTCTGGGCGGAATGTTTTTAGTCGGCACCGTTGGCGTAGCCTTTACCCTCGCAGCAGTGACGAAATACAACATAACGGTGAAAGCGGCTGCAACGGTTCGCCCTTCTGGGGAAATACGAATAGTGCAAGCCGCCTTGGAAGGAACTATCAAAACTATATCGGTGAAAGAAAATCAGGTGGTGAAACAGGGAGATGCGATCGCCACCATCGATGGCTCGCAATTGCAAACGAAAAAAAGTCAACTGCAAGGAAATATCCAGCAGAATCAACAGCAACTGGTGCAGATTGCTGCCCAACTACGCGCCTTAGATGGACAAATTGCGGCGGAAGCTGATCGCAGCAACCGTGCTGTTGCCTCTGCCGAAGCAGAACTCAACCGTACTCAACGTGACTATCAAGACAAAAACATCACTGCCAATAGCGAAGTTCAAGAAGCCGAGGCAAACATTAAAATTGCCCAGGATGAATTGCAAAAAGCTCAAACCGAATTAAAGTCAGCGCAAGCGAATGTTAGAGCAACGGAAGCTTCATTAAAAGCAGCAATGGTTAAGCGCGATCGCTATCAAACTATAGCGCAATCCGGCTCGATTTCTCAGAATCAATTAGACGAAGCACAACTAACAGTTACTCAGCAACAACAAGCCTTAGAGTCGCAAAAAGCCGCTGTGGAAAGTCAACAACAAGTGATT
>DATNPV010000234.1:0-14350 GCA_036703055.1 Waterburya sp.
ACTAGAGCATTGGTGCGTTTAAATAAATCGCGATAAGTCAAGTTACCATTGGTTCGCTGGAGAGTATCCATCAAAAAGTAGGAAAATACTCCTCGATATTGATTGTTTCCGTAGTATTCCCTAGCCTCTTCATTATCTCGGCAGGCAGCGAGGAGAATGTATTCTCCTTTGGGCAAGACAAACCAATCTGACGGGTTCTCATCCGGGTTGCGAGAGGCATACAGATGGTTAGCTTCCTCCAGAGAAAAAATGAAGCTATTGAGAGGGCGTTTGCGTCCGCTAGGGGGAACCCGACGCACGGTGGTATCTTGCAAATCATTGCGTGTCCCACTCCCTGAGTGGCAACAATCCAAAATCGCTACGATATGCGGATTTTCTTGAGCTACTTCTGCTATTAATTGTGCGAGTTCCTTGTCGGCTAAATCCCAACCATTTTCTGTACGACTATCCCAGCAAACAAGAGTTTCATCCAGACGATCTGGCTCCAAGTGCCAAAATTCTGGAGGGGATTCTTCTTGGGAGCCATGACCACTATAGTAAAACAGAGCAACATCATTGTTACTCGCCTGACACAGATGCTCTCGAAAGCCGTCAATAATTGCCTGACGAGTAGCCTGTCGCTCCACGAGCATTTGGATGTGAAGGTTATATCCGTCTTGTGTGACTCGCTCTCGCAAATACCCTGCTACTGCTAGAACATCATTAACAGACCCTTTCAATGGAGAGACTGGAGGAGGATAATTATCAATCCCGACTAGCAGCGCGTAGATATTACGGGTCATAACTATATCTTACATTGTTCGCAAGCACTACCGGCTAGCCTATTCTAGGCGTTTGTGTTAAATATACCCATGCTCTGCTCTTTCGCAAGACAAGCTACTGCTACACAATTGCCTTAACGCATCACCCCTTTGGGGCGATCGCTTCGTTACCACCAAGCCGCAAACTAATGGACTCAGGACTTACGCAAAAGCCCCCCGACGCCCCCAATACTGGGGGAACTTTCATCCTTACTCCCCCAAGTTTGGGGGGTTGGGGGGGCAAAGTAACGGATTGTGCCTAAGTCCTAAGACTTCTTGCATAAGTGCTAGAGCATCAAGAGATAAGTAATAGACAGCTACCTAGCCACCTTTGACGTTTGCAACAGTTTCTCATGAGATTACCAGATGACTCAGCCTACGAATATCAAGTCGGGGGAAGCCTAATTATGGACGCTCCCACTTATGTCACAAGGCAAGCTGACTCTGATCTCTACGAAGGCGTGAAGGCAGGAGAGTTCTGTTACGTCCTTAACTCCCGGCAGATGGGCAAGTCCTCACTAAGAGTACGAACGATGCAGCGGTTGCAAGCCGAGGGAATTGCCTGTGCTGCGATTGACTTGAGTGCTATTGGTACTACGGATATCACTCCAGAGCAGTGGTATGCCGGAGTCATTTACAGCCTAATTAGCAGCCTGAATCTATATGAGAATTTTGATTTAGAAATCTGGTGGTCTAAGCACAGTTTATTGCCTTATGTCCAGCGATTCAGTCAGTTTATTGAGGAGGTTTTGCTTCAGTCGATTTCTCAAAACCTGGTAATTTTTGTCGATGAAATCGATTGCATCCTCAACTTAAATTTCAAGATTGATGATTTTTTTGCAATACTGCGTAATTGCTATAACAAGCGAGCTGAACATCTCGATTATCGGCGATTGACGTTTACCCTAATCGGGACAGCAACCCCCTCAGATTTGCTCCAAGATAAGGGGCGCAATCCTTTCAATATTGGTCGTTCTATTGAACTATCGGGCTTTGAGTTACACGAAGCTCAGCCGTTGGCTTTGGGGTTAGCGAAAAAAGCTAGGAATCCCCAGAGAGTGCTGCAAGCGGTATTGGACTGGACAGGAGGGCAGCCGTTTCTAACGCAGAAGGTTTGTAAGCTGATTTTGGCGGCTGAATCTGAGAGTTCTCCAGGACAGGAGGCAGAGTGGGTGGAGAAACTGGTGCGATCGCACATCATTGAACACTGGGAAGTCTTAGATGAGCCAGAGCATCTTAGAACCATTCGCGATCGCATCCTCACAAATGAGCAAAAAGCTGGGCGATTGCTGGGGCTGTGTCAGCAAATTTGGCAACAAGGAGAAATTGTTGCCGATGGCTCCCTCGAACAATTGGAATTAGGACTGAGCGGGTTGGTGTGCCGCAAACAGGGAAAACTAAGATTTAAAAACCGCATTTATCAAGACATTTTTAACCAAAGTTGGGTTGAAGAACAACTCAGCAATTTACGACCTTACGCCGAGGCGTTCAGAGCTTGGGTGGCTTCAAATTACCAGGACAATTCGCGGCTGCTACGAGGACAGGCATTACAGGAGGCTCTTGCCTGGGCGAATGGGAAAAGTCTGAGCAATCCCGATTTCCAGTTCTTAATGAAAAGTCAAGCTTGGGAGAAACAGGAAGTTGAAACAACCTTGAAATCGGTTCAAATTGCTTTAAAAGCCGAACAACAATTGGCTCAAATCAAGCAGCAAGAAACTCGGCAAATGACCGAATACATTGGGCGATTGGGACAGTGGATCGGGTTGATTATCGATGGTGAATATAACCAAGTCATGCAGAATGTTGAGGAAATTGCGAACCAGGGCGATCGCATCTGGGCATCGGTGGCTGAACTCATCCGGCAGATTGTGAAAGCGATGAAACAACGGGAAGAAAGTCTGAGCCGAGGAGATTCCCTATTCAGAAGCGAGGAGATTGAGGAACCATGTGTTACCGAACCTTCTACCCGTGCAGTGTCTCCCAGTCGTTCGGAACCCCGCCGTCGTCCTGGACTGCCTCCTCGTTCTACACGTCGTCCAGAACCACAGCCACTCGGTAAGGAGACTGATGAGATTGGCATCAGTCCTGAGTTAGCTGAGATTCTCAATTCCGAATACTTCCAGGCATTGCAAAAGATAGCCGAACAGAGCCAACACAATTCTTTACATAGCGACATTTGATTCCGCCTATTGGGGTGGGGCTGGGAGATTGAGAATAAAAGGATAAAAGTCTCTCTTTCTATCCCTCCATCTCATATCCAGGAAAATGCATAAGCTCCCCAAGACCTGGAGATATATACAACTAGACCTGGATACCACTGATAGAGCACTCTCATCATGGCTAACGTGTCAGACAAGCAACAATTTACTGTACAACCAGATAGTTCTTCACTGCGAATTTTTCCCCCCATTCAGCCCAATCTGCACGATGTAAGCTACGATCTGGCTGAGTTAACACCAGACCAGCGAGTTGCCCGAAAACTCCTCGCTCTGGCTCACCAGAACTTCACTCGATGGCAGCGTTTAGTCGGACGGAAGTTAGACAGTACAAATCAAATGGGCTATCTCTTGCTTCAGCACCGACTGGCAATGGAAGCAGAACTGGCAGCGCAGTGGGAGCGGGCTAATTTTTTCTGGAATCAAGTTCAGATCGAATTCAAGGCTTTATCAAAACGCGATGATATATGGCAAGCCCTCGTCTTAGCCGTGGCTAACGAACCAGGGGTAACGGTAATGGGCAATCCCCTAGAACTACGTCAGCGATTGGTAGATGAATTATTAATTGATACACACTACGCCTTTTACCAGGGACTAACGCAACAGGTAGAAAAGCTATCTCTACAAGACCGAGCTTTTATTCATATCGACTATATTCAAAAACTTCTAAACTTCTCGGCGCGTTCTCAAGATGAGTTGCTTTCAATGCTGAGGCTACCTTGGGAACAACGCCTCGCTCTATATCAAGAAGCCAAGAAATGGAAAGAAGCGATCGCACTTTGCACTGAAAGACTGAAGTACTTTCCAAATTCCATTGACTATCAGAATGCGTTGATAGAGGTTTATTTTTCAGCCACCTCAGCCCAATTACACAATGGTTCATCAGAAGCCGAGGGGCTTAAAGATGCCAAAACCTTGCAACGAGGGATTGAGCGCTTAGAAAAGTCTTCTCAAGACTATCCTTACAACCTAAGTGCATTCGAGTTTCTGGGATATCTGCATCACCTTCGCGCCATCGCACTGGGCAATGGCAATTGTTTATCTGAAGCGCTTGTCGAAGTGCAGAAGGCGATCGCACACAACCCCTACCTCGAACAAGCGCTAGAGACACGCAACGGGCTGATACAAGCAATGCAGCAATTGCAAGCTCACATGCGGGATATTTCCCCCAACACCACGCTGACGGAGAAAGGAAAGCGCCTACGAGCAGAGGCAGACAAAGGCTTTGCGCCGATGAATGACTATAGCAAGTCTGCGACGGCAAAAGCGACGATCTATGCCCTCAACATTGCCCAAGCGATGAGTCTCTGGCGAAAGATTGGTCTACCCGAACCGGAGGTAAGTAAGAGAAGCGGTTCACCTGCTGTCATGCACACCCGGAGTGGCGAGGAATTGCCTACAGAGTCAGCCCCAGATTGGAGTAGGCAGGCACTGCTGTTAGTGGATGGACTCAACAGTATATTTAACAATCCTCCCCAGAATCCCTGGGATTTAGCTGCCGCTTGGGAAGCCGTTGTGGTGAAGATGCCAGAATTAGCCGAACTTGATCGAGGATTAATTTTTGCTTTTCTTGATCGCAAGCTGTTTAGAAGCACAGAGGAGACGATGCCTCCCAAAACTCCAGTTCCACCGCTAGAGCCACCCATACTTACTTCTGTAGCAACCAAACGCAAGCGCAGCGCTGAACCCTTCATTCTTTGGCTGTTGAGCCGTCAAGATATTCGGATTAAGCTGCAAGCCGTTATCGCTACTGTATTGGTGCTTACAGCGGCAGGGTTGACAATTCAAGACACCTCCGTGCGTTCAGCACGGGATGCCGCCTATCGGCAAATTCTAGAGGCTAACCAAGGTCAAGACTACTTAAAAGTACTCGAAGGAGCCGAGAAATTCTTCGCGAATACTCCCCTGAGTGGCAAAGATGGACGCGACCAGCAGGTGAAGAATCTTTACAGTAAGGCACTCGTGCGCTGGTTTGCCCAGCAAACAGACCCGTTGAATGCAGATACCCAAGCGCGTATTAAGCGTTACCGTGCCGTGATGAGCAACTCAACGCAACCAGAGAACCAGCCATGAAAAAAATTATTAATATCCTCAGTATTTTAGGAATTGTTATTGCCCCTTGTGCGATCGCCTATCGCTATTCTCTAGAAACTCCCGCCTTCGAGGTGAAAGCCTCTGCAACGGAAGCGAACCCGTCTCAAGCATTTCCGTTGAATCAAACTCAGTTCGTTGACTTTAATACCGATCAAGCCGGTTTTAAACGTCTGACTGAGCGAGAGCAGATGGATCAATTGCGAGACTGGCTGTTGTTCACCGTCGCATCCAGCAAAGGACTCTCGACCAGCGAACTCAACCAAAGTCTATACGACCTGCCCACTCTACGTTACGGCTACATGAAGCCGGTGTCTAACTTCGAGTACGGAGAAACCCGTTCCCTCTACACGGGTAACGGGCAGGTGGTTGCGCTCTTACCTAAAGGGCGTTCTCAACAAGAGCGTATGGATGCCCTCGCTCATATCGCGGACAAGCATCGTAAGGATACTGGCAAAATTCCCAAAACGATTGAGGTTTTTGAATACGAAATCAATCGAGATAAACCATCTGCCCTGCTAACGCGGCGGGAGGTGCTGGACGCCAAAAAACTCTTTACCGAAGGCGAATACGGCTACCACGAGGCCAAAGTTGAGAGTCTGGATGACCTCCAGCGCTTCATGAACCAGGTGAACGATGTAACGTTCGCTCAGGTTAAAGATTCGGCGCTCATTGTGGGTGGGCGCAAGATTCTCAGCCGTAACTATCAGGGAATTCGCATTGAGGACGTAGCTGCTATCTGGCAATCGGAGCAGAAAATACAAGCGCAACTGGCTGCGTTCGATGCTCGCTGGCAGGAAAAAGTTAGAAACTTGCCTTTTGAAGAGCGCGAGCAAGCTCGGCAGCAGGCGAGGGAAGAAGCACGTCAGATTAAGCTGGTCAACGGTAGCGGTTTTTCGCTCGATCCCAGTTACGACTATCGCAGTCTAGAAAACTCTCTGGTCAAGGCTGAGCCTGCTTTGCGAGCCTTGACAGCTAACGGTACACCTGCGGTGAACCCGCAAGAAATCGAAGCGGCTAAACTCGGTCTGTCCAAAAAAGATGTCGTTCCCTACCTGACCTTAGTTGACAAACTGAAGAAAAATATTCGCAACCTGCGGTTAGGGGCAGTTGGCACAGCAGAGGACGTGAATAACTTTTTGCGATCGCCAAAAACAGATAGCTTCCAAGCTGCACGCTACGACGGCGACCTCCAGGGGACAGAAGTTGGCATGGTTTTGTTTTACACAGACCTTTTAGCCAAACTTTGGGCGCTCAACTATCAAAGCAGCACTCCCGACCAACTGATCTCCGATTTTAAGCCCTTGACAAAAGTCAAGGTTTCCTCGATCTATGCTAAAGAGATCGAACAACTGCCCAATACCCGACTCTGGTTTGGGGCTCAGGATAAGGGGTTTCAGGTAGCTGATGAGGGCAAGAGTATGCTGTTTGCCCGCAACGCCACCCGGATTTATGCCGCCTCATCTAACCCCTTGCGGCCTGGTGCGGAAACCGCCGCCGCTGCTGATACAGATGCCTTCCTCAGTTGGTGGAACGACCACTATGAAGAAGTTGCTCGTTACGAGCCCCAGTACGAGCGTTTGAATCAGATTATGAAATGGAGTCTGTTAATTAGCTGGCTCAACAAGTCTGAAAAAGGTCAAACGTTAGGCTTTTTGCAAGGCGTGCAAGTCAAGCGTGACAATTGGTTTCCAGACTGGGTGCGAGCCAAGAGGGAGCAACTGAAGTTTCAACAATGGGATAAAGTCCGCTTTTATAATCGCGCCGACAAAGACGCGAAAACAGAAACAATGCCTTTGCTGTCGTCCGCCTTCTTCAAACAGTTCGGGCAAGAGAAGTATTTCTCCGGAGGCGTTTCCCTCGCTAGCAAAGACTTATTTGAAGCACGTACTGCCCTACCCAAAACCAGTGAAGTCAGCGAATTGGGTCTTCGCTCTAACCTGAAGTACGATGCGGTTAGCGCGATCGATAATAGCCTCAATCTCAATACCCTAGAAGGAACATCCTATCAGCTCAAAAACGTTGGACAAGAGTTGAGTGCAGTCACGGCGAAAGCCAAGGATGGAGCGAGGCTCCGCAGCCCCGATGCCGAACTCAAAAACCAGGAATTCAGCCGCACCGTATCTCAGACACCCTCCGGAGTTCAGATTAACACCTCCATTGGCGGTACAGAACTCGGCAGTTTCAGCGTCAATAAAACCCAAAATAGCTTTACCGTTGGTTTCTTAGGTCGAGATATTGATGCCAGCTATTCCCTAGGAATACGCCTGAGCAACATTCAAGGAACCTGGGAACAAGCACTTAAGGGAATGCCAGATGTGCAGATGGCGTTCGTGTCTCGCAACCAGCCACCCGACTATATCGTCAAACTATCGGACTCCAAGCAGTGGGTGAAAATTACCCCAGAACCTAAAGCTGGAGGAGGGGGAAAAGGAGGGGGATTTGACCCGCCAAAACCTCCTAGAGATTCGGCATTCTTTGTCGGTGACTTGGGCGATGACTCTCGCAACTTACGCATCTCTTGGCTCGATGAGCGACAAGTCAAGCAACTGCAAGCGGCTGGAAAATTGGAGGAAATTAAACAAATCGCTTCTGATGTTCCTGACGATCCAACCGTTCGGACATTCGGAGACGACTTGCGAAATGGCAGGTACTCCAAGGTCGCCCAAAAAATTGTAGACGACCCAGTCCAGTTTCTACTTTTGAAGAAAAAACACTTGGAAATTGGGCTCAAGAACAGCGATGACTTGCTCAAACAAGGGAAAAATGCTAGAGCTGCCGAGTTGCTCGACAACTTAATCCAAGTCCACGGCCCAGAGCCAAACTTAATGATGCGTAGGGCATTAGTCAACTTACGTCAGGGTAGCCTAACGGCCAAAGAAATTTTTCCCAACACCTTAGGAGGGACAAAGAACTTTCTGGATGAAATCAATGGACTTTTGGAACGCGGTAACGGCAACCTCAAATTTTCCCGAATTGAGACAGACAAAGCCTTCTATTATGTACAAGACCATCGAGGGTTGAACAACCGGGATTGGAATGTTCCCCTTGAACAGAGTCTGCCTTCCGGTTCTGGTGCTAGAGTCTATCAACTCCTACCCGGAGACATTGGTACAGTTAAACTCCATCTTAGCGGATTAGGTGATACCAGCGCCTCCGCCCATAATTCCACCAATTTCCAAGGCTCGAATATCAACAGTGCCCTCCGCAATACGCATAGCGTGACTAACAATGAATGCGAGGAAAGTACAGAAAAAGACAACAGCGGAAAATCAGACGTTACGCGCAGTCAACCGACTAATGATTGCGACCAAATCCTCAAAAAAGACAACAGAAAAAATCTAAGTGTTACACCCGAAAAACCAGTTTACGTTGTAACTATTTCCCAGTAAAACAGAAATGAAAAAATTGCTAATTAGGTCAAGTTACAAAACTAAATGATTCTTCGAGTGAGAAAGATTAGACTTTATACCAAATCCGCTTTTATACCCCCCCAGGACTTACGCAATATCCGTCGATTAGCCCCCCTAACCCCCCAAGCTTGGGGGGAACAAGATCTTACTCCCCCACATTTGGGGGGGCATGGGGCCCCCTCTGGGGAACTCGGGGTCCCCTTTGGGGATTAGGGGCAGCAAATGCGTAAGTCCTACCCCCTTTCAATGCCAGGGATTCTTCTCCCCCAGCTTCCCCAGCTCCCTCCGCTTTCTTACAGCAATTCGCAACTTGATGAAACACACCCAAAGGGCGCACGTCGGTGCGCCCCTACAACAAACATGTACTTCACTGACTTGAAAACGGCTGTAAAAAGGGGGTAATCAACCTGGATTTGGTATTACTTATTACTTGCCTCACTTCCTCCGCGCTCTGTGTGCCTGGAGTGGTTGATTAAAACTTCTCCTAAGATGATTACGGCAACAGACTGATAAAATTCCTCGGAGGGGATGTGTTAAAACTAGACTCCTTTGACGAGCTAAACAATGCTTTTCAACAAGCTCAAGCCCAATGGCATCAAGGTGACTTAATCGGAGCCTTCAATTTACTGCTAGAAATTTTCTCCTATCGCCTGCTGTATGCCAACTTAATTGATGCTGACTTGAAAGTCATTCAATCACTAGCAGACTTAGCGGGTTTGTTGGGCGAATTTCAGGCCGCCGATCGCTTACTCTATAGTGCGATCGCACAGTACGAACAAGCCGACAGCCAGCTTCAGGCTGACTATACGCGCCTGCGACGAGTTCAGCTCCTTTTGGATCGAGGAGAATTGCATCAGGCACAAAACCAACTGCAAGTCATGGCTCCTCGTATTGGTGACATTGAAAGCATTCAGTTCTCACCAGCCGGTTTAGTACAGTGGGAACTCGGCTGTGTTTGGCTCAATACAGAACCTCAAGAAAAGACGATCATCTTTGCCGAACTCTACCTGGCAATGGGGCGTTTGCTTTGTGCCTTGGGACAATATGGCGATGCCCTGAAGGCACTGCACCGGGGTTTGTTCCATACTGAGGGTACAGAAGTGCCTGCCTTAGCTCGGCAGACAGTAATACCCCTGAAGCTAGCGATCGCAACTGCTCTATTGGAAAGGGGTGACTTGGACGATGCAGACACGAATCTCAGCCATCTCCAAGCCGAACTGGATGAACTTCAGCATCCGGAACACACGATCAGTTGGTTGGAAATCTCTGGAAAGCTGCATCTGCTGCGCGGAGAATTGGGCAAAGCACTAGAGAAGTTTCGACAAGTACAAGCCCAGTGCCATCAACTTGCAGCGGGACGTGCGGCAGTGAGATCCAACCTCAACCTTGCCCATGTTTTGATTCTCCTCAACCAAACCAGCACCGCTCAACATTACTTGGAAGATACCAAAGAGTATGCCTTGAAAATCGAGGATTCGGCGTTGGCGAGTCGTGCCCAACTGTTGCTGAGTCTTGCCAGTACTCGCGGACGTTCTTTAGTGGTGGGTACTCCAGTAGGACTCTCGGTAAAAGGGATGCTTTACCAACATCAGGATACTCAACCGATAGCCCTCCCAGAAGCAAGGCTTGACCTGAGGCAATCTGCCAATTATCTCACTTGGTTTGAAGACCGTGCCCTTGCCTTTCAGTGGCAGTTGAGCAATAACTCGGCGATGGCTACTGCGTTACTTGAGCAAATTAAACAGGTATTCCAATTTACCGATTCTCGTTTAATCTGCGTGCAAATCCAGGTACTAGAGGGGATTTTTGCTTACTATCAAGGCATGGAGAGCGAAGAACCTCATCAAGTTGGTTCGCACCCCAACCTCGGTGGAATTCGTCAGGCCAACAAAATCTTAGAGGCAGTCCGCCCTCAACTGGAAGAGATGGGTTTAAAACCCGAACTCTGGCAGGTGCAGCGGATTCTGGGCTGGTGTCGCGCCCGGTTAAATTATCCCTCTGCCGAACAAGAAGCCCTAGCCCAATCTACAAACTCCTTACTCACTCAACTTACTGAATCTCTTTCTCCAGAAGACCAAGCCATTTATCTACTCAATAAGTGGACAGTAGATGAAGAGTACATTGCTGCTGAAACCAACCAACTCCAACGTCTGGAGGCACGACTGAGGGCGGGTTCTCCCTTGCTGCGTCCTTGGCGACGTTGGGTTTTGATGCAACGTCTGAATACCTTGGTCGGACACATTGACCGATATAAAGATGTACTAGTCAAACGTACCGTTCAAGGTCGTCAAGCGGACGTCAAATCGGTGTCAGCCTCGTCTCTGTTGCGGCGGCTTTTGACTTATCCCAAAGACCGAGTAATCCTTTCATTTTTAATACTACCCGACCGGGTATTCGTGGTTCGAGCTTGGAGATTTTTTTTAGATTTTGCGGTGATTCCCACGACCCGTTTAGAAGTGCGTAACGTTGTCCAGCACTGGCATGAAAGAATCCAACGCCTCAACGGGGGTCGGGATTTAAGTGCTATGCCTGAGGATGATTCCGATCAATCCGTCATGGCAAATGTAGGGGACGAGGGTAAAACGATCGCCAATCAATTGGCTGAACTTCTACAAATTTCCTCCCTATTAGAGGGGTTGCCGAAAAAGACGCGATCGCTCACCATTGTTCCCGACGATATCTTACATGGCTTCCCCTTTGCCGTGATCGTTCATCAAGATCAGTACTTGGTCGAACATTATGCACTTTCAATCGCTTACGAATCGAGTGGCAAGCGATCGCTAGCTCCTCCATCCGTTCCCACACAGAAAGCTCTCATCGTAGGAGTATCACAGGGAACGAGTCAGTTTCCTGCACTACCAGCCGTAAGGAGAGAACTACAACAAGTTGAACACTGGTTAACAACTCATCAGCTCGAATCGCAGACTCTGCTGGATAGTTCGGCGCATAAAGACGCGATACTCAACGAATTGTCAGAAGCCACATTCCTACACATGGCGTGTCATGGCACCTTTGAACACAATCGTCCCGATCACTCCGGCTTAGTACTCATCTCTAATTCCGAACAGAGAGAAATTCTTAGCCTACGGGAACTGTCTCATCAAGATCTGAAGAAGTTACGTCACGCCACCCTATCTTCCTGCTGGTCTGCCGATCATTTTATCTTACCCGGACGCTGGATTATCAGCTTACCGGAAACACTGTGGAGGTCTGGCGTACAGAGTATCCTCGGTTGCCTGTGGGAAGTATACGACCGGGTAGCTGTATCGTTTATGACGCGCTTTTACGATTACCTTGACGAGTTTCCACGAGATGAAGCCTTGCGCCGCACTCAACTCGATTGCCTTGAAGGTCGCCTGCCTGACTGCGGTACTATAAACACAGCCAATCCCATTTTCTGGGCTGGATTTAATCTCTATGGTGACTACAAACCCTTAGATATTCTCCTCAAAAAACAACCCCGTGAGTTAGAGAACTCAATCTCTCGCAAATACTTACAAGAACTTGAAACTGCAAGGCTGCAACTTCAAAAGATGCAAGTTGAGCAACAACAGTTTAAGCAAATCATAGCTCAACAATCGAAGGAAATTCAACTATCAAAACAACAGATTGAGCAGCTTGAAAGCGAACAGCAGAAGCTCAACAATAGGTTTGAGCAGCACAGAGAAGAACTTAAGCAACAAGTCAAGCTAGAAGTTGTCAAGGAGTTGTTAGATGTAGTGGATAGTTTTGAATGGGCGAGGCAGCAAAGTCAACCCAATTCAGAACAACAAGCCTCAATTCATCAAGGGTATGAGAGAATATATCGTCTACTAACGGCTGCTTTAAAAAAAATCGGAGTCACCGAGATTAACACTATAGGTCATCCATTTGACCCTAATCTTCATGAAGCAGTGATGGTCGAAGCAACCGACCAACAGCCTGATGGAACTGTGCTTACAGAGCTCAGACGAGGCTATTTGCTAGGGAAACTAGTTTTACGACCTGCCCAAGTGAAAGTGGCTATAGGTTCAGAGTCAGATTCAAATACTTCTGAAGCTCAAACCAATGAATGTTGATTCCCTATTGCGCCACTTCCGCTCACCTGCAAAATTATGGAGTGCGATCGCTCACTTGTATTTGAGATGCACCCTATTTGGGAAGTCCCTTACCGTAGCCCAACATTCGGAAGTAGAGCCCCTGTCGGGCAAGGAGTTCGGCATGAGTACCCTCCTCGACGATCTCGCCCTCCTGCATCACAAAAATCCGATCGCAGTCTATGGCGGTTTCGAGCCGGTGCGTGACCAAGATGATGGTTCGAGAACGGCGTAAACGCTGGAGCGTCTCAATAACCCACTGCTCGTGCTTCAAGTCCAGCGCGTTCGTGGGTTCATCGAGGATGAGGATAGGAGCCTTAGTGACGAGTGCCCGCGCGATCGCTAGGCGCTGCCGCTGCCCACCTGAAAGGTTCTGACCGCCCTCAGCAATCAAGGTATCATACTGCTCCGGCAAGGTTTCGATAAACTCAGCTGCCCCGGATTCCACCGCCGCTTCTCGAATCTCGTGGAGCAAAGCGTCCGGGCGACCGTAGGCGATATTCTCTGCGATCGTTCCGGGGAAGAGTGGGCTGCCTTGTGTGACCAACGCCATGTGTTTGCGCACATCGGCAACCTTAAGGGTGCGAAGGTCAACGCCGTCGAGGAGGACGCTCCCCGATGTCGGGTCGTAGAAGCGCGGCAGGAGATTGAGCAGCGTACTCTTTCCCGTTCCGCTAGGTCCCAAAAACGCCACCATCTGACCAGGCTCGATACTAGCATTGATGTTCCGTAAGACGGGTTGCCCAGAGTTGTACTCGAAGCTCACATCGGCAAGGGTTAGCGTGCGAGGATGGACCCGAAGCGATCGCGCATTAGGCTCGTCCGCTATGGTGGGCGGCTCGTCGATGACTGTAAAGACGCGATCGCATGAGGCTACGAACGTCTGGATCTTGGTCGTGAACCCCAACACCCAACCGATCGGGTCCCAGAACTGATTGAGGTAGGCCAGGAATACAATCAGATCGCCAATAGTTACGCCGTTCGGCACCGGACGCAAGAATTGGTCGCGATAGACCAGGTACCCGCCGTAGCCGAAGATTACCCCGCTTCCCAGAGCGAAGATTACCTGAACCGCGAGCGGATAGAGGTTCTCTTGCCAATGGAGCCGCATGGCGGCAGCGACGCTCCGCTCGACCCTGTGTGCGAAGTGCCGCGACTCCGTTGCTTCTCGACGGAAAGACTGGATCAGTCCGATCAACTCTATCGCTTGCTGCATGGTTGAGGTCATGACCGCATCAGTCTGCTTCGACTCGAACGCTCGACGCCTAATCCTTCCCTCGAAGTACCAATTCGCGACGATCAGAAGCGGCGTGAACGAAAGTGCGAATAGGGTGAGAAGGACATGGCGCGACAGCATGATCCAGATCATCGCCGTAAGGGTGACCGATGCGGCAGTGGAGCCGATCAGCGTATCGATCACCCCCCAGGGGCCGAGGCTGTCGTAGCTCAACCGATAGATCGCGTCACCCTGCGATCGGGAGCCGTGCCAGCCGAGACTGAGCGCCTGCATTTTGTCGTAGAGTTCGGTGCGAACTCGCAAGGTTCCGTTGTACTGGATGCGGTAGTTCAACATCTTACGGAGCATGATGACGGTATCGCTCAGTATCCTGATCAGCATCGCGACGAGCGCCATTCCGAAAATTTGGTTCAGCTTGCCTTCACCGAACGGGGCAAGAAAGAGCGTATGAACCCAGTTGGGTTTCGGGGTTGGTGAGAGAACCGTATCGACTAGAATTGCCATCGGCCAGGCGTTG
>DATNPV010000246.1:0-15219 GCA_036703055.1 Waterburya sp.
AAGGAGAGGTGTCCCCTGGTAACAGGAGCATCGACTCTAACTATGTAGTGCAGTTATCGGTAACTCCTTGTAGGGTGCGTTAACAATGTACCCTACTGACTTTCATGGCATGAGCCAAAATCGTAACGAAATGTAAATAACTTGAATATAAGTTGAACATAAGTTGAACGCGATCGCAGACATCAGGCTCCGATACTAAAAATATAGGCAAAATCGCCAGACTAACCAAGAGAAACGGCTAGAAATCAAACTCGTTTAGAAAACGATTTTTTATTTAGGTACAATTGCCTACCTAAAAGCAGAATAATCGCCACTTAGGGAAGGAATTAGCAAACATGGAAACTCAAACAATGCAATTGATTTATCGAGGTTATATCTTCAATTACACTCCGCGTCCCACCCAACCCTATCGCAAGCCGCAAGCGTTGAATTGGCGATGGCACTCTCCTGCTACAGCGTTTGAAAGCACACCTCGCCCGACGCATCCTTATTGTAAACCTCGCGCCTTAAACTGGAGATTTCAACTTGAGGGAGAAGCTTAACTTCACCACAAGTCATACCATGTTGGATGCAAGGATTTTAGATTTTGGATTTTGAAAGTCCTGCCATTAGGCAATTTCAGAAATTCAAATGTGCCAAGTTCAAACCCAAACGGTATCAGACAAGCACACCCCAAAGGGACATGCTATAGCTAATTACCTAGAGTAATCGGGCTGTAGCTTCCTCTGGGAGAAGCTATTCTACAGCGCGCTAAACATCGTTGTACTATGAACTTTTCTCTAACGACTAACGTCCTAGGCTCTCCTGTTGTAGCTTTGGTCGCTCAAACGCCTAGTCAAAGCACCTCACCTGAGCCAAATAGATTGATGAGTAGCACGCTTGAAGGATTTTTTGTATTCTTGCTATTTTCGATTTTTATTGCTATTGGAATCGGGTATAGGCAACACTGTAGACAGCGGGATTATGCTCTCCAACAACAAATTGAAACCTTAGAAAGAATCTGGAAAATGACCCCTCAACGGGACAAGTAAAGCCAATAATTTTTATAACATATTTTGGCTAAACAATTAGAATAAACCAACCAGTTATCAATAGCTATAAATCAGAATACCAGAATGATTTGTCGGTGGGTTCGTGACCAACATTCACGAAGAGGCAGGGGAGCAGAGGGACATTGTCATTTGGGGATTGTGCCCCACCTGAATGCAAACTACTCAAATGAGTGGGGGATTGTGACCCATGTTTCGCTATGCTGCTATCGCACCATGCTACGCAAACCGTACAGGGCAGGGGGAAAGACTTGCTCCCCCCGCCCCCTGCTTCTTGTTCAAACTTATATTGCAAATGGGCATTCTTACGGGACTCCAATTAGTAGCTGGCTAATCAATTCTTGCTGAGGATACTCACTCAATAAAATCCCAGTGGGTTAGGGAGCTAAGTGTTTAGCGTCATCAATTGAGTGATAGTCTGATTTTGATGAGGAGTACACAAGTACCCTGAATCTAAGGGTTAGAATCATGACTTTAGATGACTTCACAAAGTTGATGGCAAAACAGGAAGAATGCCCAGATGGACTACCACCGGCATTGCAAGCTTTGTGGTACGACAAAAAAGGAAACTGGGATAAAGCGCATCAAATTGTGCAAGACGCCAGCGATATTGACAGCGCTTGGGTTCATGCGTACCTTCATCGAAAAGAGGGTGACTTGAGCAATGCCGATTACTGGTACAGACGCAGTGGCAAGCCAGAATTTACAGCACAGTTGCATCAGGAATGGGAGCAAATTGTCAAAGACTTGCTAGTGAGGCTCTCTTAATTATCTGACAGCTCTGGCTAATTTTTTTGAAAAAATGTCCCCAGGCTCGTCAAACCAAAATCGGCTAATTTCATTGACTTAACTGCCGCGTATCTCAACCGTTGCAACTGTGTCAATTCAATCCGCGCGATCGCTTCAAATAACGCCCCTGTGGTGAACCTAATACCTGCCCCCGGTCGTAAATCAAATTCCCCCGTAAGAATGTACTCTTGACCCGTCCCGTTAACTCCATCCCCTCAAAAGGGGTATAGCCCTGTTGCGACTCTGATTCAGCAGCACGGACAACAAACGTTTCATTCGGAGCTACCAGCACTAGGTCAGCATCATACCCAACCGCAATGTCACCCTTTTGAAACAAGCCAAATCGTTGTGCAGGATTCCAACACAGTAGCCTTGCCATGTGGCTGTAGGACATGCCCCGTTTGCTCCCTTCACTGACAATCCCTGAGAGCAGATATTCTGTACCACCAAAGCCAGATTTAGCCAGCCAAATGTTGTCCGGCTCTCTCAAACTAGCTTTTTGCTCCGCTGAACAGCAAGCATGATCGCTAACAATCCAATCAACCTGATGATTTAGGAGTGCATTCCATAAATATTCAACATCCGATCGCGGGCGAATCGGGGGATTGACTTTTGCCCATTTCCCCGTGGGGGCATCGACATCTAGAAGGAGATGACCAACCGTAACTTCTCGTTTGAAATTGATGTGGGGAAACGTCGTTTGCATCATCAGAGCCGCTTCAACAGCCTTGCGGGAACTGAGATGGAGCAAATTGATATTGACGCAGTTGGTTTCGTGAGCCAGATAAGATGCAATACAAATGGCTAGCCCTTCTGAGTGGGGAGGACGGGCAGCGCTATAAGCATTGAGGCCGGTGAGGGTAGTATCTTGCTGCACAATTTTGGTGTAGGCATTGAGAATATCAGCCACTTCACAATGCAGGCTGAGGCTTAGAGTGTCTTGCATGGTGGGGTAGCGTTCCCTCAGTTGAGACAAGCTCCGCATGATGAATTCAAAGTGAGCAAAATCGTATCGATCTTCCTTATTAATCATTAGAAATAGATTCTGTTGATCGGAAAGACCATGAAGACCATAACCTCCATAGAACATAAAAATTTTGAACGAAGCGACCCCATGCTGCTCAAACAACCACTGCATTTCGTCGATATGTCCAGGGCTAATTGGCGCTACATGATAGCCGTAATCCACAAAAAAGTTGCCCTCTGACAAAGCCAGCACCTCTGGGAAAAAATCCTTGTAAGAACCCCCTTTATTCAAGTAATACTGACCCGTGCGGATATAGTTCAGGCTGGTGGTTACTCCCCCCATTGCCGCTGCTTTGCTTTCTGCGATCGCGTCTTGGTCAAGGGGTTGATAAATGCCGATGTGCATGTGGGCATCAACCACCCCTGGAAAACCAAGCAGGTTCTGAGCGTCGAACACCTCTTTGGCCTCGTCAGGGCTGATTTGCGGCGAAATTTGAGTGAATTTACCATCCTTAATTCCCACATCCAGGCACTCCACGGATGATTGATTAGGACGAACCACGCGGACGTTTTTGATAAGTCTATCCAGAACTAGAGTTTCAGACACAAGACCTCTTGTCAAAATCAGTTAGACCAATTCTCTATCAGGTTGCCTCACCGGAAATAAAACTTAATAGAATGAAATTATAGAGCTAGTCTATTTGAGTTATGAACAATAACAAACCACAGGGGCACAGAGAACACAGAGAAAGAAGGAAAAGAGAATTTCACGAATCATTTAGGCTGATTATAGTAGTTTGAAGCCAACGCTATTCAGGAGAAAAGACAATGGAAAGTTTTAACGAGTATCATTTAGACCCTAAACAGTTTACTTTTCTGAACCTCCTTCAAGAGAACTGGCAAGTCATTAGAGATGAATTCATCGATTTTAGGAATAAAGCTTCTCAGGAGGAGTTGCAATTTACCTTTGACGTTCTGGGGCCTAAAAGTAAAACTATTAAGACCAAAGGCAATTCCAAATATAGTGCTTTTGGTGTGTTGTTTCAAGGAATGTTTATTGAAAAATACATTCAATCCCATCAAATCCAATATCCTCAGTATGAGTTACAGGATGTACCCGAAAAAGCACGAGAATTAAGAGAACGATATTTTCCCAAGTTAACTAAGGCGGTAGAACAAACAAATTCGCTCAATGACGCCATCCTGAGAAATGTATATTTTGGCACATTTCATCCAGGCCTGGATATCAAACTGCATGTGAACTATAACCCGCACATGAATCGCGGCTATCTAGGGTTAATTGTGCCGGAGGGAGATGTGGCGATGAAAATCTGTCATGACAAGCTTTATTGGCATGAAGGCGAATTTTTAATTTTAGATCACAGCTATCCCCACTGTCCGCATAATTACACTGATTACGAAAGGACTGTTTTGGTTGTAGATTTCTTTAAAACTGATAAGCCTAGAGAAGAAGTGATACAGTTTGAACAAGAATTAGTCAGACAACGGATGCAAGAAAATCCTTACAGCTTAGGTGTTTTTGGTAAAAGTGATCAAGCGAAAAAAGAAGACTTCATTAAATAT
This sequence comes from Waterburya sp., assembly GCA_036703055.1. Taxonomy (GTDB): domain Bacteria; phylum Cyanobacteriota; class Cyanobacteriia; order Cyanobacteriales; family Coleofasciculaceae; genus DATNPV01. Next base: position 4,389 of record DATNPV010000246.1, read on the forward strand.
GGCTTAAGTCATCAATTGGAATGGGATAAAGCTTTATAAGGGTGATTTGTTAAAGTTATATTAGCAAAAATAGGTAGACGCTTTGTAGTCTATTTATGGATCGGGATTCATCCCCATCGACAATGTGAGCGTTTTTTAGGGAATTTTTGGATGGGGGCTTCTCTCGACATTTTTTAGTTAAATCTGATCTTTCCCAACCCAACTGACTCGTTTTCCAACGCCAACCCCATCTTCAATAGTCCCTCCCTCATAGGAACCTGCTCGTGCTTGGATGACGATGTAGTGCAGTTCTTCATCTGAATTGTTCCGCCAGCAGCGTTCACCATCGCAGTTTACCCGCACAATCGTTCCCTCGCTGAGGGGAAACACCCTATCGTCTACCTGAAACTCTCCTTTGCCTCTGATGAAAATATATATCTCCTCATTGAGATGGTGCTTGTGGTAAAAGGGAACTGACTGTCCCGGTGCCAGCTTGTTAACGGAAATTTCGGCACTAGTGAGATTCAATAGTTCTTTCAAAAACAGCTTGCCCTCCACCCTGATATTCCCTTTCGGTAGCGTGACGCTGAATCGCTCCAAGCTGGAAAACTCGCCAAGGTCAACGACAGTAAAGTTTTCTCCGGTTTTAGGTTGCAGTGTGGGTTGAGTCATATTTAACTTTTAAATTGCAAGTTAAAAAATAGGATACCCAAGTAACTTGTAAAATGCAAGTAAAAGGGGAACGATGAATGGAAACGACACCAGAGAGACGCTCAGACTGCCCGATTGCTTGTACGTTGGATTTAATTGGCGATCGCTGGACGCTACTGATTATTCGGGACATGCTGTTTTTCGGCAAGCAGCGGTTTGAGGAGTTTTTGGAGTCACCGGAAGGAATTTCGACGAATATCCTCACCAGTCGCCTTAAGTCCTTAGAGCAGCTTGGCTTGGTGGAAAAGCAGCCCTACAGCAACCATTCTCGACGGATGAATTATCAGTTAACAGAACGAGGGCAAAGTCTGCGTCCCGTGTTGAGGACTATGATTGCTTGGGGATTGAAGCATATTCCAGAAACGAGGATTCCTAAAGAGGATTCAGCAATCGCAGATATCAATCCTTGACATCCTGTCCAGTAGCTTCAGCTCTTGTCAAACAAGTGCGTGCTTCCCTCTTCCTGAGGATGGGAGAAAACTGTCAAGAAAGACAGAAGGCTCCAGGGCAGAGGGCAGCAAGGTTGGATAAAGGATGCCGTCAGGGGCTCACGATCTGCGATGCTATATCGACTGTTTTTGCAATGGATGTCCCCTGGCGCAAATCGGATGTGGCAGCTTCCACTTTGTCAACTAAAGGGGCACTGTCTTCTTCACAAAATGGACACTGCTGAATTCGTAAGCGAGAGGATGTGGGAGTCAATAGCAAAGTTTTTGTATTGGCATCGCCTTCATACAAATATTCTGGCGCATTAGGGTTAATCGAGGCATTGTATTTCCAGGTATTGGCGTTGCTATCAACAATAATTTTACGGGTGATGTTGGGATAGTTATTGTCGTATACCAGAATCGCATAGACATTATTGTCCCACTCTTCGACGGCAAAAGGTGTAACGGCATGACCACCTTTTCCATTGCTATTCCACAGAGCAATAGTATAGAGTTCACTATTGAAGCCTGCCTTAAACGCCTTAACTAATTCCTGAACGACTTCTTGAGGTGTTAGCGCATTTTTGTCTCTAGCACTTTGAGTTGGCTCAGTTGCTTGAGTAGTCCACCAATAAGCAATTTCCCGTTGTAATTTCTCATTTCCTTCTATTCGCAAGCTGTTGACACTTATTCCGCCGAAATCTTTGACATTGATGTGGTTGACGTAGAACAGTAAACTGAGGGCTGCCATGCCATCACAATGGCCTTTCCCCATACTTTGATTTTTCTGTTGCATCCACTTTTCTCCTAAAGGCGTGAGGATGCATTCACCATTGATTTTGCTAACACATACTTGTTCACCGAACATCCGTTCCACTTCCGCTGAAGTCAAATGTACGTAGTCTTTTTCCTCGCCATAATTCTCGAAACCGAACCCGTGAACTGTAACATCGTAACCCTCCAAAGCTGCTATAACACTCCTACTCGGTTCGGAATAGCGAGAAAGCACAACACTTTCATTGTTACTATTATCCTGTTCACCAGTTTCATGAGTAGCGGTTAGAGCGTAATGATGGGTCAAGGAATAATTGGCTCTGATGTTGCTGTCCGCAAAAATCATCAAAGAATTAGCCCTGCTAACCCAAGCAACTGAGAAAGAGCAAATAGCTATTCCTAGGAGCAAAAAACTGAGAAGTTGATGTTTCCCAATGTATTTAATTTTTAATGTTGACCTGAAGTGTCTCCCAAACATGTATGTCTCTGACGTATATAGAAACCGTCTGACTCTTGAAAGTTTCGTCAGACTTGTAATTAGGAAGCGTGCCTTTGGACAACTCGGAATTAGGAATTAAGCAGGCGGGTGTACTTAAACATGGCTTGTGGGGTTCGGTAATCAGTAATCGGTAATCGGTCAGAGGGTTGAAAGTTGGCAGGTTGAAATTTGGCGGGTTAAAACTTATAACCTGCTAACTTGCTAACCTACTAACCCATCACCCATGCCTCACCAACTAAAGTGAGGTTTATTTCCACCGAGCTGCTTAATCAGTTAGTTGAGAAGAATTTTCGATAACATCCTTACCTTTTACAGGACGGGAGAATCGAACACCAAGTCATGACAAAATGGACTTTGCTGCAAATTCCTCATTAATTATTTTTTTAGCGTTAGATGAGCTTTGTCAATGATTCAAACTTTACAGAATTACTGGATAAAAAATGCTCATATACCAGTTTCCCTACTTGTGGGAGGTGGTTTTGCAGCAAATCGAGAAGGGCTATGCTTGGTTGATTTGGAAATTGTGCAGGGCACTATCGCGCAGATTTTACCCGTAGGCAACTCTGACGCTAGTGATGCCCCAGCCATTGATTGTCAGAAGGGGCAAGTGTGGCCTTGTTTTGTAGATATACACACCCATTTAGATAAAGGCCATATTTGGGAGCGATCGCCCAATCCCGATGGCACCTTCGCCAGTGCCCTAGAAAGTGCAAAGGCTGATAGCGAAACATATTGGCGAGCCGAAGATGTCTATCGCCGCATAGAATTTGGCATCAAATGCAGCTACGCCCATGGCACCAAAGCCATCCGTACTCACATTGACTCCTTTGGACAACAGGCAGAAATTAGCCTAGGAGCGTTCCAGTCTCTACAAAAAGAATGGGCAGATCGAATAATACTACAAGCCGTTTCTCTCGTCACTCTCGACTATTACCAGACTCCTGAAGGGATGGCTTTGGCTGACAAAATTGCTGAAGTTGGGGGCATCTTAGGGGGTGTTGCCTATATGCATCCTGACTTAGATACCCAACTGGATACCCTATTCACCCTGGCAAAAGAACGAAATTTAAATCTCGACCTTCACACCGATGAAAACGGCGACCCTAATTCTATATGTCTGCAAAAAATAGCACAAACGGCGCTCAGTCACCAATTTACCGGGCAAATTGTCTGCGGTCACTGCTGTAGTTTAGCCTTGCAAGCACCAGACGTTGTAGAAAAAACCTTAGAGTTGGTTAAACAAGCAGGAATTGGCATTGTCAGCTTACCGATGTGCAATCTTTATTTGCAAGATCGGGAATCGGGGCGAACCCCCAGATGGCGGGGAGTGACGGCACTACAGGAAATCAAACAACACAATATCCCTGCTGCCGTTGCTAGCGATAACTGCCGTGACCCATTTTTCGGATTTGGCGACCATGATGGATTGGAAGTCTTTACCCAAGCTGTCAGGATTGCTCATTTAGATACACCTTATGGGAATTGGCCCTGTGCAGTGACCAAAACACCAGCAGACTTAATGAATTTACCGAATATAGGACGAATTGGCGTAGGACTGCCTGCGGATTTAATTCTGTTCAAAGGACGCAACTTCAGCGAACTCCTGTCCCGTCCCCAGCACGACCGAATCGTACTGAGAAAAGGTCAGCCAATTGATACAGCTTTACCGGATTATGCCGAACTTGACGATTTAGTGGCAAGGGACACTCCCTAAAACAACTATATTGGCCTGAAAGCAAACAACGACCAAAAACTCTGTACCTTAGCACATCACAAAAGCAAAAATTCTCCCCATCATGCCAACCCTAGCCATGCTAAAAAAATTGTAAAATCCTCTCTTCTCCTAACTCCGCGTTCTCTGAGCCTCTGTGGTTCGTTAATATAGAGCGATCGCGAACCAAAACCGATGATTCAATCGAGAAACTAATTCAGCCACCGGATCGATTAGGTAAGTTAAATCACTACAAACCGTGGAGTTGTCATAAGACTCATGGAAGCAAACGCCGATATGATCGACTCATTCAGAGCAGTAGCACTCCAAGTTACCTGCCACGCCGTTAACCAAGCCCATGACCGAACCGAAGCGCGATCGCTCATGCAGCAGTCCATCAGCCGATTATCGCAGCAAATTGCTGCAAGCATCGCCTTTATTGGCTTTGACTGTAAGCTGGTGGTACTGCCTGAATATTTCCTCACAGGCTTCCCCATGGGAGAATCATTGGCAGTTTGGGCCGAAAAAGCCTGTCTAGAAATGGCGGGTGCTGAATATGAGGCGCTTGGTCAGATTGCCCAGAAGCATGGTATCTTTCTGGCTGGGAACGCCTATGAACTCGATCCAAACTTTCCCCGGTTGTACTTCCAGACTTGCTTTGTCCTCGACCCCTCTGGGTCGATCATCTTACGCTATCGACGGCTCAATTCCATGTTTGCGCCTACACCACACGATGTATGGGATAAGTATCTCGACTGCTATGGGTTGGAAGGTGTTTTTCCCGTTGCTAAAACTGCGATCGGCAATCTAGCCGCGATCGCATCCGAAGAAATCTTGTATCCTGAGGTAGCACGCTGCTTAGCCATGCGGGGAGCAGAGATTTTTCTCCATTCGACCTCAGAGGTGTATGGTAAGGAGCGATCGCCCAAAGAAGCGGCCAAAATTTCTCGCGCCGTCGAGAATATGGCTTACGTACTCTCAGCCAATACAGCAGGTATCGCGAATATCCCCATTCCATCAGCCTCAACTGACGGCGGTTCTAAGATTGTGGACTATCGGGGCATCGTTTTAGCCGAGGCCGGTTCAGGAGAAAGTATGGCGGCGTTTGCTGAGATTGATTTAGATGCTTTGCGGCGATACCGTCGTCGTCCGGGATTGAATAACCTGCTTTCCCGACAGCGATTAGAACTGTATGCAGAAACTTACCGCCAGTCTCACTTTTACCCGGTCAATACCATGCTTGAGGGGGAGGTAGACCGTAAACATTTTATTCAAACTCAGAGAGAAACTATCGAACGTTTAGGGAAATTGGGGATAATTTAAGGTAACTCAAACGCATGTAGGTGGGTACTGCTTGCCAGAACGAGAACAAGCTAATTCTGTCGTTGGTAGGCAGTGTTTACCTTAGGGTTATTACACCGATTAACAATGTAGAAGCAAGGCAAAAACGCTGAATCTTCTCCAGTTCCTACAAAGAGCTATTTAACCTTTCCCTAAAGCGGGGGTTTTATATGAGTCTACAGCTAAGGGTGCGTAATCCTCGAACGGGAAACGTTGATTATTGCATAACACCGCCGACCGCAGAGCAACTTGCCGCTGAATGTACCCGCTTGCGCGAAGCTCAAATCGATTGGTGGCAGGGAGGTTTAGAACAGCGAATTGAGGCGCTGCAACAGTGGAAGCAAACCTTATTATCGAAGAAAGATGAGCTAACCAAGGCTGTAGTTACCGACACGGGGAGATTGTCAGTATCCGTCCTAGAGATTGACTCCTTCATCTCCGGAATTGAGCGGTGGTGTCGGTTAGCCCCCCAATTGTTAGCAAAAGAGGATGAAAAAGCGACGGCAATTCCCTTTATCCAGCTGCAACAAGAAATCGTTCCTTACTCTTTGGTCGGGGTCATCAGCCCTTGGAATTTTCCGCTGTTGCTTTCTACTATTGATACCATACCCGCATTGCTGGCAGGCTGTGCCGTTGTGGTGAAGCCAAGTGAAATCGCTCCTCGTTTTATTCAACCGCTGGTAGATACGATTGCCTCCGTTCCTAAATTACGGGATGTCTTAGCCTATGTAGAAGGTGCAGGCGATACAGGTGCTGCTTTAATTGAAGGCGTGGATTTAGTCTGCTTTACGGGAAGTGTGGCTACAGGTCGAAAAGTAGCAGAAGCAGCCGCTAGGCGGTTTATTCCCGCTTTTTTGGAATTGGGAGGGAAAGACCCTGCGATCGCGCTAGCCTCAGCTGATTTAGAATTAGCGACACAGGCAATATTGTGGGGTTCAGTGGTCAATACAGGACAATCCTGCCTCTCAATTGAACGGATTTATGTCGCCCAATCCATTTTCGATAATTTTGTCGAGAAACTGGTAGAAAAAGCACAACGCCTTCAGCTGGCTTATCCATCGATTGAAGATGGAGAAATTGGCCCTATTATTGCAGAAAGACAGGCAGATATCGTTGCCGAACACCTAAGCGACGCCGTTGAAAAAGGGGCAGTTGTTCACTGTGGAGGCAAGATTGAAGAATTGGATGGGGGGTTGTGGTGCCGTCCGACGGTACTAACTCAAGTCAACCATTCCATGAAGGTGATGACAGAAGAAACCTTCGGCCCGATTATGCCTGTTATGCCATTTTCTACCGTTGAGGAAGCGATCGCACTGGCGAATGATACCCTCTATGGACTCAGTGCCGCTGTTTTTGCAGGTTCACCAGCCCAAGCACTAGAAGTAGCACGCTGTATCGAGGCAGGCGCCATCAGCATCAACGATGCAGCCTTAACAGCAATTATGCACGAAGCAGAGAAAAACGCCTTCAAATTCTCCGGGATGGGGGGTTCGCGCATGGGTGCAGCTGCCCTCAAACGGTTTATGCGAAAAAAAGCGTTTTTGCTTAAAACAAAGTCTATTCCTGACCCCTGGTGGTTTCATAACCAGTAATTTAATGATTCATTAGCAGAAAACGGAGGATTGACGATGTCTAACATCCGAGATGAAATGCCCGTACTTGCCCGACATGAGGGTGACTGGATGGGTACATATACGCTTATCAATCTTGAGGGTAATATTCTGGACAAGCATGAATCGCATTTAACTTGTCAGTTTCCCGACAACGATACCTATGCCTATTACCAAATCAATCGCTACAAATGGGCTGAGGGGAAACAGGAAGAACATCAATTTCCAGCAACCTATCGAGATAAAGCAATTTGGTTTGACACGGAACGCATTGACGGTAAAGCGTGGGAAGTAGACGATGCAACCCTTATCCTGCGGTTCGGTTACAAGGGCATCCCGAATGCGTATTTATACGAAATGATTCAGATTAGCCCCTGCAATAACTATCGATCGCGCACTTGGCATTGGTTTAAGGACAATCAGCTATTTCAACGCACGCTGATTCAAGAAGAACGGAAGCGTTAACACGCCTTAACTTCACAAGGTAAAATGAGCAAACTAATTAAGCGGGCTTTCCTTGATACCGAAGATGGACAGATTCACTACCGAATTGGCGGTGAGGGAGAACCGCTGCTGCTACTGCATATGAACCCCCGCAGTTTTGATCCGTTGTCCAACCCTCATCCTATCGGGAACCGAGAACATAAAACAAATTGCGCGATTGGGCTTTACAAAGGCAGAGAACAGACAGTTTATTACAAAAGCAATTCCTCATGCAAAGGTGGTTGCTCTTGAAGGCGGAGCGTTCTTTATGATGAACCAGATGCCAGAAGAAATATCAAAAGTAGTAGTTGATTTTCTCTGTTAGATAAATACTCAGGACAGAATATGACTAAAGAACTTGACATAAACAGCACCAATTTCCCCAATGGTGACACCAAACTCTCGCACATCGACACTGGCCTTCGAGCTAACAAAAGCACCTATATCGGGCGCAAACATGTGGAGACGGAAGAATCCCTCAACTCAGTCCTTGACTTTCCCAAGATGCCGTTTGAGGTAGAGAATTTTGTCACTGGCGAACAGGGCATCTCGCAGATTCTCTCTGCTGATGAGTCTACAGGAGAGTCCAGCCAGCGAGTTACCTTGAAGAAGGGCTGGAACGCGCCTATCGGTCACTTCACTGCCGATGTGGAACTGTTTGTACTAACCGGTGAACTGCGCCAAGGTGGTTTTGCACTCCGCAACCTCAGTTACTCCTATATCCCAGCAGGCATTCCTACTGGCCCCTGGAAAGCCCAAGAAGATACTGTACTTTTGTGGATGCCGGAAAGCAAGCTGGCGTATGTCACCGAAGATTACGCCAGCCTTGAGCAAATCCCTGAAAACTCTGCGTATCACGTAAATATGCAGAGCCATGAGCGCATGACCGACTACGTGCCTGCACAAGAACTTCACGCGATGAAGTGGGAGAGTACAACCTTCCTACCTCCCGGTTCAGCTCGTAAGAGTCTTTACACCAATCGGAAGACCGGACGCGCCACCTGGGTTCTTGGTTTGGTGCCTATGTGGATCGAAGGCAACTTCTACGCGGGTCATCCTACCACTGAGGAGGCATATGTCATTTGCGGAGACGTACAGGGACACTGGTCGATGAGCGACGATCCATTCAATCGGCGGTATGCAGCAATGCTCAAGGACGGGTACTACTGGCGACCAGCCCATATCCCACATGGCCCGTTTTGGACGGAGAGTGGAGCATTGCTCCTGTTTCGTACTAAAGACCGCCTAGATTGCTATTGGATGCTGCACAATCCGGACATCACCCAGCAGGATCAGACCCGTCTCCAGACCGCACTCGCCGATGACAAATAGCCCTAAACGGTTCGGGTTAATTTTGTCTTGGGAAAAACCAAGCAGGTTGCTTGCAGATTAGACAAGAGAGGTCTCATTCGGTTTTTGGCTGTAGGGGTGTTAGCGTTTGCGTAGCATGCGCGTAGCGCGTAGCGGTAGCGTTAGCGAAGCGAGGCGTTAGCCTGGAACGAGCGTCAGCATTAGCGCGACTAAACCACTGGTAAAGTCAAGATTTTTATCCGCCAATGCTTCACCCTTCTCAGATTTATGCAAGAGGGCTATTGAGTACGAACATATTTTCAGCCGCTAAATGACCCTTACTTATTGTAGTTAAGCAAAAGTAGCCAATGGCAGACGCGTTAGGATGGCGAAAGAAATTTGGGGTGCTTGCGCCAAGCACGAACACGATTGTTGAACCCGATTTTCACGCGATGGCTGTACGGGGGGTTACGTCTCATATGTCCCGGATTCATATTCGAGACCAGGACTTGAGTAGTGACGAAAAGATGGTGCGTTTTCTGGAGCGGATGGACGAAGAAATTCTCTTTGCGATTGATCGGGTGATGACGGCGGGTGTCAATTACCTGATCATGGCAATGAGTGCCGAGACTTTTTGGGAAGGGATGGAGGGAAACAGAGCGTTCGTGAGACGGATCGAGGATCATACTGGTATTCGGGTGGCTTCTTGTGCTTCGGCGTGTCAGGCAGCTCTCGAAGCCTTTCAAGTCAATAAAATTGGGGTTATCACCCCTTATCAGGCTGTGGCTGATGATAAAATACGCCGCTTTTTCAATGACATCGGAATCGAGGTGGTTCGGCTGGAGGGACTCCGTTGTCCCACTGCACTTGCGATCGCCGAGGTTTCTGAGGATGCTCTTCGCAACCATCTTCAGGAACTCGATGGTGATGACATAGAGGCTATCGTGCAAATGGGTACCAATTTGAGTATGCTCCGGCTCGCCGACGAAGCGGAGCGGTGGTTAGGAAAGCCGGTGATTGCTATCAATGCGGCAACCTGGTGGTATGCCTTACGACAGAACGATATCCAGGATCGAGTGTACGGGTGTGGAAGACTCTTGAGAGAATAAAGTACCTCTTAAGAAACAGATTCCGTAGGGTTTGAAATAGGAATGTGTTTCTTCAGAGGAATACCAAGCGATCGCTTCTAACCTTACCGTCAAAGTCCGCGAAGCCACACCAGAGGTACTAACCCTAATGCCTACAGGAGTATCGGCGTTGGTTGCCTTAGAACAAGTGGGAGAGATAAAAAGTCAGGAAGTGGTCTTGGTAACGGCGACGGCCGGTGGAACGGGTCATATTGCGGTACAACTGGCGAAGCTAGCGGGTAATCATGTGATTGGCACCTGTGGTTCAGAAGCAACTAGTTAGTAGCGAGAATTGCACCTAATACAATGACAACCGCAATAGACCAAATTGATATTTTCTATCGCGCTATCATTCACAAAGAAGTAGCTCGGATTTGCCAAAATTACGTTCCCGATAAAGATACTTACGTTTTTGTAGAAGGCCCTCGCTACTCCACTCTTGGCTATTCTCATATTGCCAAAGGTTGGCAGGATTTTTGCGATTCTGGACTAACGTTAAAAGAAATTGAGTGGGTAGAAGGCCCGTTTACCGAAACATCGGGAGAATTGGCTTGGGTAGCAGGCATGGTGCTACTAACCGTAGCTGTAAACGGTCAAATTATCCAACGAATGTTTCGGGCTACCTTTGTCCTGCGGAAAAATGTAGCAGGTTGCTGGCAAATCCGGCACGAACATGTTTCTGCCCCACTAAATGACCCTTATGGCATCGGAGATTGGTTAAAAAATAATTCTTAGTCCATCAAAGTAGGTACAAAATTTCACCAATTTTTTGCGCTTCGTAAACTCCCCTAGTAACAAATTATTGATCTATCCGGAAATCTACCCGATCGCAACTGTAGAACTGGACTTATTGAATCAGGCTACATCAGCCATCTGAT